>CAZIZI010000013.1:0-42956 GCA_964543765.1 uncultured Thermodesulfobacteriota bacterium
AATTTATCGAGGGGAGGACGTTACGTTTAAGACAAGTTAGATGAGCCTCCTACTCTAAAGTAGGGAGCTTATCTATTTTCGTTTTACAAACCCTACAATGAAGGATATAATGGGGGACTAATAGGACATAACTTAAGGCAAAAACTCTCAAGGAGGGGATCATGAAAAGGGGCGTATGGGATGTTTTCGAAGAAACGGTGGAGATGAAGCCACATAAAACCAGCTTGATTTACCTTGGAGTTGAGTACATTTATTCTGAACTTCGTAGTTTGTGTGAAAGACTTGCCGGTTCCCTTAATACGATGGGAGTTAAGAAGGGGGAAAGAGTTATAATTTATTTACCCCACTGCCCTCAGTGGGTGATAGCGTGGTTTAGCCTACAAAGGATCGGAGCTGTGGCGGTTCCAGTGACCCATTTTTATGGCTCTCACGATCTGGAATACATAGCTAAGGATAGCGAAGCTAAGACGATTTTTTGTTGTGAAGCAAATTTCCAAAATGTGGAACCTTTAAAAAACGCTGGACTTTTTGAAAACGTAATTTTCAGTAATACTGCTGAACACTTACCGATGTGGAAAGAAGTAGTTAATGATGTTGTTTTAAAGGCAAGAAAATTTGGAAACCCAGAAGGGGTGATAATGTTTGACGAACTTCTCAAAAAGGGGAAAGAGATTCCTAAAGTAGAAGTAGATCCCGATGACCTAGCTGAGATCCTTTATACCAGTGGTACAACCGGTCTACCCAAGGGTGTCCCCTTCACCCATGACGTTTTTGTTTCCTGTACAAAAATAGAAAGAGAAACTGTCGCTAAGGTGGTGCCAAAAGGAAAAGCTGTAATCCTTCAAGGATCCCCTCTTTATCACATCTTAGGACAGGCCCAGGGGCTTTCAGGGCTTCTCTACGGAGATACCCTGGTGATACTTCCTAGGATGGACATTGAAGATGTTCTAGCTCATATTGAACGTTATAAGGTTACGAACATGTTTGGTACTCCCACTTTCTATCGGATGATTTTGGAACATCCGAAAATCGATCAATATGATTTAAGCTCTCTTCAATGGTGTTACAGTGGAGGTGATTATCTGCCTCCAGTTCTCATTGAGCGTTGGCGAGAACGAACGGGGAAATATATCTATCAAGGCCTTGGTGCCACAGAGGCCTGTGGTGGTATAACCATGACTCCAGGAGACGAAGAAATTCCTGAAGGAAGTTTAGGCCGAGTTCTCCCTCATTGGAAGGCAAAACTTGTGGATCCGGATACCCTGGAAGAGGTTAGTGTTCCGGGGCAGGGAGAACTTCTTATCTCTTCTGACCATATGATTAAAGGTTATTGGAATAAACCCGAAGAGACCGCAAAAAGTTTTATAAAAATAGGGGATAGATTATGGTATAAAACCGGCGATATAGTAAAAATAGACGAAAACGGGTGGGTCTTCTTCTTAGATAGGTCAGGTGATATAATCAAACATAAAGGATATAGGGTAGTTCCTTCAAAAGTCGAAAGGGTTTTAAACGAACATCCTTCCGTGACGGTAGCCTGTGTAATAGGAATTCCCGATCCCGAAGTGGGCGAGAAGATAAAAGCACTGGTTGTGCTTAAAAAAGAAGTAACAGCCCCCCCATCAACTCAAGAACTAATTGAGTGGTGCAGCAAAAAACTCGCACCTTACGAAGTACCACACTTTATCGAGTTCCGGGAAAGCCTTCCCACCTCACCTTCAGGAAAGATTTTGAGACGTAAAGTTAGACTCGAAGAAAGAGAAAAGGCCAAAAGTTAACGTCTTAAAGGGCCATATCTCTCAAAAAACAAAAGGGGAGGGTCAACCCTCCCCTTTGTTTTTTGAAACATAATTCCAAAAGTTGACAACTTCCTCAAAATAGACTAAAGTGGGACAAGGTGGGATAAAGTGGTGACACCGTGTTTCGCGGGCGATTTGAGCATGTGATTGACAGTAAAGGACGAGTGAGCATTCCCTCCAAGTTTAGGGAGGTTCTTCAGGTTCATTATAAGAGTGAGGAGTTGGTACTTACCGTTTATGATTCGTGTGTTGTTGCCTTTCCTATGGAGGAATGGAGGAAATGGGAGGAGAAGTTGAAGGAGCTCCCACTTTTAAGGGGTGAGATTAAGAGGTTCTTTCGGTATTTTTTCTCAGGGGCTGTGGATTGTAAGCTTGACGATCACGGTCGGTTATTGATCCCCCTTCAACTGAGGATACAAGCCAATCTGAAAAAGGAAGTGGTGTTAGTGGGTATGCTTAAGGGATTCGAGATATGGGACAAGGAGAAATGGGAAGAAGAGATGAAGAAATGTGAGGAGAGTTTTGACCAAATCAGCGAAATGATCGCGGAGCGGATGGGTTTTTAGAATGGCTTTTGCGGTAGAGTGTCAGATGACAGAAGAGAAAGAAGAGTTCTTCCACATACCGGTTATGGCTAAGGAGGTGGTGCAATACCTCAATTGTGCCAAAGGGGGCGTTTTTGTTGATCTAACTGTAGGTGAGGGAGGACACGCGGAGGAGATATTAAAGGCCTCTTCTCAGGTATTCCTCATAGGCGTTGATTGGGATGAGGAGATATTGGAAAGGGCTAAAAAGCGCCTTAAGAAGTTTGAAGGCCGCTTTGTGCTTGTCCGAGATAATTTAGTTAACGTAGATACGATTCTTCAGGATCTTGATTTTAGAGAAGTAGATGGGGTCCTTTTGGATTTAGGAATTTCGTCTTTTCATTTGAGTTCAAAAAGGGGATTTTCATTTAACGAAGATGCCCCTCTTGACATGAGGATGGATAAAAGTAGTTCCCTTACTGCCGACGAGATAATTAACAGGTGGCCTCTTGAGGAATTGAGACGAATCATAAGGTTTTACGGAGATGAGAAATGGGCCTCAAAGATTGTAAAGGCAATAGGAGAAAAGCGTTTAAAAGGCGGAGTAAGAAGCGCTCGTGAACTAGCTGAATTAATCTCCCAAGTAATTCCTAAGAAATTCCATCCCGATAAGATCCATCCCGCTACCAAGACATTTCTTGCCTTAAGGATTGCCGTGAACCAAGAGCTTAAAAACCTCAAAGAGGTCTTAGAAAAACTTCCTTTCTGTTTAAAGAAAGGGGGTAGAATTGTAGTCCTTTCTTTTCATTCGTTGGAACATCGCATTGTGAAAGAGGTATTTGGGCGATTATCAAAGGACTGTATATGTCCTTCCTGGTATCCTCAATGTTTGTGTGGAGGTAACAGGAAGGTTTTGGAAGTTATTACTCGAAATCCAATTCTACCGAGTGAAGAGGAAGTCAAACGCAATCCTAGATCAAGGAGCGCTCAAATGAGAGTAGCGGAGAGGATATGAAAAGGGGAGGTAATAAGGAAGTCATTTTGGGAATTTTAATGATGTTAGGCGGAGTGCTTTTTTTGGGGATTATAAGGAGCTCCAATATTCATTTTAAATATGAAATTTCGGAACTTCAAAAAGAGAGGGAAGAACTTTTGAGAAAGAAAAAGGAATTAAGGCTTGAGATCGCTTTATCAACTTCTCCCTCAGAAATAGAACGTCTGGCGAGAGAAAAATTGGGGATGCGTTTCCCTAAAAAGGAAGAAGTGATCGTCCTGGGGGAAGAAAATGAGCCCCAAGGGAATTAGATTGGCTTTAGTAAGTTTATTGGTGTTTTTTATATTTTTAGCCTTTGAGATAAGGGCTTTTTATTTCCAATTTATTTCAAGGAATGAGTTTTTCGAGAAAATAAACCGACAACATTACACGAAGCTCTCTTTTCCCAGCAAAAGGGGGAGGATATTGGATAGGGAAGGAAGAGAAATGGCCTTGAGCATTACGGTTCCCTCCGTTTATGGGGTTCCTTCCCTTATAGAAAACAAAGAGAAGGCGGCAATATCATTAGCCCGCCTTTTAAATTTAGATCCAAAAGAACTCCTGGAAAAGTTTTCTACCGATAGACATTTCGTATGGATAAAACGTCACGTATCACCGGGAGAGTGGGAAAGGGTTAAGGAATTGAAAATAAAGGGTATAGGGGTTATTGAGGAACCCAAAAGGTTTTACCCTTATAAAGAATTGGCCTCGGTGGTGCTCGGATTTGTCAATATCGATCATGAGGGGCTTGAAGGGGTTGAAAGGGTTTATGAGAAATTTCTCAAGGCTCCTTTAATGGATATGGTCATCGAAAGGGATGGACTTGGAAAGGTCTTTTTGCCCCTCGAAAAGGGGGAAGAAGGTCCATGGGATGTTTATCTGACCTTAGACGTAAATGTACAATACATCCTTGAAAGAGCCCTACAGGAGGGACTTGAGGAATGCCGAGCGAAAAGAGCTGTGGGTTTAATAATGGATCCAATCCGAGGAGATATATTGGGGATGGCTTCTTTACCTTCCTTTAACCCAAATTCTTTCTGGCTCTATCCTCCCGAAAACAGGAAAAACTTCGTCACGGTGGGACTCTTTGAACCAGGTAGTACTTTAAAACCCTTCCTTGTGGCAACCGCTTTGCAGAAAGGTTTTTTAAGGCCTAATGATATCGTATTCTGTGAAAGGGGACGTTACAACGTTTTTGGTGTAACCATAAGGGATGTAAAGTCTTATGATTGGCTTACGGTAGAAGAGGTCATTAAATATTCAAGTAATATAGGAGCTGCGAAAATAGCGAAAACCATAGGAGCCGATGAGTATTACGAATTTCTTAAAAGCCTGGGATTTGGTGAAAAAACGGGCATTGGACTACCAGAAGAGAAGGGGGTACTTAAACCACCAAAACTTTGGACACCTGTGGATCTTATGACCCTAGGGTTTGGTCAAGGTATGAGTTGTACACCGTTGCAGATCGCCGCAGCTTATTCAGCAATAGCCAATGGTGGTTTAAAAGTTAAGCCTCGCATCGTTAAGGAACTCAGAAAAGTAGGGGATGGTAAGGTTTTGGTGATGGAACCTCAAGTGGAGAAAAGGATTCTTTCCCCCGAGGTTTCGAGGCTAATAATGGGGATGTTAGAAAGGGTTGTTCTCGAAGGTACGGGGACGAAGGCTTTTTTAGAGGGTTATTCAATAGCAGGGAAGACTGGAACAGCCCAAAAGTATGACCCCCATCGAGGAGCTTACAGCCGGGAGCATTTTGTGGCCTCTTTTGTGGGGGTTTTCCCGGCTGATCGTCCGAGGGCAGTAATACTGGTGATGTTTGATGAACCCAGGACTTCTATTTACGGAGGAGAAGTGGCGGCTCCGGTATTCAGAAAGATCGTTCAAGAGCTCATTCAATATTGGAAGATACCCCCACGGAGTACCTTAGCCATGTCTGAGATGGGAAAGGGTGGATGAGGTTTGAAGAAGTTATAAAGGGTATTAAAATCGTTGAAGCCTGCGGAGACCTTACCCTTAATATCGAAGGCATAAGTTGCGATTCAAGGACCGTGGAACCCAACTGTCTTTTTGTGGCCATAAAGGGCGAGAGAAATGACGGTCATCTATTCATAAAAGAAGCTCTAAACAGAGGGGCTTCAGCCCTTTTAGTGGAAAGAAGGATCGAGGGGGTTAATGTTCCTTATGTTCTGGTGGAGGATACTAAGGCTGCTTTAGGGCAGGTGGCCTCAAATTTTTATGGCCATCCGAGTAAGGAGATGAGACTTATAGGAATCACCGGTACAAATGGAAAGACGACCACCACGTACCTTCTTGAGTCCATAATCAAAAAAGCTGGTTTTGAGGTGGGCGTTATAGGGACTATCAATTATCGCTGGAACGGAATCGAAAAAGAGGCTCTCAATACTACTCCTTCTGCCTTGTATTTACAGCAACTTCTCGATGAGATGAGAAAGGCCGGAGTAAAGTACGTGGTTATGGAGGTCTCCTCTCATGCCCTGGTGCAGAAAAGGGTTAAAGGTTGTCATTTCGACGTAGGTCTTTTTACCAACATCTCACCAGAACACCTGGATTATCATAAAACGATGGAGGAATACCTTAGGGCCAAGGCCCTTTTGTTTGAAGAGGTGCTCAGGGAGAGCGAGAAAGAGACTTGGGCTATTTATAATGCCGATGATCCTAAAGTCAAAGAGGTGGGAGAAAGGGCGGTTTGCTCAAAAAGGTTAAGTTTCGGTAAAGAGGGTGATATTCGGCCTTTGTCCTTTAAGGAAAATAAAGAAGGTATCTGGACACTTTTCGAGACTCCCTGGGGTGAAGTTGAAGTGACTTCCCCTTTGGTAGGGCTTTTTAACCTTTATAACCTGATGGCAGCTTTAGGGGTGAGTTTAGCCTTGGGGATAGATAAGGAAGCCATTAAGGAAGGTATAGCGGGTTTTAAAGGAGTACCGGGTAGGATGGAGAAGATAAAGGAAAATCCCCTGGTAATTGTGGATTACGCTCACACCCCTGATGCTTTGGAGAAGGTACTAAAAGAACTTAAGAAACTCACCTCAGGAAGATTGATAGTGGTATTTGGGTGTGGAGGTGAAAGGGATAGGACCAAAAGGCCATTAATGGGAAGGATCGCTTCAAGGTTAGCTTCCTTGGTAGTTTTGACCTCCGATAACCCAAGGGGAGAAGACCCGGTGAGGATAATAGAGGAGATAAAACAGGGGCTCCTTGAGGGAGTACCATATCTCATAATCCCAGATAGGAGAGAAGCCATAAAAGAGGCCATAAGGAGGGCTCAAAAGGAGGACACCGTATTGATCGCTGGAAAGGGGCATGAGACTTACCAGATAATAGGAAACGAAAGGATTCCCTTTGACGATCGTATCGAGGCCAAAAGAGCTTTGGAGGAGAGGGGTTGGAGCTGAGAATAAGAGAAGTGGTAGAAGCCTTGGAAGGAAGACTCTTGGAAGGTAATCCGGAAAAAAGGGTAGTGGGAGTGTCAACGGATTCAAGAACCCTTGAGGCGGGTCAGTTGTTCTTCGCTTTGAAAGGCAAAAGATATGATGGTCACGATTTTATCGAAGAAGTGAAACGGAAGGGGGCAAGTGGAGCGGTCATTCAAAGGGAGGTCGGTAGGATAGGATTTTCACTTATAAAAGTGGAGAATACCCTTCATGCCCTTGGAAGATTAGCCTCCTTTTGGAGGGATCGTCTCAAGGGGGTTGTGATAGGCATAACTGGTTCTTGTGGCAAGACAACCACAAAAGAGATGATAACTCATCTTCTTAGCCTTGGAGGGCTTAAAGTTTCTAAAAGTCCTAAGAGTTACAACAACCAAGTTGGACTTCCCCTTTCTCTTCTTTGGGCTTCTCCGGAGGATGAGGCGATCGTTCTTGAGATGGGGATGTCCTCTTTTGGGGAAATTTCTTATTTGAGCCGAATAGCTCGCCCCAAATTGGGCGTTATAACCAATATAGGACCGGTCCATCTTGAAGGTGTTTCGGATCTGAAAGGGGTTCAAAGGGCAAAATCAGAACTTTTACACGGAATGAAATCCGATTCAATTTTGATCTATAACGAAGACGACCCCCTAGTCAGGGAGATAGCCCAGAGTTTCGAGGGGGAAAAAGTTTCCTTTGGTAAATCCTCCAAAACCACCATAAGTGCTGAGGACATCAAGGTGACTGAAAAAGGAGTTAGCTTCACCTTGAGGGTTCCAAGCGAAAATATAAGGGTTTCAACCAGGGTTCTCGGGGAAGGGGGGGTTTATTGTAGCCTTGCCGCTTCTTCGGTGGCTATGGTGATGGGTATCCCCTTGGAGAAGATAGGAGAAGGTCTTTCTTCTTTCGAACCCCTCCCCATGAGAGGGTGTATGGTAAGACTTAGGGATTTTTGGATCATAGAGGATTGCTACAATTCGAATCCCATGTCATTAAGATCTGCTTTAAATGTGCTTTCCTTGGCTTCGGGAAGAAAGATTGCAGTGTTGGGCGATATGGCCGAACTCGGATCTTTGGCGGACGTTTATCATAAGGAAGTGGGAAGGTGGTGCGCTCAATTAGGGATCGACGCGCTTTTCCTTCTCGGAAAGTGGGCAGAAAGCATCGCCTCCGGTGCCATAGAGGAAGGGTTTAAGGGGTTTTTATTCATTGGGAAAGATCATGCTGAGATAGGAAAAGCCCTTAAGGAGTACCTGAGAGAAGGGGATTTTGTCCTCTTAAAGGGATCGAGGATTATGGAGATGGAAAAGGTAAAAGGCTTTCTTGAGGAGGAGTGATGCTTTACGAACTTCTTTATCCATTGAGTAATGTTTTTGTTGGGTTTAACGTCTTTAAATACATAACCTTCAGAACTATAGGGGCGATCCTTACGGCCTTACTCATATCCCTCATTCTTGGTCCTTACCTAATAGAAAAGCTCAGGGAAAAACAGATAGGTCAAAGGATAAGGGAAGAAGTCCCTGTGAGACATAGGCAAAAAGAGGGCACTCCCACCATGGGAGGTACCTTGTTGCTCTTTTCCATAATAGGTTCAACCCTTCTTTGGGGGAAACTCTCCAACTTTTACCTTTGGATTGTCATATTCGCCCTCATCGGGTTTGGATTCATAGGCTTTTTGGACGATTATCTAAAGTTAATCAGAAAAAGGGGAATGTCAGGAAAGGTCAAGTTTTTGCTTCAATTGATATTTTCTGGGATCTTAACCTACATTATATTAAAAGCTCCGGGCTTTAAAAGCACCTTAACCGTTCCGTTTTTCAAGGGATTTGAACCGGATTTAGGTTCTTGGTGGATCCCCTTCTCGATCTTTGTATTGTGCGGGACCTCAAATGCGGTGAATCTTACCGATGGTCTTGACGGTTTGGCTATAGGACCAGTTATGGTTAGTGCCGGTACCTTTGCGATTTTTGCCTATTGTAGCGGACATTGGGAATTTTCGCGTTATCTCTTAATCCCTTACATCAGAGAGGCAGGCGAATTGGCGGTTTTTTGTGGTGCCATCTTAGGTGGGGGATTGGGTTTTTTGTGGTTTAACGCTTATCCCGCCCAGATCTTCATGGGGGATGTGGGGGCTCTGGCTTTAGGAGGCGCTTTGGGGAGTATGGCCATATTGTTAAGGCAAGAACTGCTTTTAGCTCTGGTGGGCGGGGTGTTTTTGGCCGAGACCGTTTCGGTTATTCTACAGGTTTTGTCCTTCAAGTTGAGGAGAAGGAGGATCTTTAAGATGGCCCCCTTACATCACCATTTTGAGCTGAAGGGATGGCCCGAGCCTAAAATAATCGTTAGGTTTTGGATTATATCGATAGTCCTGGGGCTTTTGGGATTAAGCACTCTCAAACTGAGGTGATTGGCAGATGGGCGAAAGGACTGCAGTAATAGGACTTGGGAAAAGCGGGAGGGCGGCTTCTTTGCTTCTGAAGGAGGAGGGTTTCGAAGTATTGGGGCTCGATCTTAATGAGGACCTTCAAGAGGTGAAAAGGGAGCTTGAGGAGAAGGGGATAAGGGTCGAGCTTGGTCCCTATGATGAAAGGAGTTTCGAAGGAGTTTCTTTGGTGATAGTTTCCCCTGGTGTTGATCTCAAGGCCGAGCTTTTTGGGCGTTTAAAGGAAAAGGGGATAAAGGTTATAGGCGAACTCGAGTTCGCCTTTCAAAGAGTGAAGGAACCGATTGTAGCAATTACTGGAACAAATGGCAAAAGTACCACCACTTCACTTATAGGCCATATCCTTCAAAAGGGTGGCATCAAGGCCTTTGTAGGAGGGAATTTAGGAACGCCTCTCAGCGAGTACGTTTTAAGGAGGGAAAAGGCGGAGGTATTGGTCCTTGAAGTTTCGAGTTTTCAGCTGGAAACCATAGAAAGCTTTAAGCCCTTTATTTCGGTTTTCCTTAACATAAGTGATGACCATTATGACCGTCATAGGGACTTTAACGATTACCTCAGGGCTAAGGCCAATATATTCAAAAACCAAACGGAAGAGGATTTTGCCATTTTGAACTTTGACGATCCGGTAGTTAAGGAGTTTGAGAAAAAAATAAACCCCAAGGTTATTCCAATATCAAAAAAAACCATTAAAGGGATCTTTTTGGAAGGTGAGAAAATCCGTTGGGATTTTGAGGGGAAAGAGGGAGCCATTGAACTTAAGGGTATTCCCTTAAAAGGTCCTCACAACCTGGAAAACGTGATGGCTTCAATTGGAGCTTCCTTGTTATTGGGGCTTGATGAAGAAAGGATCAGGGAAGGGCTTTATACCTTTCAGCCCCTTCCCCACCGACTTCAATTCGTGGCAGAAGTAGATGGTGTTCTCTTTTATGATGACTCAAAGGCCACAAACCCTCATGCGACCTTAAGGGCCCTTGAAGCCTTTGAAAATCCTGTTATTCTCATCGCCGGGGGATTGAATAAAGGGATTGATCTGGGGATTTTAAGGAGTAAAGCCGAAAAGCTAAAGGCACTGGTAGCAATAGGAAAGGCGAGGCCTAAACTTAAAGAGATCTTCCAAGATTTAATTCCCGTGTTTGAAGCGGAGGATATGGAAGAAGCAGTAAAACTCGCCTTTTCCGCTGCCAAGCCAGGAGAATGCGTTTTACTCTCTCCAAGTTGCGCGAGTTTCGATTTGTTTTTGGATTACAAGCATAGAGGCGAGGTCTTCCAGGAAGCAGTAAGGAGGTTAGCCAGTGAAAAGGGGTTATGACCCCTGGTTAATCGGATGTTTCATAGGACTTTTGTTAATGGGTTTTTTATCGATTCTAAGTGCGAGTGCCCCGAGGGCTTCCTTGCGGTTTGACGATCCCTTTTATTACTTTAAACGCCAATTAATCTCCTTTATTTTTTCCTTGCCGATTTTCGTATTTTTCCTCAAGTTAAGCCCCAAATTTTTAAAAAAATGGACCTTTCCTCTTTTGGGAGTGGTGATTTTGCTTTTAATCCTAGTGTTGGTGCCAGGGATAGGAATTAAGGCGGGTGAAGCAAGGAGATGGATTAAAGCACCAATTTTCGTCTTCCAACCTTCAGAGTTGGCGAAACTCGGGCTTGTTCTGTTTTTGGCCAAAACAAGTGTTGAGTATCCGAAAACGGAGTTACAGGATTTTCTACGGCCATTAGCGATACTGTTTACGGTTGTGGGGCTTGTTTTACTTGAACCTGATTTCGGTACGGCAGGTTTTCTTTACATCTTGGGGATCTTATTAATGTTCCTTTACGGATGGAGATTGACGCATTTAGTTTTTGCTACCTTGGCTTTAATACCCCCTTTGATCTTGGTGGGGATTTCCAAAAGTTACATTTTTAAAAGGTTCATGGACTTTTTAGCCTACCTGGAAGACCCTACTCAAGCGCCGTATCAGTTAAAACAGGGCTTCTTAGCCCTTGCAAAAGGTGGGCTTTTAGGGGTTGGGATAGGGCTTGGTAAGCAAAAATTTTTCTTTTTGCCTCTTCCTCATGTGGATTTCGTTTTGGCCAATATAGGTGAAGAATTCGGGTTTTTGGGCATTACTGGCATAGGGATGGCCTTTTTCATCATCTTTTGGCGAGGTGTTAAAATTGCCTTAAAACATCCCGATCCTTTTTCGGGCAATTTGGCCATAGGTTTAGGTTTGATGTTGGCTTTACAGGCCTTTTTGAATATGGGGGTTGTGCTTGGGATTTTCCCAATAACGGGTCTGCCACTTCCCTTTATAAGTTATGGGGGGTCTTCCCTTTTGATCTCCTTGGTTTCCATGGGTATTCTTTTGCGAACATCGCAAGACGCAGGAGAAAAAAAGATTTGGCGCCAAGGGTTCTGATAGCCACAGGTGGTACGGGGGGACATGTGTTTCCTGCCCTTGCTTGTTCCCAAGAGTTCCAGAAAAGGGGATGGGAGGTTTGGTTTGTCGGTACCGGAAGAGAGGTGGAGAGATCTCTTTTATCAGCCGGTGAATATAGGGCCCTTCAAGCCAAGCCTTTAACGGGGAAAGGAATAGTAGGAGGTATAATGGGGCTTTTGGCGCTTGTTTTTGCTTTACCCCAAGCAGTCGCTTTATTGAGATCCATAAAACCAGACCTTGTGTTAGGTTTCGGAAGTTATGCCTCAGGCCCTATGATTTTGGCTTCGGCTATACTGAGGATCCCCCGAGCAATTCACGAACAGAATGTGATACCGGGTTTGGCCAATCGTTTAAGCGCGCCTTTTGCCCAGAGGGTTTTCGTCTCCTTTGAAGAAACCCTTTCCTATTTTCCCAAATCCAAAACCGAAGTTACCGGAAACCCCGTTCGCCAAAAGGTGATAGAGGATGCTCGAAAAGAGGAGAGAAAAATGCCTTTCACGGTATTTGTACTTGGGGGTAGTCAAGGGAGTTCAGCATTAAACCGAGTGGTTTCCGAGGCTTTGAGGAGCTTAAAGGATAAAGTGAGGATAATCCATCAAACAGGGAAGATGGATTATGAGTGGCTTAAAGAGGAATACGCTAAAATGGGCGTAGAAGGATGGATCTTCCCTTTTGATGAATCTATAGGTAGATGGTATGGTAAGGCTCATTTGATCATATCGAGGGCAGGGGCTTTGACCTTGGCTGAGATTTCCTGTGTGGGACGGGCTTCCATTTTGGTTCCCTATCCTCACTCCACTTCGAATCATCAAGTGAAAAACGCCCAAGTTTTCGTAAAACACGGGGCTTCTAAGATGATCCTTCAAAGTGAGCTCACACCGGGGAAGCTGATAGAGAGCGTGGAGGAATTGATGACGAAAGAGGAATTAAGATTTGAAATGGAAAAAAGGGCTCTCAGTTTGGGTAAGCCTCATGCTACTCAGATAATAGTCGACCGTTCGATGGAGCTTGAGAGATGTACCGTGGGAAGATAAGGCAGGTCCATTTTGTCGGTATAGGCGGTTCAGGGATGAGTGGTATAGCGGAGGTCTTACATAACTTAGGGTATAGGGTAACAGGTTCCGATTTAAAACCCAATAAAGCCACAAAGCGCCTTGAGGAATTGGGTTGTAAGGTGTTTTACGGTCACGATCCTCGATATGTAGAGGGGGCAGATGTGGTAGTGGTTTCATCAGCAGTTCCTTTTACCAATGCGGAAGTCCAGGAGGCCTTGAAGCGGGGGATTCCCGTTATTCCGCGAGCGGAGATGCTCTCTGAGTTGATGAGGATGAAATACGGAATAGCCGTAGCGGGAAGCCACGGTAAGACCACCACTACCTCCATGATCGCCCAAGTTTTGGCTTGTGGGGGTTTTGACCCTACGGCAGTTATTGGGGGAAGGGTCAAAGGAATAGGAGGAGGAGCCAGGTTGGGAGCGGGCGAATTCCTGGTGGCTGAAGCCGATGAAAGCGACGGTAGTTTTTTAAGTTTGATTCCTACAATAGTGGTCATAACCAACATTGATCGCGAACACATCAACTTTTATGGGACCTTTGAAAGGTTAAAAGAGGCTTTTGTTCAGTTTGCAAACAAGGTGCCATTTTATGGCGTTTCCATTCTCTGTGAAGATCATCCGGTGGTGAGGGAAATTATACCTTTCATAAAAAAGAGAAAGATTACCTATGGGTTGTCGAATGGGGCTCAGGTTAAAGGCGTAGTGATTGAAAAAAAACAATGGGGAGTTGCCTTTCGGGTTTACGTTGAAGGAAAAGAATTAGGAGAGATCAGGTTAAAGATACCTGGAGAACATAACGTCCAAAATGCCTTGGCGTCGGTTGCTTGCGGTTTAGAATTGGACATTCCTTTTGGGACCATCCAAGAAGCGCTTGAAGACTTTAAAGGAGTGGAAAGAAGGCTGGAGGTTAAAGGCGAAGCCCAAGGCATAATGATAGTTGATGATTATGCTCATCATCCCGAGGAGATAAAGGCCTCCCTTAAAGCATTAAGCGAACTAGGCAGAAGGATAATTGTAGTCTTTCAACCTCATCGCTATACAAGGTTAAAAGACCTTTTTACGGAATTTACCCAATGTTTCGATGGGGTGGCTTTACTGATACTTACCGAAGTCTATCCGGCAGGGGAGGAACCAATAGAGGGGGTATCAGGTTTAAGGCTTTATGAAACACTAAAAGGGAAAGTGGGCGATAGGGTGTTATATGTGGAAGAGCGGGAGAGAATCCCCCATCTTATTTTGCCCATTTTGAAAGAAGGCGACGTGGTGGTCACCTTAGGGGCGGGCAACATAAGTGAGGTTTCAGAAGAGTTGCTGAGGCTTCTTCTGAGATGAAGGCTCTAATCGAGGAAATGAAGAAAAAGAGGATGGTGGAAATTGAGGAAGGCCTTTTGATGAAGAAGCTTACCTCTTTTAGGATTGGAGGACCTGTGCCCTTGCTTATAAGGCCTTATTCGGAAGAAGGGCTTTTGGAAATCCTTGAGGTTCTAAATCATTGGGTCGTGCCCTTTAGGGTCATAGGGAAGGGAACTAACCTCCTGGTGGATGACTGCGGAATCAAGGAGGTCTTAATAGATTTGAAAAAGGCCTCCAATTTTATTAGATCCGAAGATCCTATTTTGGCCGTTGGTTCTGGTACAAGTCTCGAACATCTTCTCAGTTTTTGCGAGAGCAAAGGGCTCTCGGGCTTGGAAGGACTTTGTGGGATACCGGGTTCGGTAGGAGGAGCTATAAAGGGAAATGCCGGAGCCTGGGGATATGAGATTGGGGACAGGATAAAGTACCTTATTGTTTACACCCCTCAAGGTAAAAGGGAAAAAAGGGAGAGTTTGGCCTTTTCTTACCGCCGAGGTCCCCTGAGGGAAAACGAGGTGATATGGGAGGTTGGTTTTGAACTTTTGGAAGGAGATCCCAAAGAGATCCGAGAGAAGACAAGAAGTTTAAGACTTAAAAGAATGAAGACACAGCCCATAGGCTTCCCAAGTGCTGGTTGTATATTCAAAAACCCACCCAATGGGCCTCCGGCAGGGTATCTTATCGATAAGGCGGGGTTTAAGGGCAAAAGACGAGGAGGGGCGATAGTTTCTCCTTTGCATGCCAATTTTATCTTGAACTTAGGGGATGCCACTTTCAGCGATGTGATGGGATTAATTGAGGAGATAAGAGAAGGAGTTTTTAAACTTTTCAATGTGGAACTGGAGCTGGAGGTCGAAATTTGGAGTTGAAGGGGAAAAGAGTAGGCGTTCTTATGGGGGGTCTTTCGAACGAAAGAGAGATATCGATGAGAAGCGGGATGGCGGTTCTTGAGGCCCTTCGGAGGCAAGGGATTGACGCCTTTCCGGTAATCTTAGACGGAGATATAGTGCAGAAGATCCTTGATGCCAAAATAGACCTTGCCTTTTTGGCCCTGCACGGAAAAATGGGAGAGGACGGCACGATCCAAGGACTCTTGGAGCTTTTAAGGATTCCCTACACGGGTTCAGGGGTTTTAGGAAGTGCTTTGGCTATGAACAAGGTTAAAGCCAAACAGGTTTTCCTCGCCTCAGGTATACCCACACCCGAGTTTGTGGTTTGGGAAGAGGGGATAAACCCGAGTTTTCCATTGCCTTGGGTCGTTAAGCCGGTTTCGGAAGGTTCAACTATCGGTGTAAGCATTGTGAAAGATAAAGCCGAACTTAAACCCGCGCTGTCAAAAGCTTTAGAGTATGACTCCGAGGTCTTTATCGAACGTTTTATTCCTGGGAAAGAAGTCACGGTGGCTGTTTTAAATGGTAGGCCCCTTGAGGTTATAGAGATATTGCCCGAGGGAGGCTTTTACGATTTCGAAAGGAAATATACCCCTGGAAAGACCCAGTATTTGATACCTGCCCCCATAGGGGATGAGCTTAGGAGAAGGGCCAAAGAACTTGCGGTTTTGGCTTATAAGGCCCTTAAGTGTAGCGGTTGTGTTAGGGTTGACTTCAGGTTGGATCCCCAGGGAGGGCTTTGGGTTCTAGAAGTCAATACCATTCCAGGTATGACTGCCACAAGCCTTGTTCCTCGGGCTGCTTCGTATGAGGGGCTTACTTTCGATGAACTTGTTCTGGAGATATTAAAAGGGGCTTCTCTTAAGGTGCAGATATGAAGTGGCTAATTCTTTCGCTGGTGTTTTTCGTAGTTTCTGGCCTTTGGGTATGGCATTTTTTGCCTCCTGTACAGAAGGTAGAGGTCCAAGGAAACCAGGCGATTTCCCTTAATGAGCTTGAAAATACTCTGCTTCCGGTGCTTTCGGGCAAGAACCTTTTCGAGATAAATTTGAAAAACTTAGGGGAGATTCTCCTTAAGAATCCCAAAATCGAAGGATGTGAGATTTGGAAGCTGTACCCCTCTACGCTAAGGTTAAGAATCGAGGGAAAAGACCTTACGGAATTCAGTCTCCATGATGAGGAAATCCAGAGGTTGATCAAAGAAATGGCCCCTTTGTCCTTTAAAAAAGAGGGGGATTTTTACGCCTTCTTAACGCAAGAGGGGATTTGGTTCAGGTTAAAGGCCTCGCAGCTACAAGAAGGGCTCAAAGTCCTTAAATCGGTTCGGAAGCTTTTGGAGGGAAGGAAACCGAATTACCTAGTGTATGTGGAACCCGATAAAGTTATTGTGGGATTTGGTGAGGGAGGGAAGAAATGAGTAAGGAAAACGTTATAGTCGGTTTAGATATAGGTACTACTAAGGTCTGTGTTTTAGTGGGGGTTCCCAGTTCCCGAGGTGTCGATATCATTGGAATAGGTACTGCTCCTTCCAGGGGCATTCGTAGGGGAATGGTTATCAACATCGAATCAACCGTTGAATCGATAAAAAAGGCGGTTGCTGAAGCGGAACTTATGGCCGGTTGCGAGATAAAATCGGCAATAGTGGGGATTTCGGGCGTTCACATACAAGGTTTGAATTCAAGTGGTGTCGTAGCCCTTAAAGCAGGCGAGGTGAGCGATGAGGATATAGCAAGGGTGATAGATGCAGCCCGAGCTTTAGCTATCCCCAATGACAAGCAAGTGCTTCACGTACTGCCGCAAGAGTTCATCTTAGATGGACAAGATGGAATAAAAGATCCCCGTGGGATGAGTGGTATAAGGTTGGAGGTCAAAGCCCATATAGTTATCGGTTCCATTACGGCCACGAAAAACCTCATAAAATGTGTCCACAAGGCCGGACTTGAGGTTCAAGATGTGGTTCTTCAACAGTTAGCCTCAAGCGAAGCAATTTTAACCCCCGAGGAGATGGAGTTGGGAGTGGCTTTAGTGGATATAGGGGGAGGGACTACCGATTTGGCCTTGTTCCACCGAGGAAGTTTAAGGCATACCGCTATTCTGCCAGTAGCCGGTGATCACATAACCAGCGATATAGCCTTTGGATTGCGCACTCCTCTTGAGGAGGCTGAGAAAATAAAGCGGAAGTATGGTTGTGCTTTATCTTCATTGCTCTCCTCAGATGAGACCTTCGAAGTCTCACCGGTAAGTGAAGGGCAAAGGTCACGGGTCGTCTCTCGGCGTCTTTTGGCAGAGATCATAGAGCCTCGAGTGGAAGAGATATTGAGGTTGGTCAATGAAGAACTCGATAAGTCTGGATACTTAAAGCTTATGCCCGCAGGGATAGTCTTAACCGGGGGGACAGCTTTGATGGAAGGCATTGTGGAAATGGCCACCGATCTGTTTGATCTACCGGCGAGGCGAGGGTATCCTCGGGGCGTAGGGGGCTTGGTGGATATCGTACAAAATCCCCAATATGCCACCGCGGTGGGTCTTGTAATTTATGGAGCTCGTAAAGAACAGCCGAAAGGTCTTAAAGTTCGAGAAGGAGGACCAAGGTTAAAACGTAGATTGAAGGAATTATTTAAAGAGATGTTCTCAAGCTAATAAAGGAGGGAAAAGATGAGGGAATTAGAACGTTTTGAGCTCGATAGGGAATTCCAAACGACGGTGATAAAGATAATAGGGATAGGGGGAGCTGGATGTAACGCTTTGGATACCATGATAAATTATGGGCTTGAAGGGGTGGAATTGATAGCCGCTAACACTGACATACAGGCCCTTCAGAGGTGTTCAGCTCCGGTGAAATTACAATTAGGAGAAAGATTAACGGGGGGTATGGGTGCGGGGGGGAATCCGCAAATTGGTAAAGAAGCGGCTAAGGAGAGCATAGACCTAATAAGGGATGCCCTCCAAGGGGCCCACATGGTTTTCATAGCGGCTGGTCTTGGAGGAGGAACTGGGACAGGAGGAGCCCCTATTGTAGCTCAAGTAGCCAAGGAATTGGGGGCCTTGACGGTGGCCATTGTTACCAAACCATTCCGTTTCGAGGGGAAGAAACGAAGACTTCAAGCCGAAGAAGGTTGGCGAGAATTGAAGAAGGTCGTTGACACTATTATAACCATTCCCAATGATAGGCTTTTAACCATAAGTGATAAAAATACCCCATTACTTCATGCCTTTAAAAAGGCCGACGAGGTTCTTTATCAAGCTGCAAAGGGAATAGCGGACCTGATCATAATGCCCGGTTTGGTGAACTTAGATTTTAACGACGTGAAGACCATAATGTCGGAAATGGGGATGGCCATAATGGGTATGGGGAGGGCCTCAGGTGAGGGACGGGCTCTGGAAGCCGCACAACAGGCCATATGTAGTCCTCTTCTTGAGGACGTTTCTATAAAGGGAGCCAAAGGTGTGCTCATAAACATTACCGGAGGTCCCGACCTTACCCTTTATGAAGTCAGCGAAGCCGCAACCTTAATCCAGGAAGAAGCATCGGAGGAGGCTAATATCATATTTGGAGCGGTGATAGAAGAGGGCCTCGATGAGGAGGTGAGGGTTACGGTGATAGCCACTGGTTTAGAAGAACCTCAGCAACAAAAGGAATTTCGCCCCCAAATTTTGCTCCCCGAAGAGGATCTGAGCAATATAGACGTACCAGCTTTTATGCGTAAGGGGAAAGGGCTCGAAGAATTTTCGGGCTTCAGGTTTAGGTCTAAAAGAGATCAATTTCGTGACCGAAATGACCTCCCCACCTTTTTGAGGGAAGGCGTTGATTGAATATGTCATCTTTGATCAGACGATACTGGGAGGGTTTCCTTTCGAAGGAAAAAGGAACGATTTTTAAGGACTGGGGAGGGAAAATCAGGATTTGCTTAATTTTCCCCAATTATTATCACGTTGGCATTTCCAATTTGGGTTTTCAATATGTTTACGCGCTTTTTAACGCACGAAACGATGTGGTCTGTGAGAGGGCTTTTCTCCCCGAATCCCGGATCTTAGAAGAGCATGAAAGAACCGCTACACCCCTTTTATCACTGGAGAGCCTTAGGCCTTTGAGAGATTTTCATATATTAGCCTTTTCGCTTTCTTACGAAAACGATTACCCAAACGTACTCAGGATGCTTGAACTTTCACAAACATCCTTATTAGCAGAAGAACGCAGGGCCCAAGACCCCTTAGTGATCGCCGGTGGAAGCGCGGTGAGTATAAACCCCGAGGTAATGGCTCCCTTTTTTGATTGCATCCTCATCGGAGAAGCGGAGGAGCTGGTGGATGAGTTTATAGATGCTTTGAAAAAATCCTGGGGAAAAACTCGAGAGGAAATTCTCAAGAGCCTCTCCGAAGTAGAGGGCATATATGTGCCCCGGTTCTACCAACTTGTCCTAAATCCGGATGGTACTTTAAAGGATATAGTACCCTGTTCGGAGGATGTTCCCCGAAGGATAAAAAGACGCGTCTATAAAGGGGCACCGCTTCTGGTGAGTTCACCCATAAGAAGCCCAGAGGGGGAGTTTGGCGAATCCCTTATTATAGAAGTCGCAAGGGGATGTCCTTATCATTGCCGATTTTGCGTAGTGAGGTCCCTCTATTACCCTTTTAGAACCTATCCCTCGGACGTTTTGGAAACCGAAATAATTAAAGGGGTAAAACTTTGTGGACGGGTGAGTTTTCTTGGGGCAGCGGTGGGAAATCATCCTGATTTTTTGCATTTATGCCAAAAGGTTATCCAACTTGGAGGGCAATTCACCGTTTCTTCTTTAAGGGCTGATCAGGTTAACGGGGATTTAGCCGAGTTACTCTTTGCCTCCAAGCAAAGAACGGTGACCTTTGCCCCCGAAGTTGGAAGGGAGGAAAAGAGGTTTGAAATAGGAAAAAAGCTCTCAAACAGTGACCTATTCAAAGCTATTGAGATCCTTTCTGAGGGAGGTTTAACTAATCTAAAGCTATATTTCATGATAGGATTGCCCAAAGAGGAGGAAGAGGATCTTAAGGCTTTGATTAACCTGGTAAAAGAGATCTCTCACAAACAAAAACGGATACTCCGAGCCTCAAAAGGCAAAATCATCTTAAGCATCAGCCCCTTCGTTCCTAAACCTTGGACCCCTTTTCAATGGTATCCCTTTGAGGAGATCGCTTCTCTAAAAAAGAAAATAAAATACTTGAAGAAATCCTTAGAGGTGCAAATAAATTATGACCTTCCCAAATGGGCTTATTTTGAAGCGCTTTTCTCCTTAGGGGACAGAAGGATAGGATTAGAACTTTACCGAGGTTGGAAAGAGGGCGATTGGATAAGGCACTTCAGGGTTTCTTCGGTAAATCCGGATTTTTGGGTCATGAGAAAAAAAATGACCACCGAATATTTTCCGTGGGAAATAATCTCCACACCCATTTCAAAGGCCTCTCTTTTGGATGAGTTTATGAAATACGAAAGGGCTTAATTATCTTTTTTGTCTTCTTTTCCTTCTTTTTCCTCTTTCTTTGCCCTATCCTTGTTTTTATAGTCGGTAGCGTACCATCCGCTTCCTTTTAGATGAAAGTTTGCCAAAGAAATGATCCTTTTGGCCTCGCCTTTACAATTTTTGCAAATGGCTACCGGAGGATCGTTAAAACTTTGCAGAAGTTCGAACTTCTCACCGCAGTTGGTGCATTGATATTCGTATATGGGCATTTCCCCCTCCTTGGGTTTATTCAGTAGAGTATTTCAAAATAACCTCAGGAAGGACTCTTTTCAAGCGGAAACTCTCTACTGAAATTGTTAGGTATTGACACCTGGGACGGAAACTTGTTATAAAATGCACAAAGTAAAAAAAGGAGGAGAGCTATGGATTTTGCTTTCACCGAAGAGGAAAAAATGGTTCAAGAAATGGCCCGTGATTTTGCCCAGAATGAGATTGCGCCTATAGTTGAGAAGGATGAGAAAGAGCATGTTTTTCGCAAGGAGATTGTAAAGAAAATGGCGGAACTTGGTTTTTTTGGCTGTATCGCCCCTGAAGAGTATGGTGGGAACAACATGGGTTATGTGGCGGCTACTATCATCACTATGGAGATCGCCAAAGAGAGTCCTTCCTATGGTCTTCCCTTTAACCTTCAGATGAACTCCATCCAGTCGGTACTTTTGGAGTTTGGTACGGAAGAACAGAGGAAGAAATGGATACCTCCACTAATTAACGCGGATCTTTTAGGTTGTTTTGCCCTTACCGAGCCCGATGTGGGTTCTGATGTGGCTTCGATGAAAACCACGGCCAAGGAAGTTTCTGATGGATGGATCTTAAACGGTACCAAGATGTGGATCTCGGGGGTTCCGGTGGCTGATGTGGGTATTGTGTTTGCGATGACCGATAGAGAAAAAAAACATCGAGGGATGTCTGCTTTTATAGTGGATATGCACACCCCAGGCATAACTCAACGGGCTATTGAGGACAAGTTAGGGCTTCATTGTGCTCCTACTGGAGAGATAGTTTTTGAAGAAGTGAAAATCCCAAAGGACGCAATCGTAGGTAAACCCGGCGATGGTTTCAAAATAGCTATGTTTATGCTGGACCGCACGAGGCTTTCTTGCGCGGCTCGGGCTGCAGGGGTGGCGGAGAAATGTTTTGAGCTTGCCAAAAAGTATGCTAACGAGAGGATCCAGTTCGGCGTTCCCATCATTCAGCACCAGATGATCCAGGATCAACTGGCGAGGATGTGGTGCGAGCATGAAGCGGCGAAGCTTTTGGTATTTAAGGCTGCTTGGATCATGGAGCAAATAAGGCTTGGAAAACTAAGCGAAAGAGCTACCCTTCACGTATCTACGGCTAAGTATTACAGTGCAGAAGCGGCGGTCTTTGCTGCCAATGAGGCCATGAAGATTTATGGTTCCTATGGGTACTCGGCAGAATATCCCATCGAAAGGTATTATAGGGATGCAAAGAGTTATCAGACGGTGGAAGGTACGTCCAACATCCAAAAGATCATAATAGCTAGGCATTTTATTGAAGAACAAAAATAAAAAGGAGGAGAGGAAGATGGAAGTGACAGTACCCATGGTCGGAAAACTCGTGAGAATCCTTGTTAAAGAAGGGGATCAGGTAAAGGAAAACGATCAAGTTGCAATAATTGAAGCGATGAAGATGGAGATGCCCATAGTGGCGCCCATATCAGGTACTGTAAAGGAGATAAGAGCTAAAGAAGGACAACAGGTTACTTCTGATACCGTAATAATGATCATTGAATGAAACATAGGAGTTAAAGATGAAACTGGAAGGAAAAGTATCAGTTGTTACAGGAGGGAGCCGGGGGGTGGGTAGGGCTATTTGTTTGGCTTTTGCTCGGGAAGGCGCGAGTGTGGTGGTGAATTATGCTACAAGACCTGACGCAGCCGAGGAAGTGGTGGAGGAGATTCGGAAGATGGGACGTAAGGCTGTAGCAGTAGGGGCTGATGTGGCCACTTGGGAAGGAGCGGAGAAGGTTATAAAAGGCGCGATTGATAATTTCGGAAAGATTGATATATTGGTGAATAATGCGGGTTTTATACGTCCAGCTTTGCTTCACAAGATGACCGAGGAAGATTGGCAAGCGGTAATTGACATTCATCTTAAGGCACCGTGGTTATGTATCAAAGCGGCATTCCCTTATATGAGCGAACAAAAATCTGGTTCGATAATTAACGTCACTTCTGTCGCAGGTGTGGTGGGGACAGTGGGTCAGATCAATTACAGTGCGGCTAAAGGAGGGGTTATAGCCTTAACCAAATCAGCCGCAAGGGAATTGGCTCAGTATGGTATAAGGGTCAATTGCATATGCTTAGGTATTGTTGAGACAGAGATGAGCGAGAAGATAAGAACCGATCCTAAGTTGGTGGAGATTTATAAAAGAAGGATCCTATTGGGGAGGTTTGCCACTCCCGAAGAGGTGGCTGAGCCCTTTGTATTTTTGGCTTCCGATGATTCTTCTTACATAACCGGACAAGTGATAATGGTGGATGGAGGATATGGGATGACGTAAAGAGGAAAATAATGAGAGGAGGTGCCATATGAAGGTACCAGAAAAAATAGAAACATGGCAAATGGTAAGGCCATGGGGTAAGGATGATAAGGGTAATCCGGTTCCTGGTATTATAGAAAGGACTTCTATCCCAGTACCGGAGCTTAAGCCGGGTGAGGTGTTAGTAGAGGTAAAAGGGTGTGGGGTGTGCCATACCGATTTGGGGTATTTTTTCGATGGGGTTCCTACCGTTAATAAACCGCCATTGACCTTGGGACACGAAATAAGCGGAGTAGTTGTAGCGGGGGATAAGGAGTGGATAGGTAAGGAGGTGATAATTCCTGCGGTTATGCCCTGCAGAAAGTGTTACATCTGCAAGATAGGGCGGGGTAATCGATGCTTGGATCAGAAGATGCCGGGGAACAGCTTGGGTATTTATGGAGGCTTTTCCAGTCATATTCCGGTTCCTTCTATAGATCTGTGTGAGGTCAGAAACAGACCCGCTGATATGCCGTTGGAGAAGTTGGCTGTTATAGCCGATGCGGTGACCACTCCGTTTCAAGCGGCCAAGAGGGCGAACCTTGGGCCAGGGGATCTGGTGGTTATTGTTGGTTGTGGGGGTGGAGTTGGTGTTTATATGACTCAGATTGCCAAGTTCGTGTTCAATTCGGAGGTTGTCGTTGGGATTGATGTGGATGAAGAGAAGCTTAACCGGGCTTTGAAATACGGAGCCGATTTTGTGATTAATGCAAGGGATAAGAGTCTACGTGATATAAGGGAAGAATGGAGGAAGATCTGTCGAGAGAATGGTTTGAGGGCTTATGGTTGGAAGATATTTGAAGTTTCGGGCGTTAAGGCCGGGCAGCAGATAGCCCTGGAACTTCTTACTTTCATTTGCAAGCTTATCGTTGTCGGTTATAGTCCTCATACAAATGAGTATCAGCTCTCAAGGCTTATGGCTTTTGATGCCGAGATGATAGGTACGTGGGGTTGTTTACCCGAGCATTACCCGGTAGTTTTGGACATGGTTTTGAAGGGTAAGATTCAAATAGATCCCTTTGTGGAATTGAGACCCATGAGTCAGATAAGAGAAGTCTTTGAGGAAGTGCACGCTAAGCCTCCGTTGAGGAGGATCGTGTTGGTGCCTGATTTTTAAAAAAACCACAAAATTATAAAAAGGAGGGATGAAAATCATGGGATTGGAATGGTTACCAAGAGAACATGGATTAAAGGATCACTCCCGACATGGTACGGAGTTTTGGGGCACTGAGCCCCCTTGTACCATGTATGAGAAGAGACCCCTTAGGGACCCTCAGGGTAATGTAATTGAAGGGCTTTATGTGGCTTGGATTATCCTCAATAATCCCGCTCAATATAATTCTTACACCACCCAGATGATAAAGGGGGTAATTGCAGGATTTGAAAATGCCTCTACCGATAGAGAGGTGGTGGCAGTTGTTTTTACCGCGGTAGGTCCTTATGCTTTCTGCACGGGTGGGAATACTAAGGAGTACGCCGAGTATTATACCAAAAGGCCGGAAGAATACGGGGCTTATATGGAGCTCTTCAACAACATGGTGGATAGCATTCTCTCTTGCAAAAAGCCCGTTATCTGTAGGGTAAACGGCATGAGGGTAGCAGGAGGCCAGGAGATAGGAACCGCTTGTGACCTCACCATCGCCTCTGACCTGGCGGTCTTCGGGCAGGCTGGTCCTCTTCACGGTTCAGCCCCGGTTGGTGGTGCTACCGACTTTCTCCCTTGGTTTTTAAGCATAGAAGATGCCATGTGGAGCGGTGTTATGTGCGAATTATGGAGCGCTTATAAGATGTGGAGAAAGGGGCTTATAACCAAGGCTGTTCCAGTGTTGAAGGATGAGAAGGGGAACTGGGTGAGGAACCCTATGGTGATAACCGACAGATGGCTGGAAAATGGCGAGATTGTTTATGGTGAGTTTAAAACCGGTGAAGAATACGAAAAGGCAAGGCAATGGGTAAACGAGAAGCTCAAAAATAATGACTACGATTTTTCCCTTTTGGATAAGGAGATCGACAAAATCGTATGGCGAATTGCCAACCTCTTTCCCGGATGCGTGATGATGACCATTGACAGCATAAGACAAAAGAAGAGGTTTTTCTGGGATCTCATGAAGCATGAACACAGACATTGGCTTGCGGCTAATATGATGGGTGAGGCCTTCCTTGGGTTCCACACGTTCAATACGAGAAAGATGACCGGAAAGGACACTATTGACTTCTTGAAGTATAGGAAACTTATAGCAGAAGGAAGGCTGGTGGACGATGCATTTATGGAAGAAGTAATGCCCAAGCCTAAGGGATAAAGACGCTGTAAAAAAGGGGGCTTAAGCCCCCCTTTTAATTTTTCATCACAAGCTTCATTTAACCTTTAAGATGGAAGGTGAGGTGTACCATATCGCCTTTCTCAAAGCCCATTTTGGCAAAAAACCGTAAAAGATCCCACGAACGCCATTCCACAAAAGTATACACCGTTTTAACGCCTATTTTTCTCAAATTATCAATGAGTCTCCGAAAAAGGAGAGTGGCGATCCCTTTCTTCTGATAATTCGGATGAACTCCAATGGTCTCAATTAAGGCGACCGTATCCGGTACCCCGTATTCCCAACCGGCTACCTCAGCGATTATAAAGCCCACAACTTTTCCTTCCACTTCCGCTACCAGAGAAGTCATGGGGGACCGTTCTTCTAAGAGGTCAATTTTCATAAGCCAATACTTACGTCTGTTTTTCCCTAAAATCAACCTTTCTATTTCTACTATCTCATCTATGTCTTTATAATCCAAAGACCTGATCTTTACGGATTCCTTTTCCATCTCTGCCTCCCTAGTTAAGATATAGCTCAAGAAAATAGGATGTCAAAAATTTTTGCTTGAAAAGGTTAAAAATGATGTTACAATAATATTTAAATATCTTAAGGAGGGAAAGAAATGTTTGTAAGAGATATTATGACAACTAATGTTATCACGGTTTCTCCTGATACTCTTATGGTAGAAGCAGGAAGGATAATGGAGTTTCACAATATCCAAAGGCTCCCTGTGGTAGAGAAAGGCAAGCTTGTGGGTATTATTACTCGAAATAGACTTCTTCGGTATTATCCTTCTCAAGCAACCTCTTTAAGTCATTGGGAGCTCAATTATTTGTTGGCCAAGATAAAGGTTAAGGACATAATGAGGAAAGAGCTTGTTACGGTTCCTCCCGACATTACTGTTGAGCAAGCTATAGCAATAGCTCAGAAAAATCGAGTAGGTTCATTGTTAGTAGTAGAAGACGGAAAACTTGTAGGGATTGTGACAACAAACGATTTCTTCTATCGAATTTTAAACCCTCTTATGGGCATCGGTGAAGAGGGTGACAGGATTATCGTATATGGTGGTGGTTCTTTAGCTGTTGCTATAAAGGTTATGGAGATTGTGGAACAGAAAGGCTTTAAAGTTAAATCATTTTGTACTTTGCCTTCGGAAGGAGAAGTTTTCGATTTGGTTTTGCAATTTGAGGAGAAAGATGTTTCCGAGCTTATCAAAAACTTGAAAGACAATGGCTTTTCAGTGGACGTTAGACCTCATCAAGCATAAAACTTAAGGGAGAGGCACGAATGTACGAAAGGATATTAGTTCCATTGGATGGTTCTATAATGGCCGAAAACGTGCTTCCTTTCGTGGAGGGAATTTCCAAGAGATTGGGCAGTGAGGTAATTTTGGTTTCGGTTTTTCCCGAGGACAAGAAGGTGTTAGATCGTCCTTTAAGGGCTTATATTGAAAAACGCGTGTC
This sequence comes from uncultured Thermodesulfobacteriota bacterium, assembly GCA_964543765.1. Taxonomy (GTDB): domain Bacteria; phylum Desulfobacterota; class B13-G15; order B13-G15; family B13-G15; genus B73-G16. Next base: position 26,742 of record CAZIZI010000013.1, read on the forward strand.
CGAACTCCAAGCCTTGGGGGTTAAGGCTAGTGGTATGGTTGTATATGGGGAGGACCCAGCGGAAGAGATTTTGGCTTTAAGCGAAAAGATCAACGCAGGACTTATTGCTCTTTCGGCATATGGAAGATCCGGAACAAAATGGCGATTGGGCGGAGTTCCTAGTAAGATATTGCAAGGCACAAGGATACCTTTACTTTTAACCAGAACGTTTTCCTTTGATGAAGCTATGAGACAAAGGGAATTTAAAAAAATACTCGTACCTTTGGACGGGTCAAAGGCGGCAGAGGATATCCTTTCTTACTTAGAGGAATTTCTGAAAGGAAGTTATAGCGAGATCCTTCTTTTACACGTCCTGGAGCCCTTTAGGATACCTCCTTATGTGGAATCGATAATTGAGGCGACTATGGAGCCTGAGGAAAGGGAAAATTGGAAAGAACAGAAAGAAAAAGAACGTTTGGAAGAAGCTCAAGGATACCTTAAAGAAGTGGCCGATAGGCTTAGAGAAAGGGGTCTTAAAGTAAAAGAAACGGTTAAAATGGGGGATATCGCTGAAGTTATCCTTTCAATAGCCTCGGAGGAGAAATGTGATCTTTTGGCCATCTCCAGTCACGGTAAGCAATCTGGAGTAACCCGGTGGTTGTTTGGTGATGTGGCTTTTAAGATAATAGAAGGAGCGATAATCCCGCTTTTTATCTTGCCTAAGCGTAAAGGGTTATTGTTTGCGGAGTATCACTGATAGGTATTTTCGGGTAGGATATTTAGCATTCTTTTTATCCGTTATAACAGTTCCTTTAAGCAAAAGCTTTAGTGGTATATGTTTAGGAATAGCAAGTCTGTTTTTTTTGTTCTCCATTTTTAAAAAGGATATTCCCTTAATTTGGCATGATAGGATATTTTGGGTCATTTTATCATTTTGCGCTCTTCCTTTTATCGGTCTTCTATGGACAGAGGATATAAAGAGTGGTTTAACAATTTGTAAAAGATTTTCTTTACTTATTATCATCTATTTATTATGTGCCCATTTTCTAAAAGACGCTGAGGATAAAACAAAATTATTAAAAGTATTAGTAATCGGTGTAGTAGTTCTCAATCTTCTAGGATTAATAAAATTTTTTGGCATAGGGAATTTTAAACCTTTTTCACTTCCAAGTGTTGTTATAATGAATCCTATATGGTTTGGAAACGTTTCGGCTATTTCTTTATATACTTCCCTTGTGTTTTTTTTTCTTTTAGAGCAAGGAAGAAAGATATGGGCATTATGTTCAATTATTAACACTTTAGGAATAGTCTTATCTGCTTCCCGTGGTCCTTATTTGGCTACATTGATAGTTTTTGCTGTAGTTTTCCTTCCTACCTTTCTGAAAGAAAAACTCAGGATAGTATTTCTATTGTTGATGGTAATAATTTTGGGAACAGTGTGGTTTAAGCCGGAATTTAAGCAAAAAATTTTTGCCATAAATGATCAAATGAAGGCATTCTTTTTGAGTTCCGAGGTTAAGACTTCTATAGGTGCGAGGCTAGGCATGTGGAAGCTTTCTTTTGAGATGTTTAAAGAAAATCCCATTTTAGGAGTGGGGACTGGGGATTATGAATTGGAAGTGGCAAGAAGGACTGAAGGAAATTGGTCTTTTTTGAGAAAATACAATCAACCCCATAGTATTTATTTTTACTTTTTAGCTCTTTACGGTTCGATAGGCATCGGGGTTTTGAGTTTTTTATTTTTCATGTGGTTTAAGGAATCCTTCAAAAGGGCCAAAAATTTCGGCGTGAGCAAGGCTTTCGGAATTTTGGCTTTGGCTGTGGGTTTTCATTATCTTCTGGCTGGTTTTACCGAGACGCTTTTCAAGATTCACATTTTGGTCTTCTTTTTTGGGGTGATGGCAGGGATTTGTTTTACGAGGGAGAAAGGGAATGTTTAATTTTTGAAAAAATAGATTAAAATTATTTTGGGAGGGCTGGTCAGGTGGCCGCTGGAGTTTTTTGCTCCAGAGGAAAGTCCGGGCTCCAGAGGGCAAGGCGCCGGGTAACGCCCGGAGGGGGTAATCCCCTGGAAAGTGCCACAGAAAACACACCGCCTCGGCCATGTGGCTGGGGTAAGGGTGAAAAGGTGGGGTAAGAGCCCACCGCCTCCTTTCACGAGAAAGGAGGGCACGGCAAACCCCGCCTGGAGCAAGGCCGTGTAGGGGACAGGGTGGTCCCGCCCTTATGTCCCGGGTAGGCCGCTTGAGCAGTCAGGTGACTGACTGCCCAGATGAATGGCCACTGCCCCCAATTAAAGGGGGAACAGAACCCGGCTTATGACCAGCCCTCCCTCATATTGTGTCATGAAGGAGTATTTGCTTGCCTTTATATCGCTTTTTGTGGCCATGGACGTTATTGGGGTATTACCCATCTTTTTAGGGTTAACCGAAGAAATGAACAAAACGAAAAGATCAAAGGTCATCCGGCATTCTATTGTTACTGCTTTTAGCGTAGGAATGGGTTTTTTGTTTTTGGGAAAATTTGTATTCGGCCTTTTGGGAGTTACGGTGTCGGATTTCAAGGTGGGGGGAGGGCTTATACTTTTGATAATTGCCGTTTATGATTTGCTTTTTCAGGAGAAGAAAAGCTATAAATCAAGCGAATTCGTAGGAGTTGTGCCATTAGGGGTTCCACTTTTGGTGGGTCCGGCGGTGATGAGCACTCTTCTGATCTGTCACGATTCGTATGGTTTTATGCCTACGCTTTTTGCCTTCGTACTCAATCTCTTCTTTACCCTTCTGATTTTTGGACAAGCCGATAAGTTAATAAAGGTACTCGGGGAAGGGGGAATAAAGGGAATAGCCAAGGTGATGAACCTGTTTTTGGCTGCTATTGGAATTATGATGATGAGGCGAGGCATCTTAGAAATGATAGCTTTATATAAGGTTGACTCAGTGTAAGGAGATGTGGTAAATAAGTTTGAGATAATCTTCACAAATTAAGGAGGTCAAAAATGGAGATATTAGTTTGCCTAAAACAGGTCCCAGATACGGAAGCTGAGATTAAGCCCACCCCTGATATGAGTTCGATAGATTATACGGGGATTAAGTTCATAATTAACGTTTATGATGAATATGCGATTGAAGAGGCCTTGAGGCTCAAGGAGAAGGTAGGGGGGAAGGTGACTATTGTTTCACTAGGACCCGAGAGAGCGGTTGAAGCGATAAGGACCGCTTTAGCAATGGGGGCCGATGAGGCGGTTCATCTGAATGATCCCCTTTTCTTCGGGGGAGATGCTTATACTACAGCTTTGGTTTTGGCTCAAGCCATTAAGGGAATGCCTTATGATGTGATCTTTTGTGGTAAACAGGCGATTGATGACGATTTAGCTCAGGTCCCTTCCATTTTGGGTGAGCTCTTGGGTATTCCTACAGTTACAAACATTCAGCGCTTTGAACTAATTGGGGACAAAAAGGCGAAAGTAGCGAGACAAGTGGAAGGAGGGTTAGACATAATTGAAGTTAATCTTCCAGCCATTTTTACTGCCACTAAGGGTTTGAATGAGCCCCGGTATCCTTCTCTGCCAGGAATAATGAAGGCCAAGAAAAAACCCGTTAAGACTGTAACCCTCAAGGATGTGGGGTTAAAAGAAGAGGAAGTGGGAGAAAAGGGAGCTTTAACCAAGGTGGTGAAATATTCGCTTCCGCCCATGCGTAAGGCGGGAAAGATAATAGAAGGGGAAACGCCCGAAGAAAAAGCAGCCAAGTTAGTTAAACTATTAAGAGAAGAGGCAAAGGCGATTTAAGGAGGTGCAAGATGGGAGGGATATGGGTATATGCTGAGGTGAAAGAGGGCAAGGTAAAGAAGGTGGCTTATGAGATGTTAGGTGCTGCCAAAGAAATGGCCCAAAAGAAAGGGGAACCTGTGGGTGCTGTTTTAATAGGAAAGGGAGTTTTTTCATTGGCGGAGGAGTTAGGGCATTATGGGGCCGATAAAGTCTTTGTAGTTGAGGGGGATCAGTTCCAAACTTATACCACTGGTGCTTATACGAAAGCCCTTTATGAGTTAGTTAAAAAAAATGAACCTTCAATAATACTTTTTGGAGCTACGATTAACGGTAAAGATCTTTCGGCAAGATTGGCCGGAAGGCTTGGTGTGGGTTTAGCCACCGATTGTACCGAGATATCTTTGGACGATCAAGGGAATTTGAAAGTAAAACGTCCCATGTTCGCTGGTAAGGTATATGCGGAAGTGGTTTTCGTACCCAAAAAACCCCAGATGGCTTCGGTACGTCCGAATGTATTGCCTTTGCCTCAGCCCGATCGGTCTCGTAAACCAGAAATAGAAAGGGTGGAAGTTCCAATTAGCACGGAGGATATGGGCTTCCAGGTTGTGGGTTTTGAGGCAGTAGGAGGTGGGAAGATCGACTTAACAGAGGCAGAGATCATTGTCTCTGGTGGACGGGGTATGAAGGGCCCTGAAAACTTCAAGATGCTTGAGGAATTGGCTGAGCTTCTTAACGGTGCGGTTGGAGCTTCAAGGGCGGCGGTGGATGCGGGGTGGAGACCTCACTCCGATCAAGTGGGTCAGAGCGGTAAAGTGGTAAGCCCTAACCTTTATATAGCCTGTGGCATTTCTGGGGCCATTCAACACTTGGCCGGAATGGGTACATCAAAAATTATAGTGGCTATAAATAAGGATCCGGAAGCTCCGATCTTCAAAAAGGCCGATTATGGGATAGTGGATGATCTATTTAAAGTAGTTCCGGCTTTAATAGAGGAGGTGAGGAAGCTAAAAGCTCAAGGTTAAAAGGTTAATTAAGAGGTCAATTGATAAGGAGAGAAGAAAAAGGAGAGAGAAATGGAAGTGGGAAGGGAGTTATTTTGGAATATCGGTAAAATTGGCAATCTTACCTATCTGATAATGGGAATTGCGGTTTTGATATTTGTTTATGCGCTTTATGAAAGGGTAAAAGCTTGGCGGAAAGGGAAGCCCGAAAGCCGATGCGATCAAATCGGAGAGAGGATAAAGGGGGTTTTCCTTAACATCCTGATTCAATGGAAGGTAATTCGAGAGAGCCTGCCCGGGGTGATGCATGGTTTAATCTTTTGGGGGTTTTTGATCTTATTGATTGGAACCGCGCTTGAGGCTTTCGATCATTATAGTGGTTTGCATTTCTTAAAGGGAATCACTTATATGGCCTTCTCATTTGTGATGGATTTTGGTGGTTTGGCAGCTTTGATAGGGGTATTTTTGGCTCTAATACGGAGGTATATCCTTCGACCTCGGGCCCTTGATAATAAAGCGGAAGACTTTTTGATATTGCTTCTGTTACTGGTAGTTCTCGTAACAGGGTTTTTGGTAGAAGGGGCAAGATTGAGCAGTCAGTCTTCTCAGGCACCTTGGGAGAAGTGGTCTTTTATAGGCTGGAGCATAAAGGGATGGTTTTCTCCAGAGGGTGCTTTGACGGCCCATAAATTCTGGTGGTGGATTCATTTGGTAACGGCTTTCCTTTTTGTAGCCCTTTTGATTAACACCAAGCTATTTCATATCGTCACTTCCATATTGAGCACTTACTTCAGAAACCTTAAGCCCCAGGCATTAAAACCCATTGAGAACATAGAGGAGGCGGAATATTTTGGAGTTAACAAAATAGAAGAGTTTACTTGGATTGACCTATTGCAATTGGACGCGTGCGTTCGATGCGGAAGATGTCAGGAAAATTGTCCTGCCTTTTTGACGGATAAACCCCTTAACCCCAAGGAGGTCATTCAGAATTTAAAGAAAGCATTTTTAAGGAAGTCCAAACTCTTTTGGGAGCACCTGAAAAGCTGGGGTAGTGAGGAAAAAGGGAAAGAAGAAGAGGAAGAATTGTTGATAGGAAATTATATAGATGAAGATGCTATTTGGAGTTGTACCACCTGCGGAGCTTGTGTTGAACATTGTCCCGTTTTCATAGAACAATTCCCGAAATTAATAGAAATGAGGCGTTATCTCACCCTTATGGAGAGCCGATTCCCTCAAGAATTGCAGACAGCCTTTAAAAACATGGAAAACAACTCTAACCCCTGGGGTATAGGAATGCATACACGAGCTGATTGGGCTAAAGAAATAGGGCTTAAAACCCTAACCGAAGATCCAGATGTAGAATACCTTTTCTTCGTAGGATGTGCCGGTTCTTTTGACGACAGGAACAAGAAAGTAGCTATTGCTATATCAAAATTATTGAGTTTTGTAGGAATTAAACATGGTATTTTAGGCGTTGAGGAAGGGTGCTGTGGGGATTCTGCTAGGCGTTTGGGTAATGAGTATTTATATCAAATTATGGTACAACAAAATATTGAAACAATGAAAAATTATAACGTTAAAAAGATAATTACGATGTGTCCACATTGTTATAACACATTAAAAAATGAATACCCACAATTTGGAGGGAATTTTGAAGTGTATCATTATGTAGAAGTTTTTTCAAAGCTAATTGATGAGAATAAAATTAAACCGTTAAAAGCTTTAGATTCAAAAGTTACATATCATGACAGTTGCTATTTGGGCAGGTACAACGGACTTTATGAAGAACCAAGAAGTATACTTAAGGCTTTAAACCCAAAAGTTATTAAGGAAATGCCGCGTTCTCGCGCTTATAGTTTATGTTGTGGCGGTGGAGGTGGAAGGTTTTGGATGGAGGAACATTTGGGAAGAAGAATTAATCAGGAGAGATTCTCTGACGTTCAAAAAACAGGCGCTCAAATGGTCATTACCTCTTGTCCTTTTTGTTTGACTATGTTAAGCGATGCCGTGAAGGAAAAAGAGTTAGAGGATCAAATCGTAGTAAACGACTTGGCCGAACTTTTGAAGGAGGCTTTGGGTGTATGAGGTGTGCGTGAGGATGGGTTTTTCGGCCGCGCATAATTTGAGGAACTATAAAGGAAAATGTGAATCCTTGCACGGCCATAATTATCAAGTGGAAGTCGCTATAAGAGGCGAAAAACTTGAAGATGGAGGAATGTTAATAGATTTTAGCCATATAAAATCATTAATGAAAGAGATAATCCAAAGGTTGGACCATACATATTTAAACGAAATCGTTCCATTTGATATTGAAGAACCTTCCTGTGAGAATATTTCCCGATATATTTTTCAAGAATTGAAGAAGAAGTTGCCGTCAAACTTAAAATTATATCGAGTTACAGTGTGGGAATCTGATGATACTTGTTCGAGTTTTTTAGAACCATGAAAGATGTACAAAATGAACGAGATAATCGAAATCAAGAAATACAAAAGGTAGGAGTAAAAGGGATAAGGTATCCTATAACTATTTTGGATAAAGAGCATGGGTATCAAAATACTGTTGCAACTGTTAATATGTATGTAGATCTCCCCCGCCATTTTAAAGGAACTCATATGAGTCGATTTGTTGAAATTTTAAATAAATACCGTGGCCAGATAGGAATAAAAGAATTAGAATCTATTCTTTACGAAATGAAAAACAAATTAAAAGCCAAGAGTGCTTATATTGAAATCGAATTCCCTTATTTTCTAGAAAAGAAAGCACCTGTTACAGGAGCAAAGGGCTTTATGGAATATTTGTGTTGTTTTTATGCTTCAAGTAATCATTCAAAAATTGATCTTTGTGTTGAAGTCAATGTTCCAATAAGTACTGTTTGTCCTTGCTCAAAAGCCATTAGTCGGTTTGGTGCACATAATCAAAGAGGTGTTGTGAAATTAAAGGTAAAGTTTAAAAAGTTAATATGGATTGAAGACCTTATAAAACTGGTTGAGGAGTCAGTTAGTTCTGATCTTTATACTCTTTTAAAAAGACCAGATGAAAAATATGTTACTGAAAAGGCTTACAATAATCCAATGTTTGTGGAAGATGTAGTGCGTGAAATTGCAATAAAATTGAAAGCAGATCCTAATATCACTTGGTTTTCCGTAGAAGCTGAGAATTTTGAATCAATTCACAATCATAACGCATATGCGTATATAGAACATCATAATCAATAATTGGAAATTTCAAAAGGATCGTGATTGATAGTTTTAAGTTTTTCAGCAGCATGATTAAGTTTTTCGATGAGGAAGAGGAGTTCTTTTTTATTTTTAAATTTTAAAGTTAGTAAAAACTCTTCGCTTTCAAATGCAGGAGGGTGAGAAAGTAAAGGAGATAAGTTTAAGTCTTTGATTAAATTTTGGAATGAAATTTCTAAGTGATACAAGTGAGAAAAGCGGTTTCTTTTTAACCAATTTCTTAGCGCTTCTAACTTTTCTTTAGGCGAAAGAAAGCCGTGTAGAATGGGTTCTATTTGTTTCAATAACTCATTTAAGGATATTTTTTCTCTTAAAGCTAAATCTCGAAAGGATAATAAAATTTCTTTTAAATGAGAAGTGCTCGGCATAAGGGATTCAAGAAAGAGAATTAAGTTTTCGAGTTCATCAGGGCTAAAGAGAAGGAAAAGTGACGCGTCCGATAATTTCAACTCCTTCTTGGCTATATAGATTAATACCTTTTGCGGAAGATGAAGGAGGCTCATCAAAGTATTGTAAATTTCTCTTCTTGCTCCCATGCCCAAAAGCGGTAACCATTTTTCTATGACTTCCTCTTCTGATATTCCAAAATTGAGAAGTTTTTTTATAGATTTAGCCTTTTCTATAAGGTTCATTCGGGAAAGGTTATGTCCCACCGCGATTTTTATCGCTTCTTTAGGAGAAAGCTCATGCTCCTGGAAGATCTCCACCTTTGTTTCCTTTACCTCTAATGATTCCAGAACCATAAGCCTTTTAAGACCACAAACTAATTGAAGTTTCTCCTTTTCCTTTCTCAAAATTAATGGGTAAATTAGACCGATCTCTTTAATGGAGCTCTCTAATTCTTTGAGATCGGGCAAAAAAGAAGGACTATAGAGGTTTCTTTCCGTTATTTCATCAAGTGATAATTTACTAATCACTTCCGAAAGGCCTCTTTCCCCCAGAATGCACCGATTTCTCCTAACTCTTCTTCTATTCTTAACAATTGATTATATTTGGCTACTCTTTCACTTCTTGAAACGGCTCCTGTCTTGATCTGACTTGCTCCTAAAGCTACTGCAAGGTCAGCTATCATGGTATCTTCCGTTTCCCCAGAGCGATGGGATACTACGACATTATAGCCCCCTCTTTTAGCCGTTTCCACTGTAATAAAAGTTTCAGTAAGTGTTCCAATTTGGTTTGGTTTAATCAAAATAGCATTTGCCACATTGAATTCCATTCCTTTTTTTAATCTCGTAATGTTAGTTGTAAAGATGTCATCACCCACTAATTGTATTCTTTCTCCAATTCTTCTTGTTAATTTGCTCCATCCTTCCCAATCTTCTTCATCAAGGGCATCTTCGATTGAACAAATAGGATATTCTGATATAAGCTTTTCGTAAAAATCAATCAGTTCATCACTAGTCCATTCTTTTCCTTCTATTAAATATTTGCCGTCTTGATAAAGTTCAGAAGCAGCCACGTCTAAAGCAAGAGCCACCTCTTCACCGGCCTTGTAGCCGGCTTTTTCTATGGCTTCACATAAAAGGTCGAGGGCTTGTTTATGGGATGAGATATTCGGGGCAAAGCCTCCCTCATCCCCTATAGCGGTTCCCAAGCCATTTGCCTTTAAAAGGGATTTAAGGGTGTGATATATCTCGCTTCCCATGCGTAAGGCTTCGGAAAATCGATCTGTTCCCCAGGGGACTATCATAAATTCTTGAATGTCCAAAGGGTTGTCAGCGTGCCTTCCTCCGTTGATAAAGTTCATCAAAGGTACCGGGACTTTATGGACAAAAGCTCCTCCCAAGTAACGCCAAAGGGGTATCCCTAAAAACTCGGATGCCGCTTTAGCACAAGCGATAGACACACCCAATATGGCATTGGCTCCAAGATGGGATTTATCAGGGGTTCCGTCCAAATCTATCAAGGTTCGGTCTATGAGGACTTGGTCCATTACATCAAGCCCTACCAGATTAGGGGCGATTTTTTTGTTGATATTTTCCACTGCCCTTTTTACTCCTTTCCCAAGATACCGTTTGGGATCATTATCCCTTAACTCAAGGGCCTCAAAACGGCCAGTTGAAGCACCTGAAGGGACACTTGCACGCCCCATTATCCCTCCCTCAAGCCAAACATCTACTTCTACTGTTGGGTTCCCTCGAGAGTCTAAAATTTCCCTTGCGATGACTTCCACTATAATTGACATCCTTTACCTCCTTCTACAATTTTTGTACCTTTCGAAATATATAAAATTCCAGATATGCAATTTAGAACAATCATAATTGTTATTAAAGGATCCTTCAAACGAGAAAGGAAAACAAAGCTTGACAACGTTGATAAAATAAATAACATCTCGCTTAACGTCGTAGCTTTTCCTAACAGATTAGGTTCTACTTTGATTTCGAAAGAAGCTGCTTTTAAAGTTATGAATCCTATAATGATTATAAAATCACGACCTAAAACTATTATTGCTACCCAAATCGGAATAAAGCCTTTTATGGTTAAACTCAAAAATGCCAAATCTATTAAAGCTTTGTCAGCGATAGGATCGAAGTAAGTTCCTAAAAGTGTTCTTTGATTTAAAATACGAGCTAAAAATCCATCAATCGCATCGCTTATTCCAGCTGATAGAAAAATAAAGAAAGCAGCTTCTTTTTTCTCATAGAAAACAAGGCCAACGAAAATTGGAATGGTAGTTATGCGGTACAAGGTTATGAGATTGGGGATGCTCATTCTCCTTCGCCTTTCCAAAGATCTTTGAAGGCTGTAAGTTCCGGTACATAAGCTAATTCAACGGTACCAGTGGGGCCGTTCCTCTGTTTGCCGATGATTATTTCGGCGATTCCCTTTTTTTGGGAATTGGGGTTATAAACTTCGTCTCGGTAGATAAAAAGGATAAGATCCGCATCCTGCTCGATGGCTCCTGATTCTCTGAGGTCGGCCAATTGAGGTCTTCGACCAGGTCTATCTTCAGCGCGTCGTGAAAGTTGACTTATCGCAATGACAGGGATCTGAAGTTCTTTAGCCAGGGCTTTAAGTGAGCGGGATATCTCGGAGATTTCCTGTTCTCGCCTTTCGGTAGAACTTCTTCCTTTCATTAACTGAAGATAGTCTATTATTACAAGCCCCAAGGCTATTTCCCGTTTAAGCCTTCTGGCTTTAGCTCTAAGTTCAAGAACTGACAAAGCAGGGGTATCGTCTATAACAAGAGGTGAATCGCTCAAGATACTTGCAGCAAGTGTAAGCCTCTGTAGTTCCGCTTCTGAGAGGAAACCGCTTCGAACCTTTGAGGCATTCACTTTTGCCTCAGAACACAACATCCTCATGGCGACTTGTTCTTTTGACATCTCCATGGAAAAGATGGCGGTCGGAACCCTTGCGTGAATGGCGGCATATTGAGCGATATTCAAACAGAAAGCCGTTTTGCCCATAGAGGGGCGTCCTGCAACTATTATTAAATCTGAGGGTTGAAAACCCGAGGTTAACCTATCAAGATCCTTAAAACCGGAGGGCACTCCGGTGACAAGTTCTTTGCGTTCGTAAAGACGTTCGATTATCTTAAAGGTCTCCTTAAGGACATCCTTTATAGGATAAAAAGAAGGTTTGACCCTGAATTCCGAAATGCTAAATATGAGCTGCTCAGCTCGATCAAGGAGGTCTTCTATCTCCTCTTCCTCCCGATAACATTCGGATATTATTTCAGTAGCAGCTGATATCAGATTTCTCAGTAGTGATTTTTCCTTTACGATCCGGGCGTAATTTAACACATTAGCCGAAGTGGGAACCGCTTCCGTCAATTGTACCAAATAGGCTACTCCCCCTATCTTATCCAAAACTTTGTTCTTCTTTAATTCGTCACTTAAAGTGATAAGATCTAAAGGTTCTCCCCTTTCATAAAGATTTAGCATTGCTTCGTAAATTTTTTGATGCGTTTCTTTATAAAAATCTTCGGGCGAGAGGATCTCGGCAACTTTATGTATGACGTCGTTATCTATAAGAATCGAGCCTAAAACAGATTGTTCAGATTCGATACTTTGTGGTGGAAGTTTCTGTAGGGGTATATCCCCCACCATTTTTCATTCCTCTTTTTCCACCCATACTTCAAGAGAAACTTTCACGTTATGATGTAATTTTATCATCACCGTATGGGAACCAATGGTCTTAATTGGTTCAGGAAGCTCTATCTTTTTCCGGTCAATATCAAATCCTAAAGCCTTAAGGGCCTCTTCTATATCAGAAGAAGTTACTGCACCAAAAAGTTTTCCTTCAACGCCTGCGGGACGCCTTATTATACATTTTATAGAAGCCAATCTTTCAGCGATACTTTTTGCCCTTTCCAGTTCCCTTTGCCTTTTTCTTTCTATAATACGCTTTTGTTCTTCTATCGCTTTTTTGCTTTTGTAAGTAGCCGGTTCTGCAAGCTTCTGGGGTATAAGATAATTACGAGCATAACCGTCTTTTACTTTTACAATCTCGCCCGCCTGCCCCAAAGAAGGAATGTCTTTTAAAAGAATAACCTCCATCTCTTGTCCTCCTTTGTCAAAATCATTCAGGTATCGTTACAAAAGGCAACAATGCCAAATGCCTCGCTCTCTTTATGGCTTTTGCCAATTGACGTTGATGTTTGGCACAGGTGCCCGTTTGCCTACGTGGTAAAATCTTGGCTCGCTCATTTATAAAGCGCTTTAGCAATTCGTAGTTTTTGTAATCGATACTTAATGATGGATCCGCACAGAAAATACAGTACTTTTTCTTAGGTGGGTAATATCTAACCGCTTTTTTCTGGTTCGACATTCTTCCCTCCTTTGATAGTAATTATTTTTTTTGCCAAAACCACAGCTTCTTCTTTTAAAACCCCCTCTTTTTCCCAAATCCGCTTTAACAAACTTCCTTCCACAAATAAGTTGTCCCCTTTATTTATTGCTTTTACAAAATCTTCACCTGATCCTATTGCAATTATTGGAATTTTAAATGCATTTTTAATACCTTCGAGCTCTTTCATCCCCGTTTCCTTTAACCAAAGTGAAAACAAACACACAACCAATCCCTTTCGCGTATACCTTATTTCAGGATTTTCCAAGACCCTTCCGGCAAGTATTATCCGGTTGAAGTAGAACAAGTTTCTTTTCCTTCTTGTTCAAGATTTGCCTTCTCCAATCTCAGGGTAAGGTACCTCAAGACATCTTCCTTGAGTTCGAGGACTCGTTCATATTCTTTGACGAAGTTTCCGGAGGATTTAATATAAAGGAGGAAATAATGGGCTTTTTTCTTTCTCTTTATAGGGTAAGCCAAATCCCTTAAACCCCAAGGTTCTACTTTTAGAATCTCTCCTCCTAAAGAACTGACTACCTTTTTAATATCTTCTATTACCCTTTCTACCCCTTCTGAATCGAGATCGGGATTAATAAGGATCATTGCTTCGTAAAATCTTTCCATTTCTACCTCCTTTCGGCCCCTTAGGACCCTGGATTCTTCCAGGGCAAGGAGGACGGTTTTATTCTTTTACCAAACCGGCTATGTAGTTTTTGTTTACTTTAACCCTTATTTTCTCCCCAAGCTCAAGGGTTACCACATTACCTTCGATGTTTACGACAGTTCCGTATAGCCCACCCGCCGTGATGACCTTATCTCCTCTTTTTAAATTATCTAAAATTTGCCGATGTTCCTTCATTCTCTTCTGTTGGGGACGAATTAAAAGAAAATAAAAAATCACAAAGATCAATATGAGCGGTATCAAAGCCGCTATTCCGCTCCCTCCTGTTGCCTTTTCCCCTTGGGAAGCCATTGCGTAAGCCAATGTCTTTAACATTTAACTCCTCCCTTTGGTGTTTAAAAATATCATGGACTTGTGAAAATCTCAATAAGTATATACACTTTTTCTACTATGCGGAAGATAGGAATAATAGGTATAGGAAAGATGGGAAAGGCTATCCTCCAAGGCCTTAGCACCTTTTATCCGAAGGATTACTTATTAAGCTGTGACGTTTTGGAGGAGAGCCGGAGGTTTTCGGAAGGTTTAGGGATAAGGAGTTTTGTGAAGGCCCAAAGTCTTGCAGAAGAAGCCGATTTCCTTATCCTCGCGGTAAACCCCAAAGAAGCCCTAGGGGTTCTTTTTGATATCTCCCAAAAACTGGATAATTCCAAGGTCCTTCTTTCCATTGTAGCTGGCTTCCCTACGCGAAGGATTTCGGAGGCTTTGGGGGAAAAAGGGAGGATACTTCGGGCCATGCCTAATTTACCTCTTCTGGTCGGAGAGGGGGCGATAGGTCTTTGCAGTGGACCACGGGCGGAGGAAGAGGATTTGAAGTTTGCTAAAAGCCTATTTTTAAACCTCGGCGAAGTTGTTGAGGTAAGTGAAAGCCTTATGGATGCAGTAACCGCTTTAAGTGGCAGTGGTCCGGCCTATTTTGCTCTTTTCATCGAAGCCATGATAGATGCTGGGGTCAGGATGGGGTTAAACAGGGGAGACGCCCTTAAGCTTTCCGTTAAAACCGCACTTGGTACAGCCAAGATGATCCTTCAAGGTCTTCATCCTGCCCTTTTAAAGGAAGAGGTAATGTCTCCCGGGGGAACTACTGCCGAAGGGATTTACGTACTGGAGCTCAAAGGAATAAGGGGAGTTATAATGGAAGCGCTTTTCAAAGCGATGCTTAAAGCCAAGGAACTTTCAAATGAAGAGCAAGATCTTCGTCGATAAAGAAGGTCGTTGGTATTACGAAGGTAACGAAATCATAAGAGATGAAATAGTTCAGGAATTTTTAAATGCCCTTGAGTACGATGAAGAAGGACGTTATTGGATTTGCCTCAGGGAAGATAAAGAGCCTATAGAAGTTGAAGATACCGTCTTTTTGGTGCGACAAGTAGAAAAAATGAAGGACAGTTTTATAATTACGCTTAATGACGGAACTAAAGAGTATATGGACCTTGAAACGTTTTGGATTGATTCAAGGGGTGTTCCTTACTGTTTGGTTAAAAACAAAAAGTTTCCAGCGCGTTTAGGAAGGATGGCTTTTTATCAACTCGCCCAACACGCTTATTATGATGGTGAAAATTACATTATCGAAGTTGGGGGGAAGAGGTACATTTTAAATAGGTCTTAACCTCCCATCCGGAAGGGGATCCTACTATCTCAATCATTCCACATAAATCCGTCCTTAAAACGGTCGCTCCTAATCCCTCGTAGCGGCTGACCACTCTTTGATGGGGATGTCCGTAGGGGTTAATTCTGCCTACCGAAATGATGGCAAAACTTTGTCCCACCTCTCTCGCAAAAGATAAGAACTGGAGGTCTTTGATCCATGATGCGGTACTTTAAGGACTTCGCTTTTTAAATCCGAAGCCTCTCTGCTTAGTTCGATTCCTGCTTTTTTTTGTTATATCCCCGGCGAAAAGAACGGAACGATTGTTCCACTCAATTTTCAGTACTAACGATTGGTCATTTACGTTTTTACTTACAAAATCAAAAGGGGGATGTAAAACCTTAAAATTTACTCCATCAATATTAAACTCAAAGCCCTTATAAAGTTTTCTTATAACAACCCCTTTTCTTTTTATTCTTTTAAAAGGTTTTCGAGTTCTTTAGGCAGTTCGCTTGAAGCGTGCCAAAACTCCTTCGACTTAAAATGTTTGCCTATAAAGATCAACCCCTTATAATTATCCGGTTGAGGATGGTTTATCACAAGGTAATCCACATTCAAAAAACCCTTTCCCAAATAAAAGGTGCGATTACTGATTTTCCTATATCAAATTCACCCATCCAGGTGCCTCCACCGTAAATAAGGATCTTTTTGCCCGAAGGCAATTTTAAAAAGGTCGAATCCTCCTGTCCTACATCCAAAAATTAATCCCCAGCTTGCCAGTAGGCCTTGTTTTTTTCATAACGCCAAAGTGGATCTATGAAGATCCCCATGAAAAGCAAAGCTAAGAAGGTTAAAAAACTTTTTTGGGCAGATTATTCCAACTTAAAATAAGGCCAACTGAAGCATAAAGGAGAAAGGCTTCAAAGAAAGTGAGGTTTAAAAACCAGAGGTGTGAAAAGGGCAGTTTTCCCAAATTTTCAAGTACCGTAAGGAGTATTTACGTAAATAAGGAGGCAATTCCTATAGTTGGAGAGGCTAAAACGGGGTGGATAGCAAAAAGGCCTAAGGAAATCAAAGTGAACAGTAAACCTATTAGTTCCAAAACTGGAACCGCTATTAGATAAATGGGAGCGCGAGGGGCAGTAATCCCCCTCAATTTATTGAGGGGATA
>CAZIZI010000014.1:0-42254 GCA_964543765.1 uncultured Thermodesulfobacteriota bacterium
AAGGGACCTTGGACCAGATCCACAACATCCTTGAACGTCTAAAAGAACTCGCAACCGAAGCAGCCTCTGACACCGTCGGTGATGCTGATCGGAATCAGATACAAAAAGAAGCTGAACAGCTTCTACTTGAAATAGATCGAATTTCTCAGGCCACCAAGTATGCGGATATGGCTTTATTGTATAGCGTAACAACAGGAGTACTAGGAACATGGACAGTTCAATGGACTGCTACGATACAGGTGGGTTACAGTAATCAAGGATACGATAGAATTGAGATTGAGTTTTATCAGATTGACACAGGCTCATTGGGAATAAGCGGTCTTAATCTTGAAAATCTGACGAGTGCCCAAGCAGCTCTTGATGCTTTACATGCCGCTATCTTTTCGGTTGCGGATTTTAGGGCCCAGCTTGGTGCCTATCAGAACAGGCTTCAGTATACGGCCTCAAACCTGGCAGTAACGGTGCAGAACTATGTGGCTTCCGATTCCACAATTCGCGACACCGATATGGCTCAAGAAATGGTGAACTTCACGAAGAACCAGATCTTGGTTCAGACCTCAATGGCCATGCTTGCTCATGCAAACGCCTTGCCACAGAATATCTTGGCTCTAATTGGGCGTTAGTAAATTGAGGGGGGAAGATCCTATAAGGTGGGTCTTCCCCCTTTTGATGGTTTAAGCCATGAAGGTTGAAGGGATCGAAAAGGGGGTAAGGGATTTTTGGGCTCCTAAGGAAAGGGAAGCCCACGGGAAGGTGAAGGAGATTCAGAATGGTTTGTCTCTTAAAGAAAGGGAGAATGGCTTTTCAAAGGGAAATTTTAAAGATAAGGCCCTAAAGGAAGTTGAGGGAGTTAAGGAGTTAGAACAACTTACCGAAGAGCTTAAAAGGCTGAGGGAGAAGGTTCAAGAAAGAGTAAGGGAGTTTTTGGAGAGAAATGACCTCTCTTTAAGGTATTTAATCGATCACAAAACCCAAACACTTTTGGCCCAGCTTGTGGAACGAAAAAGCGGAAAGGTAATCCGACAGATCCCTTCAGAGGAAGCTTTAAGGATAAAGGAGATCATTGAGGAGTTTTTAAGCGATTCGGAGGAGTCTAAATGACCGAGCCAACCCAATATATAAGCGGCCTTATCTCCTCCCTTAATTGGGATGAGGTAATAGATAAGCTCATTGAGGTTAGAAAGAGGCAACTTGTTAACCCATTGGAAAAGAACAAAGAGGCCCTAAACGAAAAGCTCTCCCTTTGGAAAAGCCTTTCGGAAAAGCTTTCTTCTTTGAGGAATTCCGCATGGGACTTTTACATGGGGTATGCATTTCAGAATTTTAAAGTCCTATTAAATGCCCAAGGTATCGACCCTCAATCGGTTATAGAGGTTTCAACAAGCAGATTCGTGGAAGAGGGTTCTTATGAATTAGAGATTTTAGGGCTTGCTCAAGCGGATGTGTGGACATCAAAGGCCTTTTCTTCCGAAGGCCAACCGCTTGGACTCGAAGGCCTTTTGAGGATTAATGGTCTTGAAATCCAAATTTCCAGTGAGGACACCCTTCAAACGATCCGTGACAAAATCAACACCTTAGGAGATGCCTTTAAGGCTTCCATAATAAAGGTAAGGGAAGGCGAGTTTGTTCTTCTTTTGAGGGGTGAAAAGACAGGGGAAGCAAATGCCCTCAATTTGGAGGATCCTCAGGGTCTTTTTGAGTTTCAAAACCTCATCAGAGCCCAGGATGCTCTTTTAAGGGTAAATGGACTTACGGTTCAAAGGCCTTCAAATACCATAAATGACCTCTTTAAAGGCCTGACTATCCAATTAAAAAGAGCTCTTCCCGGAACTACGCTTTTTTTGGAAATCAAAAAGGACACGGAGAGTCTGATCCAAAAAATCGAAGACTTCGTTAAGGGATATAACGAGATCGTTAGCTTTTTCCGCGAACAGTTTTCCTATCAAGAGGGAACCATAAAGCCCTTGATGGGGGATGTGACCTTAAGGGGGATAAAAAGTACGCTCACTTCCCTGATCCTTCAAAAGGTGGATCTGCCCGAAGGCTTTAATGCCCTAACCTTTATAGGTATAAGTCTTCAAAAAGACGGAACTTTAACCTTTGAAAAAGAAGTTTTCCTTGAGAAACTTTCCAGTGAGCCAGAAAATACCACTTCACTCCTTCAAAAAGTAAGTACAAACCTTAAGGAATACCTCGATAAGTTAACTACCCCCTTCGCGGGGCTTTTAAACCTTAAGACAGGCCTTTTAGAAAGACAAATAGAGAGGATAAACGAACAGATTGATCGTCAACAATACCTTATAGAAAAGGAAAAGGAAAGGCTTAGACAGCAATTTTTGGCCCTTGAGGAAGCCTTGGCCCAATTGAAATCCTTAAGCGATTGGTTGAGTCGACAAATAGATATTAGTTTTAAAAATTCCAAATGAGGAGGTGAAGAAAGATGAGATCGGCCCTTTCTGCTTATAAAGAGACAAGTGTTTTGACCTCCGATTCTTTGAGCCTTGTTTTGATGCTTTATGAAGAGGGGATTAGGTATTTAAAGGAGGCCCTTGAGGCATATGAGAAAAAGGACTTTGAAAAAAAGGCGGAAAGGCTCATTTATGGCATGGAGGTTATCTCGGAGCTTTTGTCCTCTTTGGATCTAGAAAAGGGGGGTGAGATAGCGAAAAACCTGAGGGATATTTATACCTTCATGTTAAGGGAGTTACTGCTTTTTGATGCCGAGGAAAAACCTGAGAGGATAAAGTCGGTTATAGAGATGCTTCAGCAGTTAAAGGAAGGTTATGAGGAACTTAAGAAAAGGAGTTCCTGAGGTTTGTGCCTCAAAGAAGAGGAAAAACTTTTAGAAAGGGCAGAGGAACTTCTTAAAAGGGGAGAATACGAGAGCCTTCCAAATGAGATTTTAAAACTAAGGGACCTCCTTGCAAAGGAGGAAAATAGAGATCCTCAAGCCCTTCTTTTATTTCTTGACAAGTTAAAAAAGTTTGAAATACTCCTTATTGGGGCGAAAGAAGAAATAAGGCGTAAGCTCCGATCCCTAAGGGAAGAGGGTTTCCTTCTTAGGGGTTATAAGGTGAAGTAAGGATGTATCCGCTTCTTTATATAAGGGAGATCCTAAGGGTTTATAAGGGAGAGGTTTATAGTAAAGAGACTCAAGAACGTCAGAGCCTTCGACGGCCTTATTTTCAAGTGCAAGATAAGGTCACCATCTCCCGAGAAGCTCGGGAACTTTCCCTTAAACGGGCTAAGGGTTAGAGGGGTCAAGGATTCCGTTTTTTTTCATCTTGTGTAAAAGGGTGGTTCGTTTTATGCCTAAAAGTTTTGCCGCTCTGCTTTTTACCCCCTTTGCCCGGCGAAGGGCCTCGGTTATCAGATAACGTTCAAGATTCGTAACTGCTTCGTTAAGGTTAAGCTTTTCTCCTTCAAGACGTAAAAACGAATGAAGATGGCCATTTTCTCGGATCTTTTCGGGTAAATCTTCTGGTAATATGATCCCTTCTCCCTTAAGTACTACAAGCCTTTGAACTAGGTTCTCCAGTTCTCTTATATTGCCCGGCCAGTCATAATTTAGGAGCAATTCCATCGCACTTTCAGAAAAACCGGTGACCTTTCCTTTATAACGGTCATTGTAAATCTCCAAAAAATGCGAGATTAAAAGGGGTATATCCTCCTTTCTTTCCCTCAACGGAGGAAGATGAATGGGGACTACGTTTAAACGCCAATAAAGGTCATGTCGGAATCGGCCTTTTTTTACAAGTTCTTCTAGGTTTTTATTAGTGGCGGCAACAACCCTTATATCCACCTTTACCGATCTTGTGCTCCCTATGGGCTCAAACTCCCTCTCTTGAAGGACCCTTAAGAGCTTAACCTGAAGAGCTGGACTCATCTCCGATATCTCGTCCAAAAGGACGGTGCCACCATTTGCCACTTCGAGCCTACCCTTCTTGTCCCTTAAGGCCCCGGTGAAGGCTCCTTTCACGTATCCAAAAAGCTCACTCTCCAAAAGTTCATGAGGGATGGCTCCACAGTTAATGGCCACAAAAGGTCCTTGAGCTCGAGGACTTTTTAAATGAAGGATCCTTGCAACAAGCTCCTTCCCAGTACCACTTTCTCCAGTTATTAAAACCGTGCTATCGGTTTTAGCGACTCTTTCGATAAGGGAAAGGACCTCACGGATCTTAAGACTTTCGCCGATAAGAATGGGTATCAACCCCTTTTCTCCGTTCAAAGACCTTAAGGTTCACCAATGATTAATGCACAATCTATACCACCGGGCCCGTCTTTCTTTTTTAACTTCGTAAACCTTCATTTGTCAAGTTTTTAACACCTCTTTTGTCAAAAAATTGACGTTATTTTTATAAATGACAAGTTTTATGCCTTATAATAAGACGGCATAAAGGTTGCGGTAAGGAGTAAAGGATGAAGCTTTTTGGGAAAAAGAAGCTCATTTTTGTAGTTGTTGGGGTTTCAATATTATTGGGAGGAGTTGGCTTTTTGGTATTGGGAAAAGGAAAGAGCGGTGCTTCGAAACAGAGCGACAAACCCAGTAGGCCCAAGGTCATCAATTATGTGAATCTTGAACCCTTTGTGGTGAACCTCAAGAGTGGGGTTAATTTTTTAAAGGTCACCATCACCCTTGAGGTGGAAGGAGAAAAAGGCATTGACCTTATAAGCAAGGAGATTCCAGTTTTGAGGAATCAGATAATCTTTCTACTGACCGAAAAGACTTATGAGGAGATGATCACTACTGAGGGGAAAGCCCTTTTGCAGCAGGAGATATTGAAGAAAGTCAATCGGGTCTTGAATGAAAAGGGGATAAAGGAGGTTAAGGTTACGGGCGTTTATTTTACGGAATTTATCGTTCAATAGGCCATGAGTGAGTGTATGGATCAAAACGAAATAGATAAGCTCCTTGAGGAATTTTCCGAGGAGGAAAGAATCCAAGAAGAACCCCCCACGGAAAAATTAGCGGAAGAAGAGAAGCCTATTAGGAGTGCGGAACTTTTAAGTCAAGAGGAGATCGACGCGCTTTTGAAGGGGCTTGAAGAGGGTGAGATCCCCTTAGAGAAGGCTGAAGAGGTTGCTTCTGAGGCTCCGGAAAGGGCTTTTGAGAGGTTCGACTTCAGGAAATGGGAACTCCTCGAACTAGAAAGGAACAAAGAGATAGTGCTTATGTTTCAGCGTTTTGCCAGAAAGGCGAGCGCGGATTTAAGCGATTTCTTGCATCGTCCGGTCTCGGTGGATTTTTCCGAGTCCAAAGCCATGTACTTTGAGGAGTTCATAAAGAAAGTGCCCGTCCCTACGGCTTTGATAATTCTTAGGGTTGAACCTTTGGGAGTAGAAGCCCTTTTGGTAATGGATGCAAAAACGGTCTTTTATGCAGTGGATATCCTTTTTGGCGGAGGAAGAAGGGGAAGGATAAAAGTTGAAGGGAGAGAATTCACCCCTATAGAGACGCGGATAATAAGGCATATTTCAAACATATTGCTTGAGGGTTTTCACCTCATTTGGGAGCCAATTTACCCTTTGAGGTTTCGGATGGAAAAAATCGAGCTGAGTCCGGAATTGGCTCAAGTGGGATTCCAAAGGGAGTCAATTCTTTTAGGGCGTTTCGAAGTGGATTTCGGTCCGACCACTGGAGCCTTTTCCTTTTGCTTACCGGGTACCTTGGTGAAGATGTTGAGGGATCAGATGAACCTCCGCCTTAAGGAGGAGAAGGCGTCGGATCCGAATTTTAAGGCACGTTTTTTGGAAGCGTTAAAAGAGGTTCCGGTTAGTTTGAGGGTGACGTTCTTAAGAAAGCAGATTAGGGCCGAGGAGTTTTTGAAATTAAAGGTGGGGGACATGATTGCTTTTCCCTCAAGGCCCGATGAGGAACTCATAGTGGAGGTAGAAGGGATTCCCTTATTGCAGGGTAAGGCAGGTATTTCTCGGGGTAAAAGGGCAGTTAAGATCACCGGTCTTTTGGAATGAGGAGGTATGAGATGGAGGAGAAAGAATTCGAAGGTATAAACCTTGAGCTCCTTTTGGATATACCGCTTGAGCTTTCGGTTGAACTCGGAAGGAGGAAGCTTCCTTTGAGGGAGCTTTTGAATCTCAGGAAGGGCTCGATCCTGGAATTGGAAAAAGAGGCGTCCGAACCGTTCGATATTTTGGTAAATGGCCAACCGGTGGCAAAAGGTGAGATAGTGGTCCAGGAAGAAAAACTTGGTGTAAGGATCCTGGAGATCATATCCCCTGCCGAAAGAATAAGGAAACTCAAATAGGAGGTCCCTTTATGGAGCTCGGGAAGATCTTTAACCTTTGCCTCATAATCTTGGGCTTGGGGATAATAGGTCGGTATGTCATCGGGGAAAAATTAAAAAGGGGAGAGAAGCCCTTGGGGAGTTTTAAGTTTAATCTTTCATCTTTAAAGGACCTTTTTAAGCCCAAGATTACCGTTTCCGATTCACCTCTCAGGATCCTAGGAGAGGTGAGGTTCGGTTTGAGGGAGAGGCTTTTGCTTTTAGGGTTTGGTTCAAAGAGGTTCCTTCTAGCCTTCCATAAGGGGGAGATACACCTTTTGGGCAGTTTCGAGGAAGAAACTTTTCAACAAAAGAGAAAGGAAACGGAAGAAGAAAAAAATGAAATCAAACCGGTCTTTCCTTTCCCCTTGGAAGAAGAGGAAAAAGAACTCAGATTGAGGCCCCTTTCAGAAGTTTTAAAACACGTGAAAAGGGATTTCCCGTGTTTATTTGAAGCTGAAAAGGAACATTCCCAATGAGCGGAACTACCCTAACCATAGACCTCGGTGGTGGGGGGATGAGCCTTCCGGTAAAGGTGGTGCTTTTACTCACCCTCCTTACGGTTCTTCCTTCTCTTCTGTTGTGTCTGACCAGTTTTACCCGCATCATAATCGTCATGTCCCTTCTGAGACAGGCCCTTGGGTTAATGCACATGCCCCCAAATCAAGTCCTAATCGGACTTTCTCTGATCCTGACTTATTTAACCATGCAACCGGTGCTCGATACGATCCATAAAGAAGCCCTTTCACCCCTTTTGGAAGACAGAATTACCCTAAAGGAAGCCATAGACAAGGCCGTTCCTCCACTTAAGGAGTTCATGCTTCGACAGACAAGAGAAAAGGAGCTTTCCCTTTTTGCGGAGCTTTCTCATCTTGGACCTTTTGAGAATAAAGAAGAAATCCCAATGAAAGTGGTAGTTCCAGCCTTTTTGTTGAGCGAACTAAAGAGCGCCTTTCAGATAGGGTTTTTATTGTATCTACCCTTTTTGGTGATAGACATGGTGGTTTCGAGCATATTGCTTTCGCTTGGCATATTCATGTTACCGCCCATGTTGATTTCATTGCCTTTGAAACTGTTACTGTTTGTCCTTGTTGATGGTTGGAATCTTGTTGTGGGATCCCTCATTAGGAGTTTCGGATGAGTGCGGATTTTGCTGCTCAGATGCTTCAAGAGACCTTGAAACTTATAGGCCTTTTGGCAGGTCCGGTGCTTTTGGCCTGTTTGTTAGTGGGAGTGTTGGTGGGATTACTTCAGGCCATAACCCAAATACACGAGATGACCCTTACCTTTATTCCCAAAATGGTAGCAGTGGCTTTGGCGCTAATGGTGCTTTTGCCCTGGATGTTGAGGACATTGAGCGACTTTTCAAGAGAAATCCTTTTGAACTTTCCTCAATACCTTAAGTGATGGTTATCGGACTTAATGACATTATGGCGTATTTTGTGGCTTTCATGAGGGTAAGTGGCATTATCTTGTTTTTGCCCATTTTAAGTTCAAAAAACGTCCCCTGGCAAAGTAAGATGCTTTTGGTCCTTTTGACCACTTTACTCATCGGTCCCTTTGTTCCGAAACCAAAACCCTTAAACGAATTTGGCGAGATCTTCAGGCTTTTCCTCAAAGAATTCGCCTTAGGCCTTTTTATAGGTTTTATTACAAGGCTTCTTTTTGGGGCAATTGAAATGGCAGGGCAGATTATGGGCTTTGGCATGGGGTTTGGCTTGAGTGAAATCCTTGACCCTACAGGCGAGACGCAACTGCCGCTGTTGGGAACTTTCTTTGCCCTTTTTGGGATAATGATATTTTTCTGCGCCGATGGCCCTTATTGGTATATTAAAGCCCTTCATGAAAGCTTCTGCATCATATCACCGGAAGGGGCCGAATTTTTGAAGGCTTCAAGGGATCTTTTGGTAAGGGGAAGTCTCCTTTACGAAATTGCCCTTAAGGTGGCTTCACCTCTTTTGGCTTTAAACCTTCTTCTTTATCTGGGGCTTGCCGTAATGGGAAGGGCTTTTCCTCAACTTAATATTTTCCTAATCTCCTTACCGCTTCAAGTGGGAGTCGGGCTTTTAGGTATGGGGATAGTACTTCCTTACTTAGGAGCTTTTTTGGGAAGACTTTTTGGCCACTTAGGCGAAGACCTCTTAAGGCTTTTAATTCTTATGAAGGGTTAAGATGGCCGAAGATTTTGAAAGGACAGAACCCGCAACTCCGCGACGCCGAGAAGAGGCTAGGAAAAAGGGACAAGTCCCTCAAAGTGGTGACTTTCCTTTGGCTCTGGTTTTAGGGTTTGGGCTTTTGGGGTTGTGGTTTTTGGGCTCACGTATATTCCAAGGTTTAAGCCAATTTCTCGGTTTAAGCCTTCTTAACCTTACGTCTTTTGAGCTTGTTGGAGCTTTAGAAGGAGCTTTTTCATTTACTTTAAAGCTTCTTTTTCCCCTTTTTCTTACGGCGGTTTTGGGGGCAGTTTTTGGCAATTTGATCACTAAGGGGTTTGTGCTTTCACTTGAACCTTTGAAAGGGGGGTTTTCGCGACTTAATCCCATTGAGGGGCTAAGGCGGATCTTCAACCTTAACGCTTTATTTGAACTCGGGAAATCCCTTATCAAAGTGGCTTTACTCGGAGTTGTGGGCTTTTTGGTTCTTAAGGGAAGGCTTTGGGAAAGCATAAACCTTTTGGACATGGATCTTTTCCAGATCGGATCAAACCTAAAAGCTTGGGCCTTTGATCTCTTGTTAAAGATGAGCCTTGTGATTTTGAGCCTTTCGCTGCTTGAAATTCCTTATCACCGCTGGAGCTACGAAAAAAGGCTTCGAATGACAAGGGAGGAATTGAAGGAGGAGCTTAAGCAATATGAGGGAGATCCGAGGGTTAAAGCCCGAATAAGGTCCTTCCATCGAAAATTTGTAAGACACCGTATGATACAAAGGGTTAAAGAAGCCGATGTGGTTGTCACTAACCCTGTTCACTTGGCAGTGGCCCTTATGTATAAACCCGGTCAGACTAAAGCTCCCATGGTGGTGGCCAAAGGCAAAGGATGGCTTGCCGAAAGGATAAAGGAAGAGGCCATAAGGGCGTGTGTGCCCCTATATCAGCATCCTCAATTGGCACAGGTGCTTTATAAGAGTGTTGAGGTTGGTCAAGTGATACCTGTTGAACTCTATCGGGCGGTGGCGGAAGTTTTGGCTTGGGCATACCGTTTGAAGAGGTAAGGGATGATGAGGGGGATCAGCCGGGACCTTCCTGTTATGCTATGGGCCATCGGCTCATTGGGGATAATGATATTGCCCCTTCCCCCGGTTTTCCTTGATGCCCTTATAACCACCAATATTGCCCTTTCCATACTTATGCTATTTGTGGCCTTTTACGTGAAAAGGCCTCTTGATTTTTCCGTTTTTCCCACTTTACTGCTTCTTGTGACGCTTTTCAGGCTTTCCATCAATGTGGCTTCAACCCGTTTGATCCTTCTCCGAGGTGAACATGGGATCGAAGCAGCAGGGAAAGTCATTAAGACCTTCGGTTCCTTTGTGGCTGGCGGAAATACGGTGGTTGGGCTCATCATATTCTTGATTCTTATAGTCATAAACTTTGTGGTCATCACCAAAGGAGCTGGCCGTATAGCGGAGGTGGCTGCCAGGTTCACCCTGGATGCCCTTCCTGGAAAGCAGATGTCTATTGATGCTGACCTTAATGCCGGTTTGATAAACGAACAAGAGGCAAGAAGGCGCAGAAGAGAACTCGAAGCCCAGGCAGATTTTTACGGGGCCATGGATGGTGCCTCAAAGTTTGTGAGGGGTGATGCCATAGCGGGGTTGATCATAACCTTTGTGAACATCTTGGGTGGGTTAATAATAGGTGTTTTGCAGAAAAAGATGGCCCTAAGCGAGGCCTTGAGAACTTACACCATCCTTACAATAGGCGACGGCTTGGTGAGTCAGATACCGGCTTTGCTGGTTTCGACAGCGGCTGGTGTGGTCATTTCCCGAGCAAGCGCTGAGACGGAATTTGCCAAAGATATGGGCAGACAGCTCTTTTTAAACCCTAAGGTCTTGGCGGCAGTGGCTTTAATACTTTTTCTTTTGGCCTTTGTTCCAGGATTTCCCAAACCGTTTTTTTTCTTGCTGGCAGTTCTTGCTGGAGGAGTATCCTATGTGGTTTCCGGGAAAGAAACCAAGGCAAAGGAGGAAGCAAAGGAGGAGCCGGAAGAAGAACCAGAAGTAGTTGAGCCATTTATTCAGTTGGACCTTTTGGAGCTTCAGATAGGTTATGAACTCGTTCCCTTGGTGGATAAGCTTCAAGGAGGCGAGCTCCTTCAGAGGATAAAGGCCATGAGGATGCAACTGGCAAAGGAACTGGGTATAGTGGTTCCTCCCATTCACATCCGAGATAACCTTCAGCTTAAGCCTTCAGAGTACGTGATACTGCTTAAGGGAGTGGAGGTCGGAAGAGGGGAGCTTCGATTGGGTTACCTTTTAGCCTTGATTCCCGGGCTTGAGGAGAAGGCCTTGGAGGGCATAAAAACCAAAGACCCGGCCTTTGGCCTTCCGGCCTTATGGATAAAGCCTGAGGATAGGGAGAGGGCCATAAGGCTTGGAGCCACAGTGGTAGATCCGGCAACGGTTTTAATAACCCATATGATGGAGATCATACGAAGTAACGCCCATGAGCTTCTGACACGGCAGGATGTACAGAACCTTTTAAGCACCCTTGCCCGACATTATCCCAAGGTGGTTGAGGAGGTTGTTCCCAATTTGGTTTCGCTCGGGACGGTTCAAAAGGTCTTACAGAATCTTTTAAGAGAAAGGGTTCCCATAAAGGACCTTCTCACCATAATCGAGACCATAGGAGACTGGGCTCCCTTTACCAAAGACCCGAATCTTCTCACCGAATACGTTCGACAAGCCCTTTCGAGGACCCTAAGCCACCTTTACCAAACTAATGGCACCATTTACGCCATCGTGCTTGATAAGAGGCTTGAGGAAGCCTTAAGCGAATCTATCCAAAAGGGAGATTTTGGGGAATTTTTAGCGCCTGATCCCATCTTAGCGGAACGGTTTTTGCTGAAGTTGAAAGAGGCTATGGATAAGGTGCCACCGGAGGTGGGGCAAGTGGTTTTGATAACTTCTCCTAAGTTGCGGATGCATATAAGAAGGCTTATAGAACACCTATTGCCCCTTCTTCCTGTTCTTTCGCCAGCAGAGCTTTCGCCAGAGGTGAAGATAAAAACCGTTTCGGTGGTGAGTTTCGATGATTAGAAGGTATAGGTCGACCGATTTGCAAAAGGCCATCGAACGGATAAAAGAGGAGCTCGGGGAAGATGCCCTTATAATAGAGACCCATTCCTTTCGGGAAAAATCCTTCGGGCTTTTGGGGAGGGAGGTTGTCGAAATTTTGGCAGTTCCTGGAAGGAACCGGACCTTGGAGAGGCTCTCAAAGCCATTGCTCGGGATTTATCGCCTCCTTATCGAACAAGGGGTATGTCAAGAAATCGTCAATTCCCTTCTTGAAGGTTTAAAGGCCAAAGACCTCAAGGATGAGAGAGAGGTTTTGGAAGAGGTGGCCAAAATCATGCTTAAGGGCCTTCCCCCAACTCTGAATGGAAATGGAAAGGCTTCGGGAAGGATTGTGGTCCTTTTGGGACAAAGCGGAGTCGGAAAAACCACAACGGCCTTAAAACTCGCTACTTTGACGAAAGAAAAGGGCAAAAAGACGGTAATAATAAGTTTGGATTGG
Source organism: uncultured Thermodesulfobacteriota bacterium (assembly GCA_964543765.1). Lineage (GTDB taxonomy): Bacteria > Desulfobacterota > B13-G15 > B13-G15 > B13-G15 > B73-G16. Next base: position 12,016 of record CAZIZI010000014.1, read on the forward strand.
GAAAGGGTGGGAAGTTTCGAGCTTTTAAAGCTTTACGGAAAAATCCTAGAGCTTGAGGTGGAATTAGCCTTTGAGGCGATGGAGCTTCGGAAGTTGCTTTCAAAACACGGGGACAAAGACCTCATATTGGTGGATACCTGTGCCTCTCCTTTCCTCAAAAGGGAGAAGCTCAAATCCCTTTTAGAGCTTAAGAGAAGGGCCGAATTTTACCTTCTTATAAGTGCTACAACCCGGGAAGAAGAAGCATTTCGCACTATAAAAAAATTCGATGAGATACCCTTAAGAGGGCTCATATTTACGAAACTGGACGAGGCTTCGAGTTTTGGTCCCTTGTTTAATTTGGCAGTAAAGGCAAATCTCCCGCTTTCTTACTTCACTACAGGGCCGAGGGTTCCAGAAGATATAGAAAAAGCCACAAAGATCCGCTTGGTCGATCTCATACTCAACCTTTCCTCCCGGAGGTTAGGATGAGATCCATTGCTATAACAAGCGGTAAAGGAGGGGTAGGGAAAAGCACCGTGGTGGCCAATCTAGCTTACTTAATGGCCAAAATGGGGAAGAAGGTTATGATACTTGATGCGGACCTCGGGCTTGGGAATATCGATATCCTTTATGATCTCAAACCCTCCCTCACCTTGAAGGACGTGATAGACGGGAAGACGTCCATTGAGGAGATAATACTCTCCGGACCCCTGGGGATAAAAGTGATCCCGGCGCCATCAGGGGTCGAGGAGATGGTAAACCTTCATATAAGCAAAAAGCGCTTCCTTTTGGAACAGGTTCAAAGAGTCATAAAAGACATGGATATTCTCTTGATAGACACCGCCCCCGGTATTACTTCCAATGTCATCTTCTTTAACCTGGCAGCCTCACAGATCTTTTTGATAGTCTCGCCCGATCCTTGCTCCCTTATCGATGGTTATGCGCTGATGAAGGTATTGGCGTTAAATCATCACAAACACCGCTTCAACCTCATCGTTAACTACGCAAAAACCGAAAATGAGGCCAAAAACATTTACGAACGTTTAGAGATGATGGTAAGTCGTTTTTTAAAGGGAACGCTCTTTTATATAGGGCATATACCTTTTGACCAAAAGGTTTACCTGGCTTCGAGGAAGAAAAAATTGTTCGTTGAACTTTATCCCGATTCAGAAGCCACCCATTCGCTTACGGAGATCACAAAAAAAGTTTTCTTTCTCCCTGAAGTGGATTTAAAATCTGAAATAGTGTTTTTCAAATGAGGCAAGTATGGGATTGGATTTTGAAAGGATCATGGAGTATCTGCCTTTAGTCAAGCAGATCGCCCAGAGGATCTATGAAAGGGTCCCCAAAGGTCTGGTTCAGTTTGAGGATCTTCTTCAAGCAGGTATTTTGGGGCTTATTGAGGCCGCAAAGCGTTATGATCCAAAAAGGGGTATAAAGTTTGAAGGTTTTGCTCATTTTCGCATAAAAGGCGCCATTTTGGATGAACTAAGGGCTCATGATCTTTTGCCTCGCACTTTGAGGAAGAAGGTTAAAGTCCTGGAGGACGCTTATTTGAAGCTTGAAAGGAGACTGGGGCGGGTTCCCTCTTTGGAGGAATTGGCTTCGGAGCTCGGTTTAAGTTCGGAGGCTCTTGAGAAAGAGTTTCGGCAGTTTCTCTTTTTGGAGGTAGTGAGTTTCGATGGACTGATCGAGGGTTTGAGTGGGGAGAAGCTTGAAGAGATGCTTTTGGAATCTTCCTCCAAGGATCCCTTGGAGTTACTCGGACTTTCGGAATTGAGGGATCGCCTTGCCGAGGCTATTGAAGAGCTGCCGGAAAGGCACAAGCTGGTTCTTTCCCTTTACTATTTTGAAGAACTCACCATGAAGGAGATTGCGCTAGTGCTTGAAATAAGTGAGGGAAGGGTTTCTCAGATTCACAGTGAGGCCATTTTAGCCCTAAGGGCCAAATTGAGGAGGTCTTATGAGGAAAGCTCATAGTCTTCTAAAAAAGGCTTTCGAAGACTTTCAAAGGGCATCCCTTGAGCTTGAGAGGTATTATCAAAGCCTTGAACAAAGAGTCAAGGAGTTAAAGGAGGAGCTTGAGAAAAGTAGGGTGGAAAAGGAGCATTTGGCCCAGATGTTTCAGGATCTAATGGAGAGCCTTTCTAATGGGGTAATAGTGATCGAAGGGGGCAAGATAACCGCTTTGAATCCTCCGGCCCAAGAGCTGTTGGGACTTTCAAGGGAGGAGCTTTTGGGTAAAGGGGTGGATAGCTTGATGCTTTTTGAGGATGCGTTTTCAAAAGGAGAGTTCACCAAGTCTTTTGGTGGAAAAATCGTGAGGGTTCAACTTTTCCCATTGCGGGGCAAGGATGGGATGGTGATTCTTCTTGAGGACATAACGGAGCTTGAGAAGTGGAGGTCTCAAGCGGTGAGGGAGGAAAGTTTTAATGCGGTAGAGGAAGTAGTTTCTCACCTGGTTCATCAAATAAGGACGCCTTTTTCAGTAGTGAAGCTTTTGTGTTCGCTTTTAGAAGAGGACTTGAGAGGTGATCCCCGACATGAGCTCGCTCAGGAGATGTTACAAGGAGTCGAGCAGGTAGAGGGGATTCTCTCCCAGGTTTCGCTTTTTATAAGGCCCCTTAATCCAACCCTTAAGCCTTTGGATTTGAGGGATCCCCTTCGGGAGGTTTTGGATTTCGTTAACCGTTTGCTCAAGGAAAATGGCATAGAGTTTGAAAAGTCTATTTATGACGAACCACTTATCATATTGGGGGACGGGGAACTTTTGAAACACGTGTTTTTTAATCTCATTATTAACGCCGTTGAGGCCATGCCCGAAGGGGGTAGGCTTAAGGTGGGGGCTTTTCCGAGTTCTTCGAAGCTTAAAGGAGAACTTGTTCAAGTGGTCATTGAGGATACCGGGGTTGGTATTCCCAATGATAAGCTAGGTCAGATCTTTAAGCCATTTTTTACCACTAAGCCAAAAGGAATGGGTTTAGGGCTTGTGGTGGTTCACAAGGTGGTGGAGGCTCATAAGGGTTTGATAGAACTTCAGAGTGAAGAAGGTCGAGGGACTCGATTTGTGCTTTCCTTTCCTCAGCTTAAGGAGGGGGACCATGGATTGGAAGGTCCTTGTTGTCGATGACGAAATAGGCATTTGTAAGGCTATAAGGGCCGCACTGGAGCGCTTAGGGCTTGAGGTGGCAACGGCTCTGGAGGGCAGTGAGGCGCTTTTCAAGTTCCGACGGGATCCTTATGATCTGGTCATCGCCGACCTTAAAATGCCGGGAATGTCGGGTATGGATCTTTTAAGGGAAATAAAGAGGCTCTCCCCGAGGACCCCAGTGGTGTTGCTTACCGCCTATGGGACCGTGGAGGGAGCGGTTCAAGCCATGAAGGAAGGGGCTTTTGATTTTATCCAGAAGCCCTTTTCCTTTGAGGTGTTGAGAGAAGTGGTTTTTAGGGCCTTACATCCTAAAGAGGAGGTTCGGAAGGCTCGAGTGATCATAACTCAGAACCAAGAGATGCTCGATCTTCTTGAGATGGCAAAGAAGGTAGCGAAAAGTTCAGCCCCTGTTCTCATCACTGGCGAAAGTGGTACGGGTAAAGAGCTTTTGGCCCGGTATATCCATGAAGGGAGTCCCAGAGCCAATTCTCCATTTGTGGCTATAAACTGTGCGGCTTTACCTGAGGGGCTTTTAGAAAGTGAGCTTTTTGGTTATGAGCGGGGGGCCTTCACGGGAGCCGTGGCTCAGAAAAAGGGGAAATTTGAGTTGGCAAATGGCGGTACCATTTTACTTGATGAAATCTCCGAAATGCCCATTTCTCTTCAGGCAAAACTTTTGAGGGTTCTTCAAGAGGGGGAGATAGACCGACTCGGCGGTCTTAAGCCCATAAGGGTTGATGTGAGGCCCATCGCCACTTCTAACTGTGATCTCCTTCAAAGGATCAAAGAGGGCAAGTTCCGAGAAGACCTTTACTTTAGGCTTAACGTGGTTCATTTGCACCTTCCACCCCTGAGGGAGAGGAAAGAGGATATACCCCTTTTGGCGGAGCATTTTCTAGAGAGGTACTCGAGATTAAACCAGAAAAACCTTAAAGGAATAGAGAAAGAAGCCATGAAAAAGCTCCTGGATTATCACTGGCCTGGGAACGTGAGAGAGCTTGAGAATGTAATCCATCGGGCGGTTCTTTTAGCCAAGTCCGATTTTATAAGGTCAGAGGAGATAGTGCTTGAGGAAATTGGGTTTGATGGGGACCACCTTTCCACGAGGAATCTCAAGGAGATAGAGAAGGCCTTGATCCTTGAGACCTTGAGAAAAGTCAATTGGAACAAGGCGAAAGCGGCAAAACTTTTGGGGATAACCGCCAGGACCATAAGAAATAAACTCAAGGAATATGGCATCGATGGTAGATCTGTTGAAAAAGGAGGGGGGAATGGGGCTTTTTGACAAGACTACTGAACTTTTAGGAAGGGGAGCTATTTTGGGGTGGTTGAGGCATTCCCTTGTGGCTTCCAATTTGGCCAATGCGGAGACCCCTGGCTTTGTCCCTAAGGATATAGATTTTTCGGCGGAATTGAAGAAGTTGATGGATGGGTTTCGTCTCCTAAAGACACACCCCCATCATTTTGGCCAAGGAGGCTTTGAGCTTGTTACCTTTATAGAAAGGGGAGAGATTAGTAACCCCGATGGGAATTACGTAAACCTCGAAGAAGAGGTGGTAAAGCTTTCTGAAAGCTATTTGAACTACATTTCCCTTTTGAGGATCCTTCAGAAGAAATTAGACCAATTGAAATATGCCATTCAAGAGGGAGGCAGATAATGGACATCTGGAAGGTCTTTAGGATAGGGGCTTCGGCGATCTTCGCCCAAAGAAGGCGAATGGAGATTCTGGCCTCAAATTTGGCAAACATCAATACCACCAGAACCCCACAAGGAGGTCCCTATAGGAGACAGGACGTTTTATTTCAAGCCGAGCCCATGGAGGAAGGGGCCATGGGGGTTAGGGTTGTGGGGATCATTGAGGACCAGAGGCGTCCCTTTCGGATCGTTTATGACCCTTCTCATCCCGATCGGGATGATGAGGGTTATGTGAGATATCCCAACGTGGACCTGACGGAGGAGATGGTGAATTTGATGCTGGCCATAAGAAGCTATGAGGCAGCTCTAAAGGTCATATCCACCTCGGAGGATATGGCCTTAAAGACCATAGATCTGTTAGGGAGGTAAAAGATGAGGATTGAGCTTGATCCGAGGCTATTTAACGTTAATCCCTTAGAAAGGGAGAAAGAGGGGGAGGAGGGAAAAGATTTTTTTAAGATCCTCAAGGAAGCCATAGAAGAGGTTGACAAGCTCCAACTGGAGGCCGATGAAGCTATAAAGGAGCTCATGGTGGGGAAGGGCGATCTTACCTCTACGGTTCTTGCCTTGGAAAAGGCGGATATCTCCTTTAGGCTCATGATGCAGATAAGGAACAAACTCATCCGAGCTTATGAGGAAGTGATGAAGATGCCCATTTAAGGGTTTAAGACATGGCTCGGATTCTTGATTTTATAAAGGGAAAGAGTTTACCCAACTCTAAAAGGGTGAGCCTTCTTATCGTACTTTTGGGGACCATTGGGGTTTTGGTTTTTGCCCTTAAAATGGGGCAGAAAATAGATCTTGTTCCCCTTTACCGGGATCTTCCTCCGGAGGACCTGGCTTCGGTGATTGAGTATTTAAAACAACAGAAGGTCCCTTATTCGGTTGATCCCATAAGCGGAGAGATAAGGGTTCCAAGCGATAAGGTGTATCAGCTCCGAATGGAGCTTGCCTCAAAAGGTTTCCCTTCAGGCGGAAAGGTCGGGTTTGAGATATTCGACAAGACGAAATTTACCTTGGGTGAATTCGTCCAGAAGGTGAATTATCGAAGGGCCTTAGAAGGGGAGCTTGCCCGTAGCATAATGAAACTGGAACCGGTTAAGGACTGTCGGGTTCATATAGTCCTTCCTAAGGATTCGCCTTTTATAGGGGAGAGGATTAAAGCGAGGGCTTCGGTTATGGTGGACTTAAAAATGGGTAGGAAATTAAGCGAGGAACAGGTTGAGTCCATAAAATACCTTGTGGCAAGCGCGGTGGAAGGACTTGATCCAGAAGACGTGAGTGTGGTCGACAGCAAAGGCAGACTTCTCTCCCAAAGGGTGAAAGATCCTACTTTGGTTCTCGCTTCCGATCAGATGACCTTTCAAAAGCAATGGGAAAAGGCCCTAGAGGATAAGATCACGGGTCTCCTTGAGCCAATTGTTGGCCCCGGTAAAGTGGTGGCCAGGGTTTCAAGCGAGTGGGATTGGAAACAAACGAGACAACGTCAAGAGCTCTTTCAAGCAGAGCCGGTCACAAGAAGTAGGCAAGTTATAGAGGAGACTTCCGGAGGTACTTCCTTGGTTGGGATTCCAGGTGTTGCTTCAAACGTCCCAATGGGGACAAGGCCTCAAGGGGTTGCAAGTGGGGTGAGCCTTCCTTCGGCGACTTCCGCAAGGCGAAGCGAGATCGTAAACTATGAGGTTGGTAAAAGCTTTATCGAAACCGTTGAGCCAATGGGACGACTTAAGAGAGTGAGTATAGCAGTAATTGTGGATGGGAAATACCGAACTGTAAGCCAGAGTGGGGTTCAAAAGGCTGAGTTTGTGCCTTTACCCCAAGAGGAATTACAACGGATTGAGGAGATCGTGAAAAACGCAGTAGGAATCGATCCCTCAAGGGGCGACAGTTTAAGCGTCCAATGCCTTCCTTTCACCGTTCCCTATGAAGAAGTTCCTCCCCCTACTTCAGGCTTTCCTTTGGAGAGGGTTCTTTGGGCTTTAAAATACATGATGCCCCTTCTTGTAGCCTTTTTGGTGATCTTTGGCGTCTTAAGGCCGCTTCTGAAAGGGGTCATGCAGAGAGAGGAGATGCCTACACCCTTAACTTCTCCTTCTCAGCCGATAGAAGAAAAAAAGCCCGAGCATTTGACCTTAGCCGAGACCACTTTACGGCTGGCCAAAGAGGATGTTGACTATGCAGTGGGGATCATTAAGAAATGGATGAAGGAGGAGAAGGGTGGCTCAGGAGCTTAAGGATATCAAGAAGCTGAGCGGTCCTCAAAAGGCGGCCATTTTGCTCCTTTATTTAGGGGAGGAAGTGGCAGATAAGGTCTTAAAACGTTTAAAGGAAGAAGAAGTGCAGAGGCTTGTTCTTGAAATGGCGAGGGTTTCCCGAGTTTCTCGAGAAGTAGTAGCTCAAGTTTTAAGGGAATTCCTTGAGTCCTATGCGGAAAGGGAGTTTTTGGTGAGGGATCGAGAACATTTGGAGAAAATCCTGGTTAAGGCTTTTGGTCCGGAGAAGGCCAAGACCCTTATTGAAGAGTTGTTGGGAGAAGAAGAGGAGAGGCCTTTTTCTTCCTTGAACAAAATTGATCCCTTTACCCTTTCCAACTATCTCAAAAACGAACATCCTCAAACCATAGCTTTGATAATATTCCATCTCGATAAAAACAAAGCTGCTCAGGTTCTAGCGGAATTTCCCGAAGAGCTTCAGGTGGAGGTCATAAAGCGCATATCCACCATTGATCGGGTTTACCCCGAGATGATAAAGGAGTTGGAAGAGGCCTTAAAAGAAGGCATAAGGGTCAAGGCTTTTACCTCCATCAAGAAAGATCAAGGGATTAAAGTGGTAGCCGAGATCCTTAACCAATTTGGAACAATGGCTACTCCAATCCTTGAGAGACTAAGGGAAACTGACCCCGATATAAGTGAAGAGGTTGAAAAGGCTATGTTCGTGTTCGAGGACCTCCTTTATGCGGATGACAGGGGCTTACAGAGGTTATTGCGAGAAGTATCGAAGGAGGATTTGGCTTTAGCCTTGAAGATGTGTTCCGAAGAGCTTAAGGAAAAGCTATTTCGCAATATGTCAGAACGAGCCCGTGAGATGCTCCTTGAGGACATGGAAGCTTTGGGCCCAGTAAGGATAAAGGATGTGGAAGAGGCACAGCGGAGAATTACCGCCTTGGCAAGGGCCATGATGGAAAAAGGAGAACTCATTTTGGTGGGCAAAGGTGGAGAAGAAGTCCTCGTATAACATTTCTTTCTTCCTTCCCGTGTTTAATGAGCCTGAAAGAAGAGAAGATATCCAGGAGAAGGCTTACAGGGAGGGCTTTGAGCTCGGCTTAAAAGAGGGAAGGGAAAAGGCTGAAAAGGAATCAAAGGAGATACTCCAGAGACTTGAGAGTTTGATAAAGTCCCTGCAGAGCATCAGGGAGGAGATATATAAAAAGGCAGAGGAAGAGATCCTGGAGCTTTCAATAGCTATAGCAAAGAAGATCTTGCGGAGAGAGCTTGAGCTAAATCGTTCCTCAATCCTTCAATTGGTAAGGGAAGCCATAAGAAGGCTTACAGAAGGGGATACCATTAAGATATTCCTTTCCTTTGAGGACTTCGAGATGGTTAAACGTCATAAGGAAGATCTCATAAGGGAATTGGGTGAGTCAAAGAACCTCGTGATCTTCCCGAGTCAGGAGGTCTTTCCCGGAGGATGTTTTGTGGAAACCGAGTTTGCCCAGGTGGATGCGAGATTAGAGACCCAGCTCGAAGCCATTGTTCAAGGTTTAAAAAATGGATATTGATAAGCTCCTTAAGAGGTTGGAATCCATCGATACCCTCAGGGTTAAGGGAAGGCTTACCCAGGTGATAGGTTTGGTGATAGAAGGTCGGGGTATTCCTGTTGCTGTTGGTGACATATGTAAAATCGTGGATAAAAGCGGGAAGCTAAAGACATTTGCTGAAGTGGTCGGTTTTCGAAGGGATTCTTTTTTGATGATGTCCTTAGGGCCTACCGAAGGGCTTGAGCCAAAAGGTTTCGTTGAACCGTTGGGGAGAAGGGCTTCTTTTCCTGTAGGATGGAGCCTCTTGGGGAGGGTTATCGATCCCTTGGGTGAGCCTCTTGATGGAAGAGGGTCTATTGAAGGTGAACTATTTTACCCCCTTTATTCCGATCCTATAAATCCGCTGTTCAGGCGTCCCATAAGGGAGCCTTTGGATGTAGGAGTAAGGGTGATAAATGGGCTTTTAACCTGTGGGAAGGGGCAAAGGGTGGGGATAATGGCTGGAAGTGGCCTCGGTAAATCCACCCTTTTGGGCATGATTGCCAGACATACCCGGGCGGATGTGATCGTCATAGCCCTAATTGGGGAAAGGGGCAGGGAGGTTCAGGAGTTCATAGAAAGGGATTTGAAGGAAGGCATAAAGAGGTCGGTTGTGGTAGTTGCTACCTCGGATCGTTCGCCCTTAATAAGGATGCGAGGGGCCTTTGTGGCCACCGCCATCGCCGAGTTTTTCCGGGATAAGGGGAAAGACGTGATTCTCCTTATGGATAGCCTCACCCGTTTTGCCATGGCTCAAAGGGAGATAGGACTTTCTATCGGTGAGCCCCCTACCTCCAAGGGTTATACGCCTTCGGTGTTCGCCACAATGCCCAAACTTTTGGAGAGGGCAGGGAGCATTCAAGGGAAAGGTAGCATTACCGCTTTTTACACGGTCTTGGTGGAGAACGATGACTTAGAGGATGATCCCATAGCCGATTCTTCAAGGGCGATTTTGGACGGACATATAGTGCTTTCCAGACAACTGGCCTCTCAAGGGTGTTTTCCAGCGGTCGATGTGCTTCGGAGTTTAAGTCGAGTTATGCCGGAGGTGGTTGGAAAGGAGCATTATGAACTATCCATGAAATTTAGGGAGGTTTTAAGCGTTTATAAACAATACGAGGACTTGATAAGTATAGGCGCTTATACTCCCGGGGCAAATCCTAAGCTCGATTATGCCTTAAACAAATTGGATTTCCTCTTCTCTTACATTCGTCAGGATCGCGAAGAGGGTGTCTCACTTGAAGAAAGCTACAGGGAACTTGAAAAACTTTTCACGGACTGAGGAAACTTTTTCCATAAAAGAAAGGGGCTCTTCCCCCATCATAGGGAATAAACTTCACTTTTAAGGTTTTTCTCAGTGGTATTCCTTTTGCTTAAGAAAAAATCGCCATGATTCCCTTTGTTACGCTGGATTCCTTGTTTAGTGCAAAAGTCCCCCACGTTCCCTCCGAGATCCTTCAACTCATCAAACAACTCTCTTCAAAATACCAGGTTCCTTTTGAGCTCATTCTTTCTTTGGTGAAGGTAGAATCCGACTTCAACCCCCAAGCAATTTCCCCGAAAGGGGCAATGGGGTTGATGCAACTTATGCCTTCTACTGCCAATTTTTTGGGCGTTCAAAACCCCTTTGATCCTGAAGAGAACTTAGAAGCAGGGATAAGGTACTTCAAAACTCTTTTAGAGAGATTTGGCGACTTGTCCCTTGCCCTTGCCGCTTATAACGCAGGTCCCAAGGCCGTTATGGATTATCAGGGCATACCTCCTTTTCCGGAAACAAGGGGTTTTGTGAATAAGGTTTTTGGATGGTTCACGAAATTCTTAAGCCTTTTTTCAAACGAAAGACTTTCCGAGGGAAAAACGGAAGAAAAAACCGTTACTTTACTTCCGTCTCAACCTGAAAAAGCTAATTTGCAACCCGAAGGGATAAATTCAAAAGAAGTGGATTCAGGTGCGATTCAACAAAATTGCCTGCAGGACCAGAAAACATGGATAAATTCGAAGGAAGCGGATTCCCGCGAGGGTTTTTATAATTTGAAGCGCCTTTTGCTATCGAAAGAAGTAGATAATGAAAACCCCGAAACACTTCACCTTCATCAAAACATTCCCAACTCCCTTTCGAAAGCCCCTGGGAAAGAGGCTCTACAAATACTCCTTTCTAAAGTTCGAGAACTTTCCGAAGGTTTTCAAGATGTGCCAAAAAAACCGGAATCCCTTCTAAGTTCGGAGGGTTCTTCAAAGTTTGATCTTCCCATGCTCCTAATCTCTCTAAGGGAGCAATTCCAAAGCGATTCTTCATCCTCTAAAGTCCAAGGAGTTTGGAAAAGTTTTGCTTTTCAAGAGACTGACCCAATCAAAGGTCTTGTGGATGAAATTGTAAAATGGATGAGATTTGAGGAAGGTCCGGTTTCGCAGAAGGTCCAGATACAGCTTAAACCAGAGGTATTAGGAGGTTTAAGGGTTGAGCTTGAGGGTATGAAAGAAGAGTTAAAGATTGAGATAAAGGTTTCGAGCAAAGAGGTGAGAAACTTAATTGAGGCAAACCTGGGAGAGATCCAAAAGGCCTTAAATGCTCAAGGATTAAGGCTCGTCTCGATTCAAGTTCATTTTGATCAGTCCTTTCAAGAAGGACATAAGGATAGAGGAGCCCGAACAAAGGGAGAAGGGAATTCTAAAAAGAGGGGAAAAGGCGAATTTGAGGAATTTAAATTGACCGTTTAAGGAGGGAAGGGATGATCAATTCGGTGGAAAATTATCCGGATATATGGCTTAGGCTTTTCCTTGCCCAACTGAAAAACCAGAGTCCCTTAAACCCCTTCGATGTTTCCGAACTTACCTCTCAACTCGCACAGTTCTCGCAGATGGAAGGGCTTTACAAGGTTTCTAAAAAGTTGGAAGAACTCGTAGATACCACAAGAACTAACCTTTTGGGATTGCTTTTGAACTTAATTGAAAAAGAGGTTAGGGCTAAAAGTTCTTCCTTATGGTTTGACGGAGAGAAAAGTACCTCCATTGAGGTCTATTTCCCCCAAGGGACAAAGGAAGTAACTTTGAGGGTGTTTGATAAGTCCCTTTTTCCGGTAAAGGTTTTGAAGTTTAATCCTTCCACTTCCCCCTTTCTCATCCAATGGGATGGTACTGACTCTTTGGGGAGGAAAATGGAACCTGGTCTTTACTACTTTACGGTTGAAGGGATAGACCAAAGGGGTCAAGTCGTTGGGCTTGAGAGTTACATTCGAGGGAGAGTCTCAGCTTTGGAACAAGAAGGGGGCCAATTTTACGTCTCCCTTGGGGGGTTGGTTTTACCCCTTTCTGCTATTTTTTCGATAAACCCTTAAAGGAGGTGTAAGATGGGGCTTACTAGTTCTCTTTATTCCGCGGTTACGGGGCTTAGGTGTTATGGAACTGCCATCTCGGTTTCGGGTGATAACATAGCTAACCTTAATACGGCGGGTTTTAAAGCCTCACGGATTACTTTCCAAGATGCCTTGAATGAACTTCTTGCTACCGCTCAAGGTACCTCTCAGGTTGGTCGAGGAGTTATGGTGAGCGATGTGGGGCTCATCTTCACCCAGGGGTCATTTGAAACCACCAATGCCCCCACGGATCTTGCTATAAACGGTGAGGGGCTTTTCATCTTAAGGGATCCTACGAGCATGCAGCTTTATTACAGTCGAGCTGGTCACTTCCGATTGAACCCTGATGGAAAGCTCATAAACCCCGAAGGGTATATCCTTCAGGGATGGGCTGTGGGGAGCAACACTTTGACCGATGTTATAGTTGATACGGCTGCTTCGGCTGCTCAAGCTACAACGACGGTTAAATTAGCCGTAAACCTTGATGCAAGATCAGAAGGCCTTGATCCTAACACCTTCAATCCCAACATCGAAGGTACCTGGAATTATCAAACAAGCATAGTCGTTTACGATTCCTTGGGAAATAGGCATCAGTTGATCCTTTATTTCGTTAAGGATCAAAATGCGGAAAGGACATGGAATTGGTATGTGGCCGAAGTGACCCCCAGTGGGGTTGGAACTTATCAGCAGGGTGGTCAGTTAGTTTTTGATGAGTATGGGGCTTTACAAGGAGGGGCTTCAGCTACTTTGTCCTTTCAGTTTGAAGGCGCTGCTTCTCAACAGATAAAGTTTGATTTTAACCCCGAGGTGGCAAAGAGTACTCAATATGCCGCTGATTTCTCGACGCTTTATCAATATCAAGATGGTTATCCCACAGGGTTCCTTGAAGGCATTACTGTAGAGACAAATGGCCTTATTTATGGACACTACACCAATGGACAAACGAAACCCCTTTATCAGGTTGTGCTTGCAAAATTTGTGAACCCTTCAGGGTTGACCAAAAGGGGTGGCAATCTTTATCTTCAATCCCCAAGAAGTGGCGAGCCCCTGATCGGTACACCTGGAAGTGGTGGACTGGGAACTATAGTGCCTAATAGCCTAGAACAATCAAATGTGGATTTGGCCGAGGAATTTACCAAGATCATCATTTATCAACGGGCCTTTCAAGCGAATGCCCGCGTGATAACCACAACCGATGACATGCTTGGGGAGGTGGTGAACCTTAGGCGTTAAGCTTTCTTGGCTCGATCTAGGTATTCGTGTTTTTCCACATCAACGACCACCAGGTCTCCCGTTTCTATAAATTGAGGGACCATAATGGTCATGCCGTTTTCAAGCGTAGCCTCTTTCCAAGTGTTATCAAGTTGTCCCCTTATGCCTGAACCCGTGGATTCAACTCTCAAAACAACAGTTTTAGGAAAATCAAGTCCCACAGGAATGCCATTGTAAAGCTCCACTCTTACTTTTGAGCCTTCTTTTAAAAATGGCAGATACGTTTCAACTGCTTCCTTTGGAAGGGAAACCTGGTCAAAGGTTTGGGGGTCCATGAAGACCACCTCGTCCTTGTCAATGTAGAGAAATTCCATTTCAACCCTTTCAAGGTGCACATCTTCAAGGCGTTCCTCAGGTGAGAAGCGATGTTCACTGGTTTTGCCAGTTCTCATATGTTTTAAAGTTGCCTTGATTAAACCTCCGAATTGGGCTTTTCCACTCTGGCGGGCAACGCCCACCACCTTGTATAATTCCCCATTGAAAAGGATTACGTCTCCTTCTTTTACGTGGTTTGCTTCTTTCATCTTCTCCCTCCTTTCTTGGGTCCTCCTTTCCCCGGAGCTTTTACTTCTAAAGGGAAAAGGGTCCCCTGCCGGATTTGAGAGGTTTTTGGTTCTTTTTGGGAACATGAACTGTGCTTTTCCGAGAAGCGTTCCTCCATCCTCTTAAGAAAGTCCTCCGAATCGGTATAGATTTCGTGGATTTCCCGACAGAAAGGACATTCCAGAAGGGTTCGATCTTCCTTTTTAGTGACAATTACTCTCATCAGCGACCGCGAAGGGTCACCGCGTCTAATACCGTTTTTAATAATATAAGAATGTCCAGCCACAAGGACCAGTTCTTTATATAATAGAGATCATATTGGAGTTTAAACATGGTGTCTTCCTTTGAAGCAGCATACCCGTATTTTACCAGGGCCCATCCCGCCATGCCGGGTTTTACCATATGCCTTAACCGGAAGAAGGGTATTTCCTTGCTAAGTTCTTCTACAAATTCCGGCCTTTCAGGTCTTGGTCCTACTACACTCATATCACCCTTTATGATGTTAAATAGTTGTGGGAACTCATCAAGATGCGTCTTTCTCAAAAAACGTCCGATTTTGGTTATTCTCGGATCGCTTTTTTGGGCCCACTTGGGGCCTTCTTTCTCCGCCTCAGGGATCATGGAACGAAGCTTATAAAGCTTAAAAAGCTTTCCGTTTCTTCCGACCCTTAACTGGGTATAAAAGATCGGGCCAGGATGATCAAGGTAAATCAAAAGGGCCAAAAGAGGCAAAAGGGGCAAAAATAAAGCCAAACCCACGGAGGCGAAGATCACATCAAAGCACCTTTTTATAGCTCTATTTAAAGGACGATTTAAGGGATGATCAAGAGGAAGGCTCATCAACCACGTTTCCCCTATTAGCTCGACGGGTATCCTTCCGGTGATTTCCTCAAATAAAAGGGACATAGGAACGATCCTTACCCCGAGCTCGAGTAAATCCTGTAGATCTTGAATAATTTCACCCTCCAATCTTCTTTCTGGGGCAAGGACAAGTGTATCTATACTTTCTTTTAAGGCTATTTCCTTTAACTCTTTAAACGAACCAACAACAGGAAAAAGGCACCCTTCTTGGGGTTTTGGGACTTCGGTTTCGCTCAAATAACCTATTAGTTGGTAAGAGGGATTAGAGGATCCTTTTAAAACCTGAGAGAGGGCTTCGGCCTTTTTGCCAGTTCCAAGGATAAGGAGACGCCTTGAGAAGGAGGGGTGACGAAGTAAAATCCAGGAAAAAAGTCTTCCTCCGAAGATAAAAAGTAAAAGGATCCCAAAAGCTCCATATAAAAAGTGCCTTCTTTGGGGCAAAGGCGGGGTAACATAGGGGATGAGAAGGAGAAAAGAAAAGGTAAAAACTGAAGAAAGAAAAAGCCTTTTTGCCCAACGGGAAAACGAAAAACTTACTTCCTCTTCATAAAGGTCCAATGTCCAACTGGAAAGTAACCAAACGAGATTCGGAAGTACAAACCAGAGGGGGTGTTTTTTGAAAATGCCAACCGAAAAGGAATATTCAGGCCTAAGGGTGAGTCCTACCATAAGCCCTAAATTGAGGGCAGATAGGTCTATAAGACAAAGAAGTAGCTTTCTCTCCCCTGAGGAAAACCTAATGGATCTCACCCCAGCTTCTCCCGAGTCCTACGTTTACCTTAAGGGGTACCTTTAAAGAGACTACGCCCTCCAAAATCTCTTTGACCCTTTTAGCCAGATCCTCTGCCATTTCTTCCTTTACCTCTAAAAGCAATTCATCGTGAACCTGAAGGATCAATTTCGCGGGAAGTTCTTTCTCCTTTATCTCCTGCCAGATCTTTAACATGGCCATTTTTATAATATCGGCACAGCTTCCCTGAATAGGAGTATTTATAGCGATCCTTTCCCCCAATTGTCTCTCACTTCCTTTACCTCTTAAAAGCCATGGGACTTGCCGTTTCCTACCAAACAAGGTTCTTACATACCCGTTTCTCTTGGCCTCTTCGATTGTTCTAGTTATAAAGGATTTGACCTTGGGGTGTTTCCTGAAATAATCCTCGATGAAACGCTTACCGATTTCGGGTTCAACGCCCAGTTCCTTAGAAAGTCCAAACGGCGTCATTCCATAAATTATTCCGAAGTTTACTACCTTGGCCTGTCGTCTCATTTCGGATGTGACTTGATCCTCTGGTACCCCAAAGATAAGGGAAGCCGTTTCAGCATGAATATCCCTTTCTTTTATAAAGTCCTCAATCAACCCTTCATCTTCCGAGAGATGGGCCAAGATCCTTAGTTCGATCTGGGAATAATCCGCCGAAAGAAGAAGCCATCCCTCTTCGGCTTTAAAGGCCCTTCGGATCCGTTCTCCCAATTCACCTTTGACCGGTATATTCTGCAAATTGGGCTCCGAAGAAGAGAGTCTCCCTGTAGCAGTTCCCATTTGGTTAAAGGAGGTATGGAGTCTTCCTGTTACTGGATGGATAAGCCTTGGAAGGGTATCAAGATAAGTGGATTTGAGTTTGCTTAAGGTTCGGTGCTCTAATAAAAGCCTTGGAAGTTCATGAAAGGCTGCAAGGGCCTCGAGAACCTCCGTGTCGGTGGAATAGGCCTTTGTGGGGGTCCGTTTTAGGGGAGGTAGTTTGAGCTTTTCAAACAAAATCCTTCCCACCTGTTGAGGGGAGTTGAGGTTGAAGATCTCCCCCGAGAGGCTCCAGATTCGGGATTCGAGTTCTTTAAGCGGTCCTTGTAACTCTTGGGATAACTCCTTTAGGATTTCGGGATCGATCTTAACGCCCCATAATTCCATCTGGGCCAGAAGTTCCACAAGGGGAAGCTCGATCTCATAAAAAAGCCTTTTAAGCCCTTCTTCCTCTATCTTTTGAAGCAATTTTTCTTTAAGCATCCATACGGCGAAGGCCTCCTCACAAGCGAAATCCTTGGCTTCGAGGGGGGGTGCCTTTTTTAAACCCTTCGAGCTTGTCAACTCCCGTGAAGGGCCGAGATCAAGGGAAAGGTATTTGGAAAAAAGCGTCCTTAAAGTGTAGTCTTTAGCATCGGGGTCAAGCAGATAAGCCATCAAGGCGGTATCACCAAGTAATTTCAAATTTCTGTATCCTTCTTTAAGAAGTAACCTTATCTGAGGTTTAGCATCGTGCATGAAAAGAGGGGAATTTTCCAAAAGCCCGCGGAACCTCTGAAGCTCCCCTTCTTCTTTGATAGGTATAAAAAAGGCCCCTCCTTCAGGGTTATAAATAGAGATTCCCATTGGCTTCTGAAGGATTACATCTTCCCCTGAGATGTAAAGACAAAAGGCGAGTTCTTTTCCCTTGAGGTTATCCAAAGTTTGAGAAACTTCCTCTTCACTTTCAAGGAGTCTGGAAAGTGGGCGTTCCGTTTTTGGGGGAGGAAAGAGTTCCTTTAAGAATTTTCTGAATTCCAGTTCCTCAAATATTTTCTTCAGCTTTTCCTCATTCCAAGGGCCAAGTAAAAAGGTTTCCCACTTTATCTCAAGGGGAATATCTTTTCTTATTTGGGCAAGCCTTTTATTCAAAAGGACTCGATTTTCTGCTTTACGAAGCTTTTCCTTAAGAGAGGGTTTAAGAAGCGAATCGGGTATATGATCGAGGTTCTTCAAGATTGATTCAAGGGAGCCATATCGTTCAAGAAGTGCCTGGGCGGTTTTTGGTCCTATACCTTCAATACCCAGTATGTTATCCGATTGGTCTCCCACAAGGCCCAAGAAATCAGGGATCTGTTCAGGGGAAACCCCAAATTTTTCCCTGACCTTTTCAGGGGTAAAGCGTTCGTTTTTCATAGTATCAAACAGAAGAACCTCTTCTGAGACAATTTGAAGCAGATCCTTATCCCCTGAGACAATAACCACCGAGATTCCTTCTTCCTTTGCCTTTTCGGTCAAGGTAGCTATCACATCATCCGCTTCAAATCCCTCTAATTCCAAAATGTGGATCCTCATGGCCTCAAGGATCTTCTTAACATAAGGGATCTGAAGCTTAAGATCCTGAGGGGCAGAAGGCCTATGGGCTTTATAATCGGCAAAAAGGTCCTTTCTGAAGCTTGGTTTTGGCCCGTCGAAAACTACCGCCAACCCTTCGGGCTTTTCCTCTCTCAAAAGCTTAAGAAGCATGGAAGTAAATCCAAAGATGGCATTGGTTGGAAACCCCTTTGAGGTTGAAAGACGAGGAAGGGCGAAAAAGGCCCTATATAGGTAAGAGGTTCCATCAATCAGATAAAGCTTTTGTAAGGGCTTATTTGACCTTTGGCTCATAAGAACAATTGGGTTCTTCTTCTAAAAAATCGCCCTTTAAAGAAAGGGCCCTTGCTCTGCATCCACCACATACGAATTTATACTCACACCTTCCGCACTTACCTTTTAGATTATTCGGGTCTCTCAAAAGGGAAAAAATCGGAGAGGTTTCCCATATTTCCCTTAAGGCTTTTTCTCTTATAGATCCACAAGAAAGTTCAAAATAGCCACATGGCTTAATCTCCCCCTTAGAGGAGAGAAAACAAAAACTTATTCCACCAAGACAACCCCTGGAAAAGGTATGAAAGGGCCCTTTTTCGAAACGTTTAAGGTTCTCCCCTTTTTGGATGAGAATCCTCATGAAATGAGGAGCACAGGTTGGTTTTATCTCAATAGCTCCATTTTTCAGCTCTTCATAAAGCCAATTGAGACAATCCTCATACTCCTCCTGAGAAAGTTCCTTCCCCTTTAACCCTCGCCCTATGCCTGTAGGAACCAAAAAAAACACGTGAAAAGCTTCGGTTCCTATTTCTTTGGCCAGACGTAACAGTGAGGGAAGTTCCATCAGGTTTTCCTTCGTAAGGGTCATATTTATTTGAAAAGGAAGCCCGTTTTCCTTTAAGTAATTTATCCCCTCCAGGGCTTTTCTAAAGGCTCCCTTTTCTCCTCGAAATTCATCCTGTTTTTCCTCGTGAGCGAAGTCAAGGCTTACGCTAACTCTTCTTACACCTGACTTTTTGAGTTTCTTTGCTACATCTGAATTTAGCAAAGTTCCATTCGTCGCAAGGACGACCCTTAAGTTTTTGGAAGTAGCATATTCGATTATCTCAAAGAGGTCTTCTCTCAGAAGAGGTTCTCCACCACTTAAAATGAGGGTTGGGTTGGCCCATTGGGATAGATGATCAATTAAAGAAAGGGACTCCTCAAGGGAGAGTTCCTTATCTTCCATTTGGTCATTCATTCGGCAATGTTTGCACTTTAAATTGCACCTTTGGGTAACTTCCCAAGCTAAAAGGCGAAGCTCTGCTTTCATCCAAGTGCCTTTGCTAAGTCTTTAGCAAAATAAGTTATAATAAGGTCAGCCCCTGCTCTTTTTATGGCTGTATGTACCTCGTAAATGGCTCTTTTTTCGTCCAAAAAACCAAGAGAAGAGGCAGCTTTAATCATCGCATATTCCCCAGAGACGCTATAGGCAGCAATTGGCAGATCAAACCTTTCGCGGGCAATCCTTATTATATCCAAATAGGGTAAAGCAGGTTTCACCATCAAAATGTCCGCCCCCTCTTCCACATCAAGGCTCATCTCCCTTAAAGCTTCCCTCGCATTTGGAGGGTCCATTTGATAGGAAGCTCTGTTTCCAAACTTAGGCTGGGACTGGGCAGCTTCTCGGAAAGGTCCATAGAAACAAGAAGCATACTTGGCCGAATAAGCCATAATGGGGATATGAGAATAACCTTCCTGGTCAAGGGCTTCTCGAATGGCTCGGACCCTTCCATCCATCATATCCGAAGGAGCCACCATATCGGCCCCTGCTTGAACATGAGAAAGGGCACAGAGGGCTAAAAGTTCCAAGGTTGGGTCATTTAAGATCCTTTCGCCCTTTGGGATTCCGCAATGGCCATGGCTTGTGTATTCGCATAAACACACATCCGTTATGATAAGTATCTCAGGGGCCTTTTCCTTTATGGCCTTAATGGCCCTTTGGACGATTCCTTGAGGGTTCCAAGCTTCAGAGCCGATCTCATCCTTTCTTTCCGGAATGCCAAAAAGTAAAACCGCTGGAATCCCCAATTTGAAGACCTCTTCTACCTCCTTTACGACCATATCTACGGAGTAACGAAACTGGCCCGGCATCGAGGGGATCTCTTCCTTTATTTCCTTTCCTGGTCTAACGAAAAGGGGATATATGAGGTTCTTAAGGGAGAGTCTTGTTTCTTGAACCATCTCCCTTAAGATGGGGTTTTCCCTCAAACGTCTTGGCCTCTTTAACACCTTTTTTCCTCCAAACGCTTATGGAGGTTTAAAAACTCCTCCACCTCGAGCGTCTCGGGCCTTCTTTTTGGATCGATTCCCATACTCAAAAGCAGCTCCACCAGTTTCTCCCTCTTTCCAAACCCGCTTTCCACAAGGGCGTTTAAAATGGTCTTTCTCCTCTTCGAAAAGATCTTTGTCACAAAACGCCTTAGACTTTCTATATCCCCTTTGGGGTTTTTGTGCAACAGGAAAAACACCACTCCCCCTTCCACCTCCGGAGGAGGCCAAAAGGCTCCCCGAGGTACTTTGAAGAGGAACTTGGGCTCACAGAGGCTCCTTACCGTAACGCTTAGTGCCCCATAAGCCTTCCCACCTGGAGAAGAGACAATCCTTTCTGCCACTTCCTTCTGAAACATGAGGGTCAAATCCTTGAGGACTTCCCTAAAGGAAAGAAGGTAAAACACTATGGGAATGGATAGGTTATAAGGAAGGTTTCCCAGGATCTTAAGAGGGCCATATTTTTGATAAAACTCCCTTAAATCGAATCTCAAAATATCACCTTGAATCACCTCTATTGGTAAATTTGAGGCCTTTTCTTTCAAAAACTCACAGAGCTGGCTATCTATCTCAATGGCGATGACCTTTTTCGCCCTAAGAGAAAGGGGAAAAGTCAAACTCCCAAGCCCTGCACCAACTTCCAAAACCGTATCCTCGGAACTTACTTGTGAGGCTTCGAGGATTTTTTCCACATAATTTGGATCTATAAGAAAATGTTGGCCCAGGGATTTTTTTGGTTTTATCCTTGAGCTTTTAGCCTCTTTCACAAGCTTCTTAAGGTCAAACATCTTTTAAAGTCTTCCCAAAGGCCAACGGGGAATTATCCCCGTATCCCACGGATCTCTTCTCCCTGCCTTAAGCAATTCATATCCGGCCAAAGCGATCATGGCGGCGTTATCGGTACAGAATCTTGGTGAGGGGAAATAGATCTCAAAACCCCGCTTTGCCCCTTCTTCAAGGAACTTCCCCCTCAATCTTCTATTAGCAGCCACTCCCCCAGAGACTACGATTCTCTTAATGTTAAAGAGACTTGCTGCCCTTAAGGTTTTTGTCACTAAAACGTCACATACCGCTTCCTGAAAGGAGGCCAAAACATCTGAAGGTCTGTTGACGGCCGAGGGGTTTGTGGAGAGAAAATGTTTAACAGCCGTTTTAAGCCCGCTGAAACTAAAAGAAAGCCCTTCGTTTAACATAGGTCTTGGGAAGTTCACAAAATTGGGATCACCTTCCCGAGACAGTCTATCGATTATGGGACCTCCGGGATAAGGAAGGCCGAATAAAGACGCCACCTTATCAAAGGCCTCTCCAGCTGCATCGTCCAAGGTTTCGCCTAAAAGCTCGTATTCCAAAAACCCCTTGGCCAAATAAAGGGAGGTATGGCCTCCTGATACTATCAACCCTATAAAGGGGAAATCAACTTCCCTTTCCAAAAAGATTGCCAATAAATGCCCCATCAAATGATTTACGCCCACAAAAGGTACTTTTAAGGCGAAGGCCATGGCCTTCGCCATCATGAAGCCCACAAAAAGCGATCCTGGAAGTCCTGGCCCTCGGGTAGCCACAACGGCTTCTATTTGTGAAAGCTCAATTTTTGCTTCCTCCAAGACCATCCTTATTACAGGTACGATGTTTTCGAGATGACGCCTTGAGGCAAGTTCAGGCACAATACCACCGTACTTTTTGTGGAGTTCCTCTTGGGAGGAGACAACCGAAGACAAGACCTCCCGTGGTCCCCTAAAGATGCTACATGCGGTATCGTCACAGGATGTCTCGATGCTTAAAATCAGCATATCCTTATGGTTTTGGCTTTTTTAAGAAAGCCATAAGTAATGAAGATATCATTGAAAAGGTTCCCAAGTAGTAAAACACATATTGATAATCCCCCGAAAGGTCCAGTAAGTAACCGCTAAAAGAGGGGCCGAGTAAACCGGCTAAAAATCCATAAGCCGTGAACACAAGCCCGAAAATGGCTCCAAAGTGCTCGAGGCCAAAATAGTCGGACACCAATGGGGCAGATACCGAAAAGAGCGTTCCAAAAGCAAAGCCTATTCCCAAACACAAAAGACTGGTTCCCGCGAAAGAAAAACCTTGGGGCAAAAGAAAGTAACACAATCCGGAGACCAAGAAGGAAAGTCCCATTACGGGTTTTCTGCCGATCATATCCGAAAGGAACCCTGAGATTAAGCGGCTCAATCCGTTTGCTATGTTAAAACTTGAAAGGAGAAACACCGCTTCTTTCATCCCGAGCCCCAAAGAAAGTCCAAACGGTACCGAGAGGATGACCATGCTTATTCCTGCTGCTCCTTGGAGGGCCCATATGCTCCATATAAGCCAAAAAGAGGAAGTTTTTAAAGCCTCTTTCGGCCTTAAGGAGAACCCCCTAAGGCTTTGCATAAGCTTTGTTTCTTTAGGCTCCTTTATCAAACTTGAGGCCAAAAGGCCAAAACCTAAGGTAAGCCCCAAAAGTAGAAGGATCATATTTTCGTAACCCCATTTTTGGAGTAAGAGCCTGAAAATTGGAGCTATTATAGCTGCCGAGAGGCCAAAGACCATATTGACTATTCCTGAAACAAGGCCCTTTCGCTCGAGGAATGCCCTTTGTACCACCGTAAGAGCTGGTATGTAGACAAAACATGAGGCCATTCCTATGAGAAATGCCCAAGAAAGAAGTCCCAGAGGCGATTTTACCCAGTAAAGGCAAAAGAGGCCGAAGGCGTTAAGTAAAATTCCCAAGGAGATTATCTTCGAAAAGCCAAGCTTCTTTTGCCACCTTCCCACGAGGAACATGAATATGCCAAGGGAAATCAAGAGAAAAAATAAAACGTTTCCGAGTTCACTTTTACTGATTCCCAACTTCTCTATCCAATAAGGTGCCATCACTCCTGGGAGTCCAAACACAAAACTTCCTGGCCAGAAGATGGCTGAAGAAGCACCTATCAAAGTGAGGATTTTTTCTCTCATAGGAATAATTTAAACAAACCTTTTTCCTTGTTACAATTTCTAAAAAGGAGGTCCTTATGTCTATAAAAATAGGCTTCATAGGGGCAGGGCGAGTCGGGACGGCTCTTGCAGTGAAACTGAAGGAAGTTGGGTATAACGTTGTAGGGGTTTCAAGTAGAAGTGAAGAGAGCATGAGGAGATTTCTCCAGTACGTGGAAGGTGCGAAGGGTTTTAAAAACCCCGAGGCCCTCCTTGAGGAGGTTGAGCTTATATTCGTGACCGTTCCGGATGATGCTATCAGAGAAGTTGTAGCTTATCTACCTTGGGAAAAAGGGCAAAAAGTGGTTCACGCAAGCGGTGCCCTTTCCCTTGATGTGCTTGAAAAAGCTCTCGAAAGGGGAGCTGAGGTGGGTTCATTTCACCCATGTCAGGCCTTTGCCACCATAGATCAGGCTATAAATAACATCCCTGGTTCGGTCTTTGGGATTGAGGCCTCTTCTGAGGAATTGAGAACTTTACTTGAGAGAATGGCCCTTGATTTGGGTTGTTCCTATGTGTTTGTGCCTCCGGAGGGGAAGGTTTTTTATCATGCTTCAGCTGTTTTTGCCAGTAACTATTTTGTGGCCCTTGTGGGAGTGGCCCTTAAGTTACTTGATTTCATAGGTATAGGGAAAGAGGAGGGCACTAAGTTGTTGCTACCTTTGATTTGGGGAACTATAAACAACATCCAAAATATAGGGCTTCCCACTTGCCTAACCGGCCCCATTGCCCGTGGGGATATGACGGTTATAAAGAAACACCTTGAGGCTTTAAGGGAAAAGGATCCTCAGATTTTTAAGCTTTATGCCTCCTTGGGTCTTCAAACCATACCAATAGCCTTAGGAAAAGGGACCCTTTCGGAGGAAAGAGCCAAAGCCCTTAAAGAACTTTTTGAAGAAGCCTTAAAGGCTTAAACAAATACTTGGATTACGTGGGATCCGTTGTATACCTTGGAATTTTGGGATTTTAATTTTCGAAATAAATAAAACTTACCCTTAAGTTCATTTAAGAGTTCTGAGGTTTCCCCTTTTAAAATGGTGATGTTTATATTGGGGTCATCCAAAAGGTTCAGGTTTTCAAGAAGCTCTTCGGTTTTCATCATGACTTTTTCAGGGTCTTCTTTTGTGGTGAGGATGATGGGTAAGGATTTGAGACGGAAATGCTGGACCAAATACCTCAAAACCTCCTCTTCATCTTGGTTCCATTCGAGCAATATATAAGGATGGTCTTTAAAAAGTGGATAGATCAAATTTTCCGTCGGGATTAATCTCCTTCTTAAGACTTTACGGTATAGGTCGTCTTTCTCGTTGACTTGATCTATATTCCATTTTTCCATAAAACGCATCAAGTTTTCCAAAAGCGTCTTCCTGTAATCAAACCCTTCTCCTTCAAAGGTCTTTTCCCCAAAGTGATAGATGAAAGTATCGCAGGCCATTGCTATTTCAAAACCCGAAAGCCTTGCTCTTAAACAGAAATCATCATCTTCAAAATTTCCGGGATAAAACCTTTCATCAAAACCACCTATGGCCTCAATCACTTCCTTCTTTATACACATACAAAGGCCAATAATATAATCATGTTTTACGTATTGCCCTTCTTTTTCCCTTTTAAAACTTTCCGAATAGAGGGAAAGTTTTTCCAGATCCGCATCCGAAGGATTTTTAAAGCACAAGGGACAATCCCTTATCAATTGGGGGCCAGATACGTAATTGCTCCGTGGCCCAGTGATCCCCATTTTGGGTTCTTTTTCAAAAACTCTCAAAAGCCCAGAAAGCCATCCGGGACTCACAATTGTGTCATTATTTAAAATGACCACAAAATCGCCCCTTGAAACCTCAATGCCCCTGTTACAGCCGCCGGCAAAGCCAAGATTAACTTCACACCTTATGTACTTAAAACCTACTTGTGGGTTTCTGTTCTTAAGCTTGACAACTTCTTCCAATAAAGGAGTCCTTGACCCATTGTCAACCAAAATGACCTCATAAGGGGGATCCGTATACTTGAAAATTGACCCAAGACAAAGCTCCGTATACTCCCAATTGTCCTTAACCGGAATAACTATGCTCACAAATTTCATTGCATCCCCTAAATTTCAGTAGGCAAAAATTGTACCATACCTATTTAAAATTAAAACTAAGGGGATACTTGACACCTTTAAAAGGAAAGGGAAAATTAAAATTTAGAAGGCCTGGATGGCGGAATTGGCAGACGCAAGGGACTTAAAATCCCTTGGGGTTTTCACCCCGTGCGGGTTCGAGGCCCGCTCCAGGCACCATTTCTAATTTTGATTTCAAAAAGGAGGTCACCAAAAAGCAAAAGTATTTCGCTGTTCCTTCTTTTGGTTTTTGTTGGAGAAAAAGTGTTTTAGAAATTAAAAATCATGAACCTTAGACGAGTGAATTTAAATTTTCTTCATACTTTTTTGTAGTAGCAAAAGAAAAGAACCTTTCAAAAGCTTCTGAGAAGCTTTTCATAACAGAACCTGCTATTTCTATGCAAATTAAAGCATTAGAAACTCAATTAGGAGGTAAGCTTTTTGATAGAGGGAAAGGGTTTCAATTTACCGAACTTGGAGAGATAGTTTATGGATATTGTGAAAAAATATTTGCTATTCTTTCTGAGTTAACAAAAGCAGTGGAGGATTTTTAATAAATGTGGATTAGGTTTAGTCAAAATCGGTGCAGTTAATCCTTTATGGGATCATTTAATGCCTTTACTTCTATCAACTTTTATGGAAAAATACCCACATATTAGATTCCAATGTGGCGAAGGTAGCAGTTTTGAATTAATAGAAAAATTACTAAACAAAAATTACGACTTTGTTATAGGTGGAAAAATTTATTTTCCAGAAGAAAAAATAAATTCGATTTTATTTACAACTTCGCAATTACTTTTAGTAGGTTCTCCTGATATAAATGGTAAAAGAGAAATGTTTCCTCAACAATTAGCCGAAATTCCTCTTATTTTGAGAGATGAGGGAAGTGCTACAAGGTATATTGTTTTGAAAGAATTGGAAAAATTAAAAATTAAGCTAAATGTAATCATAGAGTCGCACAATGTGGAGCTTATAAAAGATCTTGTAAAGAGGGGAAAAGGATTTGCTTTTTTACCAGAAATTAGCATTATGAAAGAATTAAAACGTAAGGAATTAAAAGTTATAAAAATTAAAGGTGTTAACTTAAAATATGAGGTACACATATTTTTCTTAAAAATAAAACTCTATCCCCTTGTGCTCAAATTTTTTAGAATATCTTTTAAGCATTAAACAAAATAAAGTTTGGAGAATTATTAAAAACTTGAGAAAAGAATTAGAGATTAATTTTTGAAATTCATTTTTGCATTTTATGAAAAACTGCTTTAAAATTTATACATTTATGATTTAATAAACGTAAGAGCTCCTGAAGGGCACCATCGAACACATTCTCCACAAAAATTACATTGAAGTGGTTCATGTGTTGTTGTGTCTTTAAATATAAATTTGTGCGGACAAGAAACGCGACAGAGGATACACCCATTTATTTCTTCATCATTAAGCTTTATTACAATTTTTGATTTACATGTTTTTTTCGCTAAAAGAACCTGCAATGACAGGAAAACAAAATTTTTCATCTATAAATACTTTTATTCTGGAATTTTCAAGGTTTATTTTGTTTATATGCTTTAACGAACATGCTATTTCGCATAATTTACATCCAGAACATTTTTTATAATCTATTTTAATAAATTCTTTCTTCATCTGTTTTTAATTTTTAAGCATTCTTTAAGACCAAGTTCAATGATTTTTGCTTCAGTTGGAATTCCGTTTATGTTCCATCCTCGTAGTTGGTAATATTCATCCAACATTTGGGATAAATTAACAGCATGTCCTTCTCCTGAAGCCAATTTTTCATACATTCGGGAAGGTAAGCTATCGTCTTTGCGAGTAAGACCCGCTTGAAGGTTAAAAATGCGTTCCAAATTCCAAACTCTTTCTCCAATCAACAAAAGTTGATCTTCATCATATTTAATTCCTGTTACGTACTTTAACCATTCCTTTGGTTTTTCTTCCCATAGAGGTCCGTGATAGATAATCCAGCATAAACCACAGCAATCTATAATACTTCCGAAGTCTTGGTAGTGCTTTGTCCATTCTATAAGGGATTTAAACTTAGATTGGCCAGGATAAAAAACTAAAGTAGATCTTGTGTGACACGCCCCGACATTACTTGTAGCATATTGTAGCCCTATTACTGGAGCAGTTTCAATCCGACCTTGAGGATGCCATGCAGGAAGACCTTGTTTTTTAGATCCCATAAAAAGTTCAGGATGCCCATATTTTTCTGCCACTGTATACCCTCCTTCTGCCAGCAATTCACCAAAACCTTTTCGCAAAGCAGTAGCTTTTAACAATTCTAAAGTACCTTCAATATTACCAAAGTTCAATTCAAAACCAATTTCATCCTTTTTGACATAACCCTTTTCGTATAATTCCATGACACATGAAATAGTAGTTCCTGCTGTAATTGTATCCATTCCTAATTCGTTACATAAATAATTAGCTTCCCATATAGCGTCAAGGTCACTTATACCACAGTTAGATCCAAGTAGCACTAGGGTCTCGTATTCTGGTCCTTTTGTAATTCCACGATACTTAGGATTTTGGGTTTTTGTCCTTTTACCACAACGAAACGGACACCCAAAACAACTTTCATCCCTTATCCAGATTCTTTCCCTTAAATTAGCAGGGTTTTCGAAAAATTTAAAACTTTCCAAATAATTGCGTTGAAAATTTAAAGCAGCAAGGATTCCTGTTGCTTGAGCTCGAGCAGGCAACTCCCATGTTCCCCAACGTGCTCTTCTTTCAAGCCAGCCATTTTCTTTAGCTTCCTTTAAAAAAGCCAGGATTGCTTTTCTTAACCCTTTTGGATCAGCTATCTTCACTTCTCCTCTTCCCCTCATTGCAATATCTTTGAGATTTTTTGAACCCATAACCGCTCCGAGCCCGGATCGTCCAAATGCCCTACCTCCATCACACATGATGCTGGCAAATTTAACCAAGTTTTCCCCTGCAGGTCCGATAAGAGCAACACTTAAAGCATTTCTTCTCCACGGGTCATCCCCTCCTTCTTCCATTCTTATAAGTTTTTCAGCTTCACTTACCCATTTTCCCCAAATGTGCGAAGCTGGCTTTATTTTTACTACCTCATCACTTATAGATAAAAAGGCTCAGCTGCTTTTCCTTCAATAATCAACAGATCGTAACCAGCGTATTTTAAATTAGCTCCAAAATACCCTCCTGCATTAGGATTTGCAATTGCTCCTGTTAAAGGTGATTTTGAAACAATTATTGTCCTCCCTCCTGCTGGGATTCCTGTACCCACTAAGGGGCCTGTGCAAAAAATCAACTTATTCTCAGAGCTTAAAGGATCAACAGTAGGAGAGACCTCTTCAAAAAATATCTTTACCCCTATACCTCTTCCACCTAAAAAGTCCCTGATTAATGTTTCGCTTAAATTTTCAACCTTATAATCTCCAGTACTGAGATTAACTCTTAAGATTTTTCCTTTCCAACCAAACATTATCCTCCTTCCGCAATGCCCTTGAGGATTAATATTTCTTCAACCTCATCACCTATTTTCCGTATGATCTTTTTTGTTTTCATGTCAACAGCAAATCCGCCCGAAGGGTGGCTATAGAGTTCTTTAAGAATTTTATTTGCTTCTTGCAATATAACTTTTTTAACTTCGTTGCCTGGAAAATAGTAATGAATTTTTATTATTCTTTCCTTCATATATTCATCTGCAACCCAAAGTCTTTACAAATGATTTGGAAGCAGTTGTAAGAACATCCTCTTCCTGTCCCTACTCTATTGTGAGTAGCGAAAGAACAAAGGTAGAAATTCTTAATAGGTGTTCTATAAGATGACATTTCGGGAATAGGTCTAAATCTATCTAATTGTGAGAGTATCATATCTCCACACGCTATAGAGCCTTCATGCATATTAGGATGAAGTTTAAAAATGTCGTAAGGAGTATAAATACGCGAAGCAATTACATTGTCTTCTTTCATATTGGGAGCATAAATTTGCCATTGTTTAATGATTTCCTTATGGAACTTTACCCTGAGTTCTTGCCATTTAGAAGGACTGAAGAAACGCACGGGAGCGGAAAATTCCTCTATTCCAATTATATGTTTCCCTTTGGGGGCTCTACTTTCATCCCAGATGCTATCAGGGCCGAGAAACATAAAAAGCTTTGAAGCGATACCGTTTACGTAAATTTCTGAGAGGTAAAGATTTGCTAAGTAATCGGAATTTTTGGGACAGAGATAAGTTCGAGGGGCTTTTTCGCAATCCGGGTTAAATGAAGAGGCTTTATACTTAGGAAGTTCATGTAAAGCAAAAACAGCCCATACGACTTTATGTCTATCATATCTTATATTCTTAATCCTTCTTACGATTTTTGGATCCAAATATTCTTCCCCAATAAGTTGAAGAGCTTGAAGAGCACTAATATCACCGGCCACCAAAACCTTGGATTCAACTTCCGTTCCATCTCGGAGCTTTATACCTTTCGCTATTCCTCCTTCATGTAAAAGTTTGACGACTTCACAATTTAAATAAACTTCACCTCCAAGCTCTTCAAAGGCTTTAAGAAGAGCATTGCTTATACTTTGACTGCCTCCCTTAGCAATTGCAGCTGGCTCCCAGGAAAGGACAAGTCCTAAGGCGTGTACAAGGCCGTGTAACCCGATTACATCATGAGGAGCCCCTCCAAATGAGGTCATTGCTGCTCTTATAAAAAGAGTCCGTAATTCTTCGCTTTCAAAAAGGTCATATGCCAGTTGCTGAGTAGTCATAAATTGCCATACTGGATCAAATCCGTCCTGTGGATCATCACATAGCCTTTCAAGAGCGTTCTTTTCACCATAAGGAGTAGGGGGACTAAATCTATATTCGGCCATTGCGGCTTTCCATTTTTTAATATATCTTCTAAAGAGTTCCTCAGCCGTTTCTGCATCTTTTTTTGAAAATCTTTTTATTTGTTCTAAGGTCTTTTGTAAATTGCTTTCCGAGAATTCCGTTTTTCCAGTGACAGGATCAACCACTTTTTACTTTTTAAACCCTCTAAGTGGAAGGAGACCTCATTTTCTGGAGCGGAGCAACGGAAAGATGATTTCATCCCCCGGGTGAGAAGACCATATTGCCCCAAATTGGAAGGTAGAAAGGGGGA
>CAZIZI010000015.1:0-38488 GCA_964543765.1 uncultured Thermodesulfobacteriota bacterium
ATCCCCTCAATAAATTGAGGGGGATTACTGCCCCTCGCGCTCCCATTTATCTAAAAATTTATTAGTAAATGTGCCTCAAAGGATAAAGCCCAACTTTAACTTGCTTTCCGCCTCTAACCTGGTCCACCCTACAAGCATCTATACCTTCGACTTTTTTAGGCCCATAAGTAAGGGGCGTATTGGTTAATCCTCCGGTATCCAAGTTCTTTATCCTCCAGAGACCTTTTTCAAGCACGTCCACAGGCCTAAGCTTCTCAAAAGGCACCTGTTCCATCGCTAACCTTATAGCCTCAAGCTGAATCATAGCTTCCACAATACCCGCCATATACATCACGTGAGGAACCTTAGTGGGAGGCGTATAAGTAGGCCTATATTTTTTGAAAAGTTCATGGATGAATTTCATACCCGGACAGTCCTCATCCCAGGCGGGGAATAAACCACCTACCACTACACCCTCTCCGAGCTCACCCATCGCAGGTAGAAAGACCTGAAGGTGCATCGGAGTGGCAAAACCAAAAACGATCTTGTATGGAAGATGAGGCCCCATTCCAAGCCTCACCGCTTCTTTTATGGTAGGTTGCCCTCCCGGATTGATCATAAAGCCAAGAGTCAAATCAACCCTATTTTCCTTAAGCCACATGAGCTGTGTTGTGGGAGGAGTGGTAGGGACAAGGGGGACGTATTGGCGTCCTACAAATTCATAACCTATTTTTTCAAGATATTCCTGCATTTGGGGAATCTCTATGGACTTACCAGCTGGGTTATCTGCTGTGAGATAAGCTACCCTCGGTTTCCGAGATTCCTTCCAATTTTCCTTAAACCAATCCGCTATAGCGGCCAAACTATCGGTATAAATGGGATAATAACTCACAATTGTCCCCGGCTCAGGAAGCATTAGATAGGGGCCTGTTGCCATACTTGTGGCCATCATCCTATCTTGAGCGAGCTTATCTTTAAGGGCAAGGGCTTGGGGGGAACCGGAAACCCTGAATACCAACATTCGGTTTTTTAATTCCTCATAAATGGAAAGCGCTTTGGCTGGCTTTAATTCGTCATCCCTCCATAGAACCTCTATCTCAATGTCACCAGGCCACTTTTCCTTCCGCCAAGGGGCAAGGTTCTTAGTCTCATTTACATATTTGGCATAATCCTCAAACCCCATGAGAACCGCTGCCGCGTCCTCAGCATAAGCCCCTGTAAGAGCAAAGGACCCTCCAATGTAAACCTTCTTTTTTGTTTGTCCTTCGCATATCCCTAATAAAAACCCTAAAACTAACAAAACCGTTAAAATCCACCCCCTTTTCACCATCTTGCACCTCCTCCTTTTAATAAAATTTAACATTTTATTTCCCTCACCCCATAAAAAGGGGCCATCGCTTTATATAAGTCCATAATTTTTCCCATCCATGCAATAATCCCCTTGGTTCAAAGATGAGAAATATCACAATGATGAGCCCTCTCACTATTAAACTTAACGAAGCCGCAAACTGAGCAGCCACAGCAGGAAACAAACTAGAAAGGATTGGCCCAACAATAATCACCAACTCATCTAAAAATTTCAACACTACTGCTCCTATTACTGCGCCCCATGTATTCCCCATTCCTCCTACTATTAACATCGCAAGATACCATACTGAATCCATAAAAGGAAACTGATCTACACTGGCAAAAGCATAGTAATGTACTAGTAAAGCTCCTGCAATACCTGCGTAAACACACCCTATAAAAAACGCTTGAAGCTTATAAAACCACAAATTTATTCCCATAGCTTCAGCTGCAATATCGAAATCCCTTATGGCCATAAAAGCCCTTCCAATTTTACTACGTGCTATATTGTGCGCAGCTATTGTGGAAATTAAAGCGATAATTGCCACTAGATAAAAATAGCTGAGTTTGCTACTCAATACATATTTGCCTATTTTAGGTCTTGGAACTGCAAGCCCATCGGGACCACCAGTTATATGATAAAGTTGCAGTATAAACCACATAATTATAAAATAGGCCGCAATTGTGGACATGATCAAATAAAAACCTTTTATCCTAAGTGAGGGAAGCCCGAAAATCAAACCAACCACACCTGCAGCGATACCGCCCAAGGGAAGTGCAATCCAAAACGAAAGACCAAGCTTGGCAGTAAGGACCCCGCAAACATATCCTCCAACTGCCATAAACCCCACATGTCCCAAGGAGACCTGTCCGCAATACCCGGTAAGCAAATTGAGCCCATGTGCACTTGTTATCGAAATCCCTATCATGGTTAAAATTGTAAGGACTCTATCCGAACAAAAACGAGGCAAAAGAAACAACAACACCAGAAAGGCCAAAAAGGCAAACCATTCCGTCTTGCTTTTAAAGAGCGAAAGCTTTTGAGCATAAACCTTATGGGCTAAGGACTCATTCATACCTAAACCCTCTCGATCTTCTTCAGCCCAAAAAATCCGTAGGGTCTTATAATTAACACTATTATCATAACCACAAAGGGAAAAACCCCTGCGAAACCGCCCCTTGGTAAAAGAGGATCCAAATAACCGGAGGCTAAATTTTCAAGTATTCCTAATATGATCCCCGCAATTACCGCTCCGCCCAAAGACTCTACCCCACCAAAAAGCGCCACAGTAAAAGCCTTAAGCCCAATCTCGGCAAGAGGCACCATTACTCCAGAGATAGCCCCTAATAATAAACCCCCAATAGCCCCAACTATAAAAGAAACTGCCCAAGCGACTTTATAAACGGTAGTGGCCCGGATCCCAAAGCTTTGAGCAACTTTCAAATCCTCTGCAGTAGCTCTCATCCCCAAACCAAGCTTCGTATACCGATAAAAAATCATTAAAATACCCACACTAATCGCCGAAATGAAAAATCCTATCGTTGGTTCTGAAGGTATGGATACAAAACCGATTTTAAGCGAAAAAGTGGGAAGTAAATCATGATATGTTTTATATTGTCCTCCCCAGATTAATGTGGCCATACCTTCTATAATAGTAGCCAAAGCGATAGTCATCATAATAATCGAAATAACGGGATGCCCAATTAATGGACGGAGCAAAAGCCTCTCTATTATCAATCCCATTATCGCTGCTACTCCTATCATACACAAAATGCTCAACCACAAAGGAAAACCCGTAATTACTAAGAAGGTATAACCTAAATATCCTCCCAACATAACAAAATGACCTTGTGCTATATTAAAGACATTGGAACTCTTAGTAATCATAACAAAACCTATCGCAATTAAAGCATATATCATCCCTAATGCTATCCCTGTAACAACCAGTTGCAAAAAGAAATTCACATCTCCACCTCTTTCAAATAATCTTTTGTATTCACAATTTCATTCATAATTTTTTGCCGTCTGAAATGTCCTGTCAAAGTTATATGACCTTCAAATATATTAAAAGGTTTTAACAAAATCTTAAACCTTTTGATCCTCAATCCTTCTAATAATTTTTGATTTACTTTAGAGACCCCTTCTTTGATATATCTGAGCACCTCTTCTTTTTCTAACAGCTCGCTTAAAGTCAAATGCTCTATCCCCTTTGACCGAGCTAACTCTGTTAACTTATCTGGATCAGGTACTATAAGAGCACTTAACGTACCATTTTCTTTAAATACAAAAGCGTCTTTAATCTGTTCCATCGCTCGAAGCTCGCTCTCCAAGATTTGAAACGGGACTCCCTCATTTCCTTTCAAAAACACCTCTCCTTTCCTACCCCAAAGCTCAATTTTCCCATCTTCTTTTATTATCCCCATATCATCCAACTTAATCCTCTCATAAGCCTTGACTTCAAAACCATCAGGAGTCTGAAAAACTTCCACTCCAGCAAAAGGAAACCCCATATCCCCCGGATTTTCCGCTATCCCTTGAGTGATTGATATCAGTCCTATCTTCTTGTTCCAATAGATGTTCTTAAAAACAACATCTATTACTTTGAAAAACTTAATAACTTCATCGCATACCAAAGGCCCTATGTTATAGCATAATTTTACCTTCTCTAACCCCAATTTGGTTTTCAAAGGTTTGCAAAATGCTAAATTTACTAAGAATCTCTTTGCACTATTTTCATTATCTCCTTCAACTTTAAATAAATCATCCCAAATCTTCCTAAAAATACCTGCATTAGGTATTTTTATCTTTACATTTTTGTACAAATTTTCCCAGGTTCTTCCCGAAAAATACAAGACTGTAGGTTTTATCTCCTTTAAATCTTCCATATATGTTTCTTCCCTTTCAGCAAAAGCTAAAGTACATCCACTAAGCAAATGTACACCAAACATAAAAATTTTATCCATAGACCTAACAGGCGGGAAAAATGGCATAATGACATCTTTTTTTGTCAATTGTTCTTTCTCTATTAATTTTCTGGCATTTTGCAAAATATATTCATGAGTGTATAAGTGAGTCGCAAACTCTGTAACCCCTTCTGAATAAACACAGGTACAAATATTTTCTGGTGGGATATTTCTATTAACTTCTATTGGTTTACTCAAACTTTCATGAATTATTTCTCTAAAACCTTTCAGGTTAGAAAAAGAAAAATCCGAGATACCTTTATAATCCCAGAAAATTATGTTTTTTTCTTTGCCCAAAACATCGCCAAAAGGCAAAAGTTTACTTATTTCTTCACGCCCTCTTAAAACTAAAGCCTTAACTTCATATTTACTTATAAGTTGATGTAATTGCTGAAAATCCCAAAAATCCCTAATTGTTAAGGATATCCCTCCAACCGCGTATACAGCCATTTCAGCCATACATATTTCTGGAGAGTTTGGACCGTAAAGTAAAACCCAATCCCCACTTTTAATTCCCAAATTATAAAAATACGAAGCTAAAGCACTTACATACCCAAAGTAGTCTTTCCAGCTGTATTTCCACCAAACACCCTTCCTTTTATAGCAAAAAGCAGGAGTCTTCTCTCCATAGTTTATTGCATTATAATGAAGAAGGTCTATTAAAGAATTGACATTTACAACATCCATGCTTGATCTGCTCTTTTCAATTTTTTATAACTTATCCGATTACTTGCGCTTATACCCAGATAGAAATCTTTTATCATTTCAGAATCTTTAAGTACATCCGATTTTCCTTCCATTACTATTCTACCATTCTCCAATATATAACCATAGTGTGCAACTTCAAGCGCCATCCTTGCATTTTGCTCAACTAATAGCATTGACATTCCCATTTCCTTGTTAATCCGATAAATGATCTCGTAAATTTCTCTAACGACAAGAGGAGCCAAACCTAACGATGGCTCATCCAAAAGCATCAATTTAGGTCTTGCCATTAAAGCTCGCCCAATTACTAGCATCTGCTGTTCCCCACCAGAAAGATAACCACTGATCCTTTTTCTCATATCCTTCAGTTTGGGAAACCATTGGTAAATCATCTCTAAATCAGATTTAATGGAAGTCTTATCTTTTCTACTATAAGCCCCAACCAATAGATTCTCCTCGACTGTAAGATGTTCTAAAACCCTCCTTCCTTCCATAACTTGAGCGATTCCCATATTGGAGATTTCATCGGGAGGGAAGTTATTAATAACAACTCCTTCAAATATAACATCCCCTTTTATGACCTCCCCTTCTTCTGTTTTTAGTAAACCCGAAATAGTTTTTAACACGGTGGTTTTACCAGCACCATTTGGACCTAAAAGGGCTACAATATTTCCTCGAGGTACTTCAAGGGTGACGTTTCGCAAAACGTGGATCACTCTTTTATAGGCAACATCTATATTATTTAGTTTTAATAATATCTCATTCTTCTCCAAGGTACGCTTTTATTACGCGAGGATTTTTCTTTACTTCTTCAGGAGTACCTTCGGCAATCTTTTCGCCGAAATCTAATACCACAATCCTATTAGCCAGATTCATAACAATACCCATATCATGTTCGACTAAAATCACACCCTCTACTCCCCTCTGTAAAACTTCTGAAGCACTATAAGCTCCTTTCTGTCCACGAAATACTTCCAAAATATATCGCGTAAACTCCTCTTTTTCCTCTTGATTCATCCCGGCCATGGGCTCATCCAGAAGTAAAATCTTAGGTTCCATCGCTAAAACTCTTCCAAGTTCGACTCTCTTCCTCAGTCCATAGGGCAGAAAAGCCACTCTTTCGTTTCTCCAAGGTTGAAGGTCCAAAAAATCTACGATCTCCTCGGCAACTTCCCTATGTAAAGCTTCTTCTTTTTTTGTCCATCCTACATATAAAGCTGCAGTAAGCATATTCTGCTTCTTCATAAAAATATGTCTTGCTGCCAAAATGTTCTCAAGCACAGTTAAGCCAGAAAATAAGCCTATATTTTGAAACGTCCTTCCTATTCCTAGTTTAGGAAGTCGGTAGGGAGATAAATTAGTAATTTCTTTCCCGTAAAAATATATTTTCCCTCTTTGAGGTTTGTAAAAACCTGTGATGCAATTCAATAAAGCTGTTTTAC
This sequence comes from uncultured Thermodesulfobacteriota bacterium, assembly GCA_964543765.1. Taxonomy (GTDB): domain Bacteria; phylum Desulfobacterota; class B13-G15; order B13-G15; family B13-G15; genus B73-G16. The sequence goes on from CAZIZI010000015.1 coordinate 6,438, forward strand.
CTGCACCATTAGGACCTATCAAACCCAATATCTCTCCCTTCTTCAATTCCAAACTCACATCCATTAAAGCTACTACACCTCCAAAACTTAACCATATGTTCCTTGTAACAAGTATCTCCATTTTTATATTGGCGATTTATTAATTCCTTTTTACTTTACTTAAAAAAAAACTTTTGTCAATACCTCATTTGGGCCAAGCCAGTTTGGGGTAGAGAGGTCGTGCCGTTCTTTTGGGGCTTTTATCTATTACTTCAAAAACATTCTTTTGCCATTGCCCAACTTCACCCGGATGGCATTCCTTTGCAAGGATCTGTCTTTCATCATACCAATAAAGACCTAAGGAAGTTTCAAATTTGCTTTTGGCTAAAACATCTCTAACCGCTTTTTGATCTAAAGTACCCGCTTTTTCTATAGATTTCTGGAAATGTTCTAAAGAAGACAAAAAGTAGAGGGGCCCCCAATAAGCGGGCTCAATTTTAAAGTATTGTATGTGCTTTTTGACTAACTCTGCAGCTCCAGGAGAGGTTTTGGCGTTCCAAGCGCCTCCACCCATTACACCCTCAACTTTTTTGGCTCCAAAGGTATCTCTATAAACCACTGGATCGTAAGGTCCCACGCTCATCCATATGGCATTAAAGTTAATATTATTAGCAATCGCTTGCTCAGTAATTGCAACGCTTTCTTGTGGATAACAAGCTGCAACAAAGGCATCCACTTTCAATGTCTTTGCTTCCTGTAAGAATGGAACAAAGTCTTTAGTTACATCGGGTGGAAATGATTTTACCATTTTAACTTCGATACCTTTTTCTTTAAAGTAAGGGATCAAAGTACTGCCATACTCTAAACCATGCAAATCTCCTCGGTAAATAACTGCTACGCTCTTTACACTCACTTCTGCAAAAATTTCCGCAAGAGCTGGTCCTTGAGTCTCAGCAAAATTTAAGACTTGGAAGAAATACGGTAAAGTTAGTTCTTTCAATTTTATGGCACCACCCGCCCCACCAATTAGGATGTAACCGTATTTGTTACATATGTTCGCAGCAGCATATAACCAAGCTGTTCCCCAAGGAGGAAGCACAAAATCCACCTTATCCTCTAAGATGAGTTTCTCTAAAAGCTTTGTGGTCTTTCCGATATCACTCTCATTGTCGTAAATCTTCAATTCTATAGGTAACTTCTTCCCATATTGCTTGACGTAAATACCACCCGCTTTATTAACTTCCTTAACCCACATCTCATAAGTGGTACCGGCAGAAAGTTTTGCTGCAGGTGCTAATGGACCCGAAAGAGGCCAAGCTTGTCCAATAACTATTTTATCCTTTGCCCATAAGGTCGTTGAAAATGCCCAAAAACTACTGTTGGAATGATAAAGCTTAACCTTTTCCAAAACTTCATATTATACCTCCTTTAAGGTTTTTTAAGGGAGCTAACCCGCTCCCTGTAATTCGCAATATATCTTCTGGCCCTAACGTCCTTACCCATTATCAAATCAGCTGCTAACACAGCAGGCCGAACCTGGGCCACATCGACTATTAAACAAGTGGCACCACATTCTATAGCCATAGCCACAAAAGTACGATTGAGAAGTTCTCGATCAGGAAGGCCAAAGGACATGTTACTTGCCCCTAAAGTGATGTTAACCCCAAATTTTTCTCTAACCCTCCTTATGGCTTCAAGCACGGCAATACCCGCCTTTTGATCAGCTCCTACCGAAGAAGCTAGACAATCGATAATGATATTGCTCCTATCAATCCCCATGGATTCTGCTCTTTCTATGATTTTCCCCGCAATAGCAACTCTTCTTTCGGCATCTTTAGGGATGCCTTCGTCATCTTGCACAAGCCCGATGACCACCGCTCCATATTCCTTAACCAAAGGTAAAACCCTTCTAAGTGAATGCTCTTCTCCCGTAACAGAATTTATAAGAGCTTTACCCTTGTAAACCTTTAAAGAAGCTTCAAGTGCTTCAGGATTTGCCGTATCGATACAAAGGGGAACATCCACAATATCCATAAGTATCTTTATAACCTCGGGCAAAAGCCTAACTTCATCCACCCCAAAGGTTCCAACACATACATCTAACGCATCTGCCCCTGCCTGTACTTGAGAAATGGCCTCTTCTTTTATCAATTCCAAATTGCCAGCTTTCAGAGCTTCTTGGAGACGTTTTTTACCAGCAGGGTTTATCCTTTCGCCGATTAAAACCGTAGGCCTATCAGGCGAAATGATCAATTCCTTAGTAGCACTACTGATCTTGGTCTCCATTTACATACCTCCTTCCCTCATCACTTATTTTATATTTGCCCAAAAAGGAAGCTTCCAATAATAAACGCTGGAAGTCTTTACTGGCAGCAAGCTCTATATAATGACAAGTCTTAGCAATTAAATCGGCCTCTTCCTGTTTGTTTTTTGATAAAAGTGCTATCTTAGCTCCAACTCCCGCTGCGTTTCCTACTTGGATAAACTTCTCTCGTGAGAGGGCGGGCAACATACCTATATAGATAGCATTACCAACATCTATATAGCTTCCAAAAGCACCCGCTATATATACCTTCTCAAGGGCGTCTTCCTCTAAATCCATCTCTTTTAACAACTTCTGAATTCCCGCTCTAATGGAAGCCTTTGCTAATTGAAGCTCCCTCACATCTTTTTGGGTAATGGTAATAGCTTGATCGTTTTTCATTTCCCTTTCGTCAACAAGTACGAACTCCTTAACTCCTTCATTCTCCCTCAAACGAGGATGTCTTCCTTTGAACCTTCCATTTTCATCTAATAGTCCAATCCGAAAAAGCTCTGCCACTGCGTCAATCAAACCCGAACCGCAAATGCCAATCGGAGGAACATCATCTATTGTTTTGATCCAAACCCCGTTGTCACTCAGCTTAATCCGTTCTATAGCCCCAGATGCCGCCCGCATTCCATGTTTTATGTGACCACCTTCAAAGGCAGGACCCGAAGGGGTAGAGACTGTGAAAATCTTACCTTCTCTTATTAACGAAATTTCGGTATTTGTCCCAATATCCAACAACAACACAGGTCCTTTCTCGGTCCATGCTCCTGTAGCTAGAAGCGCTGCCACATGATCACCACCTACAAAACCCGCTATGTTAGGGAAAAATCTTAGATAAGCTCCCTTGGAAAATTTTAAGCCAAGATCTCGAGCCTTAACCTCCAAAGCCTGAGAAATAACGGGGACAAATGGAGCACTAGCAAGGTAAGTCACGGGAAGTCCTAAGAACAAATGATGCATAGCCGTATTCCCCACAAACACGCCTTCAACTAATTGGTCTCTCGAAAAGTTTAATTTATTCAACAAGGTAATAATTTCTTCGTTTATGGAATCTATTATGCTCTTTTGAAGCAGTTGAGCATTTTCCTCAGACTTAATGGCTTTTTGAATCCTGGTGATAATATCTTCTCCGTAAAGTATCTGAGGATTGGATAATCCAACAGCTTGGATGGTTCGACCGCTTTCGAGATCGACCAAATACAAGGCTATCTTGGTGGTTCCTAAATCAACTGCAAGTCCCAGAACCGCCTCCTCTCTCGGTAAAATACCGATCAATTCACCATCCCTTAAAAGTGCCTTTACCTTCCAAGAGGATTCCCTTAACTTTAAGGGCATATCCCTCAAAGCCTCTACATCAAAGCCCTTACATTTAAAACCTTTATTACGTAAGCCTTCCTCGATCCTGTCGGTATCAGCTCGAGGGTCCTCTAAGAGAGGTGGAGAAAGTTCAATCTCGAAGGTTTTCACATTGGGGTTTAATTCGACTTCCCTTTCTAACCCCTCGATTTGCAACCGATAGTTATGAGCTAATGACTCCAAAGGTACATAAACTGTAAGGGATCCCTTTGGCTTTAGTTGACAGGCAAGCCTCCATCCTCTTTGTATTTCCGGAAGGGTAAAATGTTCGCTCTCACTAGAAGTTAACTCAGAAGCAGGGCCTTTTAAAACTCTCACTTTACAGCTACCGCATAACCCCATCCCCCCACATACGCTTAATATTTGAATACCTGCTCCCTGAGCACATTGAAGAAGAGTTTGCCCCTCCTCACAAACGATTCTTTTACCTAGAGCTTCAAATTCTATAATGAAAGTCTTATTACTCATCTTTACGGTAAGGACACTGGTCATGTAGTTTACAAATTTTACACATCTCCCTCTTATTCGCCTTGATGAGGTTCTCTCCTATTCCAATTAAGGCAGTAAAGGACTTCCTCGGAACCAACATCCCTCCCTTTGTAATAGAAAGCCCAATTTTCCCCACTGGAAGCCTCGCAACTATTTCCTTCTGAGCCTCGATCGGTAAACCAGACATACCCGGACTCACTGGTGTTCCCGTTTTAAAGCCCTCTTCTCGAACAATCGAATTTATAAACTCCCATGCCTCATCAAGTAAAACCTCTACCGCGGCACTTCCTATCTCATCTAATAAAAGGGCTTTAAGCGGGGTACTCTCTCGAAAAAGTTCCTCCACACGTTTTTCCAGGTAAGGACCAATAGTACCAGCTAGAAGGGCTACTTTCCTAACCCCCTCAAAAGAAAAGCAAGGTGATTGGGCCTCCCATTCCAAGGCCCAATCACCCTCAAAAACTATCCTGTCCTTCTTTACTCCCTTTATATTGTAAAACTCATAAACTACCTTTGGTCTTATAAACCCCTTCGCTTCTTCCAGAAGCGTCTCAGTTAACCCCTTTACTTCATCTCCCTTCTTAGCCCTTACTCTACTTTTTACCTCCTCCAGATCCGGCGTTATCTTTAATCTCAGCCAGGGCATTCAAAACACCGATTTCTGGTCTTATCGGTATACGCCATATTCCTTGGCAAATTCAACCATTGCCTTCACATTCTCTGGCTTTGCTTCATCGAAGAAGGCCCCATTTGTCAGGATAAACCCTCCACCATCCGCACAAGTATCTATGAGTTTTTTCACATATTCCTTAACCTGTTCAGGAGTCCCAACAGCTAATAGATCCGTGGGAACGTTACCCGCAATACAAGCTGAATCGCCCAGAATCTTCTTCGCTTGAGCCATCTCAGTCTGATCGAACATCCACACGACCTTACCCTTAGGTAAGTCCTTTATGACCTCGAGTCGGGAATTGAACCCTCCTTCAGCCACAAGGAAGGGTATGCAACCTTCATCTATGAGACCGAGGATCACCTTCTTTAAAGTCGGCCAATAGAATGTCTTAAACTGTTGATCCGACATAAAACCATCAGCTCCTTTATGAAGGGGCATAAATACTAATGGAATACCGTTCTGTTTCGCAGCCTCGGCCCCCATTTTTATCATTATGGGAACCAAAGCTTCCACAGCTTTAAGTACCTTCTCGGGCTGTCGGTACATGTCAATGATTATTCCCTTGGTTCCTCTTAGGGTATCCCCAACTGTATCGAAAGGAGCCTTACACCCACCTCCCGCCAAAAGGGGAAAACCAGAGGCCATGATCTCCAGGTTCCATCCGACTACTCCCTGAATCCACTTAAGGACCTCGGCACCTGCTTCAGCCATAACCTTTAATGCCTCCTGCACCGGTGGAAGAGCAAAGGGTATAAAATGAACGGCTGAAAAGGTGGGATAGAATTCGAGCACGTAAGTAGGTGGTGAAAGCAAGGATAAACCTTTGAGTGATCCGAAGGCCCGCGGAAAATATACGGTAAGAAAATAATAGGTAGGATCAGTAATCAGAGCATCGTATTCGTCAGCTTTCATGTACTCATCTTCCACCGCCTGATAACATTGATTAGGACCAACCCCATGGCCAGGCCACCTGTAAACCTTGTAATCCACAATATCATAAAACTTTCCGGGACCAGGTCCCATACATCCCATTGTGGCATCGGGTTGGAAATCCAATACAAACTTCTTAAAGGCAGCGAAACATTTCTCATAATCGTACATGGCCTCCTGAACGGTTATACCATAATAGTAAACTGGAAACATATTAGGTAGAGGCAAAACCGGCACCCGGTCGGGGGTCTTCTTCAACTGTATTGCGTCCACTAGCCGCTGGACACGAGCTTTATATTCTGCCTCGGCTTCGGGGGTTTTAAACTTCAAATCCTCCCCTTGAGGATCTTTCGGCGAAAGCCACCTTTGAATCAAAACCTCCTGTCTCTCCTCAGGGGTCATTTCTTCCCATTTTTTCTCCATTTTCCTTACCTCCTTTTAAAATTTTATGAAGCCCCCACCCAAGCCTTCGCCAAACTCACAGCGGCCATGGCGTCTTTCCCATAAGCATCAGCTCCGGTATACTTTCTCACCTCATCGGTAACCTGTCCTCCACCTATCATAACCTTTACTTTATCCCTTAAACCTGCCTCTTTCAAAGCCTCTATAGTCCTTTTCATCGAATCGAAAGCCAAAGTCAGAAATCCGCTTAAACCCAAAATTGGCGCTTGTGTCTCTTTCACTTTTTCCACAAACCTCTCCGGTGGTACATCTACACCCAAGTCATAAACCTCAAAACCGTTTACCTCTAACATAAACACCACAATGTTTTTGCCTATATCATGAATATCACCAGCCACAGTACCTATAACGATTTTTCCTAATTTTTTAGCCTCGGTAGTTTGACTTATCAGTGGCTTAACCATCTCAGTAATCTGTTTCATTATCTCGCCTGAGTAAATGAGATCGGGGATAAAGTACTCCCCAGTTGCAAATCGATTGCCCACGATTTCGAGCCCTTTTCGCGCTTCCTCAAGAATTTTTAACGGATCCTCTCCCCCGTTAAGTCTATCTTTTACGATCTTCAAGGCTTCCTCTTCTTTTAGATCTGCAATTGCCTCTACCAAATCCATCATCTCTTCACCTCCCTATTCCCATTTGAATTTAACTAAAGGCAATTCCTCGTCCATTGACCATTCTTGAGCAGAACCATCATATAACTTTACGTTTGGATACCCTAAAACCTCACTCAGAATATACCACAGGGTGCTCCCATACCCCCTACCCCACAGTAAACTATGATCTCTTTTCCTTGAGATGGTTCACCTATAAGTTCTTTCACCATTTCCTTAATCAACTCCGTATCCTTATACATTCCGTAGTCCTTCGTCAGATTCCACAACCATGGAGTTGGAAGATTTTTAGCCGTAGGAATATGCCCAGGTCTTGGAGCCCAAGGTTCAACCTTCACTCCAAAATAAACATCAGGATCCCTACCATCAATGATAATGGCTTTTCCAATCTTTTCCTTTACTTCATCCTTTGTAATAAACATATCATTTCTCAATGAACCTTCATACTTCACAGGCTTAGGCACGGCCTTCACCTTGGAAACCGCCTTTCCTTCCCATTTCCACCGGTCAAATCCACCATCAAGAATAGCCACATTCTTAACTCCAGCATAAATCAACGTGATAGCTACCCTAGTGGCGTTCGCCATAGCATAAGGAGCCATCGGATCAGTAGTACGCCCAACTATTACGACCTTTGAATCTTTGGTAATCCCTGCCTTTCCCAGCGTATTAAAAAGTTCTTCGGCAGGTGGCAATTCCAATAAAAGCCCATCCTTCATAACAATCCACGCAGAAACCGGTACCTCAAAAGGAACATTTATGGCTCCAGGAATGTGCCCTTTTGCATATTCTTCTGCACTTCTTATGTCAAGAATCACCAGATTAGGATCAACAATATTAACGCCAAGCCAATCCGCACTAACAATGGGATCTATTTCGCGTTGAGCTTGAGCTGAGGGGACAAAAATACTAGCCATCATTACCACCAAAAATACTCCCAATACCGTTAATTTTGCAAATTCTCCTTTCATCTTTACACCTCCTTCCTAAAATTTTTCCAAATGAATTAAAATCATCATTTGCATCCCTAGATAGGCCTTTTTAATTAATTCTGACTCAAGAAGCTCCTCTCTTGTCCCCTCCATTACAATTCTTCCGTTCTCAAGGACATACCCCCTATCTGCGATTTCAAGGGCCAAATTCACATTCTGTTCGACCAATAAAACTGAAATCCCCTTTTCCGGTAAACTTTTACTGACTTTCATCATCTCCATTATCACCAATGGTGCCAACCCATAGGAGGGTTCATCGAACATGCACAACTTCGGTTTCGACATAAGCCCCCGTCCTATGGCCACCATTTGACGTTCCCCTCCGCTTAGGGTTCTGGCAAGCTGTCTTTCTCGTTCTTTAAGCCTTGGGAAAAGGGAATAAACCTTTGGGAATTCTTTATGCTTTTCCCTCCAAGCCCTTAGAGGAAAAGCTCCCATGTCGAGGTTTTCCTTAACATTCATATCCAGAAACAACTTCCCGCCTTCGGGCACTTGAGCTATTCCTAACTCCACAATCTTATGGGGCGGAAGCCCATCTATTCTCTGTCCCATAAACTCGATGGCGCCTGAAACAGGCCTTATAAGACCCGAAATGGTGTTCAAAAGCGTAGTCTTACTCGCTCCATTGGCCCCTATAAGGGCGACAATCTCCCCTTCCCTTACTGTAAGCGAAACATCCCACAATACTTGAATCTTTCCATAAAAGACGTTTATGGCATTTACGCGAAGCATACCCTTTCTCCTAAATAAACCTCTATAACCTTTGGATTAGAACAAACCTCTTCAGGAGAACCCTCCGCGATCTTTTCTCCATAATGAAGCACCATAACCCCTTCGCATACATTCATAATAGCCTTCAAAACGTGCTCTATCATGAAGACCGTGATACCCTTTTCCCTTATGGCCTTAACTAACTTTATAGCTTCCGAAGTCTCCGTGGGATTAAGCCCCGCCATAAGCTCATCAAGTAATATCACCTTGGGCATCGTGGCTAAAGCCCTCGCTACTTCTAAACGTTTCTGAAAAAAAGCAAATCTTTCGCCAAAACGCCTTCCATCCCTTTGAGCCCACAGAATTCAATGGCTTCTTCGGTAAGCGCTCGCCTTTTGGAACCTTCTTTTCCCCCGAATACGGCCGCCAAATACACGTTTTCAAAAACCGTCATATTCCCAAAAACCTTTACATCCTGAAAAGTCCTAGCAATCCCCATACGAGAAATCTGATGGGGTTTAAGGCCACTTATCTTGACCCCCTCCAGTAAGATCATCCCTCTATCGGGCTTGATAGCCCCTGATATAAGATTGAAAAGAGTAGTCTTCCCTGCACCATTTGGACCTATGAGCCCAAAAATCTCACCTTTCTCGACTTTAAAATCTACATTATTTACAGCCACTAACCCACCAAACGCTTTCATCACTCCTCTTCCTTCCAAAATACTCATTTTCAACTCCTATTCCTTTTGATTAAGTTAATCCTTAACAAACCTATTAACCCTTCTGGCATATAGACAATTATAAAAATCATATAAAAATCATTAACAAACCAAATAAAAGCATATAATAGTATGGAATTTTTGTAGTAAGTACTTCTTGCAAATAACTAAATATAAATGCACCAATAATAGGGCCATATATTTCTCGCATCCCACCAAAGATTGCCATAAAAATTGGAATAAAAGAATATAATGGATTAAAGGCAATTTTGGGGTCAATATACGTTAATCTTGTCGCCATTATCGATCCACAAGCACCAACAAAAGCAGCACTTAACGCATAAACCAATATTTTAATGCGTGTAACATTAACTCCACTGTGTTCTGAAGCTATTTCATTATCTCCTATACTTTTCAGTGCCATTCCGTATTTAGATTTATTAAGAATATACATGACTAATAATAAAATAATACTTAAAATATACATTATGTAATAAACCGTAACATTTCCTAATGTAAATACAATTCTACCCGTTGTACCTTTAATATTTGTTTCATACCACAACACAAAATAAAGTAATAACTCAACAAAACTAAAAGTAAACATCGCAAAATATATACCTTTCAATCTCAAAGTTATTGTTCCTATTAACAAAGCTAAAAGAAAACCAACCATCGCACCCATTAAAACTATCATTATCACTGGAAGCTTAAAACTTAAAACTGCAGCCGTGTAAATACCGGCACCAAAAAAGCAGCCGAAGCCAAAGAAATGTAGCCAGTTGGCCCCGAAAACATGACCCAACTTAAGGTAAGTACCGCATACATGAAGATATTGCTAAAAAGAACCACCATATAAGGAGTACCGAAATAAGGTAAAAGACCAAAAAGAGCCAAAAGAAGTAAAATTATCGCCACCTTTTTGAAGCTCATCACCCCTATCTCCCCATAAGTCCCGTTGGTTTAATTAACAAAAGTAACGTGAATAGCAAATAATAAGCTACAAGAGTCAATCCAGGCTCAACATAAGACATAATACTTCCTATAATCCCTAAAATAAAACCTCCTATAAGGCTACCTGTTATACTACCTAAACCACCAAGTACTATCACTATTAAAGCTATAACTGTGTATTCCAAACCCATTGCAGTATGGATACTATACATCATACTAACGAGACAACCTGCAATACCTGCAAGCATAGCACCTAAGGCAAAACATAAACTAAGAACAAAATCTATATTTACCCCCACAATAGCAGCAGTAGCATTTTGGGAAGCAGCTCTTATGGCTTTTCCGGTTCGGGTTTTGGTCAAAAATAGATAAAAGAGAAGACTTATACCCAAAGCGTAAAACAAGGTTATCAAACGATTTGTACCGAATACCGCGCCTCCTATATTAACAGGCACCGCCAAGTAACTATATCCCTTAAGTCCACCTCCCCATAACAACATGGCAAGGTTTTGTATTACAAATTGAAGCCCAAAACAAGCCATTAAGGAATTACCCTTGTAAACCGAAATGGAGGGAGAGATCCTCCTTAAGCGAGAAAATAAACTCCAATCTATTAAATACCCCAAAATAAAAAGTACTCCTCCTACTAAAGAGAAAGTAATAAGAGGACTTATTTTGAAAAAAAGTATAAAAACTCCACGTAATGAAAGCACCAACCATTAAAAATTCACCATGGGCGATATTAAGTACTCTTCCTACCCCATATTGCATGCTTAATCCGACAGCCACTATGGCATAAATACCACCCATTAAAAACCCCCCGATTATCACATTCAGCAACGTCACCATCTTCCTTACTCTCCGTTCTCGAGTCGAATTATCTTTGGTGGGGACGGGCCTTAAAAACCCGTCCTTTTTTTAAAAGTTACTTTTTCTTAGGCCAGGCTGGTTTTGGGTAAAGTGGTTTGGCTGTCCTCTTTGGACTTTTGTCTATGACCTCAAATACGCCTTTTTGCCACTGCCCTATCTCCCCCGGGTGGCATTCCTTAGCTAGCATTTGATTTTTGTCATACCAATAAGGACCAAGGGCCGTGTCGAATTTGGTCGTAGCCATGATATCCCTTATGACTTTTTGGTCGAGTGTTCCGGCCTTCTCTATGCATTTTTGAAAATGTTGTAAAGAAGACCAATAGTAAAGAGCACCCCAATAATCTGGTTCCACCCCGTAATACTGCTTGTGCAATTTGACTAACTCAGCAGCTCCAGGTGAAGTTTTGGCGTTCCAAGCACCTCCACCCATAACACCTTCCACCACATTTGCTCCAAAATTATCACGATAAATCACAGGATCATAAGGACCGACACTCATCCATATGGCGTTAAAGTTTATATCTGAAGCTATAGCCTGTTCCGTTATAGCGATAACTTCAGGAGGATAACAAGCTGCCAAAAAGGCATCGACACCGAGTCCCTTCGCCTCCTTAAGGAAAGGAGTAAAATCCTTTGTCACATCAGGTGGGAAGGACTTCATCATCTTTATCTGAATTCCGGCTTCTTTAAAATAAAGAGCTAATATACTCCCGTATTCTACTCCATGAAGGTCACCCCTGTATATCATAGCAACACTTTTAACTCCGACTTCCTTGAAGATCTCGGCCAAAGCAGGGCCTTGGGTTTCCGAGAAGTTAAGGACTTGGAAGAAGTAAGAAAGCTTTAACTCTTTTAGTTTGGCAGCACCACCTGGTCCACCGATGAGAATGTAACCGTATTTGTTACATATGTTCGCAGCAGCATACAGCCAAGCTGTTCCCCAAGGAGGAAGCACAAAATCCACCTTATCCTCCAGAATCAGTTTCTCCAAAAGCTTAGTGTCTTTCCGATGTCGGTTTCGTTGTCATAGACCTTCCATTCTATAGGTAACTTTTTACCGTATTGTTTTACATAAATCCCACCTGCTTTATTAACTTCCTTAACCCACATCTCATAAATAGTTCCACCGGAAATCTTCGCCGCAGCTGCTCCCGGTCCGGATAAAGGCCATGCTTGACCAATCACAATTTTATCCTTAGCACATACCTTTCCCGGCAAAACCGAGAACATCAGGACCAACGAAAGCATTAAAATACCGTATTTTACAAATGCTCTAATACTCATCTCGCACCTCCTTTCAATTTTTCATTATTAATTATCCGCCTATTAATGGATTAATAAATATTAAACTTTCACCTTCAGAAAGTTTATGATCCGCTTCTTCCTCATATTGCAATACCCGATTTTTTAAAATTATGACAACCTTTTTGCTTTTTAAAAGCTCCTCAATATCAATTCCAACCTTTTCCGAAAGTTTTTGTACTACATATTTCACTGTACTATTATCTGGTAAAGAAATTTCCAATGTTCTTTCTGTATGTGGCAAAACCTTCCGGAATTGAAGGGCCGAAAGCACCGCTTTTACGGTCACCTTACCAGATCCTCTATGCCTATTTGTGAGAGCTTATCTTGAGTAGGATATCCATCCTCACTTATTCCGCGAATAGAATAGTAAATCTTCAAAGTTTTCTGGATATTAGGCACAAAGCCTCCCGTTCCGCCTCTCTTCAAAGGTCTGAGTATAACCTGAGGCAATTTTTCGTGCTCTTTACTCATACCGAGCTTAAGGTTCAACATCCGTTTAAGCATAAAGCTTTTCTCACCAAGTGCCACTATATCCTGAGGTCTAACCTCCTTACCGGTTATAGCTGAGTAAAAAGCACAAAGATCGTTTATGTCAAAAATACCAAGCATACATATCACACCAGAATTCAAAACTTCTTTGGCATTCTGATGATTTACCGTCATCTTCACCTTCTCTTCGCTTTCTTCAAACCTATCAGTAGGTACAACACCTATTTCAGGTATAGGAGCAGCAGCTATATCAACCGTGAAGTAATCGGAACGCATATGACAGGCTCCTCTTATCCCTGTGGCGTAACATAGGGCTTGCATGCTAAAAGCCCGAGGATCGTGCATCGGTATCTCAAGCCCTTTTACACAAGCTGCCTCTTCGGGATCAATCCCAAGCCTCTGAGCCATCCTTAAAGTTCCTTCCGCAATAAGATCACCAAGACCCTCCCTAAAAGCTACACTTCTCAAAACCTCAATCGCTCTTTTTCCATTTCCCCATTGGACACCATCTTTAAGCACTCCCTTTTCGCTTAAATACATGGCAAAACCAAGGCTAACCCCTGCCGAGATAGAATCCATACCCATTTCGTTGCAGATGTGGGTGAGATCGAGAATGTAATCGAGGTCATAAATGCCTAGGGTTGAACCAAGCGAACCAATAGATTCATACTCCATCTTGACTCCTCTTACCCGGTGGCCACATATAACTGAGCAAAGGGCACATCCTTCGTTTTCTACCTCATAATTTTCTATCAAGGCTTCACCGGAGATCTTGAAGGCAGGAAACACACCTTCCTGAAAATACTTTGCCGGAGTGTCACCAAGCTCATATCCTTGAGTGGTATACATAAGGGTACCATAAGTGTGCCACAGTTCTTTACCAGGGTTTGCGTTTATTTTCTCGAGACACTGCGAATAAAGCTCCTTCACTCTGTTTGGATCAGCAGCCTCAGGTAACCCCTTCTCACCAATAACCGCTATGCCTTTAAGTTTTTCGATCCCATTACCGCACCCATACCGGTACGTCCAGCTGCTCGATGGTTCTCATCCATTATGCTTGCAAACCTGACCGACCTTTCTCCAGCAGGACCTATGCACATAACCCTAGCTTTCTTGTCGGTTTCTTCCTTTACCTTTTCGGCGGTCTCGGAGACGGATTTACCCCAAAGATGATCTGCGTCCCTAAATTGGACTTTACCTTCCCTCAAAACAAGGTAAGTGGGCTTTGAAGCTTTGCCCGTTATGATCAAAACATCAACGCCAAACCTTTTCAGCTCTACCCCGAAAAAAACCACCGACCGTGGATTCTCCCCAAAGCCCCGTAAGAGGTGATTTTCCACAAACAGCATGCCTCCCAGAAAAAGGAGAAAACCCCGTAAAGGCCCCGGTTACAAAAGCCAAAGGTGCCTCAGGGGAATAAGGGTCAAGATCAGCATTCAGCCTTTTATAAAGAAGAGCTGCTCCTAAAGCGCAACCTCCTACAAAGGCCTCAAGCAACCTCTCCGGGATCTCTACCTCTTTGAAACTCTTTGCAGTAAGGTCAACCTCTAAAACCTTTCCATGGTATCCCTTCATGTTAGACCCTCCCATAATACATGTCTTCAACAAGCTGTTTCACTTCCTCATAGGAAGGCTGTCTCGGTGCCATAGGACCAGTTGGATCTTTAAGGATGTACCGGACCAAAAGATCCAACTTTTCACCAAAATCCTTCTCCCCTATCCCAAGGTCTTTAATGGTCAAAGGCGCTTCTACTTTCTTATAAAAATCAAAGAATAAAGCGATCAAATTGCTCAACACCTCTTTCGGTTCCCCTTTTATACCAAGCTCTTCAGCCAAGGAAAGGTATTTGTCGTCAACTTCTGCGTAAAACTTAATCACATAAGGAATAGTAACCCCACAGGCCATACCATGATGGATTCCGAATAATGTACCTATATTGTGAGCTACCCCATGAGTTGTTCCCACTCCTCCGTTGGAAAAGGCAGCACCTGCTAAGGTAGCAGCAATTTGGGTCCTCAACCTTAACTGGGGATTGTTAGGCCTCTCTAAAACCTGAGGTAAGTATTTAAAGATCATCTTTATGGCCTTTATCGCGAAGGCATCTGAAATTGGATTGCTGGAACGACATAAGTAGCAGTCTACCGCGTGAGAGAGGGCATCCATAGCTGTACCAAGGGTTAGAGTCTTAGGCATCCTCATGACAAACCTGGGATCTAAAACGGCAAAATCTGGATATACCTCAGGATGAAGGACACCCTCCTTTCGCGGAGGACTGTGAGTTTCATCATGAACCACAGCCACATTTGTGGCTTCAGAACCGGTACCTGCAGTAGTAGGTATACAGGCCAAAAGGGCCTTCTTTCTTAACCCTAACGGCTTCATGGCATCAACGGCAGCAAGGTTTGCATCAGGAATCTCGTACAAAATCCAACTCACTTTCGCCGTATCCATCACGCTTCCGCCACCTACCGCCACAATAAGATCAGGCCCGAATTCCTCCATCTTCTTCGCTATATCCTTTGGCACATGAAGCGGAACCTCAGGTTCGGTCTCATCAGTGGTTTGAACGACGATCCCTACTCCATTTAACGACTTTTCCACCATATTAGCCAAAGACCTCACGCCTTTATCGGTTACAATAAAAGCCTTTCTCCTTCCCAGCTGCGCCATTGAACCAACAAAAAACTGAAGCCCCGCAAGGCCATAAAAGATCTTCGGTAAACAAAAAGCATTTAGTAAAAGCTTTGACTCAGGGGCATTGAAGGTAGTAACCACTGTTCGCAAAACAGGAATATCCATTGGCCATGTAATGGCTTCTTTTTCCCCCATTTTACCCTCCCCGATCGTACTGGTTGTTTTTTTATCATAAAGCGTTTTTTTTTTGTCAATGTATATAATTGCAACTCTTTTCACCTAGGGAACCACTGCGTTTGGTGTCCTTTTTGCACTCCTGCGGAAAGAACTCTCTCGTACGGAGGGCTTTTCTTTTAATCCTGACTGTGACCATCCATAACATCCCTGAAGTCCTAAATATTGGCGTTTCATTTAGAGCCCTTACGCCTCAAATGTAAAAACGCAACTAATAAGCGCATTAACCCTTGCCCTTGGGAAGGCATCCAGAGCCCCGGAAGCATTAACGGTTTCGTTGCCTTTAAGGAGGGGAGGACTTACGGCAAAAGGAAGTTTCTTCTTCGGCCAGCTCTCAGAACCTTTCGAACCAATGGTTGCCCTTTTAGGGGTAATATTAATAATGCATCCACTTTTGCCTTACGCTCTTGGATTTGCAGCGGGAGCTATGATCTTTGTAGTGATGGGAGAGATAACACCTGAATCGCGGAACGAAAGGCATTCGGAGGAAGCCACATTTGGGGCAATAATAGGCTTTGCCCTCATAATGACACTTGACTTATATTTTAAAAGATGAACTTGGGGCATAAGGTAGAAGAAGGGATTTTCCGGGTGAGGATCCCTATTGAAGGGTCTCCTTTAAAGGAAGTTAACGCCTATTTAATTGTTTCGAGCAAAAAGGTTCTAATCGTTGATCCTGGACCAAATTATCCCCCTTTGTCTTGAAATCCTACGTTTGGCCTTAAAAGAGAGTGAAGTCGATAATAAGGAAAAAGAGGTATTTGTCACGCATTTTCATTTGGATCATGTTGGACTTTGTGCCAAGTTGGAGGGAATGGTTTCAAGTTTTTTCTCAACGAAATTGAAGCTCAAATCATCAAAGAGAAACTTGATGAAAGGCAAAAAGAAGCTTTAAAACTTATGAAACAACATGGTTTCCTCGAGAACGAACTTGAGGCCTTAAAAATTTATCACCCAGCCAAGGCTTTACCCCCTTCCTTCCAAGCTTTCACCCGGTTAAAGAGGGCTATAAGTTACTTTCCGGCGAAACGGAACTTATGGTTATCGAAACACCCGGACATTCGCCAGGCCATTGTTGTCTTTACGAACCAAATAAAAGGATACTTTTTTCGGGGGATCATCTTTTAAGGGAAATAACGCCAAATGTAAGCCTATGGTCAGAAGAAGTGGATGTACTTAACTTATATCTAACAAACTTAAAAAGATTCACAGAGTTAGAGGTAAAAGTAGTACTGCCCGGACATGGGGACCCCTTTTCGGAATTCGAGAAAAGGATATACGAACTCGAAAGACACCATGCCGAAAGGTGTGACGAAATCTTAAATCTTGTAAAAAAAACCATCCTCTTACAGCCTATGAAATTGCTTCCTTGATGAGATGGGATGTTAAAGAAAAATGGGATGATTTGCCAACATTTCAAAAGTGGCTTGGCGTATCGGAAGTGTTAGCCCCTCTGACCTACCTTGAAAGGCAGAAAAAAATTAAAAGGATGAGGAGCAAGGACTATTACCTCTGGACCGCTTAATCTAATAAAGCTTCAATCCAAGGTAAAACTTGAGGATACCGAAAGTGACTTAAGCTCATCGCTCCGGAGGGACAATTGGCTGCACAAGCCCCGCATCCCTTACAAGCGGCCTCAATTACTTTCATCCTTTTTGATCTCTCGTCATAAAGGATAGCGTTGAAATTACAAGTTTGCTCACATAGTCTACATTTGGCACACACTTCTTGATCGATCTTTGCGACAAGGGGCTCTTTTATCACCTTTTGGAGATGAAAAACCCTTGTGGCCCTTGAAGCTGCCCCATGGGCTTGGGCTATGGTATCCACCAAGTCCTTTGGTCCTTGACAGCACCCTGCCAAAAATATCCCCTCAGAAAACGTATCCAAAGGACCAAGTTTAGGATGAGCCTCAAGGTAAAAACGATCGCTCGAAGTGGAAAGGAAAAGCTTTCTTCCAAGTTCATCAGCACCTTTCGGGGGATCCATCCCTACGGCCAAAATTATCATATCAACTTGTAGCTCTTCAGCTTTTTGTAAAAGGGTATCTTCATACTTTATACAGAGCTTGTCATTTTTCGGATAAATTTCACCAGGATTAGCCCGAACGTAAAGAACACCTTTTCTCTGTGCCTCCTCATAAAGCTCCTCATATCCTTTTCCAAAGGTCCTCACGTCCATGTAAAACACATAGACCTTAGTATCCGGGAACCTTTCCTTTAAAAGTAAGGCCTGTTTCGCCACTACTGTGCAGCAGACCCTTGAACAATAGGTCCGTCCAAGCGTCTGGTCCCTTGAACCCACACATTGAATAAAAGCGACGGCTTTTGGAGCTTCGCCTCCTAAAAGTCCTTTGTCGTATAATTGTTCAAAGTCAACAGTTGTCAAAACTTGGGGATATTTTCGGTAACCAAACTCAGGCTTGAGCTCCGCATCAAAGGGCGAAAATCCAGTGGCTACAATGATGCTGCCGACTCTTTCCTCCACAACCTCTTGTGAGTTCAGTCTGATCTTGACATAAAAATCGCCTTGAAACCCCGATATTTCCTCCACTTCACTTTGAAGGTATATTTTCACATTGGGCCTTGAGGCCAATTCCTTAATTCTATCCTCCACATACTCCCTTACCGAAATCAATTTGGGAAACCCTAAACTAATCCTTCTTCCCCATCCCCCAAGTTTCTCCTCTCTTTCCACCAAAATAACCCGAAATCCGGCCTCGGAAATATCAAGAGCAGCAGTTATACCCGCTATTCCACCCCCTATTATCAAACAGGAGGGCACAACGGGATATTCTAATTGGAAAAGTGGTTCGAGGAACCTCACCCTCCACACCGCTGCTTTTATCAGCTTAAAAGCCTTCTCGGTAGCTTGCTCTTTATCCTCCGTAACCCAAGAACAGTTCTCTCTTATGTTTACTTGCTGATAAAGGAACGGATTTAAACCCGCTTCGCTTACACACCGCCTGAAGGTTTTCTCATGCATTGTGGGGGTACAAGAAGCCACAATGACTCTATCCACGAGGCCTTCCTGCAGGTCTCTTTTTATCATCTCTTGGCCTTGTTCTGAACACATGTATTTTTCATGTCTAACTATAGAAACCCAATTCAATTCCCTAACCTTTTTCGCCAATTCTTCCACATCAAGATATCCCGCGATGTTCCTACCACAATGGCAGATGTAAACTCCTATCCTTTTACCTCTTTTCATTTCTTCTCCTCACAAATTAAAGCCAAAGCCTTAGCCGCTGCTCCAGAAGCATGGGCGACAGTATCGCTTATGTCCTTGGGAGCTTGACAACATCCAGCGAGAAATATCCCTTCCCGAGTGGAGAGCACGGGATCCAACGGCGTCATTTCTTGGAAAAACCCATTCTCGTCAAGTTTGAGACCAAGAATGGAAGCCAATTCTTGAACACCACAGGAGGGTTCAAAGCCTGTAGCTAATATGACCACATCTGTCTCAAGCTCATAGGGTTCACCCAAAAGGGTGTCTTCACCTCTCACGATTAAAACGCCATCACGTTCATGTATTTCTGAGGGAATACCTCGGCGATAAAGAATTCCCTTCTTCTGAACCCTTTCATAAAGTCCTTCATAGCCCTTTCCATAGGCCCTGACGTCCATATAACAAATAGTCACTTGAGCATCAGGGATCCTCTCTTTTACCTCGTAAGCTTGTTTGGCCGTATACATACAACAAACCCTTGAACAATATGGATGATTAACGGTCCGATCCCTTGATCCAACACATTGAATAAACACGAACCTCTTGGGCACTTTTCCTTCTATTTTTATCTCCCCTCCGGTTGGACCAGAAGATGACATAAGCCTCTCAAGCTCAAGGCCTGTCAGCACCCGAGGTGAACGTCCATAAAGAAACTCCGGCTTCTTTCTAGGATCGAAAAGAGTAAAACCGATGGCTACAATGATTGATCCTACTTCAATCTCCAAAAGTTCCTCTTTCATATTGTGATCGATAGCCTTCTGTTCACAAGCTTTAACACACATTAAGCATTCGCAACATATCCCACAATTAAGGCACCTCTTAGCTTCCTCTACCGCTTCCTCTTCTGATAGAGAAACTGCTACCTCGTTGAAATCCCTTACCCTCTCAATGGGACCACGCTTTTTGGGCCTATGTCGAGGTATGGCGAGGAACTTCCTTTCGGGTAAGGAAGCCCATTGTGCTTTGACCTTTTTACGGTCGACCTCTAAGTTCTCACCTCTTAAGAACCTGTCGATAGATATGGCGGCCTCATGCCCTTGCGCTATGGCATCAACTACAAAGCGAGGGCCAGTAACCACATCGCCTCCAGCAAAAACATCTGTCAAGGACGTCCTTAAGGTTATCGGGTCCACCTCCAATAAGCCTTCCTTGGTGAATTTTAAGCCCTCTTTTTCAGCCCATTTAACGTCTGAAGTCTGACCTATAGCCAGAATTATTGTCCTTGCTTCGAGCTCGAACTCCGAACCCGGAATAGGGATCGGTTTTCTCCGACCAGTTTCATCAACCTCGCCGAGTTTAATGCGCTGAAGTTTAACTCTCCTGACCTTACCCCTTTCTCCTATAAATTCTATTGGGTTAACCAAAAAAACAAACTTCACCCCTTCTTCTTCCGCTTCCCATATTTCTTCAGGTGAAGCGGGCATTTCCTCACGAGATCTTCGATAGAGGATATAAACATCCTTCACCCCAAGCCTCAGCGCACTTCTAGCTGCATCAATAGCCGTATTTCCACCTCCAATTATCGCAACGGGTCCTTCAATGAGGGGTTTTTTACCAAGGTTTACCCCTTTAAGAAAATCCAAAGCCATATAAACCCCATCGAGATCACTTCCTTTCACCTCGAGTCTCCTACCCAAAGGAAGACCCACTGATAGAAATATGGCCCTATATCCTTCTTTGCGAAGCTGATCCAACGTGATCTCCTCTCCTACCTTAACGCCGGTCTTAAGTTCTACTCCTAGATCCAGAATCCTCGCTATGTCATATTCCACTATTTCCCGAGGCAATCTATAACTGGGAATCGCTTGAGTGAGCATGCCACCAGGGAGAGCGTGGGCCTCGAAAATCGTTACTGGATAACCCATAAGAGCCAAATCCCTTGCGCAGGTCAATCCCGAAGGGCCAGATCCCACCACTGCGACCTTTGGTTTGGAGGGATCCACTGTATTCCTGGGCAAATTGGCTCCTCCCCTCTCCCTTACCCAATCACTTACAAATCTCTTTAGGTCATTTATTCCTACTGAGTCGTCAATTTTTAAACGATTGCAAGCACCTTCACAGGGATGATAACAGACCCTTCCGCAGACGCCTGGCAAGGGGTTCTTTTCCCAAATAAGCTCATAGGCTTCTTTGAACTTACCTTGGGAAATAAGGGCTACATATCCTTGAACGTTAACTCCTGCGGGACAGGTTAATCCGCAAGGCGGTCTTTCAAGTTTGCTTATAGCCATGGCATTGGGAATGGCCTGGGGGTATGCTTTATAAATGGCCTTTCTCAAGGAAAGGCCTTGCTCAAACTCATTGGGTATTGAGACTGGACATACGTTGACGCATTCGCCACAGGCATTGCACTTGGTAGGATCTACAAAGCGAGGCTTTCTTCTTATGGTGACCTTGAACTCGCCGGCTTCTCCTTCTACTTTTATTACCTCCGAATTTGTCAAAAGGGTGATGTTAGGATGCTGGCCTACCTCACTAAGCTTCGGAGAAATGGTACACATGGCACAATCATTGGTGGGAAAGGTCTTGTCCAGTTGAGCCATATGTCCACCGATCCAGGGGCTGCGTTCAACCAAGTAAACGCGATAACCGGCATCCCCTACATCAAGGGCTGCTTGCATGCCAGCTATCCCACCCCCTATAACCAATACAGCCGGAACCACCATCTTACTTCTTCCTCTCCTTCAACTTGTTCAAAAGATTAGGGATAACTTGAAGGACATCCCCCACAATCCCGTAATGGGCCACATTGAAAATAGGCGCCTTGGGATCTTTATTTACCGCTATTATCATCTGAGCCCCCTTCATACCTGCCACATGTTGAAAGGCACCACTTATCCCAAGGGCTATGTAGACTTTGGGTTTCACGGTCTTACCAGAAGTACCGACTTGTCGATCCTTAGGAAGCCATCCTTTATCCACGACAGGTCTGGAACAGGCTAAAACTCCTCCCAAAGCTTTAGCCAATTCCTCAGCTAAGGGGATATTCTCTGGCCCCCCAATCCCCCTTCCTACGGAGACTATGATATCCGCTTGGGTTATATCCACTTCCGCTTTAGGAGCTTCTAAAAAGCCAAGGAACCTCTTATAGGGAAATGGAACAAGAGGAAAAGTTACTTCTTCTTCCTCACCCTTAAAAGCGAGTAGGCCTTGAGGATCGAAGGAACCTGACCGGACCGTAAGGATCACCGTCTCCGATGAAGCCTTTACTTTTGCCGAAAGCTTTCCCCCATAAACCTGTCTTATGGCCCAAACCTCACCGTTTTGAAAACCGAAATCCACTACATCTGTTATGACCCCACAACCGAGGGCTGCCCCAAGTGAAGGAGCTAGGTCCATCCCCTGAGCGGAATGCCCTATAAGAAGGATTTTTGGCTTACGTTGAACGAGAAGCTGGGAGAGTATGTGCTGATAGGGTTCAGAGTTGAACTCGTTTAGGCCCTCAACCTTAACCATGATGAGCTTCGAACAATAAGGGCGCACCTTCTCCTTTAACTCGGAAAGGTTTTCTCCTATCAAAACGGCCTCAACTCCTTCGTCCAATTGTTGAGCCTTCTTTAACATCTCATAGGTTATCTCCCTGATCTCTCCTCTTCGGTGTTCTACTAAAACCATCACCTTCCCCATTAGATCACACCTCCTTTTTCAAAGATCTCTAGAAGTTTTTCGGAAATCTCATCAAGGCTACCTTTAAGGATCTCAGCTCCTTCCCCTACTGGAGGTGGGAAAAGCTCTTCCACTTTGATTTTTGGCAAAACTTCCCCAGGATCAAGCTTAAGGGCACCAAGATCTAAAACCCTTATCTCCTTCTTGGCCACCCTTTTGATCCCCAAAATAGAGACATACCTTGGCTCGTTTATCCCACTCTGAATCGTAAATAAAGCAGGAAGCTCTACTTCTAGTTCTTCTTCCAATCCCCCTTCAAGCTCTCTTTTGACCCTTGCCTTCTTTTCGTAAAGCTCTAAACGAGTGAC
This sequence comes from uncultured Thermodesulfobacteriota bacterium, assembly GCA_964543765.1. Classification (GTDB taxonomy): domain Bacteria; phylum Desulfobacterota; class B13-G15; order B13-G15; family B13-G15; genus B73-G16. Next base: position 29,362 of record CAZIZI010000015.1, read on the forward strand.
AAGAGTCACATGGGGAATGGACAAGAGTTCAGCCAAAATCGGCCCCACTTGGGCATAACCGTCATCTTGAGCCTGAACACCTGTGAGGATGAGGTCAAAGGGAATCTCGTTCTCCTTTATCGTTCTGGAGAGAAGTAAAGCGATCACATAGGGATCCATTTCACTTACAGAAGGATCCCATACCCTCAATGCTTCGTCGGCACCAAGGGCAAGGGCCCTTCGCAAAACCTCCTCGTCAACCTCTTTTCCCACCGTTAAAGCGTAAACCTTTCCTCCTGTTTTTTCCTTGATCCTTATGGCTTCTTCCAAAGCATAGTTGTCCCAATCGTTCAATACGTAAGGCAATCCCTCCGTCTTTATGCTTTTACATGAAGCATCCACCTGAAGGTCTATCTCTGCCACATCTGGAACCCTTTTTAAACATACGATGACGTTCATCTCTCCACCTCCAATCCCAGGGCCTCTGAAAGAAGCTCCGCTATATCCTTTACTTGAAGCTTCTCATCAAGGCCCATTGTTTTTAAAGCATCTTCAAGTGTCAAAAGACAGAAAGGACAAGCCGTAGCGATGATATCCACCCCAAGGGCTTCCGCGTCTTTTACCCTTATTTCGCTATTCCTTGTGCCTCTTCCAGTCCCTTCGACCCACATCCTTCCGCCTCCGCCTTCACAACAAAGGCTTATCTCCCTCGATCTCGAAAACTCAAGAAGTTTAAGCTCGGGAATCCCTCTAAGAAGATCCCGAGGAGGATCGTAAATATTGTTTTGCTTACCCAAAAAGCAGGGGTCATGGTAAGCGACCTTTTGAACCAGAGGATTTTTAAAGGGGAGTCTTCCCTCCTCGAAAAGTTCAAGGAAGAATTCCGTGTAATGGTAAACCCTTATGCCCTCAAGCCCGTATTCGTTTTTTAAGGCATTTAAACAATGCGGAGAGGTAGTGACTATCCATTTTACACCACTTGAAAGGATCTTTTCCTTATTCTGCTCCCTCAACTCCTCAAAAAGTCCCTCTTCCCCAAGCCTTCTTATCTCATTACCACAACAGCTTTCCGAAGTCCCAAGAATTCCGAAATCCACTCCTGCGACTTTCATGATCAAAGCAATAGATCTTGAAACCCTCTGAAGCCTTGGATCATAGGAAGGAGCACAACCCACAAAGTATAACCCTTCGCTTTCCTCACCTTTCGTCAAATCCTTCACTTTAATCCCATCTGCCCAATCCGTTCTTTTCTGACGAGCCCTTCCCCAGGGGTTTCCATGCACATAGGTGGCCTCTAAAGCATCTATTACCGTTTTGGGCACACGCCCAAGTTCTACAAGAGTAGCCCTTAGGGCCACAATGACCTCGGAGGGTTCAAGCCCTCTAGGACACCTTAGAGTACAGGTCTTGCAGGTAGTACAATCCCAGATAGCTTCCTTTTTTAATACCTCCTCCTCTCCAAATATTAGCTCCCTCATTATCCTCCTGATGTTAAGGTCAGTTCTTAAGGATACCGGACACCCCCCGGTGCATTTACCACATTGAAGACACGCATAAAGTTCAAAACGTTGAACAAGTTGCATTAAAACCTCCCCAACATCCTTCTTGCTATTATTAATTTCTCTATCTCCTTTGTTCCTTCATAAATCTCAAGCACTTTAGCATCCCTCCAATAATGGGCCACATCGTATTCCTCAAGGATTCCATAACCACCATGAAGTTGAATGGCCTCATCAGCTACCTTAACCGCCACTTCGGCAGCAAACCACTTGGCCATAGATATAAGGGCCGGGTCCACCTCCCCTCGATCCACTTTTGAGGCTGCCCGGTAAAGAAGGCTCCGGGCTGCTTCAGTCATTGTGGCCATTTCAGCGATTTTATGTTGGATCGTCTCAAATGCTGCAAGTGGCTTTCCGAATTGATGCCTCTGCCTCACGTGACTTATGGCCTTTTCCAACGCCCCTTGGGCCGTCCCTACAGCCTGAGCTGCAGCAAGGAGCCTGGTGCGGTTGAAGAACTCCATCAAATAATAAAAACCCCTTCCCTCTTCTCCTATAAGGTTCTCTTTTGGAACCCTCACCCCCTTGAAGGCCACCTCTCCGGTATCCGAACATCGAAGAGACAGCTTCCTTTTGAGTTTCGTTGACTCGTAACCCGACCTGGAGGTCTCAACGATTATTAAACTCAACCTCTCATGCCTTTTAGGCGCATCGGGATTGGTAACGCAGGCCACAATTAGGAAATCAGCCACATTGGCATTGGTTATAAACATCTTATTCCCGGTTATTACGTACTCATCACCATCCTTTTCGGCCCGAGTGGAGATAGAAGCCACATCACTTCCCGCATCGGGCTCTGTCACCGCAACCCCCATACGCATCTGTCCACTACATAAAGCGGGAAGGTACTTTCTTTTCTGCTCCTCAGACCCAAAAAGCAATATGATCTGTGAGCCGAAAAACGTGGACTCTATAGACTGAGCCACCGCCGTATCCACCCTTGCGAATTCCTCTATAATGAGACACTGCTCCAAATGACCATAACCAGCTCCACCGTATTCCTCAGGGACAAAAACGGCCAAAAACCCCAATTCCGCCGCCTTTTTCCAAAGTTTGGGGTCAAACTCCTCTTTCTCGTCTAGTTCTCGAGCAATAGGTCTTATCTCTCCTTCAGCAAACTCTCGAGCAGCTCTTTTTATATCCTTTTGCTCTTCGGTCAGTTCAAAGCCTGTCATCTCCCATCCTCCCAGATTTATTTAACCTAAAGAAGGTTTAACCATATGCCTTTTAAACCAGTTTTTGGCATCTTTAATGCCAAAGGAAACCCCCATGAGTTCTGTAAAGTAATAAATGGGCATGTTTTGATTCTCTTGATATAAGTCCAAATTGGCTTGACAAAGGGGACAGGCCACTACTATCCCCTGAGCCCCAGATTCTTTGGCCTTTTGAACGAGTCTCTTAGAAAGTTTTTTCACCAAGTGAGGATTAAGAAGCGAATGGCTCCCACCACAGCAATCTACCTTCCAGGCCCAATCGATAACTTGGATCCCAAGCGTTTTCATTATCTTTTCCATTAGTTGGGGATTTTCAGGATCGTCTATTTCCGTAATTTCCGGAGGCCTAACCAAATAACATCCGTAATAACAAACAAGCTTAAGTTCAGAAAGTTTTACCTTAATAAGCTCCTGTGATCGCTCTATCAATCCAGGCTTCGAAAACACCCAGAGGGGATGAAAGACTTCGGTTTTTCCTTGGAAGTTCTTGCCGAATAAGGACGAAAGTTTCGTTTTGAGCTTTTCATCTTCGAGAAGCGCCTTTTTAGCACGCTTTAAGTTCAAAAAGCAAGCTGCACAAGGTGCCAGAATGGGAAGCCCCATCTCTTCTGCTTTTAAAAGATCCAACGCCGGAAGGGCTATTTTTAAGAAGGAATCCACCTGATGAGCCGAGGAGGCTCCACAACAGTTCCATTGGGGAATCTCCACAAGTTGAATTCCTAAAGCCTCACATACAGCTCTGAGAGACTCGTCGTATTCCCGCGAGGAGCCTTCAACCGAACAACCGGGATAATAGGCGAACTTCAAAAGGAAACCTCCTCAAAAATCCTCTTAAAACTCTCAGATGAAACCCTTTTCGCAGGCCTTATCCTTAACTTTCCCCTTAAAAACATCCTAAAACCCATTTTCAGTTCCTCCATTGAGACCTTAAATCCCACTAACCTCTTTAACCCCAAAATCAACGAAATTTCGTGAATCCTTCCCCTCTTCTTTATCTCCTTCAGGAAAACAAGGGGTAAGGCAAATGCCTTTCCTTTATAAATTCTTTCCTTTATGCCCTTTTGCCTTATTTGATCCATTAACTCCGAAAGCGGAACTCCATTGGGACACCTTACTTGACAGCTCTCGCAAGAAGCGCATATCCAAGGGGTGAGACTAATCAAAACTTCCTTATCTTTGCCCAAGATCAACATGTTCACCAATTCGTGGGGCTTAAGGTCCATTTCTTCAGCCAAAGGGCATCCTAAGGTACAGCTCAAACATTGATAACATTTAAATAGCTCTGAAAATACTTCCTTAAAGGTCATGAAGGCGACTCTCCACTTCTTTTAGTTCTTCTTCCCTGAAAGTAATAAGGGGAAGCACCTCTTTTGGGTCTCGTCCTGGCTCATACTGAAAGATTTCCTGAACTTTTTTGGCTACAGCCTTAAAAAGCTCAAACACCCTTATTCCTTGGGGACATCCTTCCTGACACATTCCACATCCGACGCAAGAAAGCGCCATATGAGCCATTCGGGTCAGATGAAAAAGAAGAATCTCCGTTGGTAACCTCAAAACACCTTTTAGCTGAAGCAAGTTCAAAAACCTATCGGCCTCAAACTCGAAACTCGGCGAATTGAAAAAACACTCCTTACAATAACAGAGGGGACAGACGGTCATACAATTATGGCACTTTATACAAACTGAAAACTCTCTTAAAAGGGCTTCGTAACCTTTAAGCTCTTCCTGCTGGTGGTGCAAAAGTTCATTTTCATTAAGAGTCCTCTTTTCGAGAAGCTCCGATAAAACCCTCTTCCTTTTTTCGAACTTCTTCTCTTCAAGTTCAAAACCCGATTCCTTAAGAAGCCTCTCCCCTTCTTCAGTTAAAGCTTCAAGGAAAATTCCCTCCTCAATTCCCAAATAAGAAACCCTCAAATCACTCCAAGGAGCAACTGGATAGGTACAAACTCTACAAGCATCCCTTATAAGACTTTGATCCACTTGGACTTCCTCGATTTTTCCTTCTTTTAATTTCTCTTGATAAAGTCTAAGCGAATAAGTCCCCAGACAATCTATGGCCAAAAACAGGAGGTTTTTCTCCGCTACCTGTTTAAGCTTCCTCAACTCAATCGCTGCTCGTATCTCACAGGGTCTTGCCACAACCCCTATAGGCTCAGAAGGGGGTTCGAGCTTGGTAAGCATCTGAAGAAGCCTTGCCGTATTTATAGGAATATAAGGGGCAAGAGCCCTTGTCCTTTCGATACCATCGGGAGTCCCAATCAAACCCGGAGAGATGAAACTTTCGCTCTCAATGGGTACAAGGAGAGCCTTTAGGGGCTTCTGCAAAAACCTTTTCCAAACATCCCTTAGGACTTCTTGAACCTCTTTACCGTTTAAAGGTAGAAAAACGCCTCTTCCCATCTTTCCCTCTCACGTAGTACTTGACCCACTAAGGAGATTAGGTCCCTTTTTCTTTACAAACTGGTCAATCCTATGGGCCCATTGGGCGAACTGGGGTCCTTCACTTGCTCCAATCCAAGTTAGAAAAACCCTCTCTGGCTCAAGGCCAAGCACCTCCAATATCCTCTTTATTACCGCAATCCTTCTACGTGCTTTTAAGTTGCCACTAACATAGTGGCATTCTCCCGGGTTTCACCCCCCTACCCAAACGGCATCAGCCCCCTTCAAAAGGGCATCGAGAATGTAAACCGGGTCTACCGATCCAGTACACATCACGCGAATGGGCCTAATTGAGGCGGGATAGGTTTTCCTCAAAGTACCCGCCAGATCTGCCGCTGTTGAAGCACACCAGTGACAGAAAAACCCGATGATCTTGCCGTTCATCTTCACCTCCTCATCTTAAAAGGAGCTCCACACCCCCAATGACCTGTCGTTCTTCAAAATCCTCAAGTTTTGTGGCTCCATTCGGACAAATGGAAGCACAAACTCCACAACCCTGACACAAGGGGGCCTTTACCCGAGCGACCTTCTCCTCATCGTCCAGAAAACGCACCCCATAGGGACAGGCCTCCACGCATAGCCCACATCCCGAACACCGTCTCTCTTGAACGACGGAAATTGGTCTCGATAAGTAAGATTCTTTGGATAAAAAGCCAAGAATTGCCTGAACCGCTCCCAAAGCTTGGATTTGAGCCTCCTCAAAGGTCCTTGGGCTATGGCAACCACCCGCCAGGAATATCCCCTCCTTTAACGTCTCCAAGGGGCGGAATTTGGGCTCCGCCTCCTTGAAGAACCCTTCTTCCGTCAATTGAAGCCCTAAAATCCTTGAAAGTTCAAAATTATCCTCCCTCGGAACCTCACCTACTGAAAGCACCAAAAGATCAACTTCAAAGCTCTCCCCATCAAAAGGAATCCTTATTCGGTCGGAAAGTTCGGGCATGGGCAATTGATCGCACCTTAAAAAGATGACTCCCTTTTCCCTCGCCTTAAGGTAAAGCAATTCCTTTAAACCATAAGCGTTTATATCTCGGTGAAAAACGAAGATCTCTCCCTCGGGATTTTTATCTTTAAATAAAATGGCATTCTTCAAAGCCTCCTCACAACAGAAGCGACTACACCAAGGATGAACCTCGTCCCTTGAACCCACACACTGTATTACCCCTACTCTCCTTATGCCTTTATCCCGTAGATCCTCTGAAAGAAGCAACTCCTCAAACTCCCTTTGAAGTAAAACCTTAGGGTTACTACCGTATCCGTACTCTTTGGGCTCATAGGATTTTCCTCCTATGGCCAAAAGAATAGCCCCCACTTCAATGACCTTCTCTTCGTTTTGAGAGGCTACTTTTACTTTGAAATCCCCGGGAGTTCCATCCACAGATAAGACCCTTGAATTCAAATAAACCCAAATGCTTTCCCCCTCCTCCATCTCCTTGAGCTTTTCTTCCAAAAGACCCCTCCGAGAGGGATAGTGCCACAAAATTCCCCCTAACTTCCCCTCTTTTTCGACAAGATGAACCTGAATACCCTCTCTACTCAGGTTGATGGCCGCTTCAATACCACATAAGCCACCTCCTATAATCAAAACAGATGGCTTAACGTAAAGGTGTCCAATGGTTCCCGCACTTTTCCTTCTCAATCTCTCCCTTTCGGTTAAAAGCAATCCCCTTACTGTGCCTATGCCTTCTCTCTTCCCACCTAATATCCCTTTCACGTTTACCCATCTAACCCCTTGAACTTCTTCAAACCTATTCAAAACCTTCCTTTTAAACCAGTAAGGATTACAAGCTCCGATTACCCAAAACCTATCGGAAGGGAAAATCTCCTTTTCGAGACACAAGTATTTTTTTTCACAAATAGGTGAGAAAAATTCCTCCATACCTTTAAGGATCTCTTCACTGGGGATCTCCCCTCCGCATTTACATAAGATGAGGCCCACTTCCTTCGGTATTTCCTCTTCTTGGAAGATCTCTCTCTTCATATACTTTTGGGGGAGTTCAAATTTTCGGGTCGCTAAAAAGGAGGCCGCCTGTGCTTCTATTATGGTGTCTGGAATATCCTTCGGTCCTGAAGCAGTGCCACACACGTATATCCCTTTCCTTGAGGTCCTCAGGCCTTCTGCCTTGATAAACCCCCATTCATCCGTTTGGATTCCAAGGCTTTTTGCAAGGTCTTTTTGGCCTACCGGAGGCCTTTGCCCTGTCACAAGTACAACGAGATCAAAAAGCTCCTCTTTTATTCGCTCCTGTTCCAAGAATCTTGCTAAAAGGCCTTTTGTCAAAGGATCTTCCCATATCTTAGGGACCCTTCCCCTTACGAAACGAATCCCTCGACGTTTTGCTTCCTCCAAGTACCGGTAATAAGTTTTCCCAAAGGTCCTTAAATCCATAAAAAACAAAACTACTTCGCTTTCAGGCAGAATCTCCTTTAAGATACGGGCTTGTTTTATCCCTATCATGCAACAAGCCGAAGAACAGGGAATCCATTCCTTATCCCTGGACCCTACACACAGTAAAAAAGCGACCTTTCTCGGGATAGAACCGTCCGAAGGCCTAATTGGTCCATTTCCGAGAGGGCTCAGGGCTCTCTCGAATTCGAAACTCGTAAGGACATTGGCAAAACGCCCATATCCATATTGAGTCAAACCGCTCGGATCAAAGGGCAAAAACCCCGAGGCTAGGATAAGCGAAGAGACCTCAAGTACTTTTACTTCCTCCTTCTTTTTAAGGTCTATAGCCCCTGTTGGACACACGGCCTCACATTGTGAGCAAAGGTCACAAAGCGTCCAATCTATAGCAGGAATAGGTGGAAAGGGAGCAGGTCCATTGAGGTAGATGGCCTTCCGATAAGAGAAAGGATCAAATTCATCCCTTATAGACTTTGGACATACTTCAATGCATCTTCCACAACTGATACATATATCCTCATTCACTCCTCGAGATTTGGTGATTATGGTTACCTTAAAGGCCCCCTCTTCTCCTTCTACTTTCAGTAACTCCGAACAAGTTAAAATATTGATCTTTGGATGATAAAAAGATCTTCTTAAACAATACTCTCCCTCTTGAACCCTTGAACTTGAAAGCATTTGGCACATACAGCAACGGTCCGTGGGGAATTGCCGGTCAAGAAAACTTATCTCTCCCCCTATAAAAGGCGAACGCTCAATTAAAAAAACTTCTTCAGCCCTCTTGGCCGCTTCAAGTGAAGCCCTTATACCCCCCACACCCGAACCTATTATCAAAACCCTTGACAAACCTTATCCTCCTTTTAAAACCCCTCTAAGAAAGACCTCGCTTATAATCTCACCGAGTTCGGTAGGGTTAACTATCCCTTGAGGGTTATACCAACGAGAAGTCCAAAGTACCATTCCGAAAAATAAAAATGCCAAAACCGTTTGATCGATCTCCTTAAGCAAACCTTCCTCATGAAGCTCTCGAAGCAAACTCCTCACGATATCCAAGTACTGGCGTTGCTTCCTCTTAAATATCTGTTTGTGTTCAGGGGAAAGGGATTTTCCTTCGTTGGAAAGGATAGTAAGCTCATCTTGATGGCCTGCAAAATATTCGGAGAAGAACTTACAGACCTCCTTAAGCCTTTCAATCGATGGCTTCTCGCTTTCGCATATCCTCTTGAGCCCCCTCAACCCTTCATCCAAAAAGACCATCATTATGTGAAAAAGGATCTCCTCTTTGGTAGAAAAATAATGAAACATACCGGCTACACTTAAACCCGCCTCTTCCGCAATCTTCCTCACTGAAGCACCATCAAAACCCTTGGCCGCAAAAAGCTTAGTAGCAACGCCTAAAACCATCTCCCTTTTCGAAAGCATCCCCTTCATTTCTACCGATCGATCGATCGATAAATAACACGAGTTCTTAAACTTGTCAATAGGTTTATTGAGGCTGTTCCAAAAATATCTCCCCTTGCCAGATTGCTTAC
>CAZIZI010000016.1:0-36670 GCA_964543765.1 uncultured Thermodesulfobacteriota bacterium
ACTCCAACATCCTTCCTTGAGCTTTACTAACTAAATGCCCCTTTTGTCAAGCCCCTTCGAGGCTGGAGGGGCGAAGATATTTTTAGAACAGCCTCAGCCCTATCGGACTCTTTAACTTTTAAGACTCAAGCTGTTTTAAAAGTTCCAATTCCCAAAGAGCAAGCTCTTGGAGTTTATTTTCCCTTGGTCTGGGTATGGGTACTTGAAAGATTGTCTTTATCTGAGCGGGTCTTTTACTCAGGATCACAATCCGATCGGCCAAAAGCAGAGCCTCCTTAAGGCTATGAGTAACAAAAAGGATGGTTTTTCGGTAATCCTTCCATATCCTCAATAGTTCCTGTTGAAGATGAAATCGGGTTATGGCATCAACGGAAGCAAAAGGCTCATCCATTAAAAGCAGAAGGGGATCAACTGCCAAGGCCCTGGCCAAAGCCACCCTCTGTTTCATCCCACCTGAAAGTTCATGAGGGTAACGATCCTCAAAACCTTCAAGTTTTACCTTTTCTATAAGCTCCTTGACCCTTCGCCTCCTTTCCTCCTTTTTAACCCCCAGGACCTTAAGACCAAACTCGATATTTCCTCTTACCGTCAGCCAAGGGAAAAGAAGAGGTTCTTGGAATATCAAAACCCTCTCCCTCCCCCACCCGTTAACGGGTCTACCTTCAAGGAGGATTCTACCGCTTTCTGGTTTCTCGAAGCCGGCTATCAGACTCAAAAGGGTGCTTTTTCCACATCCAGAAGGACCAAGTATGGCCAAAAATTCTCCTTTTTCTACCTCAAAGGAAACATCCTTTAAGACTTCCAAGCGCCCGTTTTGGTTTGAAAATCTCTTATAAATTTCTATCACTTCCAAAAAGCTCATGAACCATCAACCCCTTGGTCCATTTGAGGGCCTTTTCTTCAATTCGACGTATGAGTAAATCCATCCCATATCCCAAACCTCCCACAACCCCCATACCCAAAAGAATATCCTCGGTCCGAAAGAGGTTTCTTGCCTCAATCATCATAAAACCTATACCTCTTTGAACCGCTACCATCTCCGAAGCTACCACACACATCCAGGAAAGGGCAATCCCAATCCTCAATTGGGTAAATACAAAGGGCGCAATAGAAGGGAGAACGATATAAAAAACCGCCTCCCTCCAATCTGCCCCAAGTGTAAGGCCCACTTTGACCAGATCTTTATTGACCCTTTTTGTAGCCCCCATTATGCCTAAAAGCATGGAAAACACCGTGCCTACGAAGATTATGAAAATCGCTGCCCTATCACCTATCCCAAACCACAAAATGGCCAAGGGAATCCAAGCCGGGGGAGCCAACGGTCTGAAAAGCTGAAATAAAGGGTCAAAATAATCGGCCACTTTCGGATAAAGCCCTAAAAATACGCCCAAGGGCAAAGAAAAAACTATGGCCAATAAAAACCCCAAAAGGACCCTCCAAAGGCTTGCCCCTATATGACCCCAAAGCTCTCCCTTTGAGAAAAGGACCCACCCCCTAAAAAGGACAGAACTTGGAGGGGGTAGAAGCAGAGGATCTATGAGCTTGGACCTTGAAATGAACTCCCACACCCCCAAAAACACCCAAACCAACAAAAGGCCTTTTAAGGTTCGGTTCATCTTTGAGCGAGCTCTTTCAAAAAACTCAGATCCAACATCTTCTCAACGGGAGGAATTTCTTCGATCATCTCATAGCGTTTCATAAGCTCCGCCATCTTTAAGACTTCCTCAGGTGCAATTTGATAATCCACCTTCATCCGGCGAGGCGAAAGCGATTCCAATACGATTCGAGGGTCAAAGCCTTTCATATATTCACATATGATCTTTGCTGTATTCTCCTTATTCTTATTGACGTATCGGATGCTCTCCAGATGAACTTTTAAGATTTTTTTCAGGTTTTGCGGTTGGGAGTTTATAAAGTCCTGATGAGCCACAACTACACAACAAGGATGATCTTTCCAATAATTGTGGTAATAAACGAGAATCCTACCCCATCCCAAAAGTTCCGCTTCCGTTAAAAACGGTTCCGTATGAGAGGAAGCCTCAACTTGCTTGGTCTTAAGGGGACCAATCATATCACCGAGCTTCATAAAGTAAAGAAACTTCACATCCCTTTCGGGAACTAAACCTTCCTTCTCCAACGCATAACGTAACATTATGTCAAGGATCGAAGCTTTTATGGTGGCAATTCTTTTGTCCTTTAAATCCTTTACGGTCTTTACCCCCGATTCATTTAAGACCAAAATCCCATCGCCTCCCCTTCCGGTCATAGCCACAATTTTAATGGGTACCCCTTGACTTATAGCCGCAATAGCCGAAGGCAAAGGGAAAACCCCCATCTGAAAATCCCTTCTCTTCAAGGCTTCAACGATCTCCGTATTAGAGGGAACAAGTCTCACTCCCACCTTAAGCCCTTCCTTCTCATAGAGCGCGTATTTGTCAGCTACATAAAAGGGGGAGTGATCGGTGGCCGTCCTTACGCCTATTAAAATCTGGGAAAAGCCCAGATTTACCCAATTAACAACGAGAAAAAACACAAACATTTTTCTCATCGCCCCTTACCTCCTCCTTAAAAATAAAAAAGGGCACCTCCGGCTGGGTGCCCTTTTAAGGCTAACATACCGGTCTTTATATTTTTAGTATCAACTTCTTTTCTTTGTCAAGACCTTTTGAATCAACTGTTTCACATCGGTCTGTCTTATTACCTCACATATGGCATCCCGTTCTCTTTGAAGCTGTTCCTCCAAGTCCTTATAAAGCCAGGCATTAACGAGGGATTTATAAAAGGGAATTACTTCATGAGGAAGTGAAAGTAGTTCTTCCACGAGTTTTTCCACTTCCTCTTCAAGCTTGTCTTGAGGAAACACGAAGTTCACGATCCCAATCTCCTTTGCTTCCTTAGCGCTTATATCTCTTGAAAGGAGGTAAAGTTCGTTATATTTTTTCTCGCCAATTATTTTTGACAAAAACACACTCCCTCCTCCATCCGGAGTAAAGCCTATTCGCCGATAAGCCATATTAAAGGTAGCGTCCTCTGAAGCAATAACCAAATCACAGGAAAGAGCAAGACTCATTCCTGCCCCTACGGCAAATCCTTCGACTACCGCTATACTTATAAAAGGAGCCTTTCTTATTTTTATCAAAAGCGCATTCAACTCGGTCACCGAGTCCCAGATCCAGGAGACCGGATCCTCACTTTCGTAAAACTCCTTGAGGTCCCCTCCCGAGGAAAAAGCCCCGCCGTTTCCCTTCAATATGACGATCTTTCCCCCCTCTTTTTGGACTTTATCGAAGGCTTGAGATAAATCTTTGATTAAGCTTTTGTTCAAAGCGTTTTTCCTAGAAGGCCTGTTTAACATCACCCACCAAACGCCCTTCTTCCTTTCAATGGATAGAACTTCCATCTTTACCTCCCTTGACCATTTATGTTTTATAGGTTAGTTTTATACGTCAATTTAAAGAAAAAATCGAATGGGGAGAAAGGATGGGATCTGTTTTAAAATGGAGGAGACGAAAAATCAACAAACACAAGAGACGTAAGCTTCGCAAGAAGATGCGTTACAAAACCAAATAATTTCATATGCGTAAGCTTCTCCCCCATATTTTGTTGTTTTGTTTGACAGTAGGATCAACTTTCCTCATAGGGGGTTCGGTTTACTCAATAACCCTCATGGCAATTCTTTTGGCCCACGAAATGGGTCATTATTTGTTAAGTAGACGCCATCGGGTTTCGGCCTCCTTGCCCTATTTTATCCCCTTTCCTTTTCCTCCTTTCGGAACACTTGGGGCCATTATAAAAAGCAAAAGCCCTATCCCCAATCGGAAAGCGCTTCTCGATATAGGTGTCTCCGGCCCATTGGGGGGACTTTTTTTAGCCCTTCCAGCAATTGGTTTTGGGCTCTTAATTTCTAAACCGATTCCAGTCTCCCAATTACCGCCCCAGACCATAAAGCTCTCAAGCCCACCTTTCTTTTGGCTTATTCAAAAGCTCATTTTGGGGGATATTCCCGAGGGCTATGATGTGATCCTCCATCCAATGGCCTATGCGGGATGGGTTGGCCTCTTTGTTACCGCTTTAAACCTTTTGCCCATAGGCCAGCTTGATGGAGGGCACGTGATGTATGCCCTTTTCGGACCCAGAAGTCGCTTGATTTTCAAATGGGCAATGATAGGACTTATGTTAACGGCCCTTTTTGTGAATTTGGGATGGCTTCTTCTGATCATATTAATCTCCAGTTTAGGTTGGCGCCATCCGCCTCCGCTTGATGATCTAACTCCCCTTGATTTCAAAAGGAAGCTTTTAGGGATAGTCACCATCTGTGTGTTTTTCTCATCCTTCACCCCTGTACCCTTCCCCCAGTGGTCCTTTGGACTTAAGGACCTTTTAAAGGAATTAGGAATATGGAGCTTATAGACCTTCACGTCCATACGACTGCATCAGATGGTTCCCTGAGTCCAAGCGAAGTGGTAAGAAGGGCAAAGACCTTAGGGCTTAAGGCCATCGCTATAACTGATCATGATACAGTCGCCGGGGTTGAAGAGGCCTTAAAAGAAGGGGAGTCCTATAAGGTTGAAGTCATACCGGGAATAGAACTAAGCGTTGATGTCTCAAAGGGGACTTGTCACTTATTGGGATATTTCATAGACTTCCGGGACGAAACCCTTTGGAGAAAACTCCGACTTGTCCAAAGGGCAAGGGAGGAAAGAAACCTCAAGATGCTCCAAAAGTTAAAGCAACTCGGAATAGAACTAACGTTAGAAGAAGTCAAGGCCGAAGCCAAAGATGGCCAAATCTGTAGACCTCACTTCGCCTTGGTCATGTTTAAAAAGGGCTACGTCTCCTCTGTCGATGAGGCCTTTGAGCGATTTTTAAAAAAGGGCGGGCCTGCTTATGTGGAGAAGTTTCGTTTAAGCCCCGAAGAAGCCATTAGAATGATCCTTGAGGCTAAGGGCATCCCGGTGCTGGCCCATCCCTTTACTCTGGAACTTGAAGGAGAAGAACTCGAAAGATTCCTCAAAGGGCTAAAGGAGCACAGCCTTAAGGGCATTGAGGCTTATTATCCCGATCATACCGCTGAACAGACTGAGCTATACGAAAGGCTTGCGACCAAATACGGTCTTCTTCTCACCGGAGGCACTGATTTTCACGGACCCCCAAGGGATGAGATAGAACTTGGAAAAGGTCGAGGAAACCTTTCAATATCTTATGAATTACTTTTAAAGCTTAAAGAAGAAAAATGGAAATCCTGAAGGCCGTTCTTTTGGGGATAATTCAAGGGCTTACTGAATTTTTGCCCATTTCAAGCTCGGGTCATTTGGTGATTTTCAAGGAGGTCCTCAAATATAAGGAATTGGGAGTGGGGTTTGATGTGTTTCTTCATTTTGGAACGCTTCTTGCCATCCTTTTTAAATTCCGAAGCCTTATTTTTGAGCTGTTAAAAAACCCCTTTAATTCTTTAAGTCTTTCCATCGTCATCGCCTGTTTAGCTACTGCCCCAGGGGGGCTGCTGGTCCATTTCTTCCTAAAAGAAGTCTTTTCCTCTGGTACTTTTACTTCGTTGATGCTTTTTTTAACGGGTCTTTTTCTCTTTTCTACTCGTAAACTTAAGGAAGGCCGAAAGGATCTGCCCACTTTTAAAGATGCTTTTCTTATAGGCATAAGCCAGGCCTTTGCCGTTTTACCCGGTCTTTCCCGTTCCGGCTTAACTATCTCCACTGGGCTTCACTTAGGCCTTAAGAGAAAGGGAGCCTTTTATTTTTCCTTCCTTCTTGCCATACCCGCGATTTTGGGAGCCATGTTTTTTGAGGGAAGGGGAATCCTTTCGGGATTTGAGGATTCTCTGAAACTTTTCCTGCTTGGAGGGCTAAGCGCTTTTTTTAGTGGTTACGTGTCTTTAAGCTTTCTTTTGAAAAAAGTTCAAAGTGGTGAACTTTATCAATTCGCCCCCTATTGTTGGGGTCTTTCCTTGGCTTTTTGGATTTACAAGCTCCTGGAGAGTAAGTTTTGAGGGACCTTTTGGAAAAAACTGGTCATGATAGGAGGAAAGGGAGGAGTTGGGAAAACCACCTGCGCCTCGGCTTTGGCCCTATTTGCGGCTAAGGAAGGTAAAAGGACACTCCTTCTCTCCAGTGATCCAACGCCTTCACTGTCGGATATCTTAGAACTTGAGCCCGGTGAGGAGATAAGGGAAGTACCCAAAAGTGAGGGGAAGTTATTCGTCCTTGAGATCTCGTCCGAAAAATACTTAAGCTTTGGCGAGAACGTTTTGGAGAGGAGATTTATCAAGTAATAAGCGCCTTTACCACTTTGCCCAAGGATTTTGCCCTCCAATACGTAGGAAGTGCCCCGGGAATCGAAGAGGAATATATCCTTTATTATATTTACCAACTCGCCCAAAAGGAAGCCTTCACTCTTATCGTCTGGGACACCGCCCCAGCAGGACACACCCTTAAGTTATTGAAGCTACCCACTTTGTTTTTGAAACACTTGGAGGGAGCCACCAAGTTTTACTTGAACTTACTTGATGGAATCGAAAAGACAAAGGGCATACTGGGACTTAAATCGAAAAGGGGCATTCTGAGAATAATAGAGTCCTGGCAAAACCTTTCGGAGGCAATAGAAACTTTTATAAGGGAAAAAACATGTGGGTTACGTGATTGTGACCATCCCCGAGGGCTTAGCGGTAAAACAGACCCAAAGGATCTTCCAAGAACTTTATAGTAACAATCCTTGGGTAGACTGTTTGATTATAAACCAACCTGTAGAGACTCCTTATTGACCTTTCCACTTAAAACGTCTGAAAATGCAACAAAACTACCTGGAATCCCTTAAAAGCATTTTTCCAACCCCCATCCTCATCCCCTCCTTACCTGAAGAGATAAAAGGCTTAAAGAGAATAGAAACGGTTTCAAACTTAATCTTCAATCCTCCCCATTAAAACAACCCATACCTTGACAATCCGTTAATTTTCGGTATACAGTGTACTAAAATTTTTCGAGAGGGTTTTAGAATGGAACAACATGAAGAATACAAAATCGTTGGTAAGCCTGTTCTAAGAAGGGATTCTATAGGCAAGGTAACTGGTCAAGCCATTTATACGAATGATATAAAGCTTCCGCGCATGCTTTATGCTAAAGTGCTGCGGAGTCCTCTTCCTCACGCCAAAATTCTTAATATAGACGTAAGTCGAGCTTTAAGGCTTCCTGGGGTTAAGGCAGTGGTGACCGGTTTTGATACTAAGGGGGTCAAATGGGGGGTTTTTAAGTACACTCAGGATCATCCTTTATTGCCGAGGGACAAAGTGAGGTATGTGGGTGAAGATGTGGCTGCGGTTGCGGCCATTGACGAAGAAATAGCCATGGAGGCTTTGGAACTCATAAAGGTTGATTACGAACCTCTTCCAGCGGTGTTTGATCCTATCGAGGCGATGCAAGAAGGAGCTCCCCTTATTCATGAGGAATTTCCTCGCAACATCAATATTCATGTCCACATAGAAGTGGGTGATGTAGAGAAGGCTTTTAAAGAGTCCTATTTAGTCATGGAAAACACCTTCCGAGCAGCCGGTGAAGCCTATGCCATGATGGAACCCTATGCAGTGGTAGCCCATTATCACGAAGGTTTTCTCGATATTTGGTGTCCTAATGCTGGCCCTCATGTAAGAGCCAAGGCCCTTTCAAACTTATTAGGCCTTCCTTTAAACCGCGTAAGGGTAAGACACGTAAACATCGGGGGAGCCTTTGGTGGTCGAAGTGAGGTTCAACCTGCAGATTTGATAGCCGCTTTGTTATCAATCAAAACGGAAAGGCCCGTGAAATTGACCCTGACGCGTGAAGAAAATGCCATGTGTACTCGACAAGTGCATGACGTAATTGCGACCATAAAAACTGGCGTTAAAAAGGACGGAACTATTTTAGCTAAGGAATTTAAGGTAATTTATGATGGAGGAGCCTACAGTTCGACAGGTCCAATTGCCACTTCGGTGCCTTATTACGTATATGAAGAAACCTATCGTATCCCCAACGTGAGGTATGATGGCTATAGGGTCTTCACCAATAAGGGAATACGGGGTATGTACGGGTGTCACGGAAGGGCTTTTTTAGTGGGCAATGAGGTACAGCTTGACATGATCGCCGAAGCCTTGGGGATAGATCCGGTGGAAATCCGCTTGAAAAATGGCCTTAAAGTAGGCGAGGAAACGATCACCAAATCCAAAATAATAAGCTCAGGATTACATGAAGCTCTTCAAAAGGTCTCGGAAAAGGCGAATTGGCGAGAGAAGAGGCCTTCTATTATCAAGGGTAAAGGTAAAGGAATAGGAATCGGTTGTATAGGGATGATGTGTGGTTTTCCTATGGGTTTTCGATCGGGTTCTTCTTGTTATTTGAAGTTTAATGATGATGGCCAAGTAACTTTAATCACAGGTATTGTTGATAACGGACAAGGTAACGAATCTTTAGCCATACAAATAGCTTCTGAAGTTTTAGGCATACCCATGGAAGATATCAATTTGGTCAATGCGGATACGGAGATTACAAATCTCGATCAAGGAGCTTATTCCCAAGCTGCCACCTTTGTAAGTGGCAATGCAGTTAAAAGGGCGTGTGAAGATGCAAGGCGTCAAATATTAGCTATAGCCTCTGATAAATTGGGCGTTCCGGCGGAAGAGTTAGACTTAAGGAACCGAATGGTCGTGTGGAAAAAGGACCCCTCCAAAAACATACCTATCTCATGGGTGGTGAGAGAAGCCTTTTTCATGGGAAGGCCCATTATTGGTTTTGGGAGTTACATGCCAAAAATAGACTTCGAACGAGAATGGGTAAAAAGGCCCTATGGACAACTTGCTGGCACCTTTTCTTATGGAGCTTGTGTAGCAGAGGTGGAAGTGGATAAGGAAACCGGAAGGATATATATTCCGCGTTTTTATGCAGCCCATGATTGTGGTTATCCTATTAACCCAATGGCTGTTGAAGGGCAAATAGAGGGATCCATTGTGCAAGCGGGAGTAGCGGCGATTTTGGAGAAAAATCTGTGGCATAAGGGATTTTTACTGAACCCCGATCTTTTGGAGTATAAAGTGCCCTTGGCGTGTGATATTCCGGATATGGAACCTATGATAGTAAAGTCTTATGATCCGGAGGGACCATTCGGAGCCAAAGAAGGGGGTTTGACTATAAGGATGAGCGCCTATAGCGCCGTTGGAACCGCCTTATATCAAGCTTTGGGTATACCTATTACGGAGCTTCCTTTTACTCCGGATGTGGTGTGGATGGCCTTGAGAAAAGCCAAAAAGGAGGCCGAAAAATGAAGCTTCCCAAGTTTTTCTATTTTAGGCCTAAAACCATAGAAGAAGCCCTGGCGACTTTTACCGCTTATGACGGAAATGCGGTGTATCTAGCGGGTGGAACTGATCTCATACCCCGTATGAAATTAGGACTCAAAAAACCCATAGCGGTTATAGATCTCAAGGATATCGAGGAACTCAAAAAGGTAAGGGTCGAAGATGGCAAGATAGTAATAGGCCCTTTGGTTACGCTTTTCGAATTATCGAAAACACCAATGATAAAAGAAAAATTTCCTGCTCTTTTTGAAGCTTTAATTTTAACTTCCTGTGAAACTTTACAAATGAGAGGCACTATAGGGGGTAATATTTTACAGGACACTCGATGCCTTTTTTATAACCAATCCGAGTTTTGGAGAAAGGCAAAAGGCCCCTGCGTCAAAACCGGAGGCGAAAGATGTCATGTGACAGGGGCTAAAGAGTGCCATTCTAACTACATGAGTGATACGGCCCCTGCTCTTCTGAGTTTAGAAGCTTCTTTAAAACTGATAGGAATAGAAGGCGAAAGAGAGATCCCTTTAAGGGAGATCTTCACCGGCAATGGCGTTTCTCCCCTTTCTTTAAGACCTGGAGAGATCCTCTGCCAAATCTCCATTCCTAATGAAGTCACAAAAGGAGGTTATGAAAAATTAAGGTTAAGAGGTTCAATTGATTACCCACTTTTAGGGATAGCACTATCGGGTTCAAGTGAGAAGGTAAAAATAGCAATCGGAGGCATAGGTCCTGGTCCGAAGGTATGGGAAGGTAAATTAGAAGAAATTCTTTCCAGTATGCAAAAACTATCCCAAGAAATAAAGGCTATTGCCAATACAATACTTGATCCTCTCTACAGAAAAGAAATGATACCTGTTCTTTCCCAAAGGTTAGCCAAAAGGGTTTTTGGAAGTTGAAGGAGGCAACAATGGAACTCATAAGGGTGCAATTCAAGGTCAATGGCGAACAGGTTGATCTAAGTGTAAAACCTCATGAGACCCTCCTTGAAACCCTGAGGAATCGATTGGAACTTACGGGAACTAAGGAAGGTTGTGGGTTAGGAAGTTGCGGAGCTTGTACCGTTTTACTTGATGGAATGCCGGTAAGGTCGTGTTTAGTACTCACTGCAGAAGTTAATGGTCGAGAAATAACTACAATAGAAGGCATTAAACAAGGGGATAAGCTTCATCCTTTACAGGAGGCCTTTGTTAATCATGGGGCAGTGCAATGTGGTTTTTGTACGCCGGGGATGCTACTTACTGCTAAAGCGCTGTTAGATCGGAATCCGAAACCCACTCGTTCGGATATTATTCGAGCTATTTCTTCTAATATATGCCGTTGTACAGGTTACAAGAAAATCATCGAAGCTATAGAAGCGGTAGCCCAAAAGGAGGAAAGATGAAACTCTTAGCGGTGGATCATATCTGTATTGCGGTGAGGGATTTAAAAAGTGCCCGTAAGCGTTTTGAAGAAGATTTGGGATTGGAACCTGCAGTTGAGTATACGGCTCCTGAGGAAAAAATTAAGGTGATCAGATACTACGTAGGAGATGTGGCATTTGAGCTTATGGAACCAACCGATGAGGAAAGTGAAGTGGCCAAATTTCTTAAAAAGAAAGGAGAAGGGGTTTTTTTGATATCCTTTCGGGTCCCGGATGTCGAAGAAGCTCTTAGGGAACTTCAAGAAAAAGGCGTAAAAACCATCGACACTCAACCCCGGTTTTTAATGGGCAATAGATACGCTTTTATTCATAACCCCAAAGAAATGTGTGGCCTTTTACTGGAAGTTCTCGACGGCGAATTTGTCTTTCCTTCCAAAGGAAAATGAAGATCAAAATCGATGCTAATTTCGAGATGATGAATAAGTTTAAACCTCCAATAATTTTGGAAGTAGAGGAGGAAAGTACTTTAAAGGATCTACTGGAAAGAATTCAATCCATTGTTTTACCCATTAAAATTTTGGATCATAGAAAAACTCCTGGTGATGATTTAAGAAGAATAATCCTTAACGGAAGGACCTTTTTACCGACCGAAATAGGGGACATCCCTCTTCAAGATGGAGACGAAGTCTTTGTTGAAATTTTCTTGGAACCTCTAGGAGGTGGTTAGCTACCTTCTTTTTCCTTCAGGGCTTTCAAAATTTTCTCAGGTGTAATAGGCAATTCCTTTATCCTTACCCCAACAGCATCATAAATAGCATTGGCGATAGCCGGTGCCGAAGGCACACACCCCGGCTCCCCAATCCCTTTTGCTCCATAAGGCCCAGTTTCTTCCCCGGGTTCTATTAAAACAGCCTCTATAGGAGGCACATCTTTAGCAGTGAGGATTTTATAATCCCTAAAATTGGGATTCATAAGCTCTCCTTCTCGGAAGATCATCTCCTCAGTTAACGCAAAACCCATACCCATCACCGCTCCACCATAAATCTGCCCTTTTATTAACATAGGGTTAATAGCCTTACCCACGTCGTGAACTGCTACATATTTTAATATTTTCACCTTACCCGTTTCTTTATCCACTTCCACTTCAACCCCATGAGTTCCATATGCGTAGGCTTTTGAGAAATTACCTTTAAACTCCTTGTCGTACATCTCGGTGTCAGGATCATAAAAATACTCAGCCATCATTATAGTTCCCTGTGTTCTGTAATGAATATTGCGCAAAAGCTTAGTTAATGATATATTCTTGGATGCATCTTTTTCGCAAAATATCAAACCATTCTTAATCTTTAACTCATTTTCGGTAACTCCGAGGATTAAAGAAGCCAATTGTAAGATTTTTTCTTTAATTTTTCTCGCTGCTCCTAAAGCAGAATGACAGGCAATAAAGGTAGTCCTGCTTGCATGTACACCAACATCCCAAGGACATATATCGGTATCGTTCCATATTACTGTGACATCATCAATAGAAACCCCTAATTCTTCGGCAACTACTTGAGCAATTACCGTATCGGCTCCTTGTCCTATATCAGTGGCTCCTGTAAAGACTTGGACTTTTCCAAAATCATCTATCTTAATGATGGTGCCGCATCCGTCTGATCGATAAACCCTTGCGCCACCACCCACGTGTATCAATGAAGCCATTCCCACTCCCCTGGCCTTATCCCTTTGTTTACCTCTTTTTTCTTTCCATTCTAACAATCTTCCCACCTCTTCGATGCACTCCCTTAAAGCACAAGAAGAAACCTTAAAATTCTGTGGCGTAATTTCTCCAGGTTGATTAGCGTTTATCAAACGGAATTCCATGGGATCTATTCCGGCATCTTCAGCCAATTCGTCCATGGAACATTCTATAGCCCAAGTGGCTTGAGGATTACCATATCCTCGCATAGCTTGACAGTAAGTATTATTGGTATATACGCAAGTAGCTGTATAAAGCACATTGGGGACCCTATAAAGGGAAGAAATGGGCATCATCATTACCGATGGCGTTGTAGCCCCCCAGGAGGTACGACCTCCATTATCCAAGATCATGTGTACCTCTCGGAAAGTTAACCTTCCTTCTTTGTCACATCCTTGGGTTATCTCGATGATAGTCGGTTGTCGAGGGGAAGTATATTTAAACTCTTCTTCACGAGTGAAAAGTATTTTTACCGGACGTTTCGTCACCCAAGCTAAAAGGATCGCGATGTACTCATAGGGGTAAGTATCCAATTTGGAACCGAACCCACCTCCGATATAGGGTTGAATAACCCTTACTCTCTTATCACTCAACCCCAAAACAGACAAAAACTCCTGGAAATCCCTCTGAGCCAAGTAGGGAATTTGAGTATTGGCATAAATGATCAAATTACCTTGAGGATCAAAATAGGCCACGCACCCGCTTGTGCCCATACAACAATGGGTCACCCAGGTGGTTTTAAATCGATCACTCACAATATAGGCGGACCGCTTTTTGGCCTCTTCTATATCTCCTACCTTTAACTTCCAAGGAAGAGGTAAGACGTTAGTACCCTTTTCCTCATGAATAAGGGGAGCCCCTTCTTGCATCGCCTCGATAGGATTAAACACCGCCGGAAGGGGTTCGTAATCAACCTTTATTAGGCTTATTGCCTCCTCAGCTATATCTGGATCAATAGCCGCAACTGCTGCTACTTCATCCCTTAAGGTGACCACTTTGTTTTTCTTTAAAGGCATATTATCCTTCAAAAATCCAAATCGAAACTCGGGAACATCATACCCCGTAAGAACTGCCTTAACCCCGGGTAACCGTTTCGCTTTTGATGTATCTATATTCACTATCCGCGCATGCGGGTATTGGCTCCATAAAATTTTCCCATAAAGCATCCCTGGAAGCGTTACGTCCTGTATATAAAAAGCTTGGCCTGTAGCTTTGTAATAAGCATCTCTTTTAGGAATAGGCTTTCCGACAACCGTAAATTGCTCTAATTCTTCTTTATTTTTTACTTCCATGATATTCCTCCGCTGCGTGCTTTATAGCTTCAATAATTTGTACATAACCTGTACATCGACATATATTACCACCAATAGCCTCTCTTATTTCCTCTTCGGTAGGCGAAGGGTTTTCTTCCAATAACGACTTTGCCGACATTATCATCCCAGGGGTGCAAAAACCACATTGAATGGCCCCGTGTTCAATAAAGGCCTTCTGTAAAGGATGAAGAGTTTCGGAACTTTGGGCCAATCCTTCTATGGTCCAAACTTCTTTCCCATCAACTTCCATTGCAGGGTATATACAAGAAACAACCGATTTCCCATTTATTTGCACCGTGCACGCCCCACATTCTCCCATTCCGCACCCCTCTTTTGTCCCTTTAAGGCCTAAGACTTCGCGAAGCAAATAAAGTAAAGTCCAAGAAGCTTCTACTTCCATACTAATCTCTTCCCCGTTGAGCCTAAAATTTATAGTGTATCTCACCTTTAAACCTCCTTCAGGATCCTTCTCAAACAGATAAGAGCCAATCTTTTCGTCAACACTTTTATCATCTCTTTACGATACCAAGCTGCACCTCTCCAACTATCTCTTACTTGTGCTTTTTGCAAAGCCACATCTGTTACTTCCGAAAGAAGCTGCTCACTTAAACGCTTATCTCTCACTATTCCGTCTAGCTCTTTCACCTTTAAAGGAATAGGAGCAGCAACCCCTAAAGCTAGTCTCAATTCTTTACAGAGAATATCGCTTTCGTTTAAAGCTCTTAACTGATCATCCCAAGTGGAATCCGGTGAGTCAAAAACCTGCCGTAATTTTCCATGTTCCATAAGTTCCACATCTAAATACACAGCCACGCCTATTATAGGAAGCTCAAGGGCCGCCCTTCGGGTATGTTTCCAATAGGCACTTTTAGCGGTTTTTGGAGGAGTGGGCAAACTGATCTCAATCAATACTTCTTCCTCTTTTTTTGCGGTTTTACCTGGACCAAGGAAAAACTCCTCCAAAGGCAAAGACCTTCGCCCCTCCTTGCCCTCAAGCGTTATAAAGGCATTGTGGACTAACAAGGGAGGAGCGGTATCGGCCGAAGGAGCGGCATTACACAGGTTCCCCCCTATGGTTGCCACATTACGAATTTGAACCGAACCCAGGTTTTTAACGGCATCTATGAGAGCTCCAATTTTCTTTTCGATAATGGATGACCTTTCTATCTCCCTGTGAGTGGTAAGTGCCCCTATTTTCACATACCCGTTTTCCTCTTTTATGTAAGAAAGACTTGGAATCTCATTCAAGGAAATCAAAACTTCAGGGCTCCACTTTTTGTTTTTTAACCCCACTATCACATCTGTTCCACCGGCGATGAACATGGCCTTTTCGCCATACTGAAGTTTAAGATTTATGGCTTCTTCTATTGACTTAACCTTGAAATATTCCTTAACCTTTAATTTCATCATTTTCTCACTCCCTGTAATCAAAAACTCTTTTTGACTTGCGATCTGTGCGAGGCAAACTCCCGTAATCCACTATCTCCACATCACAACTTACCAAAACTTGGCTTTTTATCTTCTCCGAAATCTCCTCAGCAATTTTGGAATCCATAGAAGGATCGCCATCTTTTTCCCTTTCCACTTTGAGGATCATGTAATCCTTACCGTCTTGACGCCTTTCCAAGATTATTTGATATTCACTCCCAATGCCCGAAATGGAAGAAAGTATCTCGTCTATATGACTCGGATAAACGTTCACTCCCCTTATGATGAACATATCGTCGGACCTTCCCAATATCCGATCGTGTAACGGGAACACCATCCCGCAGGGACATTTTTCAGGTATCAAACGGGTCAAATCCCTTGTCCTATATCGAATCAGAGGAGCGGCCTCTTTTCTCAAGGTAGTAACCACCATCTCCCCGATCTCCCCTGGTGGTACGGGTTGCAAGGTTTCGGGGTTTAGGATTTCTAAAAAGTAATAATCGCTCCAGTAGTGGATACCTTTGTGGAACTCGCAATCTATACCTGCTCCAGGTCCATATAACTCGGTTAACCCAGTTATATCGAACACATGTTCCACTCCCAAAAGCTCCTTTATTTTCTTTCTCATCGCATCACTTGACCTTTCTGAACCCATTATCACCCTTTTCAAATTGAGGCTCCCCCTTAACCCTCTCCGATCAACCTCCTCCGCTAGAAGTAAAGCCATAGAGGCCGTACAACATATAACTGTAGTTTGGAAATCGACCAAAAACTGGCATTGCATATCCAAGTTGCCCGGTCCGATCGGTATTGCCATAGCTCCAAGGCGTTCGCATCCGAGTTGAAATCCCACCCCCGCAGTCCACACCCCATAACCGACCGCTATCTGAACCCGATCAAGGGGGGTAACACCAGCTACTTCGTAACATCGGGCCATCATGTCGGCCCAATCGTCGATGTCCTTTTGGGTGTAGCACAGGACTTTTCTTTTACCGGTGGTACCAGAAGAGGCGTGTATTCTGACTATTTTCTCGAAGGGAACGGATCTTAAGGGAAAAGGATAACCCTCTCTCAGGTCTTGAGCCGTAGTAAAAGGCAATTTACTTATGTCCTCTAGGTTCTTTATGTCATCGGGCTTAACCCCCGCTTCCTGCATCTTTTTCCGGTAAAATTCGGACCCCTCATAGGCATGTTTTACTGTCCACCTTAAACCCTCTAGCTGTAATTCCTTTAGTTCCTTTTCGGTCAATTTCGGTATGAAGGACCTTTTTTCCATAAAAACCCTCCTTAAAGGGTTCTCTTCATTTTTAGCTTTTCCCTAAGTTTTTTGGTCTTCTCCCAATCGACCTCATGGGTATGTGGATCGATTACCACCCCGTATTCTTCTTGCGCCTTCTCCAAACTCACATACCCATAAAGCACATCTCGCTTCACCATCTCGGGATCCCTCTCCAAAGGATCGCCGAACCCTCCTCCTCCCGGAGCATGAAATTCGATGATGTCACCGGGTTTGCAAAAAGTTAAGGTACTCGGGTCACCTGGCTCCCCATTGACGAGGAACTTGGACTTGGCCCCGGGTTTCCCCCCGAAAAGTCCTTCGGCTGGATACTTGAACCTTCCCCCTTGAATGGCTATTACCACCGGGGGTTTGGGAGCAAACTCATCATCTGGGACCTTCACCACAAAAGTCCTTCCAAGGCCGCCTCTCATTTTCCCGGCTCCTCCGGAATCGGGAATTAGGTTTCTCTCCAAAACCAAAAGAGGGGTGTCGCTTTCGAAGATCTCCACCGGTGTATTGGCGCCATTGGCCGGGAAAATGGCACAATGATGCCCATCGCTTTTGCTACTGGCCCCCATCCCTCCACCACCTATCACGTTAGTAAGCCAAGGACTTCCATCATGGCGATTGCCGTAAAATATGTAAGTGTGAGCAGGCGTACCTCCACAGGGAGCAATTACCCTGTCGGGAATAGCGGGTGCTAAAGCGCGGAAAACCAATTCGGCCATAAAATGACCGATCTGCATCCTGGCAGCCACTGCTGCCGGGAACTTGCAGTTAACCACGCTTCCTTCCGGAGCCGTGACTTTAATCGGCCGAGTTGAACCCTCATTTACGGGAATCTCAGGATCTACTGCGCTTTTAATGGCCATAAAGCAGTAAGCATAGGTGAAGTTATAAACCACATTGCCCCCCCAATCCACTTGGGGAGAAGTACCCGTGAAATCCACCTCCACTTCTCCGTTTTTAACCTTCACACTGAGCTTGACCAACACGTCGTCCTTACCCGGAGGCCCTTCTATCACCGTCTCAAACGGATAAACGCCCTCAGGAATATTGGAAATTCCCAATCTCATACTGCGTTCGGATCTTTCTATAATCTCCTCTGCCAAGTCATCCAAATTCTTTAACCCCTCTTCTTCTAACATCTCTATTAATTTACGGGCACAAACGTGATTGGCGGCCACTTGACTTCTTATATCACCGATAACTGAATCCGGAGTCCTCACATTCCAACGGATTATCTCAAGAACTGCCTCATTTAATTTTCCCTCTTCGTAAAGTTTCACCGGAGGCAAGAACAAACCCTCTTCAAAAACCTCGCGGTTATCCGAAGAGACTC
This sequence comes from uncultured Thermodesulfobacteriota bacterium, assembly GCA_964543765.1. Classification (GTDB taxonomy): domain Bacteria; phylum Desulfobacterota; class B13-G15; order B13-G15; family B13-G15; genus B73-G16. The sequence continues at coordinate 17,789 of CAZIZI010000016.1, forward strand.
TTCCCCCTATGTCAGAATGGTGAAATACGCAAGCGGTAAAGGCCACAAGTTCACCTTTGTAAAAAACCGGGCTTAACACACATATGTCGTTCAAGTGCCCAGCCAGAAGCCAAGGGTCATTTACTATTATCACGTCCCCTGGTCGGTAACTCTCAAAGGGGAACATATTTACAATTTTCTTAATCCCTAAGGCCATGGCCCCAGCTTGTCCGGGGGTACAAAAAGTCCCTTGGGCCAATTCTCGACCATATCTATCGGTAAACATACAAGTATAATCGTGAGCGTCCCGCAAAAGGCTGGAAAAAGCAGTCCGAGCAACCGTAGCGTCCGCTTCGTCCACAATAGCTAGTAAACGCCTCCATAAAATCTCTAACCTTATGGGATCAAACTTCCCCACCATTTTTTTTCGCCCCCTTACCCTTTGATCTTAATCCAAACGAACCCATACTCGTCCACCGAGGCCTCTGCGTCCTCACCTATTATGATGGTGGACTCCCTCTCTTCAATAATGGCAGGCCCACTGATTAGAGCACCCGGGAAAAGTTTATATCGATCATAAACATCGAATAAGATGAACTCCTTTTTCAAAAGGGAGAAAGCCTCCCTCTTCCCCTTTCGGGCCTTCTCGAGATCCTCCGATTCCGGTTTCAATCGAGGGAATTTAAAAGGCCTCTCTGGGAGTCTTGCCCTTACCCTAAAGGTCACAAATTCTATGGGGCTTCCTGGATAAGTACGTCCATAAAGACGTTGATAATGTTCGTGGAAGAGCGCCTTTATTTCTTCTTTGGACCAAAGGTTAAAGGGCTTCCCCTCAATGGGGATTGTGGTCTCCGAACCTTGACCCACATACCTCATGTCCAATGCCCTTTCAAAGATAATCTCATCGCCCTCACGAACCCCCATTAAAATAGAAGCCCCTTCTTCTTCCATCTGCTTAAAAATCTCTTCCACCATATTAAAATCCATCTCCTCCACTTTACCTTTGTAACTTCTCGCCAAATCAAAACTTATAGGAGCCGTGAAGAACCCTAAGGCCGACCCTACACCCGCTAAGGGTGGGACCAAAATCCGAGTAGCCCCTATCTTTTTGGCAAGGCCATAAGCATGTACTGGGCCCGCACCTCCAAAAGCCACAATGGTCACTATATTGGGGTTACCACCCTTTTCGGCAATATGGGTCTTCGCTGCGGCTGCCATAGTCTCGTTAATGAGCTCATGAATACCGTAAGCGGCCTCAATCAAAGTCACATTCAAAGGAAGGGCCACCCGATCCTTTATAGCGGCCATCGCCGCCTCTTTGTTAAGCTTCATAGCTCCACCGAGAAAATAATTGGGATCAAGATAACCGAGGACCAAATCAGCATCGGTCACCGTAGGTTCTTCACCGCCTAACCCATAACAGACAGGACCGGGATCAGCCCCGGCGCTCTCCGGACCTACCTGGAGAAGACCCCTTCGATTTATCCTGGCTATACTTCCTCCACCAGCCCCTATCTCCAAAAGGTCCACCACTGGAACCTGAATGGGTAAACCCGAACCCTTCTTAAACCTTTGCACCCGCCCTACTTCAAAGGTGGAAACCAAATCCACTTTGCCTTTTTGAATCAAACAACTCTTAGCTGTAGTACCTCCCATATCAAAACAGAAAAGGTCGGAAATACCAAATAATTTACCATAATATTGAGCAGCAATTACAGCAGCAGTAGGACCCGATTCGATAATCCTAACAGGATATTCCCGCGCCACCTCAGTAGTAGTAATCCCTCCCGATGAGAGCATTATAAATAACCGTCCTCCAAATCCTAAAGAACTCAAACGTTCTTCCAAACGTTTTAAATACCTCGCTGTAATAGGTTTAACATATGCATTTGTTACGGTGGTTGAAGTCCTTTCATACTCTCTTATTTGAGGCAAAACTTCATAAGATATAGACAAAAATAAATCTGGAGCTTCTCTTGTCACTATTTCCTTAACCTTAAATTCATGAACTGGATTTACGAAAGAATTCAAAAAACATACGGCTAAAGATTGAATGCCTTCTTTTAAAAGTTCATCGAGTTTTTCTCTCAATTCCATTTCATCTAAGGGTAAAATCACTCTCCCGTCACTCGAGATTCTTTCCGTAACCTCCTTTCTTAGATAGCGAGGGACCAAGGGTTCGGGATATTCAGCAAAAATATCGTAGGGATCGTAACGGAGCTCTCTACCAAGTTCGAGGACATCTTTAAACCCTTTAGTGGTTATTAAACCCGTTTTAGCCCCTTTCCTTTCGATAATAGCGTTTATGACCAAAGTGGTTCCATGGATGATCTCTTTTAAATGGGGTATGAAATTGACCCCGCGTTTAAGAAGACCTCTAATACCCTGTTCTACGGCCTCCGAAGGATCCTGGGGGGTGGTAAGGCATTTGTTGACCATAATTTCCCCACTCTCATCCTCCACAAGGACAAAATCCGTAAAGGTACCACCGATGTCACACCCTAATCGGTAGGGAGGCATGATCTTCCTCCTCTAAATCTTTTTAAAAAATAGAAGGCTCCTTAAACTCCCCGTAGACTTCTTTAAACACAGTTGTCATTTCTCCCAACGTGGCGTAAGCCTTAACAGCCTCAAGTAAATATGGCATCACGTTTTTCCCTTGCTTCGCCGCGACCTTTAGATCATTTAAACATCTCACCACTTCCCTATTGTTCCTGTGTAGTTTGATCTCTCTTAATGACTTTATCTGGGCTTCGGCTACTTCGGGGTTATACTCATGCAGCTTCACGTCCTCCGTTCCCAGCGGACCAGGATCGGTGTATTTATTAACACCGATCTTGACGTATTCTCCCCTCTCCAGTCCTTTTTGCCATTCATATGCCTGTCGGGCCACTTTCCTCTGGATATAACCCGTCTCCACCGCCAGTTTTATACCGCCTATACGTTCTATCTCCTCCATCTCTTCGATTATCTTCTCTTCCATCTTCTTGGTTAGCGTTTCTATAAAATAGGAACCCGCCAAAGGATCTACCGTATCCCTCAATCCCACCTCGTCCATTAACAACTGAAGGGTCCTCAAGGATATAAGTGCCGAATAGGGAGTCGGGATGGTATAAGCCTCATCATAAGAACAAATAGCAGTAGTTTGTGCTCCCCCGAGGGCAGCGGCCAAGGCATAATAAGCCCCTCTCACTACGTTTATTATGGGCTGTTCTTTGGTCAGCCCTGAACCACCCCCTCCAAACAACCCCCTTAGGAACATGGTCTGTTTATCCTTAGCCCCCCATTTTTCCTTCATGTTCTTTGCCCAAAGCTTTCTGGCGGCTCGGAACTTAGCCACGTTTTCCCAGAGATTTCCAAAGACGTTGAAATTGAAAGTTATCCCTCGTCCAAATTCGTCCACATGATATCCCCTCTTAACCACTTCCTCGATGTAAGCATTGGCTATCAGAATCGCATAGGCGATCTCTTGAGCCGGAGTGGCCCCTGATTCCCTTATGTGATAACCACATACGCTCACTGGGTTCGTCTTGGGCATAACCTTCATGGAATATTCAATGGTATCCCCGATTAACTTTATGGAAGGCTCAACGGGAAATATCCAGGTGCCTCTGCCTATCATCTCCTTTAAGATGTCGTTCTGAGGGGTAGCGCTTATCGACTCAGGAGAATAGCCGTATTTCTCAGCTACCGCCTGATACATGGCCAATATAATGGAAGCCACCGCATTTATGGTCAAACCCGTCCCAATCCTATCAAGGGGAATCCCCTCAAAGGCGATCTCAAAATCCCTTAGCGTATCAACGGCCATTCCTACCCTTCCCACTTCCCCCTCGGCCAAAGGGTCATCCGAATCAAGCCCCATCTGGGTGGGTAAATCAAAGGCCACGTTTAAACCGGTCTGCCCCTGAGAAATCATGAACTTAAACCTCTCGTTAGTCTCCCGAGGGGTCCCAAAACCCGTATATTGGCGCATCGTCCAGGCCCGAGACCTATAACCCTCAGGATGAATGGAACGCGTAAAGGGATACTCCCCTGGATCACCCAAATCCTTTTCATAATCAAACCCCACCTCTTCCAAATCAGCAGGCGTATAAAATGGTTTTATCTTTATTCCGGATTCGTAAATTACCTCCTTTATCCTGTCCTTTTCGTCCCTTATGTATTTGGCACCTCCAACCCCCATCTCTACTCCTCCCCTTTCATCGATTGAATAGCAACTTGGCGAACCCCTTCCACCACTTGACTCAAAGGAGTGCCTCCTGGAAAAACAGCCTTAACCCCAATCTCCTTCAATTTGGGAATATCCTGTTGCGGTATAACTCCACCAACAACCACAGGCTTATTTTCTAAACCCACTTCCTTTAACTTTTTCATAAGTTTTTCGCATATGGGAAGATGAGCCCCTGAAAGTATACTCAAGCCTATAACATCCACATCTTCTTGTAGGGCGGTTGCGACAATTGAATCGATAGTTTGATGCAAACCAGTGTATATTACTTCCATACCTGCTTCTTTTAAAGCATATGCTACAATCTTGGCACCTCTATCGTGACCATCAAGGCCAGGTTTTGCTATTAAGACTTTAATTTTCCTCTCCATAATCAAACCCTCTTTGTTGATTAATGAAAATTTGTATTGTCTTCATTATATGACTACGAACAAAGCTTTCGATCTTTTCTGCGTTATTTTCTCTTAAGAGTTTAACAATTTCTAAATGATCCCGCCACGAAGTTTCCATCATTCCAGGTATCTCTAAAAGCAAAATGCGTATTTGATAAAATTGATCCCTTAAAGAAGTGATTATCTCGTATAACTTATTATTCCCACAATTACGATAAATGGTTTCATGAAATTCGGTAGAAATCTTCACGCATAATGGTATATTTTTTTGATCCATGGCCTCCTTAAATTGTTTAAGAAGGTCTTCTAACTTTTCAATAAGGGGCTCATCCTTTTTTTCTGCAACAAGCCGAGTGGCATAAGCTTCAAGAACGCTTCTTATTTCTATTAATTCCCTCATCTCGTTTAAGGTCAACCCTCTCACATAGGCTCCTTTACCCGGAAAAATGACCACATACCCTTCTCTCTCTAATCTCCTAAGAGCATCCCTTATCGGCGTACGGCTTACCCCCATCTCCTCAGCCAATTTACCTTCCTTAAGACGTGTCTTAGGTGGGTATAAGCCCGTCTTTATGCGTTCGCGCAGCACCTCATAAATCTGATCGGAAAGTAAGTTTTTCTTAACTTCAAAATTCCGGCCAAATTTAACCATACCTATATTGCACCCCAAAGCCACCGTTCGGATATTTCCATTTTATGGCTTTATATGGACAGGAAATCCAGCACGTGCCACATTCCAAACACCCAGTATATTCCACTGAAATCTTACCATCTTCATTCAATTCATATAACCCTGCAGGACATATTCGAACACAAACTCTACATTCAGCCTTTTTACACAATTCTTGATCAATTGTTATGTGACTATCTTGCTTAATCCTAAAGAAGTTTTTAACAAGTTTCTCATCAACTTTCATTACAACCCTCGCAATTTCCACAAGTCTTTATATGTTTGAAAATCACAAAATAGTTTTTTTAAATAACGACAAAACGTTTTGCATAACTTTTCTTTATTTTCTGCAGGAACAAAAAATATATCTTTAAATAAGTCCGAAACCAATTGGGGATAATAATTGTATAACCGGCTTACCGACCACAATATTTCCGAAGAGTTTTTAAAATTATACATATCTTTAAGCACAAAACTGTTTCTTAAAAATGATTCGTACAAAGAAAGGGCGTTAATCGAGAAATCATTGCGTTTTTTAGCCTCTTTAACAACTTCGGAGGCAAAAAAACCTGAAGCTATGGCGAAATCCATCCCTCGAACCGTGATGCCGTGATTAAGGGCAAAGCCAGCTGCATCTCCTAGAAGCAACACTCCATTTCCGAAGAGCTTTTTGGTGAGCCCAAAGGCACCTTCTGGAATAAGGTGAGCCGAATATTCTACAACTTCACCGCCTTCGATTAAAGGGTAAAGTTCGTTTCTACTTTTAAAGTCCTCCAGAAGCCTTGGAACTTCTGAAACCCCTTTGGAATTGGTGAAAGCCTCAAGGCCGATCACAATTCCTAAAGAGACCGTATCCAGATTGGTATAGAGGAACCCTCCGCCGAAAACACCCTCGGTAACTTCACCTACAAAAAGGTGGGCAACTCCCTCATTATCTTTCAAATTGAAACGCTTATTGATCTCCTCTTGAGGAAGTTGAATTACTTCCTTTACCCCCACTGCCACTCGGTTGGGACTTATCTCCTCCTTTAAACCGGCTTGTTGACCTAAAGGCGAGAGGACTCCATCGGCGATGATCACGATATTACTTCGCAGTTTCTCCTCTCCCTCCACTACTACCCCTTTTACCCACCCGTCTTCTTTTAAAAGGCCCGTAACCTTCTTTTGAGGGATTATCAGGCCTCCATAGGCCTCCACTTTTTCAGAAAGCCATTTGTCAAATTTAGACCTTAAAAGGGTATAACTTGTGCCTTTTATCTCCTCCGAGTTGAATTCGAGCGTTAATGAGCTTTTTTTAGCAAGTAGTGAAAGCCTCTCCTTTTTCACGCATCTTTCAAATGGAGCTTCTTCCCATAGTTCTGGAAAAATGGACTTTATCGGCTCCAGATAAAGCCTCCCTCCAGTTACGTTTTTACTGCCCGGATAATCGCCCCTCTCCAGAAGTAAAACTTCTATTCCCGCTTTTGCTAAACCATAGGCCGCGGAAAGACCCGCTACCCCCCCTCCAACCACAATTACATCGATTACTCCATTCATCCCCTTTCCTTTTTGAGTTCTTCAATCAGAATGGGGACTATCTCAAACAGATCCGCTACAAGCCCATAATCTGCGTATTCGAATATAGGAGCAGTGGGGTCTTTGTTAATGGCCACCACCACCTTCGAGCTATCCATTCCCATCACATGATGAATAGCCCCGGAAAGGCCTATGGCGAAATAAAGATTGGGGGAAACAGTCTTTCCGCTTTTGCCCACCTGTTCCGATTGAGGCCTCCATCCCGCATCAACTACCGCTCGGGTGGCTCCTACCACTCCTCCTAATACCTCCGCAAGCTCCATTAAGAGGTTGAAGTTCTCCGGAGCCTTCAGGCCTCGACCCCCACACACCACCACATCGGCTTCGGTTATATCGGTGATCTTCTCTTTGACTTTAAAAACATCTAACGTCTTTATCTCCACTTTCGACATATCAATCTGTACTTCCTCTTTCCTTATAAGACCTTGCCCTGCGGGCTTCTCTTTCACCTGAAAGACCCTCGGTCTCACAAGGACTATATGAGGATACCGTTTGGGAATAACCTCACCCAAGATTTTTCCGCCGTAAAAGGGCTTAACGTAAGAAAGCTTTCCGTCTCCTATTTTTATATCAACACATTCCACAATCACACTACATTCCAAAATCCCCCCCAATAAGGGGAAAAGTTCTCGGGCCTGAAGGGTAGCTCCAGCCATAATTAAGGAAGGCTCTTCCCTTTTTACAAGCTTCTCAAGTATTTGAAGGTAAATTTCCGAATTGTAATTCTCCAAAATGGGGTCCTCAAAAAGGTACACTTCATCCACATAGGATGAGGCTTCCTGAGCCACTTCTTCTAGTTGATTTCCAAGAATTACCGCTTTTACCTTTTCTCCCAGTTGTTGAGCTATCTCCCTCCCTCTGGAAAGAAGTTCATAAGAAACCCTTTTTAATCTTCCTTCCCTATGTTCTCCATAAATTAAAATCCCGCTCATAGCCCCTCCTTATAAAACCCGAGCTTCACTCTTCAATAGTTCTATCAATTCCTTGACCATCTCCTCAGGAGTCCCCTTGATCCACCTTATCCGCCTTTTCTTTTTCTCCTCCCAGAGCTTGGAAATCTCCACTTTCGTCTCTTCACCGATTGAATCCGGCTTTATTCCTAAATCCTCCACTTTTATCCTTTTTATTGGGGCCTTCATGGCCTTCAATAATCCCATAACCGTAGGAACCCTCGGCTCATTTAACCCTTTTTGGGTAGTTAATAAAACAGGCAAATTCACCCTCAAAAGCTCTCTCCCTTCCTCTATCTCCCTTTCTACCTCCAGTTGTCTTTCGTCGGGTTTTACCTCCACCTTGGTGACCATCGTGATCACCGGGATTCCCAGCATTTTTCCTAAAAACGGACCGACCAAACCGGAAGAAGTGTCAAAAGCCTCCCTTCCGCATAAGATCAGGTCGTAGGGAATATCCTTTATGGCTCTGGATAATACTTTGGCGGTCACGAACTCATCCTTATAAGGTACGTTTTCATCCTCAATAAGGATCGCCTCATCTGCACCCATGGCCAGAGCAGTCCTTAGCACCTCTATTGAGGATGAAGAACCAAAGGTAAAAACCGTAACCTTACCTCCCACTTTCTCCTTTATACGAATAGCTTCCTCAACCGCTAAATTGTCGAAGAAATTTATCGTATACTTCTCCTCTATTTTCAAAACATTCCCTTCTTTTACCTCGACTTGCGCTTCGGAATCCGGCACCCTTTTTATACACACTAAAATGTCCATCCCTCACCTCCTTTTTAAAGCTTTCCCAAAATCAAACGTCCAAGATAATCCCTTAAAACTTCGTGGGTACCTCCACCGTAAAGGAGAAATCTCGCATCCCTAAAATGCCTTTGGGGGGCATATTCCAGGGCCATTCCGTTGGCACCATATATTCTGGTACACTCATCGACTACTTTTATACACGTCTCAGTGGCGAACATCTTCGCCATTATGGCTTCCTTAGTACAAGTCAACCCCTTATCGAGCATCCAAGCTGCTCTCCAGACCAAAAGCCTCGCTGCATCAAGTTCTGTGGCCATATCGGCAAATTTGGCCCTGATGAGCTGATAATGTCCAATGGGATGACCGAAGGCCACTCTCTTTCTCGCATATTCCAGGGCTTCATCATAAGCCGACCTGGCTATTCCTAAGGCCATAGCTCCGGTCATAATTCGAATCTCATCCAAAATCTCCTGCAAATATTGAATGCCCTTACCTTCTTCCCCTAAGAGGTTCTCCTCTGGAATGCACACGTTATCAAAAATCAACTCTCCGGTAACAGTTCCTCTACAACCTATCTTCTGTATCTTTTGACCAGGATAAAACCCTGGAGTCCCCTTTTCTACTAAAAAGAAATTCAAACCCTTAAGGCCCTTAGAAGGATCAGTCGTAGCAAGCACCGTGGCAAAGTCACAAATGGGCCCATTGGTTATCCACTGCTTTTTCCCATTTATAACCCAATACTTCCCATCTTTAACCGCAGTAGTCCTTATGGAAGCCAAATCGGAACCGCTCTGATCCTCAGTAAAGCAAATAGTAGCGATCTTTTCGCCTCTTATAGCCGGTATAAGACATCTCTGTTTCATCTCCTCGGTCCCAAAACGGTAAATAAAATGCGTCCCCATTAACATGTTCATTATCACACTCTGAGCAAATCCCACCGATCCCCTGGTTATCTCTTCATAAAAAATCATACAACTGACCTTATCAAGCCCCATCCCTCCATACTCCGGTGGATATCGCAGCCCCAAATACCCGAGCTTCGTGAATTCCTTCCAAAGCTCCCACGGAAACTCATCGGTCTGATCGATCTCCTCGGCCTTTGGAATTATCATCTTTTCTACCACTTCCCTTATGGTGCGCCTAAAGAATTCCTGCTCCTCCGTGAGATTAAAATCCATCTTCTCCCCTCCTCAAATAATCCCTCTTTCTTTCAACTGGTTAAACTCATCCTCCTTAATCCCCAAAATTCCTCTGTAAATCTCCTCATTATGTTCACCCAACCGAGGCGGAAAAGATAGCATATAGTTATTCTTTTCGAGAAAAGAAGTAAAATAAGGTGGTGGAGCAAGCACCAATTCCATGCCTGTTATATGATCCTTAGTACGCAACATCCATCCTTTAATTAAAGGATCTTTAATTACTTCTTTCATAGTGTTAATACGTGAACATGGTATTGTTTTTTCCGTTAATAACCTTATTAATTCATCAGTATCGTATTGTTTTGTAACCTCCTCTATTTGCCGATTTAAGTTATCCTTATCTGTAATCCTTCCAGCATTATATTGATATTCTGGCTTATTAAGGTGCTCAAACCCAGGAATCTTTACAAAATCTTGCCATTGCCTATCATTACCAATTGCAATATAAATATAGCTGTCTTTTGTTTTATAAACAGAAACAGGGGCAAAAAATTGGTGAGTATTACCATGTCTGGTTACTATTAGGTTAAAGTTAGTCATAGTGATTGGAACAGTAAGCCAACTTACAGTACTTTGTAACATGATCATATCAATCCTTGAACCCTCTCCCGTTAATTGGCGCTTCAACAAGGCCTTCATGATTTGCCCATAGGTATGTTCGCTTGTCCCCATATCTGGTAGGGGAATCCCCATAACCATAGGTGGTCCGTTAGGATCACCGTTCAAATCCATAAGCCCTCCGCGGGCTTGAAGGATTGGGTCATAAGCCGGTTCGTTACTCTCCGGTCCGAAACCCGTCACTCCTACCCATATGATGTCGGGTTTTATTTGAGAAAGAGTTTCGTAATCTATACCCAATTTTTTGTAATTTTTGGGAAGCACATTAGTACAAAATACATCGACCGGCAATTCCCTTATAAGTCGATAAAGAAGCTCTCTTCCTTCCGGAGTAGCTAAGTTAAGGGTTATGCATTTTTTACCGGCATTTATAGCCAAGAAATAACTCCTCATCATCTCATCGTTCAAAACATCATCCCCTACCCTTCGATTAGGATCAGGATACTGCGGGTTTTCTAACCTTATTACCCGCATTCCATCCATTGCCAAGCGATAAGTCAAATAGGGAAGAACAGTAGCCTGCTCCATACTCAAAACGGTAAATCTTCCAAACAGCTCCTCCATCTTCCCTCCCCGTGGGGTTTAGTTGTATACTGTATACAACTAATTAAGCTAACCGTCAAGCATCTTTTTGATTTCCAAACAGATGTCTTTTGTTAATTCCTTAAGCGTTGTTTTGAAATCAAATCCGTTCTTTATTTTTTTCTTAATCTCTTGGGACTTTCTCTCAAAAGTGTTTATGATTATTCGGTGGATAATTTCTTCAATAAACATTTGAAGGGCTTTCTTACGTCTTTCGAAAACGCACTGTTGGAAAATACCCCATCTTTTTAAAAATTCTCCATGTTCCACAATGCTTTTATAAACTTCTTCGACTCCCTTGCCTTTAAAAGCTTCGGTTCTTATCACTTTCGGTTCCCATTTTTCTCGATCTTGTTCCATCTTAAACGACAGAACTCCATGGAGGTTTGCTTCCATAATATCGGCTCCGGGAAGGTCAGACTTATTTATGACAAAAAGATGGCCTATTTCGCACAAACCAGCCTTTAAGAGTTGTAGGTCATTCCCACACGCAGGTGTAAGTACTACGATAACCGTATGGACCAATTGAAATATATCCACCTCATCCTGCCCTGCGCCTAAGGTCTCGACGATCACATAATCGTATCCCCTTGCATCCATTATCTCTAAAGCAGCCCACACATTTTGATTTAACCCGCCTTTTGCCCCACGGGAGGCAAAGCTTCGGATAAAAACACCTGGATCCGAGGCGTGCTCCTTCATTAAAGCCCTATCGCCCAAAAAGGCCCCACCGCTTAAAGCACTTGAAGGATCAATTAACAAGACCCCCACCGTCTTACCCGATTGCCGAATATGCTTAATAAGGGCGGAAACCAAGGTGGATTTCCCTACCCCTGCGCTTCCCGTTATGCCTATTGTGTGGGCTTTTCCCCCAAGGTCTAAGGAATCGCTTACTGTTTGAAAAGCTCCCTCCTCGCCTCTTTCTATCGCCGTAATTAGTCTTGAGAGTTCATAGATATTGTTCATATTCTTCCTTTAAATTTTCATATATTTAGTCAACCAGAGCCCTATTTCCGGCCATATTATCAAAAGAATAACGGTAAATATGTAAGCAGGCAAAAAACCAATTACCCCTCTGAAGACCACCCGTAATCCCCCCAATCCCAAACTCTCACTGAATCCGGCTACTATATAAGCATTAATGCCAACAGGCGGTGTAACAGCTCCCATTGTGGTCACTATTGTTATTACAACACCATACCATATAGGATCATATCCCAAAGACGTAACCAAAGGATAAAACACCGGAAGTGTTATGAGTAAAAATGCAAGTGCATCCATTAAAGCTCCACCAATAATATATACTATTAGAATCATTCCTAAAATTGCCCACGAAGGTAAAGCCAACTCAGAAACATAATCAGCAACAAAATAAGGAATTCTTGTCATCGTCAAAAATCTTCCAAAAACTGTCGCTCCTATAACCAACATAAGTACCATACAAGATCCTTTTAAGGTGTCTAAGGTTGCCATTTTTAATTCATTCCATTTAAAAGTTCGCCTGATCAACCCCAAAACTATAGCTCCAAAAGCCCCAGCGGCTCCTCCTTCAGTTGGTGTAAACCATCCCATATACAATCCAATCATAACAAACAAAAATAAAATAAGTGCTTCAACTACTCCTTGTGATTTTTTTAATTTTTCCAAAAGTGAAACCTGCTTTTCTGTTATTTCCAATCCTCTTGATATGGGGGATTTTGAGATTAAACTCGCAAAATAAAGGGCAAGTATTAAGAACCCCGTCAATATCAAACCAGGAATAATAGAAGCTATGAATAGTTTGGCGACTGATTGCCCCACATATAACCCATAAACAACCAATACCACACTTGGAGGGATTACCACACCCAAGGTACTCCCACAAGCTACTGAACCGGTGGCAAAAACCGGATTGTAATCATGTTTTTTCATCTCGGGCAATATCATTCTACTCATAGCCGCCGCGGTAGCCGCATTTGATCCGCAGATGGCCGCAAAACCCGCACAGGCCAAAATTGTGGCGACGCAAAGTCCCCCTTTTCTTCCACCAAACCAAACATTAGCTGATTCGAATAACCTTTGGCTTATCCCGCTGTAAAAAGCCACATTTCCCATAAGTAAGAATAAAGGAATCACGGTGAGCCCATAGGAAGAAAACCCTTCCCATATCTCCCTGAAGACCACTGTTAAGGCCGAATCTAGGGGAATTATAAAGCACATCCCGATAAATCCCGAAAGAAACATGGCATAGGCTACGGGAAAGTCCAAAAGTAACATCAACAAAAGTAGTAACCCTATTCCCATTAACCCGGTCATGCTTTTTATCCTTAATTCACCTTCTTTTTCACAAACAGGGTTTTAAACCTCTCATTTACAAAAAGGCAACCTACTAACCACAACAAACTTAAAGCAGCCCATAGAATTACCGGATAATATCGAAGCCTTAAAGTTTCTGTCCTTTCACCAGTAGCATATACTTTAAACCCCCAATTGAGCATTTTTAAAGCTACCATAAAAAAGAAAATCGCCATTATGATTGAGGCGGCAAAATTTAAGGAATTTCGAACCTTAGCTTCATACCTTGAAGAAATGATATCAGCCCGCATGTGAACGTTAGCCCTTTCCGCCTCCCCTAAAGCTGAAGCATAAGTTATAACCGCCAATAAACCTATTAATTCATATGAACCTTTTATTGGAAAACCAAACACCCTCAATATCATGTTGGCACAGGCTAGGAAAAGCATACCCAGAAGCGCCCCTCCCCCAATTACACGAAACACCCACCCTCCCCCTCTGTGCATTCCATACCTCCGGTGTATTAAAATTTTTCGAACTTATTTAGAACTTATTTAAATTAATTTTTATTTAATAGAAGCCTTAATTTTCTCAATATCCTTCAAGACCTCCTCTACAGGTACACCTGCGGCTTTTGCACGTTGCGTATATTTTTCGAACATTGGTTTCACTAAAGTGTTAATACGATCTTTGTCCTCCTTGGGGAAGTCTATAAATTCCACGTTATACTTATTTTTTGCCCATGCTACCACTTCTTTTATATAATTATCCAAATAATCGGCAGTCCATATGGCTTGTTCTTCTTTCATGTTTTCTATAACATCTTGCACATTTTTAGGAAGCGATTCCCAGGTTTTCATATTCATCACCACTGCAAAAGAAACTACTTGATGCCCTAAGTAAGTCACATATCGGCAATATTCGGCATAATTGAAATCTTTTAACACTTCCAAGGAAGAAAGATATCCCTTGATTATTCCTTTCTGTAAAGCCTCAGGCACGTCGCTCATAGGCATCGCTACAGGTGTGGCTCCCAGTAAAGCTAAAAAGTCAGCCAATGTTCCAGCCGCTCTCAATTCAACACCTTTAAGATCAGAAAGCCGTCGGATAGGCACTTTGCTTGCTATGTGATTGGGAGCACAGGTGAACATGGTAATAACCTTGACATCCTTAAGTTCAGCGGGTTTCCACTTCTCATAAAGTCTCAACAAGGTTAAGCTTGGCACCTTCGTATTTGGCCATCCCCAAGGCAGATCTATCGCCTCTAAAAGTGGGAACCTGCCAGGATGATAAGAGGGACAAAAACAGCCTATGTCAGCTATACCCGCAATTACACCGTCAAGCATGTTTTTGGCTCCTAAAAGGGTCCCACCTGGATAAGTCTCCACTTTGACCTGGCCCTGAGTCCTCTTTTCAACCTCTTTGGCCCATCGCTCCATCTGGACACAAGGGAAAGTTGGTGCGGGAGGGAAATTGGCGTATTTGAGTTTGATGGCTTGTGAATACCCCTTAAAATTCCAACACAACATTCCAAAAAACAAGCACACCATCAATCCTACTAACTTCCTCCACTTCTTCATTACACACCTCCTATAAATGGTGTTTTAATGTACACAGTACACACAATTTTAAATTTTGTCAAGGTTTTAAGATCGATTGCTTGAAGAGATTGATCCTCGAGGGAAAACTCAAAAATTTTGGCGCCCCCGGCTGGATTTGAACCAGCGGCACCAGGATTAGGAATCCTGTGCTCTATCCTGACTGAGCTACGGGGGCTTTTATGATAAATTAACATTACGCGCTCTTTACGTCAATAAATTTGCTTGCCCGTTTTTCCATTTTGGAGTAATCTTTTAGAAAGAAGTGGAGAAATTAAGAGCAGCACATCAATGGCTTGAGGCTGCCCAAAGCGTTTTCCTGAAGGCAAAAGCTGGCTTTGGGAGGGAAGGTATTAGATACGAGGATCTCTGTTATGATCTATTTCAAGCCGCAGAGAGGGCTCTTATGGCCTTTTTTTCTTTACTTGGGCTTATGCCTCCTCCGGTACAAGGCATTGAGGTGATGTTAACCCATTTATCAATTAAAGGAATTTCCTTTCCCGACTGGATAAAAGCATTAATAAAACTTGATCGTTATGGTGCTATTTCAAAATGGCCCTGGTTTCAAAATCCGGTTCAAAAGACCGATTATTGGGAGGCTTTGGATCTTACTGAGAGGCTTATAGATTGGGTTAAAGAGGAGATTGAAAACTTTGAACGTTCTTCAAATATTTTTAATGGAGGTGGTGAGACATAAAACAGGTTGAAGGCAATTTATCGGGGCTTAAGGCAAGTGAAATAAGGGCTCTTGAGCGTATATATCGCCGAAGGATCCCTTCAAAAGAGATAATCACTAAAGAATTAGCCCGTTATATAAGTGAGATTTCCCGACGTATAAGAAGGCAAATTGGTATTATTGTGGATAGAAATGGTGAGATCGTTTTTGTGATAGTGGGGAACCATCATCAAATCTTCATACCCGACCTTAGCCGATGGAGAACCGGAAGGGGAAGATTAAGGGGTTTAAGGTGCATTCATACTCATCTTAAAGGTGAGCCTCTCTCTCAAGAGGACCTCACGGACCTTGCGCTTTTGAGGCTCGATCTTATGGCGGCAATAGGCGTTGACGAAAGGGGTTTACCGAGCAATTTCTCAATGGCCTATCTTATGCCCAAAAATCCCGAAGGGCAGTTATGGAAGGTTGAAAATTATAGGTCCTTTTACGAAGTAGAGCTGGATTTTACTGAGTTCATTCATGAGCTTGAAGATCAACTCGAGAATGATTTCTCGGCTTATGAACTTGAGGGCCAAGAAAAAGCGATCCTGGTTAGTGTCGTTCCAAGAAATTCCAATTATCCAATAGAAGAATCGCTTGAAGAATTGAAAGAGCTTGCAAGAACTGTAGGTCTTAAAGTGATAGATACCGTCATACAAAGGCCTAAGGAGCTTAACCCCAAATATCTTATGGGAAGTGGTAAGGCCAAAGAGCTTATGATTAAAGCCCTTCATACGGGGGCCGATATAATCGTTTTTGATCAGAACCTCACCCCAGTTCAAGCTGAGTCACTTTCTGAGTTAACCGACTTGAAGGTAATAGATCGGACTCAGCTTATTTTGGATATTTTCGCCAAAAGGGCTCATACTCGCGAGGGTAAACTTAAAGTGGAATTGGCGCAGTTAAAGTATACCTTGCCAAGACTCGTTGGGAAAGGAATTGCCATGTCAAGGCTTGCCGGAGGAATCGGGGGAAGAGGTCCTGGGGAGACTAAGTTGGAAATCGATAGAAGGCGCATAAAGGAGAGGATCCATAGAATAGAGGAAGAACTTAAGGAGATAGCAAGTTCAAGCTTACAGCGGCGGACCAAGAGAAACAGGATGGATATACCCGTAGTTTCCATTGTGGGTTACACTAACGTGGGGAAATCCACCCTGATTAACGCTCTAACTGGAAGCAATGTCCCGGTAGAGGACAAGCTTTTTGTTACTTTGGATACCACAAGTCGCAGGATCCGTTTTCCAGAGGAAAAGGACATTATAATAACGGATACAGTGGGGTTTATCCGAAATCTGCCTAAGGACTTGCTCGATGCTTTTCGCTCTACCCTTCAAGAGCTTGAGGATGCTGATTTACTGCTTCACGTAATAGATCTATCCAGTCCGCATTTTAAAGACCAGATGGAGGAAGTGGAGAAACTACTCACCAAGCTTGACCTTAGCCAAAAGCCCATTTTGAGGGTTTTTAATAAAATGGACCTTGTAGGTGAGGAATACGCCCGTAGGATAGCCGAACGATACGGAGGGATCGCTATTTCCGCGTTGAGAAAGGAGACGCTTGTACCTTTGGTTGAAAGAATTGAAAAAACCCTATGGGAAAGAAAAGTGGTTAAAGCATCAGCTTTATCCTCTTAAATATTCTTCTTAACAAAAGGAGGCACATATGGCTCTTGAAAAGGCAAAAGAACTTATCAAAGAACGCTCAGAGGACGGAAGAATAACTTGTGCCCAAGCTCATGAAATAGCCCGTGAGGTAAATCTCCCCCCACGGGAGATTGGAAGGCTTTTGGACGAAATGGGGATAAAGGTCATCGAATGCCAACTGGGCCTTTTTCATTCGCAGAAGTTTTTCCAAGAGAAAAAATAATAAGGTAAAAGAAAGAGGGCTACCCCTTTAAAGAAAGGGGGTAACCCTCTTTTTACTCGAAAGTATTAGAACAAAACCTTCAACATGGCCCTGCCGCTATAGGCACTGTAGTCACCGTTAAAATCACCCCTTCCTGAAAGGTCTAATGTCCATTGTTTTCCAAGCTTGAAATTTATCCCAACCTGACCCACAAAGGTGGTATTGGATATGTCCTTTTCGAGCTTATACTTCGGAAGCCCAGGAAGATAACTTATAACTGAAACATCATTGTCACCAAAGGACTGCTCAAGCCTCAAAGAACTATAAAACCTTATCCTCTCTGATTTGTCGCTTCCCCCAAGATATAATCCAAGTATTCCCTTCAAGAAATCGACTCTCTCCGTCTCATAATACCTGTTCCACTGAGGAGCAGAAGGAACTTCGGTATGGAAATCGTCAGCCTTGTAGTAAGTGTAACCCAATCCGATCTCAGGAGCTATGTAGAAATTACCACTTCTAAAGATATACCCACCGGTAAGCTCCATATCAATGCCCCAGCTCTCATAATCGGCTTTTTCTTTAAGCTCATAATTACCACCGGTTAAACCCTTATAATCGTGATCGGCCCAGTGGCAGTTGGCCAAAAACCTCACAAAATACGGCTTCGGAGCATACCTAAAGGAGAAGCCCCCTACATAAAGATCCTGATCTTCCTCCTTAGGCCCCGTGGTCTTATAATCAAGATTCACCCGACTATAGCCTCCATATAAGGTAGCAGTAAGATCCTTAAAAAGTTCACCCTCAAACCCCAAAGTAAACCCATAAGCGTCAGCATCAAACCCAAGATCATTGGCCTCAACCCTGGTGTAAAGGGGAAGGAAGAAAAGCCCCTTCTTATAGTAAACGGGCGCTCCCCCCACCACATTCGCCGAAGAAGCAACCATAACAGGCCTGTAATCTTTAAGTAAAAGCCCAAATACAAGCGTTGGATCAAACCTCAACATATTAGCTATACCGGAGGAAATTATCCAAGAAGCAGTATACCCCATAGCCGAAGTCATAGACCCAACCCCAGGAACATACCCAAACATAACCGCTGAATTTTTTCCCTCATCCTCACCAGCCCAAGAAACCTTTACCTCAGGGTTGGTCCAGGTCTTTACTAAATTACCCCACTCTCCAATAACAGCCCCATTATCGTTATCAATCAAATAATACTTGGCATTAAACTTAAGGTTCCTTGAGTCAATCCTTGCTATAAGGTTTGCACCATTCAAATTAAGAGTGGAAAAGGAATCCACATAAATCGGTCTTTGACTCAGATTTTCAGTTGAATTTGTGGAAGGATTTATTCCAGGTGAACCAAAAACAATGGAAAAACTCTTATCAAGAGTAACATCTGAACCCTCAATCCATAAGGTTCTCACATTTTCAGCTTTAGGTCCAAATATGCTAAGCCAAATAGTTCCTGGGTTAGAAATTGTTACATTTGAAGAAT
>CAZIZI010000017.1:0-36177 GCA_964543765.1 uncultured Thermodesulfobacteriota bacterium
GTAAGCAATCTGGCAAGGGGAGATATTTTTGGAACAGCCTCAGCCCTTTCTTGACACCAAAAGAAAAAAACTCTATCATAGGTTAACTTCTGTTTTAAACAAACAAAGATGCCTATAGAAAGAACGGGAGGAAGGGGGAAAGACCAGCTCAGGCCCGTTAAGGTCCTGCGGGGGGTCTTAAAGTTTGCCGAGGGTTCTGCCCTTATCACCATTGGGGACACGAAGGTACTATGTGCCGCAACTGTCGAGGAAAATGTCCCACCGTTTCTTAAGGGAAGCGGAAGGGGTTGGATCAGGGCCGAATACGCCATGCTTCCAAGGGCTACTCAAGAGAGATCCCCTCGGGAGAGGTCCTTTGCTGGAAGGGCTCAAGAGATACAGCGTTTTATCGGAAGGGCTTTAAGGGCAGTAGTTGATCTTGAAGCCCTTGGTGAGAGGACGATTTTGATGGATTGTGATGTCATTCAGGCCGATGGAGGAACTCGTACCGCGGCAATAACTGGGGGGTTCATTGCGCTTTATGATGCCCTAAAAAAATTGAATGAGCAAAATCTTATCGAAAGGTTTCCCATAAGGGATTTTGTGGCCGCTATAAGTGTGGGGATAGTTGAAGATGAGTACCTTCTTGATTTGGAATACAGCGAAGATTCACGGGCTCGAGTGGATTTGAATTTGGTTATGACCGGCGAAGGGAAACTAGTTGAGCTTCAGGGGGCAGGAGAAGAAGGGCCTTTTACGTTTGAAGAACTCTTTCGTCTGATAGAACTCGGCAAAAAAGGAATAAAGGAACTTATTGAGATCCAAAAGAGAGTACTTAATGAAGGAGTTACTTCTGGCGAGCAATAATTTAGGTAAAGTTCGAGAGATCTCTCAGGCCTTAAGCGATCTTAAGTTGAAGATAGTAAGCCTAAGGGACCTGGGAGAGCGAATCCGAGTCGAAGAGGACGGAAAGACCTATTGGGAAAATGCCAGGAAAAAGGCCCGCGAAGTGGGATTTAGAACAAAAAAACTTACACTTGCTGATGATTCCGGGCTTGAGGTGGAAGCCTTAGGAGGGCTTCCGGGCGTTGAGTCGGCAAATTTTGCTCGAAAAGGAGCAAGTGACAAGGAGAATAACGAAAAGCTTTTGAAATTGCTCGAGGGCGTTCCCTTTGAAAAAAGAAAGGCCCGTTTCAGGTGTGTAATGGTCCTGTTCGATCCATTTGAAAACTTCGAGGAACGGGTAGAGGGAAGCATTGAGGGCTTTATACTGGATCAGCCAAGGGGTGAGTATGGTTTTGGCTACGATCCCCTTTTTTTCATCCCTGAACTTGGAAAGACCCTTGCAGAGCTGCCCCTAGAGGTTAAAAACTCAATAAGTCACCGTGGAAGGGCCTTAGTGGCCATTAAGGAAGTTTTAAAGAGGCGTTATAAGGTATGAAGATCCCTTGTGAAAAGTCAGCCTTCTTGTTAAATTCCTTCACAGAAACGGGGCGTGGCGCAGCCTGGGAGCGCACCTGCCTTGGGAGCAGGGGGTCAGCGGTTCAAATCCGCTCGCCCCGACCATGAAAGGTTTTGGAGGAGGGTCGTTATGAAATGGAAAACAATTTTTCTTTTAGGACTTCTCTCCACAGCTTGGTCTTGTGTTGCGGTTGTTTCAAAAACGCTTCTCAAGGAAGCTCAGATGATACCCTTTCGGGAGCTTTCCTCAGAACCTGAAAAATTCAGGGGAAAAACCGTGATACTTGGGGGGATAATTCTTGACCTTAAAGTGGAAAAGGAAAAGACGATCCTTGAGGTCTTACAGGTCCCTGCTTCTGCTTACGAGAGGCCCAAGGACATGGAGAAATCCGAAGGTAGATTCATAGTGGAGTATCCCTCTTTCCTTGATCCCGAAGTTTATAAGAAGGGAAAGGCCATAACGGTAGGTGGAGTTATAAAGGAAAAAGAGATAGGGAAGATCGGGGAAAGGGAATTGGTCTATCCTTTGATCGAGGGGAAGGAGATTTATCTATGGCCGCCGGAAGAAAAGGAGATGAGGTGTGAGATCTGGGGTTGGCCAAGTGTCCTTATGCCCTTCCCTCGATGCTGGTGTCCTTAACCCCATATAACTTTGAGCTTTTCGCCGAAGATTAAGTATAAAAAGGCTCCTGAGGAAAGAAATGGGCCAAAAGGGATGGGACTCTTAAATGGGTCTTTTCTTTTTAAAACAAAAGGCAAGCTAAAAAGAAGCCCCAAAAGGGAACCCATAAAAAGGGAAAACATGGCTCCTTTTACACCGAGAAAACTCCCGATCATGCCTAAAAGCTTAACATCCCCTCCCCCCATCCCTTCTCGTTTGGTAAAACGCTCATAAAGAAAACCGAGCAAAAACAAAATCCCTCCGCCCAAAAGGGCACCCGAAAGCGAAGACCTTAAAGGAATGGTTAACCCCAAAAGGGAAAAAATAACTCCACCTATTACCCCCCCAAGGGAAATCTCATCGGGGATTATCTGATGGTCAAAATCGATAAAGGAACTTACCAAAAGCCCCGAAAGGAACAAGAAATAAGGCAAGGCCTTCAAAAGAGAAGGGAATTTCAAAAGGCAAAATACCCCCAAGAGTCCTCCCATAAGTTCAACCAAGGGATACCTTAAGGGGATTCTCCCCTTACAGTTTCGGCATCTTCCCTTAAGGATCAAAAAACTCAGAAGGGGAATATTATCGTAAGGCTTTATTGGACAGTTGCAAAAGGGACAAAAAGAAAAAGGTCTAATTATGGACATACCTTTAGGAAGGCGATAGATACACACATTTAAAAAACTCCCCCAAACAGTTCCGAACAAAAAGGCCAAAACTACACCCAACTTTGACACCTCCGCTTTCGGATGGGATAATTTTGAAGCCATGAAGCGGATTTTTGAAGAGGGGGAAACGATCGTCCTGCTGGACCCTGAAAAGGGGAAGGAATTCGCTTATAGACTCAAAGCCCATGGAAGCGTTAACCTTCATAAGGGGAAGATCTCATTCGATGAAATCCTCGGAAAAGAAGAGGGAACTTCCGTAAAGACCTCTAAAGGCGCCTTGTTTTTCGCCTTCAAACCCACCTTAAGGCAATTTCTGATGCATATGCCTCGTGATACCCAGATCATTTACCCAAAGGATATAGCCTTTATACTCCTTTATGGCGATATCTTCCCAGGGGCTAAGATCCTTGAAGCGGGAATAGGTTCTGGGGCCTTAACGATAGCCTTGCTTCGTCAAGTCGGTGAGAAGGGGAAAGTGATCTCCTATGAGATAAGGGAGGAGTTCGTGAAAAGGGCCCTTGAGAACATAAGGCAGTTTCTAGGAGAAGTGAAAAATCACGAGATAAAACTCAAAAACGTCTACGATGGAATAGAAGAGGAAGACCTTGACCGTCTAATTTTGGATGTACCCGAACCTTGGAGAGCGGTAAAACACGCCGAAAAAGCCTTAAGAAAAGGGGGAATTTTCATAAGTTATCTTCCAACCATAATCCAGGTAAAAACACTGGTGGATACTTTAAGAGAAAGCAGAAGCTTCACCTCCATCGAGATTTTGGAGGTACTTGTCCGTAATTGGCAGATAGAGGGCCTTAGCGTCAGACCCTATCATCGGATGGTAGGTCATACTGGGTTTATCATCCTGGCGAGAAGATCAGAACTCAAAAATGTAATAGAAGCCCCATCTCCGGGGTAAGAGGTCTTCAAGCGAACCCTTTCCAAACCCCTCAAGTAATAACTTCAAAAGACTCACCTTCCTCTTGGGATAAACAAGCTCTGGTTCTCCTTTTATTCCCCCAAGCTCTTTGGCAACTCTTAAGGCATCCTCGAAACTGCCAAGCTCATCGACAAGCTTCAACCTCAAGGCCTCTTCACCCGAAAGAAGCCTTCCATCGGCTATTTCCTTCGCCTTTTCGATGGGAAGGTTTCTCGATTGGGAGACTGCTTTTACGAATTGCTCATGAACCTCGTTTAAAAGTCCCTGAAGAAGCTCCTTTTCTTGAGGCGTCAAACCCCTAAAGGGTGAACCCGTATCCTTATAGGATCCGCTTTTTATAACATGGGTTTTAATGCCTATTTTTCTCATTAATTCCTCTAAATCGGTAAAGTACATCACCACTCCTATGGATCCCGTTAAAGTTCCGGGGTTTGCTACAACCTTGCTTGCGGCACAGGCCACATAATAGGCACCTGAAGCAGCCACATTCCCCAAAGAAGCCACTACAGGCTTTTTCTCCCTTATCCTTAAAACCTCTTTCCAAATCTCTTGGCTCGCTCCTACCGAACCACCAGGTGAATCTATCCTCAAAAGGATGGCCTTTATGGTGGAATCTTCTTCAAAGGCCTTAAGCTCCTTCAAAACCTCTTCCGAGCTCTCTATTACTCCTTTTATCTCCAAAACCCCTATCTTCTCCCTTTTTACAAAAAATACATCTCCTCTCAACAAAAGGAGGACAAAAACCAAAAGAACACATCCTACAAAGGCTAAAAGAAAGACCTTCCGTTTCATTTTGCCCATTTAGCCTTTATAAGGTTTTCTTCAACTCTATTAAAGGAAAGGGGCAACCCCCCAAATACCCTTAAAGGATCAAGGCCTTCCTTAATAAAAACCTCCCACACAAAGGCCTCCTTGGAAGCCTCCTTCAGTGAAAAAGTAATCACGTCTTTTGAATTTTTAAAAAAGTTCAAAACCATCAAATAATCGCCATATACATTAAGTCCTTCAATTATGAGAAGATATTTCTGAGGTTCGCTTAAAAGCCCCTTTCCTTTGAGAAAGCGGAAAAGGTCATCCTTAAGGACCAATACTTGAAGTTTCAAAACCCTTTCCTGGGGAAGGTCCCTTTTTTCCACGATCCGATAACTCCTTACGAAATTTGGGACCATATCCTTAAGTTGAGCTTGAGCTTCCTTCTTTGCCCCAAGCTGAGAGGCCAACTCCGTAACCGCTTGAAAGAAGGCCTCTTTAAGCAAGTTTTCCCAGGGGGGAGGGCTGTTTTCTTGATAAGAGCGCCTGATCTCAACCTCTATAGGTGTCTGAGCCAAGGAGAGTTTGATAAAAATGAGGACGAAAATAACTATAAGGCCAATTCCTTTTGCTCTTCCCATTTCAAACTCACCCAAACTTCCGAAAAGGGTTTTTCCTGTAAAAGGATGACCATCCCCATTTTTGCGAGCTCTAAAGCCGCGAGAAAAATGGGAATCAGTTCCCTTCTTCCCTCAACCTTTAGCCTTCCCAACTTCCCCAACAGGTCAAGAAGTTCCGCTATTTTCTTCTTAAGATCCAAAATCTTAATGGGTTTATAAGTAGGTCTTCTATCCCTTTTGTCTTTGAGAAGGATCCTCTTGGCTGATTCGATCAAAGCCCCCATCTCAACCTTAAGCTCCTCTTGAGGGTCTTCCTCTTCTTGCATACGGGTGAAAACATCCCACCCAAGTAATGGCCTTTCTTTAAGCCATTCCCTTGCCTCTTGAAAGACGTTATACCTTAAAAGTCTCCTCTTCAGCTCTTCTTCTAATTCCTCGTCTTCTTTTTCCCTTTCCTCTTTCGGCAAAAGCGCCTTCGACTTAAGGTAAAGTAGGGTCGCAGCCATTAAAAGATACTCGGCTAAAAGTCCCAAATCGCCAAAACGCATTCTCCGCAGATATTGAAGATATTGTTCAGAAAGGGCCGAAAGGGATATTTGAAGGATATTTATCTTCTCCTTTTTAACCAAGTAAAGGAGTAAATCCAGCGGACCTTCAAACTCAGGAAGCTTTACGTCAAATTGCTCCATCACCAATCAAGGATCATGACCTTGCGGACTTCGACCATGGTCTGGGAAGCTATACCCTCTGCCCTTTTGCTTCCTTCCCGAAGGATCTCCTTCACGTCGTTCATTCTCCTTTCCAATTGTCCTCTCCTTTCCCTTAAGGGCTCAAGGTCCCGGTTGAGATTCCCTATCAAGATCCTCTTACAATCCACACAACCTATACCTGCTCTTTTACATTCGGTGGCTATCTCTCCCCTTTTTTCGGCATCCGTATGAAGGGCATGAAGCGCAAAAACGGGACAGAGTTCGGGTCTACCTGGATCAGTCCTTCTTCCCCTTTGGGGATCGGTGAACATAAGGGATATCTTTTGAGCTACCACCTCGGGTGGATCCGAAAGGTAAATGGCGTTGTTATAACTCTTACTCATCTTACGTCCATCTGTGCCCGGAACATAAGGCGATTCGGTTAGAAGCGCTTGGGGTTCGGGGAATAAGTCGCCGTAAAGATAATTGAACCTTCTGGCTATCTCCCGAGTTATCTCGAGGTGTGGAAGTTGATCCTTCCCCACGGGAACGTACTTGGCCTTATAGATAAGGATATCCGCCGCTTGAAGGACCGGATAACCCAAAAACCCATAGGTCCCAAGGTCTTTATCTTTAAGCTCTTCTTGTTGATCCTTATAGGTGGGGTTCCTCTCAAGCCATCCAATTGGAGTGATCATGGATAATAAAAGGTGCAACTCCGCATGCTCCTTGACCCAGGACTGGAGGAATAAGGTACTCTTCTCTGGATCAAGCCCCACCGCAAGCCAGTCGATCAGGATCTCCGGGGTGGATTCCTTTATCAGAGAAGGATCCTTATACTCGGAAGTTAAGGCATGCCAATCGGCTATAAAGTAAAAGCACTCATATTGATCCTGAAGCTGGAGCCACTGCTTAAGGGCTCCATGAAGGTGTCCAAGGTGCAACTTTCCCGTAGGTCGCATACCACTTACAACCCTGTCCATCTCCTTCACCCCTCAAAGTGATTCTCCTATAAGAAACTTTACACCGGACTGAATTACAGGGTAAAGAACCCCTCCTATTACACCACTTAAAACCAAGACCAAAAGGATCAGAAAACCATACCTTTCGAGCTTCAAAAGAAGGTAATCCTTGCGCTTGGGCAAAATCCCGTAAAGGATCTTACTGCCATCAAGAGGCGGCACAGGTATGAGGTTAAAAAGGGCTATACCCAAATTGATAACTACCGAAAGCTTTAACATGATCAACAACGGATCAAAAAAAACCAAGGGCAACCCTTTAAGACTTCGATATAAAAAGGCGCACAAAAGGCCAAAAATAAGGTTGGCAAAAGGTCCCGAAAGGGCCACAAGGAGCATGCCCTTTTTGGGATCCCTGAAGTTAAAGGGATTAATCGGAACCGGACGAGCCCACCCTACGGTTTTGGTAAGGAAAAGCACAAGTGTGCCAATGGGATCAAGGTGTTTTATGGGATTTAGGCTCAAACGGCCGAAATATTTGGGGGTAGGATCCCCCATTTTAAAAGCCGAAAGGGCATGGGCATACTCGTGGACGGTTATAGCCCCGAGGATGGGTAGTATTAGAAATAAAATCTGTTGAAGAAAAGATGGCATTTGAGGCAAAATTATCAAAGCTTTCATGAAGAGTCAAATTTAAACACACCTCAAAGGAGTGAAGATGGAGGAAAGGACAATCCCCTATATTGAAGGCGATGGCGTAGGCCCAGATATATGGAGGGCTGCAAAGCTGGTCTTCGATGAGGCCGTAAAAGTGGCTTATGCTGGGAATAAACGTGTCAAGTGGCTTAAAGTTTTGGCAGGAGAAGAAGCCTATAGGGAGACCGGTTCATACTTGCCCGAGGAGACAATCGAAATCCTCAAAACACATAAAATCGGCATAAAGGGACCCCTTACCACTCCCATAGGGGGAGGCATAAGGAGTTTAAATGTGGCCATAAGGCAGATCCTTGACCTTTATGCCTGTATAAGACCCGTGAAGTATATTCCAGGAGTACCGAGCCCTTTGAAAAATCCCGAAAAGGTGGATATGGTGGTGTTTCGTGAAAATACGGAGGATGTTTATGCGGGAATAGAATGGCCCTCGGAAAGTTTTGAGGCCAAAAGGCTTATTCGATTTTTAGAGGAAGAGATGAACCAAAAGATAAACCCCCAAGCAGGAATAGGCCTAAAGATCATAACCCCTTATGGAACGAAAAGGCTCATGAGAATGGCCATAAGGTGGGCCCTTGAACGGAATAGAAAGAGCATCACCATCGTACATAAGGGTAACATCATGAAGTTCACCGAGGGCGCCTTTCGACAATGGGCTTATGAACTCGCCAAGGAGGAATTTGGGGAAAGGGTGATCCTGGAAGAAGAAATCAAAGGAGAAACGAAAGAGGGTAAGCTTATCATCAAGGACCGTCTGGCCGATGCCATGTTCCAGCAGGTCCTTTTAAGGCCCGATGAATACGACGTAATCGTCACCCCAAACCTCAACGGCGATTACCTCTCCGAGGCCCTTGCAGCCATGGTAGGAGGGGTTGGGATGGTCCCCGGGGCAAATGTGGGGGATGAGGTGGCCATTTTTGAAGCCACACATGGCACAGCCCCCAAATACGCAGGCAAAGACATGGTGAACCCAACCTCCCTGATCCTTTCAGGGGCTATGATGTTCGAACATATGGGGTGGAAGGAGGTCTCCGAGCTCATCCTGAAAGCCATAGAAAAGACCATAAAGGAAAAGATTGTAACCTACGATTTGGCTCGTCAAATGGAAGGCGCTCAAAAAGTGGGGACTATGGGTTTCGCTCAGGCGGTGGTAGAAAGACTCAAATGAAGATGTTACTTCTTGTGGGAACTCTCCATAGGGTAAAAGAGGCTTCTCGGCCCCTTGAAGAGTTTCTTGCTCATCATAAACCTAACCTTATAAGCGTGGAGATAAGCCCTTATGGCCTTTCTTTTCGAAAAAGGAAAAGGGAGCTTATTCCGAAATTACCTTTTCCCCTTAGGCTTTTTCTGGAAATCCCTTACGAATATGAAGTGGCAAAAGAATACGCCTTAAAACACCAAATCCCGGTCCTTCCTATTGACCTTTGTTATTGGTCAAAAAGGTTCTTGCGGGATGCTTCTTATCTTTTGAAAAACCCCTGGATCGTAGAAGTCCCCCCTTCTTTCGAGGGAAATATGGGCTTTGCCAAAAAAGCCTGGAATGACAAGACCTTCGGTATGCTCATTGCAAGGAGACTCAATCCAAAAAGGGAGAGGGCTTTGGCCTTAAGGATAAGAAAGCTCTTCCATCATCATCCAAAAAGGATGATTCATATAGGGGGATGGATCCATATGCTCGATGTTCCTGGAACCCTTTACCATTTTCTAAAGGACCTTGACCCCACACGCTTTTTGATCTTGCCCCAAGAAAAGGGATAGATGGCTTTTTTGATAACCTTCCTCATATCCTATGCCCTTTTACACCTTTATGTGCTTAAGGGATTTGGGACTTTATTCCGGTTTCCCTTCCCTTTTTATCTTACTTTTTTACTCCTTTATCTTTCACCCCTTTTTAGCCATTGGGCTTTGAAGAAGGGATTGCTAAAAATGGGACAAATCCTTTATATAACTGGCTTCACCTGGATGGCTTTTTTGTTTCTCTCAGGCTGTGTCTTTTTAACATTAGATCTTTTGCGCCTTTTTTATCCCTTAGAGAGAAAAGCGGGGGGCTTTGTAGCCTTGTTTTTCAGCCTTTGTGCCCTCTCTTACGGCTTTTTCGAGGCCCAAAGGCCCCAGGTAAAAACACTGACCATTAAAAGTCCCAAGATCTCAAGAGCTATAACTATTGGGGTTATCTCGGATCTTCATTGCGGACCGGTGGTTAAAGGGGAAAGGCTCAAGCGTCTGCTTTACCCCCTTATGGAAGTAAAACCCGATTTAATCCTCTCCCCAGGTGACCTTCTCGATAGCGAACCCTGGGATGATCTCTCTTCCCTCCGAGAACTTAAAGCTCCACTTGGAAAATTCACCGTCCTTGGAAACCATGAAGGATATATGGGACCTGATAAGGCTCAGAGACTCCTTGAGGAGATGGGCTTTAAAGTGCTAAGGAACGAGAGGATAAAGGTAGGCCAAATAACCCTTATAGGGGTTGATGATCCCCATGTCCGGGGGAAGTTAGCGGATGAGAAAGCGCTTCTTAAGAAAGAGGGCTTTGTGATTTTATTGAAGCATAGACCTTCTCCTCCGAAGGAGGGAAAATTTGACCTTCAACTCTCGGGTCATACTCACGGGGGGCAGATTTTTCCCTTTAATTTGTTTGTGAAGTTTTTTTACCCAAAAACAGAAGGACTTAAACCACTCAAGGGAGGAGGGTTACTCTATGTAACACGAGGTACTGGTACTTGGGGACCTCCAGTGAGGTTTTTGGTTCCGCCTGAAGTTACAATAATCAAACTCGAAGATTCCGCTTGAAATTTCTTCGCACCAATAGTATAAGCTTCGGGAACAAGGAGGGAATATGAGGGTACGTAAACAGATATTTAGAGCCTTAAAAAAGAAACCCATGACCTTTTGGGAACTTATAAACTTTCAGGATTCTCACATTGCGGAATTTACAAAAACGCTGAAAGAACTTATGGAAGAGGGAACCATCGAGTACAAGGATCATAAATTTTATCTTTCGAAAGACGTTCCCTTAAGGGCAAAAGAACCCGTCTTATGCCCCATTTGCGGGATAGGGGTAAAGTTGCAGGGGTTTTTTTTGGAAGTGTTTAAACAATTTGTGGAAGATACAAAAGATAGACCCCTTCCCAAAAGCGATTACGATCAAGGTTTCGTTAGACCGGAGGATACTATTTCTCGGGTGGCCTTCATGTACGAGAGGGGCGATTTAGAGGACCAAGAGATCTTCATTTTAGGCGATGACGATCTTTTGAGCGTGGCCATAGGGCTTACCGGAATGGCGAAAAGGGTAACGGTGGTGGAGATAGATCAAAGGATCGTGAACTTTATAAGGAATTTCTGTGAAAGAAAGGGAATTAACTGGATCGTGGTTTGTGAATACAATGCCCTGAAGGAATTACCGCCGGAGGAAAAGGGAAAGTATGACGTATTTATCACCGACCCCGTTGAAACCTCGAAGGGCTTGAAATTATTTGTGGGAAGGTGTATCGAAGCCTTAAAGGGAAAAGGCTCGGTGGGTTATATGGGGCTGACTCATAGAGAAGCTTCCTTGAACAAATGGTGGGAATTTGAGAGGTTTTTAATAGAAGCCGGTTTTGTGATAACGGATATCTTGAGGGATTTCTCCGTTTATCCTGAAAGGGAAAACATGTGGGAGGAGTTCTATAAGACTTACGAACTTATGAAGTGGTTGCCCTTAAGCATACCCGATACGGATTGGTATAAATCATCCTTTATAAGGTTTGAAGCTGTAACGGAGCCGAAACTTCCGGAATTTGATCCTCCTCGAAGCCCAAAGGAGCTCTATCTTGACGAGGAGGCTTGGGCAACGCCCAAAACACCCCGTACGATGGAGGAAAACCTATGAAAAGGTCTCTGGTGTTTTTGTCACTGTTGTTTCTTTTAGGAAGTTCCTGCACCTTAAGGATTCATGAGGCCACCATAAGCCCTCCCCCACCACCTCCTCATCTAGGACCACCTCCTTGGGCTCCTGCACCGGGATATAGGTACGTTTATCGTTACCGTTATTATCCGTCTCTGGAGATTTACGTGGACATCGATCGAAACCTCTATTTCTACTTCTATATGGATAAGTGGTATTGTAGTCCCACTCCACCTCCTCATGTAAAGATCAAGGGCGAATACGTGATCCTTGAAATGGGAACGGATACCCCTTATCTCTACCATAAAGAGGTGATAAAGTATTATCCTCCTAAAAAGGGAAAGCGTAAACCTCAGTAAGGGCTTTTGTTGGAGATCAAGCTTGTTGGAAGTGCTCTCAAAACGGAGCAATATCCTAAGGGAATACTTCCAGAAGTAGCCTTTGCTGGAAGGTCAAATGTAGGCAAATCCTCCCTTCTTAATACCCTCTGGGGAAAGAAGGGATTTGCTCGAGTAAGTTCAACCCCTGGTAAGACCCGAACCATCAATTTTTACGAAGTGGAAAACTCTTATTATTTCACTGATCTTCCCGGTTATGGCTATGCCAAAGTCCCACTTATAATGCGAAAACATTGGACAAAAGCGATCGAAGAGTATTTTCGCACCAGAGAAAACCTTCGGGCCGTTGTATTAATCATGGACTCCACCTTAGGACCTACTGAGCTTGACATTCAGATGATAAATTGGCTTAAGGCCCTTAGGCCTGACCTTCCCATCATCCCTGTTTTAACAAAAGCAGATAAGGCCTCGCAGAAAGAGATCTATTCCGCTTTAAATCGGTCTAAAGAGCTCCCCTTTAAGATAGAACCCATTCTCTTTTCGGCTAAAACGGGGCAGGGAAAGGATAAGTTGTGGAAGGTTTTATTCCACCTTCTTCAAGGAAAAACGCCCCTCTGAAAAGATTAGATAATTTCCCTCTCGGAAGCTTCCCACGTTAAAATAGAACCGTCCCTCATATTCCACAAAATCAGGCATATGGCTATGAGCCATAATCACCGCGTCAAAACCCTCTTTCAGTCTTTTAAGGGCATAGGTTCTTAAACGGTTTTGAAGGTTCTCTTGAGGGCCTTTTCTTTTTGACCGAGAAGCCCAAAAAAAACCTATGGGAATAACCACCCGAGGACCAAGGAACCTCAGAAGGGAACACGTGAGGGAGTTTTTGAGAAAAAGAGAGGGTAAACAGTGAGGAAATCCGGAGTCCCTATCACCATGGGCCAAAAGGACCCTTAATCCCTCAAGTTCCATGGCGTTTTCCCAGCGGTAATTTTCCACTTTCACCCCAAAAAGCTCCCCTTTGAGCCCGAAATCGTGATTGCCCTCAAGGAATACGATGCGCGTCCTGTTTTTATAAAGACTTAAAAAAACCCCTTTCAAATCCCCATAAAGTAACTCGAGTTTTCTTTGATCCTGGAAACCGAACCAGAAATCGAAAAAATCCCCTAAAATAACAAGCCCCGAAGGAGGCTTCTCTATAAGCCTCTTAAAGTTCTCCCACGCCCCATCTTTCCGATAAGGGTTAAGATGGGCATCCCCAAGGAAAAGCCACGTCACGATATCTTAAAACCCCGCCTCTTTAGATAATCGGAAAGGGCCTCCTGCCAAGGTCGCATTTTTATTCCGGCTTCTCTCTCCAATTTCTCCTTGGAGAGCACCGAAAAAATCGGCCTTCTCGCGGGACGGGTAAGGTCTGCCGAAAGAATAGGAACCAGTTCTACATCGTTCTTTCCTATTTGCCTCAATATCTCCTTGGCAAACTCATACCATGAACACTGTCCGCTATTGGAGACGTGATAAATCCCCCACACATCCCTTTTTAGCAATTCCCCTATCACCTGGGCTAAATCAATGGTATAAGTGGGAGAACCGATGAGGTCCTCCACCACCTCTATTCTCCCTTTCCCCTGGTCAGCGAGGTTAAGGATAGTGTCAACGAAGTTCCGCCCATGAGGACCGAATAGCCATTGGGTTCTCACGATCAAATAATCATCCGAATGTTCCTGAACATAACGTTCTCCTAAAAGTTTACTTTCACCATACACATTTAGGGGATTGGGTTGATCCTCTTCTCTATAAGGAGTTTCCTTTTTGCCGTCGAATATATAGTCACTGCTTATATAGACCACCTTGGCTTTGACTAAACTTGAAGCCTTCGCCACGTTTTTCGCTCCTTCGGCATTCACAGAAAAGGCAAGCTGTGTCCGTCTTTCACAAGCGTCAACATCACTGTAACCAGCAGCGTTAATCACAACCTGAGGCATCAAGTCCTTAAAGACCCGCTTAACCGTCCCATAAGCGGTAACATCAAGCTCTTCACGGTCAAGGGGAATGACCTCATACGACTTAGAAAGGACCTCCACCAGGGCTCCTCCCACAAGCCCCTTAGCCCCTATGATGGCGACTTTTCCTCTTTTTTCCATCTCTCCCTGCCCCCTTACTTAGGAGATTATACTTATCTTAAAAGCTCAGGATATCGCAACCTTAAAAGTTCAAATGCCGCAAGAACAAGGGCATGATCGATTTTGCCCGAAGCCATATCTTTTAATACCTGATCAAGGGGCATTTTTACAAGCTCTATCTCCTCACTTTCTTCAGGAAGTGGATCCCCCACCTTCTCCAATTCTGTTGCCAAAAACACGAAAAAGCGATTGTTAAATAGTGCCGGCTGGGGCCTTAAAACCCCGAGAAGTTCCATTTTATTCGCCTTAAAACCGGTCTCCTCCTGCAATTCCCTAAGTGCTGCTTCAAAGGGATCGTCCTCATCCATTATTCCACCCGGTATCTCAAGGCTCATCTCCTCACTTCCATGACGGAATTGCCTTACCAAAACCACTTCCTCGTTCAAAAGGGGTATTATCCCCACCCAATCCCTTGTCTCGATCTGGTAAAACTCGTGGGGTTTACCTGTTTTTGGGGAAAGGAACTCCTTCACTTTAAGCTTAAAAAGTCTACAACTAAAGGCCTCTCTCACCCCCAATAATCTCCATTCTTTGACCATTTTACGCTCCGAATTTCTTCAACTTAAGAGCAGAAGCCAAAACCAAGGGCATCACCTCAACGGCCCGAAAAAGGCCCAAGGCCCCCCGAGAACAGGCCCTTTCGGTAAACTCCGTTACTTCATCCGGACGTTCATAGGGGGAACGAAGCGCAAAGGGACAGGGATGCCAACTGTGCCCCTTAAGAAAGGAGGGCGTCGAATGATCCGAACAAAGAACGATCACCTCCGGGGAAAGCTCAAACAAGACCGAACTCGTCCGGT
This sequence comes from uncultured Thermodesulfobacteriota bacterium, assembly GCA_964543765.1. GTDB lineage: Bacteria > Desulfobacterota > B13-G15 > B13-G15 > B13-G15 > B73-G16. Next base: position 14,631 of record CAZIZI010000017.1, read on the forward strand.
CCAACTCCTCTATCACCCTGACCTTGCCCTCAAAATCGCCATCCTCGCCTCGGCTATCCGTTTCCTTTATGTGAACGTAAAAGAAATCGTACTCTTTATGGAAATTGAGCCTCAAGGTCTCAAAAAGGTCCCCTATCCTCTCCTCAGTCTTCAGAATCTCCATCCCCAAAAGACGGGCTATCCCCTTATACATGGGATAAGAGGCTATACAGGCTGATTTAAGTTTATAAAGGTCATATAGTGAGGGCATCTCGGGCATTTGGGAAAAACCCCGAAGGAGAATCCCATTAGCCGGGTACTCGTCTTTCAAGACCTCACGCGCCCTTCGGGAAAACTCCTTGACCACCGAAACCATTCGTTCGGCCCTTTCATCAAGTGCAGAAGGTTCAAGGGGCTTTAGGCCTTCTTTCTGGGGGTCCGTATCAGTCAAAAGATCCGAAAGCCCCCCCCCGGAGAATTTCACCACAAACCGATGTTCTTTCCCTGATTCGATCTCGATCTTCACCCCTTGGACTTCGGGAATGGCTTTTCTTAGTTTTTCGCAAAGCCTTCGGTTCTCCTCAGTAGGGATCCTTTGGGCCCTTCTATCCAAAATCCTTCCGTCTTCCGAGAAGGTCGCAAAATTCCCCCTCGCTACCACCTCCCCACCTCTAACTTCCATACCGAGTCCAAGGGCCTCAAGTATCCCTCTTTTTATCTGATACTGGAGAGGATCATAACCAAATAAAGCCAGATGTCCAGGACCACTTCCAGGTGTTATACCAGGAGAAACGGGTATGGTAAGACCACATATGCCTTCTTTAGCTATACGGTCCAGGTTCGGTTTTCTCGCTGCCTCAAGTTCTGTCTTTCCTTCGATAGGCACCCCTCCAACTCCATCTATGACAACAAAGACTATTTTTGAAGGGGTCTCCACAATTAGGTCCTTTAAAACCTCCTGAGGAAACATATTTTCCTCCTTTTAAGACTTAAAGGTATGAAAGGGCGCGCTCTCTAGCTAAGCTTAGGGCCTTTTCCAAATCTTCACCAAGAAGCAAAAAACCGAGGAAAAACCCCACCAAGGCCTCCTGAACCTCCTCCACATCCTCCCCTTCTCCTGAAATGGTGAACTCTTCCCCTTCGTGATAAACCGTAACCCCCTTTTTGCCTCGGTTTAAGAGCACTGTCTTGACCTTTTTGAGGACCGTCTCCAGCGATTCATTAAACATCATCAAGTCCCTATCCCTCACAAAAAGAAGGTCTATCCCTTGAATTATCTCGCTCTCCTTGAAGTTTCCAAAATAAAGGGAATCGCATTCCAAACTAAGGGGAACCTTTCCCAAAAGGTCCTCCTTCACCTTCTTTATGAAAAAAGCCCCTTCTTGCTGAGGAAAGGGCAGAAGGTGAACCCATCTCGCCTGCCTGAGAAAAGAAATATCCACCTCTGAGGGGCTGATCCTGAAGGAATCCTCCGGAAACAAAACCCTTATCCTTCCCACCCCTTTTACGAGGATACGATAAAGGACGCTCGTGTTTTTCCTTCGAATTATATGACCCACATCCCCTTTCCCGAACCTATTAACAAACTCATCCCCCTCCCTGTCCCTTCCCAAGGTTCCGGCAATTCCCACATTAAAGTCCAAGTCCTTAAGGTAAAAAAGGGGAAGAGCCACTCCCGCAGGCCTTACCGACTTGAACTCTCCAAATACCATAAGCCTTTCCTTAAGAAGCCACCTGTCCTTGTCCTTCCACCATACCTCATCACCCACCTTAAGCCCGAGATCCTCAAGGTAAAGGGGATCCCTCACCTCATAAACGTACTCAATCCCTAAAGGACCGAATCCCAAAACGTCAAAGGTCTTCTTCAAATCGCCCTCCTATCCTTTCCGGTAAACTAAGGCCTGGCAGGTAGCAATTAAGTTGCCATCCTGATCAAAGGCCTGTATAAAATAGGTCCCAAGCCTCTTGCTTAAATGGACCTCCTTAGCTTCAGCCCGAAGGTAACCGGGAATACGGGGGGCTTGGTGGAAGGTTATGTTCATGTTCAAGGCCAAAGCGGTAACGCCGTGAGAGTTTGAAGCCAGTTCAAAGGCCGCATCAATCAGGGAAAAAATGGCCCCTCCGTGAACTAAACCGTGAATATTCTTGAGCTCCTCCGAAAGGGGCATCTCCACCAGGGCATAACCCTCTTTAACTTCAAGGACTTGGACGCCAAGTTTTTTCAAATAAGCCTCGTCCTTCGCCTTTTCCTTAAGCTCCTCAATAAAGTTACCCATAGCTATGTAACCCCGAAAGCAAATAATTTACTCCCACATAAGTAAAGATGACCGAAGCAAAACCTATTACCGACAACATCGCCATCCTTTTCCCTCTCCATCCCCTCATCAAACGGGCATGAAGCCATCCCGCATAGATGAGCCACGTTATCAAAGACCAAGTCTCCTTCGGATCCCAAGCCCAATACCTTCCCCACGCATAATGGGCCCAAGCAGCTCCGGTGATGATCCCGAGGGTCAAAAATAGGAAACCCAAGACTATGGCCTTGTAAGTGCCTTCCTCAAGGATTTCCTCGGATGGCCAGAAATGACCTCCCTTATTTTTCCCCAACAGATAGATAAGGCTCAACAAAAACCCAATCCCTACCCCACCATAGCCTAAAAAACAGGTTATCACATGCAAGTAAAGCCAAAAACTCTGAAGAGCAGGAACAAGGGGCTTTGGCGAACGATCCATCCCCACTAAAAGGGGTATTAAAAGTAGCAAGGAACAAAAAAGGGAAGAAAGAAAACCAAAAAGCCCCCATTTATACTTTCGGGAAAAGAAAAAGAGGTAAAAGAGGCTCAAAACCCACGAGAAAAAGACCAACGATTCATACATATTGGCCAAAGGAGGATAGGGGAAGCCCATAAGGTGCGTCTCCCACCACCTCAAAAGCATCCCTAAAAGAAGTGCTACAAAGCCTCCCAAAAACAGAAAATAGGCTATTTTTCTGAAACCCTCTCTTTTTAAAGAGAAAATCCACAAGGCGGTGGAGCCAACGTACAACAGAAGGGCCAGATCAAACAGCTTGAGATTCATAGCCAATGTTTATCAGACATTGAAAAGAGCGTCAACGGTCACTATAATCCTTTGTGAAAACTTCTTTAAAATTCGGGAGAAAGGGGAGATGTTTATCGATCCGAAGAAGAAGTTCGACGTTCGTAACATCCAAAGGAATCTAAGAGATGGGGTTTTGACCCGAGAGGAATACGAGGAGTTTCTGCGAAACCTGCCTGATGTTTCTCATAAGGTTTATCGCGAAGGAAAGGCGAATGGGAAAAAGGGTTCTGGTGACTGATATTGGGGGAACCAATATAAGAATCGCTTCCCTAAAAGACGGGGAGATGGAGGCTCTTCTTTTTTGTCACTCAATAGGCGATCTGCCCCCTCGGGAAGGGATCGAATTTTTGAAAAACAAGATCTTTCGATTTGCCTGTGATGGAAATGTAGAAGCAGTGGTGATGGGCTTTCCGGGTTTAGTGGACTATAAGGGAACGCTTCATCATGCGCCAAACCTTAAAGCCTATGAGGGCATTAATTTAAAGGAAGCTTTTTTCGGATTGGGTTTTAAAGTTTTTTTTGAAAACGATGCCAATTTATATGCTCTTGGAGAAGGCTTTAAGGGCGGGGCCAAGGGGGCCAAAAACTATTGTTGTTTGACCCTGGGTACGGGGGTTGGAAGTGGGGTGGTGATCGACGGAAGACTCCTCAAAGGCTCAAGAGGGGTTGCTTCGGAGATAGGACACATGACCATTAAACTTGACGGAGCCCCTTGCAGTTGTGGCTCAAAGGGGTGTCTGGAAGCCTATTGTTCGGGGACGGCCATTTTAAAGATGGCCAGAGAAAGGGGGCTCAACGTGGAATCGGCCCAGGAGGTGGCCTGCCTTGCGGAGATGGGTTCGGAAGAGGCACTGTCTGTCTTTGAAGAGATGGGAAAGTACTTAGGAGCGGGGTTGGCCAATATAGTGAATATTTTCAACCCTGAGGTAATCCTCATAGGGGGAAAAGTGAGCCAGGCGTTTCCGTTTTTCATCGATAAAGCCCTTGAAACCATGTCGGAGATGGCCTTTTCTTATCCTGTAAGAAACGTGATAGTGAAAAAGGCCACTTTGGGCGATATGGCGGCCTTATGGGGTGGTTGGGCCTTGGTGATGGGAGACCATGCAGTTTGAAAAGGACTATTACAAGATACTCGGAGTCCCCAGGAACGCCACTCAGGAGGAGATAAAAAGGGCCTATAGGCAACTGGCCCTAAAGTACCATCCCGATCGCAACCCTGGAGACAAAGAAGCCGAAGAAAAATTCAAAGAAATAGCTGAGGCCTATGAGGTATTGAGGGACCCGGAAAAACGAAGGCTTTACGACCTTTATGGGACAAGGGCGGTAAGGGAATCAACGGGCTTCAGGGGGTTTGATACAGTTGATGACATCTTTTCGACCTTCAGGGATCTTTTTGAGGAATTCTTCGGTTTTTCCACAAGAAGACCTTCTCCAGAAAAAGGAGAGGACCTTCGGTATGACCTCACTTTAACCTTAATAGAGGCAGTCAAAGGGACCACAAAGACCATAAAGATCCCCAAGGAGATGAATTGTCCTCGTTGTAACGGTTCGGGCTTGGAACCTGGTACAAGCCCCGAAGTGTGTCCTTCCTGTTATGGAAAAGGCCATGTCACAAGATCCCACGGTTTTTTCACCTTGACTACCACCTGCTCAAGGTGTGGAGGAACAGGGAGGATCATCACCAACCCTTGTGTCCAATGTAGGGGAGAAGGGGTTGTCCTTGGAGAAAAGGAGATAAGGCTTGACATTCCTGCAGGGGTTTATGAAGGATTGAGGCTTAAAGTAGAAGGGGAAGGAAAGGAAGGAAGATGGGGAGGCCCCCCTGGGGATTTGTATGTTTACATCCACGTTAAGCCTGATGAGAGGTTTGAAAGGAGGGGAAACGACATCATCTATCGTTTGGCCATACCTTTTCCCTTAGCTGCTTTAGGAGGGGAGGTGGAGATCCCCACCCTGGAAGGCCCCACAAAAATCACGATCCCCCCGGGCATTCAGCCCAATGAGACCTTAAGGCTCAAGGGGAAAGGAGTACCGAGACTTGACGGAAGAGGAAGGGGAGATTTGGTCGTGGAAGTGACCATCAAGGTACCCAAAAAACTCACCAAGAGGCAAAGGGAGCTTCTGGAAGAGCTTCTGGCCCTGGAGGAGGAAAAGGAAGAAGGTGGAAAGGGATTTTTCAAGAATCTCTTCGGAAGAACTTAAGATCAAGTGTCCCACTTGTGGAAAGGAGACCACCTGGGAAGGTAATCCTTGGAGGCCCTTTTGTTCGGAAAAATGTAAACTCATAGACTTAGGAAAGTGGCTTTTAGAGGAGTATAAAATCCCGGAAGGCAAAGATGAGGAGGATAAAAGCTCAGGAGATTGAGGAAAAGGTAAAGGAGCTTTTTATAGAGTCCAATCTGAGCCTTGGCCCTGGAGTTCTTTCGGCCCTTGAAAGGGCCTATTATGAGGAAACTTCTTCCCTGGGGAAGGAGGTCATAAGGGAACTTCTTGAAAATGCTCAAGTGGCGATGGAGGAAAGAATACCTTTATGCCAGGACACGGGGCTTCCTGTGGTGTTTTTGGAAGTTGGAACTGAGGTTTTAATAGAAGGGGATTTAAAAGAAGCTATAAGAAGGGGGATAAAAAGGGGAACCGAGGAGGGATTTTTGAGGTTCTCGGTGTGCGAGCCTTTTACTCGTAAAAACACCTGGAGTAATGATCCGGTCGTTCATTTTGACCTCGTTCCGGGCGATAAAGTGAGAATCATACTCCTTTCGAAAGGGGGAGGAAGCGAAAACTCAAGTAAAGCCCTCGTTTTATCCCCTTGGGCGGGAAAGGAGGGGATAAAAAGGTTAGTACTACAACTCATAGAGGAAGCGGGGCCAAATCCGTGTCCCCCCCTTATTGTGGGCATAGGAATAGGTGGAAACCTTGAGGGGGCCTCGGTTTTGGCTAAAAAGGCTCTTTTAAGGCCCATTGGGACTTATAATCCTGATCCTCAACTTGCGAGCTTCGAAAAAGAACTCCTTTCCCAAATAAACGACCTTGGAATAGGCCCCCAAGGTTATGGGGGAGGGATAACCGCCCTTGCGGTTCACGTTGAAATGGCCCCCTGTCACATAGCCTCTCTTCCCGTGGCAATTAATTTACAGTGTCATTCCCACAGGTGGAAGGAGGCTATTTTATGAGCTTAAAAATTAAAATCCCTTTAACCGAAGAAATTGTTCTTAAACTCCGGGCAGGTCAAAGGGTTTTTTTAAGTGGCACCATTTACACCGCAAGGGATGAAGCTCATCGGAGGCTTTCTGAGCTTATCGAAAAGGGCAATCCTCTGCCTTTTAACCTAAAGGGAAATGTCATTTATTACGCAGGTCCTTCTTCAACCCCTCCTGGGAAGGTAATAGGTTCCATAGGTCCTACCACTTCAAGCCGCATGGATCCCTTCACCCCCAAACTCCTTCAACTGGGCTTAAAGGGTACAATTGGAAAGGGAAAAAGGTCGGACGAGGTGAAAAAGGCCCTTGTTGAGTTTCGAGCCATTTACTTCGGAGCAACCGGAGGAGCAGGAGCGCTTTTGTCAAGATACGTGAAAAGGGCCCGAGTTTTGGCTTTTCCGGAATTAGGGCCTGAGGCCATAATGGCCTTAGAAGTCGAGGATTTCCCTTTGGTGGTAATTAATGATGCCTATGGAGGGGATCTTTTCCTTGAAAGAGAAAAGTGGAGGAGATGACTTTGTCAAAACCGACCTTTTTAAAGGACATTTTAGGGGATCTCTCAAAATCATTGGGTTTTAAGCTTGAAAACGTCAGTTCCAAAGTCCTTGAGGCTTGGCGGGAAACAACAGGAGAGATTATTTCAAAAAATACTTGTCCCTATTCCTTTAAAAAGGGAATCTTGAAGGTCATATGTTCAAGTCCCCACTGGGCCTTTGAACTCAACATGTTGAAGGAAGACCTTAAAGAGAAGCTCAATCAGAGGCTTGGAGAGGGGAAGATAAGGGACATAAGGTTTTTGGTGGGGGAGATAAGTTCTCCCTCTTTTAAAAGAGAAGAAGAGATAAAAATTGAGCTTGATCCTCAGGAAATGGAAACGATCCTCTCCCCCCTTAAAGACGAAGACTTAAAGAAAACCGCTTTAAAGATCCTTGAGGGGATAAAGAGAAACCTCAAACGCAAGCCTTAATCGAGTCATAAACTGCCTCAATCAGAATTGTAAGCTCCCATTCGCTTATCGAAAGGGGAGGCATTAAGATGATTACATCTCCAAGGGGCCTTATTATAACCCCCCTTTTTCTCGCCTCAAGTACCACTTTTTGCCCTACCTTTTTCTCCGGAGGGAATGGATTTTTGGTGGAAGGATCTTCAACCAGTTCAATTCCCACCATGAAGCCCTTCTGCCTTATATCCCCCACATGATCCAATTCCCAAAATCTCTTGAGCTCTTTTTCCAAAAGGCGGATCTTGCTCTGAAGCTTCTCCAAAACCCCTTCTTTCTCGAACACTTCAAGGCTCCCTAACGAAGCGGCACAAGCCAGAGGATTACCCGTATAAGTATGCCCGTGGAAAAAGGCCTTGAACTCCTGGTATTCGCCCAAAAAGGCTTGAAAGATCTCCTCTTTCGCCAGGGTTACACCCAGAGGCAAGTACCCTCCGGTTAACCCCTTGGAAAGGCACATCAAATCGGGCTTAACCTCCTCATGGTCACATGCAAACATCTTGCCCGTCCGACCAAAGCCCGTAGCCACCTCATCGGCTATGAATAAAACTCCGTACTTCTTACAAAGCTCCCAGGCCTTCTTCAGGTAAGTAGGGGGCTGAACGATTATGCCCGCTGCCCCTTGAACGATGGGCTCAATGATGAAGGCAATGGTCTCATCCGCGTGTTCTTTCAGAGCCCTTTCCAAATCCTCAAGGCATAAAAGACCACACTGAGGATAAGTCTTTTTAAAAGGACATCTATAGCAGTAAGGGGCCTCAACCCTTATTACGGGGAAAAGAAGCGGCGAATAGGGCTCTTGATAAATGGGAATTCCCCCTAAGCTCATGGCGCCTATCGTATCACCATGATAAGCCCCCTTCAGGGCGATGAACTTTGTCCTCTGCTTTTCCCCCCGATAATACCAATACCCACGGGCCATCTTAATGGCCACCTCAACAGAAGTGGCGCCATTGTCAGAATAAAACACCCTGGTTAACCCATCGGGGGCCATTTCAACCAGTTTTTTCGCCAACAAAATTCCTGGAGGATGGGAAAGCCCGAGAAAAGTAGTATGGGCCACTTTTTCAAGCTGTTCTTTTATGGCGCGATCGATAAAGGGATGCCTATGGCCGTGAACGTTACACCATATGGATGAGACCCCATCTATGTATCTTTTTCCATATATGTCAATGAGGTAAACGCCCTCAGCCCTGTCGATAATAAGGGGATCAGATTCAAACCAATCCTTCATTTGGGTAAAGGGATGCCACAAATAAGTCTTGTCCCACTCTTTTAGCTTCTCAAGCTTCTTCATTCTTCCCTCCCTCTAAATAATTCCCAAACGTTTACCCGCTTCCTCAAGAGCAAAAAGGGCCCTTTCGATATCGCTTTCGGTATGAAGGGCCGAAATGGAAAACCTGAGCCTTGAAGTCCCAGGAGGTACCGTAGGTGGCCTTATCCCCTGAACATAAATGCCCATCTCAAAAAGAGCGGCAGAAAGTTTCATGGTCAATTCATCATCCCCTATCACAATAGGAACAATAGGGGTCTCCCCAAGGACTTTAAAACCAAGCCTTTTTACCCCCTCTCGAAAAAGATGGGTATTTTTCCAAAGTTTTTCTCTTCTCCAGGGCTCTTCTTTGAGGACCTTTAAGGCCTCCTTAACCATTCTTACTACCACCGGAGGCAACGAAGTAGTATACATGAAGGTCCTTGCCCGATTGAGAAGGTACTCCACTAAAACGTTCTCCCCTGCCACAAAGGCCCCCATTATCCCCAAGGCCTTTCCCAAGGTCCCCATTTGCACATCGATCTGACCTAAAAGGTCAAAATGTTCGGCAATCCCTCTGCCCTCCTTTCCCAAAACCCCTGTGCCATGAGCATCATCTATGACTAAAATAGCCCCATACCTGTCTGAAAGCCCTTTAAGCTCTCTCAAAGGAGCAATATCCCCTTCCATGCTAAAAACGCTATCACTTACAATAAGCTTCCTTCGGTGATTAGAGCGTTTGAGAAGGTCCTCTAAGTGATTCATATCCCGGTGCTTATAAACCCATACCTCAGCCCGAGAAAGCCTCGCGCCATCGATTATCGAGGCATGATTAAACTGATCGCTCAAGATCAAATCTCCCTCTCCTACTAAAGTCGTTAAAATCCCCAAATTGGCCATATACCCAGTGGAAAAAAGCAGAGCTCTTTCGGTGCCCTTAAGCTTTGAAAGCTCCTCTTCAAGCTCTTGGTGAATTAAAAAGCTTCCCGCAATAGACCTTGAAGATGGTGCCCCTGCTCCCCATTTTTCTAAAACCTCTAAGACCACTTTCTTAAAGCGCTCCGAACGGGATATACCAAGATAATCATTGGAACAGAATAAAATGACCTCCTTCCCGTCAATTAAGGCTTTAACCCCTTTAAGGTCCTCAATCCACCTTAAAAACCTCCTCCGCCCAATCCGAGAAAGTTCAAAAAGCTCTTCCTTGAGATAATCCAACTTACCCATCGTCTATCTCAAGCTCAAGATCCGAAAGCATCTTAAGATCCATCTCATAGGGACGCCCTTGGGTCGTAAGATAGTTCCCAATCATAAGCCCATTGGCCCCACAGAGAATCCCTAAAACCTGAAGATCCCTAAGCCCATAAGCTCGACCTCCAGTAAGCCTTATTTCCTTGGAAGGAAGAACAAGCCGGAAAAGCGTAACGGTTTTTAAGAACTCAACGGGAGTCAAGGAGTTTTGGCCCTCAAGCTTTGTACCCGGAATGGGATGGAAAAAGTTCAAGGCCACCGAATCAACATCAAGCTCCCGAAGCTTTAAGGCCAATTCTAACCTCTCCTCCCTTCCCTCCCCAAGCCCAATTATCCCCCCGGAACAGACACTAAGCCCTGCCTCCTTCGCACAAAGGATCGTCTCTATTTTCTCCTGGATGGAATGAGTCGTACAAACCTTGGGAAAATAGGAAGGGGAAGTCTCAAGGTTATGATGATACCGCGAAAGCCCAACCTCTTTTAAAGCCTTAGCCCTTTTAAGATCCAAAAAACCAAGGGAGGAACAAACCAAAAGCTCCGTCTCCTTCCTTATCAATTCAACGGCTTTTAACACCTTATCAAAATCCCTATGAGACAAAGCCCTCCCACTTGTCACAATGGAAAACCGCCTTGCCCCCATAAAGGAAGCCTTCTTGGCCTCCTCCAAAATCCTTTCGGGATCAAGAAGCGAATAAACCTCAACCTGAGCTTGATTGTGAAGGGATTGAGCACAAAAGGCACAATCCTCAGAACATCGACCCGACTTGGCGTTGAGAATCGAACATAACATCACCCTCTTCCCAAAATACCTCTCCCTTAAAGCGGTGCCCTCACTTATTAACCGCACAAGATCCCACTCAAAAACCTCTAAATACCCCCTGTCCATTAAAGAAAAATCTACCGGACCCTCTCCATTTTTGTCAACCTAATTAACGATAATTGGTTTACATTTGACTTTTTCTTTGGGGTCTTTTAAAGTTTAGGGGAGGTTTGGGATGGTGGATTTTGAGAAGGCCAAGCGTTTTTTGCCAGCTGGGGTTAATAGTCCAGTCCGAGCCTTTCGGGCTGTAGGTGGTGAGCCCTTTTTTGTGGTGAGGGGTTTGGGGGCTCGGGTTTTTGATTCTCAAGGAAGGCAATACCTTGATTACATCTGTTCTTGGGGGGCTTTGATTTTAGGGCATTCGGATCCGAGGATCGGTTCGGTCTTAAGGGATCAGCTTGAAAGGGGTACAAGTTATGGGCTTTTGAACCCTTGGGAGGTTGAGCTTGCCGAAAAGCTTGTAAAGCACGTTCCTTCCTTGGAGATGGTGAGGCTTCTCAACTCAGGAACCGAAGCCACTATGACCGCCATAAGGCTTTCTCGAGCCTTTACGGGGAGAAAGAGGTTTATCAAGTTTGAGGGGTGTTATCATGGGCATTCGGATGGTCTTTTGGTTCAAGCCGGCTCAGGGGCTTTGACCTATGGGGTTCCTTCAAGTGGAGGGGTACCTGAGGAGTATGCTTCGCTTACTTTAGTTGCTCCCTACAATGATCTTGATTTGGTTGAAGCCCTTTTTAAGAAGTATCCCGGGGAGATTGCTTCAGTTATAGTGGAACCAGTATGTGGGAACATGGGGGTGGTGTTTCCAAGGGAGGGTTTTCTTCAAGGGCTCAGGGAGCTATGTACGAAAAACGGAGCCCTTTTGATATTTGACGAGGTCATAACCGGCTTCAGGCTCTCCCTTTCGGGGGCTCAGGGGCTTTATGGGGTTATGCCGGATTTGACGTGTTTGGGCAAAATCATAGGGGGAGGGCTTCCGGTTGGAGCAGTAGGAGGGAGAAGGGAGATTATGAACCTTTTGGCCCCGGAAGGACCCGTTTATCAGGCAGGGACGCTTGCGGGAAATCCATTAGCGGTGAGGGCAGGGCTTGAGACGATAAGGATTTTAGAAGAAGAAAGACCTTATGAAGAACTTGAAAGAAAAGGAAAGTTTTTAGCCCAAAGGATTTCGGAGGTTTTTCGGGAAAAGGGGATTCCAGTAAGGGTTAACCAAATAGGTTCTATGTTAAGTCTATTTTTTACTGAAAATGAGGTCTTTGATCTTGAGTCGGCAAAAAGAAGCGATGCACTTCTTTTCGGTCGTTTCTTCCATGGCCTTTTAAAAAGGGGAATCCTCATTCCTCCGAGTCAATTTGAATCCTGGTTTATCTCAACAGCTCACACCGAAAACGACCTCTTCTTAACAGTTGAAGCCGTAAGGGAGGCTTTAAAGGAGCTTTAAGATTACTCCTTTATCAATTTGCGGTAATACTCGGGACCCAGAAAGGCGATAAAGGTCCGAAATTGGTCGCGGTCAAGTTTGGTGAGCATGGTACTTTTCATAAATTCCAATGCCCGGTAAGGGGTCAACGGCTCACGATAGGGCCTCACTCCGGTGAGGGCCTCAAATACGTCGCATATTTTTACCAGCATTGAATAGGGATGGATCAATTCCCGATCTAAACCTCGGGGGTAACCAGTAGCGTCATTTGACTCGTGATGCTCAAGGGCTATCCTCCTTATTTCCTCCCAGGAGGGATCAAGCCTTTTTAAGGCCTCAAAGCTCCAGATGGGATGCTTCCTCACCTCAGACCATTCATAGGGATCAAGCCTTTCCGGCTTCTGTAAAATCCTCGGATCAAGCCTCTCCTTCCCTAAATCGTGTAAAAGAGCCCCAAGAGCTATCTTCTCCGCTTCCTCCTTTGAAAGTCCTTGAAAAAGGGAAAAACAGGCGGCAAGAAGAAAAACGTTATTAGAATGAACATAAGTCGAGAAGTCGTGGGACATGATCTTTATTAGGTGAGAGGAAAGCTCGGAGTCCTCTAAGAGGCATTGGGTAGCCTCTTTGACAAAGGTTTTGGCTGAAGAGAGATCTTCGGGATTGAAGCTTCTGAGTAATCTCTCCGTTAGCATCTCCGAAACGCAATAAAGAAAATTGGCCTTCTCTCCCAGAGGCTTTGAGGAGGAAAGAACCTCCTCTAGTTTATTTTGTAAGTACTCCAGATAAGCCTCACGGGCCTCGGCCTTAAGATATACCAATTTGACGCCCATTTCTCTCCAACGGCGGATGCGTTCCCCACTAAGGGGTATGTTTTTCTTCCTCAAAAGGACAAATTTACGCCCTACCTTTAGATAAAGGTCCTCTTGTGATAGTATGGGGTGCTCGGGTTCAAGCACCTCAATCCTCAAAGGAAGAAAGGTCGGTTCAAATGACTTCATCTTTTAAGATATTATCAAACGATGAAGGTTCTTTGTCATCCCGATCTTGAAAAATCCTGTGGTGCTTGTTGTGGGCTTTATAATTATGTGGACCATAGGAGAGAAACCTTAACCAGGCTTCTCCAAAAAAGGACTTTGCTTTTTCTCTCCAAGAAGCCCTCTTCCGAATGGATCTCCCTTTATAAGGAAGAGGCCAGGCAACTGGAGACCTCTTTACCCCTTTGCAAGGAGATATATTGTTGTGAGTTTTTGGGGTTTGTGGACCAAGGAAGAAGGGTTGGTTGCCTTTTACATCCCGCTTTATGGGGTGAGGATTTGAGGGATTTTTCCTTTTATGGGAAAAAGCTCTGTTCTGAACATCTTTGCCCGAGTCACACTTATTTTACAGAAGATGAAAAGGGGATAGTTATAAAGGCCGTTAACGATTGGTATCTTTATGGTCTGGTGATAACGGATCTTGACTTTGTAAGGGAGAGTTTGGCTTTAATAGCCAATGGAATAGGAAGGAGTTTAAAAGTAAGGGATCTGGAAAACCCTTTTGTGAGGGGGGAAGTTGGTAAATTTTTTGCTTTTAAAGAAAACTGGCCCTTTAAGGCTCATAGGTTGAGGCTTGGGAAGTATTGGTTTTCAGAAGGCGAATATAGGATTGACCATCCTTGGGATGATCCTTGGGATAAGATACTTGGGTGTCTTGAAACGGGAAAAGATAAATGGGAGGAGGCCAAGCTTTACCTTAAAGAACAAATGAAGAAGCTCATTTCCTTTTTAAGGAGGTCTTAGGTGAGTGAGGTAAGGTATGAGATGAGTCTTTTAACTGATTTTGACCTCTTTCTTTTCAACGAGGGAAATCATTTTAGGATTTACGAGAAACTTGGAGCTCATCCCCTGAAAGTAGATGGGGAGGAGGGTGTTTATTTTGCCGTTTGGGCTCCTTCGGCCAAGGGCGTTTGGGTTATGGGTGATTTTAATAATTGGAACAAGGAAAGCCATCCCTTAAGACCGAGGGGCCATTCCGGCATATGGGAGGGCTTTATATCGGGGGTATGGAAGGGTTGTCGTTATAAGTACCATATACTTTCCCATTATGGAGACTGGAGAGGGGATAAGAGTGATCCTGTTGGCTTTTTCTTTGAGACGCCTCCGGGGACAGCTTCTATTGTCTGGAATCTGGAATATGAGTGGCACGACGAAGAGTGGCTTAAGGAAAGGCATAAAAGGAACTCCTTTTCTGCTCCCATAAGCATATATGAGGTTCATCTTGGTTCTTTTAAAAGAAAAAATGGGCAATTTATGAACTATAGGGAACTCGCTCATCGTTTATGTGATTACGTAAAATGGCTTGGCTTCACCCATGTTGAGCTTTTGCCCATAATGGAGCATCCCTTTTATGGCTCGTGGGGTTATCAGGTAACGGGTTATTTTGCTCCCACAAGTCGATATGGAACCCCTCAGGATTTCATGTATTTTGTGGATTATCTACATCAGAACGGTATCGGCGTGATCCTCGATTGGGTCCCTTCCCATTTCCCTATGGATGGTCATGGACTTGGGTTTTTCGATGGGACCCACCTTTATGAACATGCGGATCCACGGAAAGGGGTTCATCCGGATTGGAATAGTTTTATTTTCAATTACGGAAGGCACGAGGTAAGGAGTTTCCTCATCTCAAGTGCCATTTTTTGGCTCGATAAATACCATGTGGATGGTTTAAGGGTAGATGCAGTTGCCTCGATGCTTTACCTTGACTTTTCCCGCAAACCCGGTGAATGGATCCCCAACATTTACGGAGGAAACGAGAACCTTGAGGCCATTTATTTTTTAAGAAGGCTTAATGAGGAGGTTTACCGTAGTTTTCCCGATGTGCAAACGATAGCCGAAGAATCAACGGCTTGGCCCATGGTGACAAGACCCACTTATGTGGGAGGGCTTGGCTTTGGTTTTAAATGGGATATGGGCTGGATGCATGACACTTTAAAGTACCTTTCCTATGATCCCATATTTCGCAAGTATCATCACGATCTTCTGACCTTTAGGCTTCTTTATGCCTTTAACGAAAATTTCATCCTTCCCCTTTCCCATGACGAGGTGGTTCATGGGAAGGGATCCCTTTATCAAAAGATGCCAGGTGATAAATGGCAGAAGCTTGCCAATCTGAGGCTTCTTTATGGTTATATGTATGGCCATCCCGGTAAAAAGCTCCTTTTTATGGGCCAAGAGTTTGGACAGCCCTATGAGTGGAATCACGAAGAGGATTTGCCCCTTTTTTACCTCGATAAAGAAGATCACCGAGGAGTTGCCCTGTGGATCAGGGATTTAAACAAGTTATTAAGGGAAGAAGAAGCCCTTCATCAGTTGGACTTTTCATGGGAAGGGTTTCAATGGGTTGATTTTTCCGATTGGGAAAAGAGCATAATAAGTTTTTTGAGAAAGAGCCGAAATTCCATAGTGCTTTGCGTTTACAATTTTACGCCTGTTCCAAGGTTCAACTATCGGATAGGTGTTCCCAAAGAAGGGTTTTGGAAGGAGCTTTTAAATAGCGATTCTCACATTTACGGAGGATCAGGTCTTGGAAACCTGGGGGGCGTATGGGCCGAAAGAGTTCCTATGCATAATTTCCCCTATTCCCTCAATTTGACCCTTCCCCCCTTAAGCGCCCTTTTCTTAAAGGCCCCTTGAAGTTACGCGTGGTCTTTTAAAACCAAAAGACAAGCTTCTACGACCTGAGGATCGTATTTTGTGCCCTTATCCTTTTCTAGTTCCTCTTGAGCCTTCTCAATCCCGTGTTTGGGTCTATAAGGACGGTCATGGGTCATGGCATCTAATACATCTGCTACTGCCACAATTTTAGCCTCCAGAATTATCTGATCACCCTTTAAGGCCTGAGGGTATCCCGAACCGTCAAGGCGCTCATGATGTTGTAAAGCCACTAAGGCCACAGGCCAAGGAAAAGCTACATCTTTAAGGATCTCATACCCCGCTTGAGCGTGAAGCCTTATTAATCTCATTTCTAACTCGTTCAAGCGCCCAGGTTTAACCAGGATCTCCAGAGGGACGGTGCTTTTGCCGATGTCGTGTAAAAGCCCACTTATATAAAGCCCCATCAATTCCTTTTCCGAAAGCCCTAATTTTTCCCCTATTTTCCGCGAAAGCTCTGCCACACCCAAAGAATGACCACTGGTATAAGGATCCCGACGCTCAACAAGTTTTGTCAAAGCAAAGGCCACACCCCAAAAGGCCTCTTCCAAAGTCCTTTGGGTCTCTTTTAACTTACGAAGGGTCACCTTTAACCCCATAGTGTCTTCCAGAGAATGAGCAAAAAGCCTAAAAAGGCGTATCTCAGAATCTTGTAAGGGCCTTTGTTTGGCCATTAACAAAAAACCACCGATGCCATTGCGCCCAAACGGATAATAAAAGGCCCTTAAACCCGCTTTTTCCAAATACTCCTCTGCTTCTTCCTTGTTTTTTATACCCCAACCACAAAATGTCACCTTTTCATTTCTGGCCGTTTCTAAAAACACGGCATAATGAGAAAGGCCAAAAAGCCTGATCGCTTTTTCCTTAGCCGTCTCTAAAAGCTCTTCAAGGTCATGAGCCTCCCCTAAGGAGGCGATTTCGTAAAGACAAGAGAGCTCACTTAAAAGGCTGTCTCCGTTCATCTTCACCCCAAAGTAGCCAATACCAAAGTTTTATTATGAAGAAAGGGCACACCTTCAAGGCACCCTATTTCGCCAAAGGTCAAAATGCCGATTATCCCCACACCTTTTCCAAGTTCCTCCTTTACGGCTAAAAGTTCCCTTTGGAACTCCTTACCGAGCAATATGCGTCGCGAAACGCAGTCAAATATCAAAGCTAAAGAAGGGTTTTCTGATCTCTGTTTTACTTCCTTCGCAACCTTTCTTGCAGTATCGATCATCTCTTCCTTGGTGGTCTCCATTATGTAGCTCAAAGCATGAGCTGGAACTTCGGTCACAAACTCTATACCTCCCCCAGGATTCACCTTAAGAGGATCCCTTATAAGAAAATATCCGGAGGAACTGGAAAACCCAAAAGGATATCTCAACCCAACCTCCGCAAACCGTTCGGGTGGAATAGGACCAACGGCTTCACAATAAGCGGAAAAAGCCTCACGGCCGTCCAACTTATTAACGGTTTTTCCTTTTGCTTCTGTTATGACAAAATAATGACCTGTAGGCCTCCAACCGTGTCCAAAAGCGCTCGTTATCCTTATTCCTTTGATTAAGGCAGCAGCAATAGCATCGCTTCTCAACTCTTTTTCGGTAAACTGATAAGTCTTAAAGAACCTAAGGTTATCCCCTGCACACCCACCGAGATAATCGAAAGAAGGGCCCATGACCTCATAAAGGGCCTTTAAGGCCTCACTCACCTTTGAGGAAAAACCATCCGGAAACACAAAAACCGTCCCTTCTCGAATCCCACTCTCCAAAAGCTCCTCCCCTAAGTAAGCACCTGCCTTTTTAGGATCTTTAGAAAGATCACCTTGAATCGAGGTACATACCTCAATATCACCTCCTATAAGACAAACCCCTATTGCCTTTTTATAAACCTCATCTTCAAAGATCACCCCGCCAGAACAAAGACCAACAAACCTTATTCCCCTTAAAAGGACCCGTGCAGTCTCCCAAATTACTCGATGATCATAAGAATCGGTAGTGAAAAGGAAGGCAAATCGCACATCCTTTAGGCCTTCATAAGCCTCACTTATGCAATTTTCTACCGCTTCCCGAGGATCTGACGAAAGTGAAAGGTTCGTTTTAAAAACCAAATTCCCGTTCACTACGTTTGATCTTTAGCAGGGATTTAATTTTACACGTCATTTTCCGTAAATGTCAACGGAATTCATAACGGTCCCTAGGGTTTTCAGAGGTAGGCCTTGTGGTTTAAAATCCTTATATGAAAATCCACGTTTCGATGCCCATTTTCAGCGATAGGGACTCAAGGCCCTTTTTGAAGAAGTGTTTAGAACTTGGGGTTTCGGTGGAGGTATGGCTTTGGCAGGAGGTCCTTGATAATTTTGAACCGAAGGACCTTTCGTGGATAAAGGAAGAGCTTGAGAAACAGGGGCTTTCCCTTTCGGTTCATGGCCCCTGGGCTGATCTTTCGCCAGGCGGGCTTGATAATGAGGTGAGAAGAATCACCCAGAAGAGGTTTGATCAGACTTTGAGGTTTTGTGAGGTTTTGGAACCCCAGAATATCGTTTTTCATACGGGTTGGTATCCTGGAGTGAAAGCCGAGGGAGGACTTTTAGAGCTTTGGCTTAAGAGAAGCCTTGAGATATGGGTTCCCATTTTTGAAAGGGCGAAAAAATCGGGCTTAAAAATCTCCATTGAAAACACCTATGAGGAAGATCCCGTTTTTATCAAGGAGCTCATTAAGGATCAAGAAGGTATTGGATTTTGTCTTGATGTGGGGCATGTGAACGTATTTGGGGGGAAGGATCAGGAAAAGTGGCTTTATGAATTAGGAGATTTTTTATTTGAGATCCATTTACATGACAATCGAGGCCTTTATGACGAGCATCTTCCCTTGGGGGAAGGAACGATTGATTTTCAAAAGCTCTTTTCGCTTCTTCAAAAAGGAAATGATTTACTTTTAACTATTGAGGTCTTTAAGCCAGAAGGAATAAGGAAAAGCCTTGAGTTTCTGAAAAAGCTTCTCCCTTAAAGGGCCTTTTTCATCATCTCTTCGTAAAGGGCGTCAAGTTGTGCTTTTAAAAGGGGTGGTAATCCCTTTACCTCTAGGGTCAAAAACCCCTTGATGATCAAGGAGGTGGCTTCCTCTTCGTTCAATCCCCTTGCCATAAGGTACTCCAGCTCCTCACGGGCTATCTTCCCTACTGCTGCTTCATGGCTCATCTCTACCTCTTCGGCTCGGGCTTCAAGCTCAGGGATGGCGTGAATTACGCCTTCTGAGGAAAGTAAGAGGCCTCGACATTCAAGGTGTCCCTTTACCCCCTTGGCCTCACCTACCAGGTGCCCTCGGGCTATTACGGTTCCTCCGGTTGAAACACTTCGAGAAATTATCTCTGCCCTTGCTCCTTCAGCCTTAAGAATGGCCCTTGAACCCAAGTCCATAAAAGAACCCTTTCGGGCCAAAAGTACAGATTGAAAGGTGGCCACGGAGTTTTTGCCATGAAGGATAGCCGTTGGATAAGCTTGAATATCCTTTGCGGGAAGAAGGGTGATGTAATTGGATATAAAGGTACCTTCTTCCTCAACCAAAGCCATCGTCCTTGGTCTTACGAGCATCTCCTCGGGCCAAGTGTGGATCATCGTAAAGGTGAGCTTTGCCCCCCTTTTCACATAAAACTCCGAAACCCCCACGTGAAGCCCTGACCTTACGTGAGGTGAAGTGGAACAACCGGTTATCACATGAAGCTCAGATCCTTCCTCGGCTATTATAAGGTTGTGAACATCTTGATTGAACTTATCAATCGTTATAAAAAGGCAGGCCTGAACCGGAAAGATGATCTTCGCTCCGGGTAAAGCCCTTATAAAATAGCCTCCCTCAAGGTCTTCTTCGGCCCTTTTGGTAAAGGGATCCTTTTCGGGCTGAAGGAGCTTCCAGTAATAGTCCTTAAGGTCGTATTTTTCAAGGGCCATCTGAATGGGCAAAAGTTCGAGCCCATCCTGGTTGATCATACATTGCGAAACTTGATGATCGCAAAGGAAAAAGCTTCCTGATCGGTCCTTTCCTTCAAGGTCGATTCCCGTCATTAAGAGTCGCTCTTTTTCCTCTTCGCTTAGTTTAAGCTCTTTCATTTTTTCCTCCAAAACAGCGGTAACATTCCTCATAGCCGTACTCCTTGATGGTGTGAAGGATCTCTCTGGGGTTTCCTGAACACACTATCCTTCCCCCTAAAAGCACGTGCCCCAAATCGGCCTCAACGTAATCGAGGATGTGGCCTGTATGGGTTATTATTAGGGCGGATTTTCTTTTTTCCTTTAGAACCTTCTTTATAGGCTTTTCCGGCTCGGGCTCAACTTTCCTCCCCAAAAGTTTGTTTATTGCCTGACCTATTAAGGCGATATTCTCAAGGTCCACTCCAGATTCGGGTTCATCCAAAAAGACCATACTGGGATCCTGAAGGAGCAAAAGGAAAAGCTCGACCCTTTTCATTTCCCCTCCGGAAAACCCCACATTTACTTCCCTTTCAAGGTGAGACAGAAGGTTAAGCCTTTTGGCATATTCCTCGATCAAAAACCCATCCTTTTTCGCACAAAGTCGAGCTAAATTTATAAGCTTAACCCCTTTAATGGCAGGAGGCCTTTGAAAAGAAAGCCCAAGCCCCCTTTTGGCCTTTTCATAAGGAGGAAGATGGGTTATGTCCTCACCCTGAAAAAAAACCCTTCCTTTACTGATCCTATAGCTCTCAAACCCAAAAATGGCATTGATTAGGCTTGTCTTTCCTGATCCATTCGGCCCAAAAAGAACATGAACCTCACCACCTCCAATACCCAAATTTATTCCCCCAAGAATCTCTTTCCCTTTCACCTCCACATGAACTTCTTCCAACTTAAAAAGCTCACTCATCTAAACCTCCTCTAAAAAAGCTTACACCAAAGGAAAAAATTTGCAAATAAAAAGGGGAAGGACCTTTAAGCCCTTCCCCCTTAAAAGGCCCCCTTCACACCTTAGAAGGTGTAAATCAAGGTGCTCACAAAGGCATAAGGATCATCATACTTCTTTCCACCAGCAGCAGTCTTTCCGTCTGCGGCATTACCCGCAAAGAGGTATCCGAATACAAGCCTCCAAGCCAAGTTCTTGTAAATGTCGATCTTCGCACCAAGGTCAACTTCAAAGCCTATATCCTTATCGTCATACTTCTTATCTACAGGAACCCCCAACTCGCCTTCGAACGCATTTCCGTATTTAACAGTGTCACCCCAATAGGCCACTTGTCCCGAAAGGGTCAACCAATTAAGGGCCTTGTAGTCAGCAAAAAGCCTCACACCCCAAATTCCAGGCCAACCCCTTCTGACAAGATCAAATTTGGAATTAGTAATATTCACCTGAGACCAAGGCACAGAAGCCCATCCTATATCACCAACAATCCCAGGACCAGTTCCCCAACCGCTCAAAACGATCAAGCTATCAGCTTGAGGCCCCATCGTTTCACTTCCAACTGGAAGGACAAAACCAGTGTATTTGCCTTTCTCATTAAGCTTCTTGTAGTTCGCACCACTCACATATAAGCCACCAAGCCCAAAGTTGAACTTTTCATACGGATAGGTCAAAACGGCCCTCGCAAGCCAACCGCTGTATTTGATGTCTTGAGCTGTCCTATAATCTTCTTTCCCCGTATTATAAATGAGATCGAAATTGTAATTGACAGGCCCAACTTTCCCATCCGAGTAAAGCCCTATCCACCAGATGTTACCCTCGTCTATTTTGTGTGTGGCATAATCCTTCCTTTCTCCAGTAGCCAAAGCCACATACAAACCACCACTTATACCGGCCTTTGCCTTATAATCACCCGCAAGGTAGAAAAGGTTTGCACTTTGTTGTTCTAC
>CAZIZI010000018.1:0-35692 GCA_964543765.1 uncultured Thermodesulfobacteriota bacterium
GAGTCTTAGAATTAAGAACGTAAAATTGAGTCTTGAACTTGATAACCTTTTTGACCGAAAATACATATTTGGAAGTTCTAACAGTTACTACCCAGGAGCACCTTTTACCGTATTAGGTTCTTTGTCGTTTAATTTTTAACTCAAACCAAGGAAAAAACGTATGAGATGTATAAGGTGTGGAAAGGAAGTGAATAAAAAGGAGGCTATAAAAGAGGGGAACCTCCTCTTCTGTGAGGATTGTTACTTTGATAAGGCCAGTCCTGTTCGCACCTGTGATGCTTGGGGGGTAATGCTTGCAAAGAAGATGGGGGAGAAAAGACTTACTGAAAAACAGAGGCAGATATATGAGCTCATAATCAAAAAGGGAAGATTAAGGAGAAGAGATAGCCCAACAATTTGCTTTGAATCTCAAGGAAGTCGAAAGAGAGGTGTCTATACTTAGACATCTTGAACTTGTTAAAGCCAAAAAGAGGGGAATGAGGTATTTCTTCTTCCATTTGAGGCTTAAGGAGGTAGGTTCATGAGCGAGACTCTTAAGAAAGTGGCTTCTAAAATGCCTGAGGTGATAAAAGCCTTTTCAGCTCTTCATGATGCAGTTTTTTCAGAAGGAAAACTATCGGTGAAACAGAAGGAGTTGATAGCTGTAGGGATAGCGGTGGCAATAAGATGTTCCCATTGCATTAAACACCATGTAAGTAAAGCACTTGAAGCTGGAGCGACTAAAGAGGAAATTTTGGAAGCGGCACAAGTGGCTTTGCTTATGCGCGGTGGGCCAGCGCTCTCTTATATTGAAGAATTGATCGACGAACTCGAAAGGTAATAAGGGCAGAAAAGCATTGGAAGGATTGACAGGAGATCATTAATTGAGTAACCTATAAAAGCCTTCCACGAAGGAAGGGAAAAGGGGTCATGAAGGCCACCTAAGGACAGAAGTTCGAAGGTGGTCTTTTTTATTTCGTAAGGAGGGTGAGATGGCGAAAATTGTAGTATGTGGAAGGGGTGGAAGTGGGAAAAGCACATGGGTAGTCCTTCTCGCAAAATCCCTTCTCTCAAAAGGAAAGGTGCTTGTAATGGATGCTGATGAATCCAACCTTGGTCTTCCCCTATTGCTTGGTATTGATCCCCCACGAAGTACTTTGATGGAAGCTTTGGGAGGGAAAAATAGGGTAAGGGAGGCACTTTTAAAGGTCCTCCGAGGAGGAGAAAGTGCTCGAGAGTCCTTTTTTGAGAGGGGATTTGACATAAATGCCCTTCCTTCCGATGTCGTATCCGTTAAAGATGGGATTTCTTTTTTGAGGATTGGAAAGGAGGAACATGCCCTTGAGGGATGTGCCTGTCCTATGGGTTACTTGGCCAGGGATTTTTTGGGAAATCTCAAGGGTGAGAATTTGTGGGTTTTGATTGATACGGAAGCAGGGGTTGAACATTTCGGAAGGGGAATAGTTTCAGAAGTGGATATGGTCTTGTATGTGGCTGAACCTGCTGTTGAGTCCTTTCTGCTTCTTAGAAAGGCAAAAAGAATGACTGAGGAAGCAGGAAAGCCGTTTTTAGTGGTTGGAAACAAGGTGGAAAAGGATACCGAAGAGATCTTCCTTCAAAGGCTTAAAGAAGAGGGAGTTCTTCCCATTGGGATCCTTCCCCATTTAGAAGAGATAAAGGTCTCACATCTTTTGGGAAGACCAATAGAGCTTAAGCATCCTGAGGTGGGAAAAGTGGTCAAAAGCTTGGAGGGGGTTTTACATGGAATTAATCCTTAAACCGATAGGACTTATCCGATCCCCTTACGTTAAAAGGGGGGATGCACCTCATCAGGGAAAATTCTCTCAAGAAGTGGTGAAACTCGAGATTTTTCCCGAGTTTGAAGCGGGTTTAAAGGACATAGAGACTTGCAGCCATTTAATAGTTCTTTATTGGCTTGACCGGGCCAAAAGAGATTTGCTCGTTACCAAAACGCCCCACGATACCGAAGAGCATGGCGTATTTGCCACTCGCTCTCCTAACAGACCTAATCCTATAGGGTTTCAGGTGGTAAGGCTTGTTGAAAGAAAGGACAATCAGTTGAAGGTAGTAGGGCTTGACGCTTTTGATGGAACGCCGATTCTTGACCTAAAACCCTATTCCGTGGAATTAGACAGCGTTCCCGAAGCCCAAATCGGATGGTTCGAAAAGACCAAAGGAAAAAGAGGAGGGGAAAAATGAGAAGACTGATTATGGTTTTATTGTCGTTCCTTTTGATTTTCGAAGGAGCTTCAGCTTCGGTCGTAAGGGATTTTCTTGGAAGAAATGTGGAGATTAAAGAGGTGAAAAAAATTGTTGCCGTTGGGCCTGGAGCTTTGCGCCTCATTTTCTACTTGAAGGCCCAGGATATGATTTGCGGAATAGAAGAAAACGAAAAATTATGGGAGGCGGTGGGAAAAGACTATAGCATGACAAAGGATTTTGAAACCATTAAAACCCTTCCCATAATAGGACCTGGAGGTCCTGGGAAACCACCTGTTCCCGAATTAATCGTTAAAGCTAACCCCGATCTTATAATCATGTCTTCGGTCCTTACCGAAGTTTACGATCCTGACAGACTTCAAAAAGAAACTGGGAAACCCGTTATGGTGATAAGCCTTGGCCCCGCAGGGCACGTGGAGATGGAAGTGCTCAGGCAAACCTTCAAAATGTTGGGTTCTGCCCTTAACAAGAACGAAAGGGCAAACGAGGTCATCAAGCAACTGGAGGGACATGTCTCAGATCTTTCAAAACGCACAAAGGACATTAAAACTTACCCCAAGGTTTATGTTGGAGCAGTTTCTTTTAAAGGAAGTCAACCTTTTACGGCGACCCAATCCCCTTACCCTCCATTGGTGTGGTTAAATACGCCTTCTATTGCCGACAAATATGCTCGAACAGCGGGTTTTCTAAATCTAGATTTTGAAATTTTCTTAAAGGAACAACCCCAAATAGTATTTATAGATGAGGTAAACCTTAACTTAGTTAAACAAGATTTTTTGAAGGACACGGGAAAATATTGTCTAATTGATGCTTTTAAGAAAGGAGAAATTTATGGAGTTTTGCCATTTAATTATTACTGGACAAATATCTCCACTGCTTTAGCTGATGCTTATTACATTGGTAAAATACTTTATCCTGAAAGATTTAAGGACATCGATGTCGTTAAAAAAGCAAATGATATTTTTGAAGCTTTCTTAGGAGAACCTTTGTATCAAAAGTTCCTGAAAGCCTATCCTGGCTTTGTGAATTTGAAGATGGAGTTCAAATGCCAATAAAAGTTAAAACTTTATCTTTAATTTTTGGAATTTTAGTGGTAGTGGTTCTTTCGCTTTCGATGGGAAGTTATAAAGTTTCGATGAAAGATATTTATTTTCTTCTTCTAGGAAAGCTTGATGATCCGTATGTTAAAAAGGTTTTGTTAGACATGAGGTTTAAGAAAGTTTTGACCGCTTTAGTGGTAGGTGGGGTCTTAGGGGTTTCGGGAGCAGCTATGCAATCGGTTTTACGCAATCCCTTGGCTTCTCCTTTTACTTTAGGGATTCAGCATGCTGCGGCGCTTGGAGCGGCTTTGGCTCTTATGGCGCTTTATGGAGGGACGATTGAGAGGTTTTCCATAAAGCTTCACAATCCGTTTTTGGTGGCTGGTATGGCCTTTTTGGCGGCTTTTTTACAAACGGTTTTTATCCTTGGGCTTTCAAGGATGGTTGGTCTGAGTGTATATGCCATCGTTTTAGTCTCGATAGGGTTGGCCTTTTTGAGCCAAGCTCTTCTTTCGTTGTTGCAATATATTTTCCTTAACGAAATCGTTGTGGCAGCCATTCTTTTTTGGACCTTTGGTGATACGGGAAGAGTTGGTTGGGCTGAGGTTGGGATAATTGGCCTTGTGGCCTTGGTTTTGTTGGGTTTCCTTCTTTGTTTTGCGGTTGATCTTGATCTTATTTCCGTGAGCGATGAGGTAGCGCACTCAAGTGGAGTAAAGGTGGAAAGGTGTAGATTTCTGGTGCTTCTTTTTTGCGCCTTAGGCACGGCGATTGTGGTCTGTTTTGTGGGTATCATTGGGTTTGTAGGAGTTGTAGCGGGGCAAATGGCTCGACTAATGTTCGGATGGACCAACAGGAGGATAATCCCCTTTTCCGCCCTTATAGGTGGGCTTCTTTTGGCTTTTTCTGACCTTTTGGGAAGAACCATTTTAAGTCCCACGGTTATCCCGGTTGGGATAATGACCAGCATAATAGGGGCTCCTTTTTTGATTTATCTCCTTTTGGGGGTGAGGCATGCTCAGGGTGCAAGGAGTTGAGGTTAGGTATAACGGATTTAAGGCCCTTGATGGGGTGAATTTAGAGGTAAAACCAGGCGAGATCCTTTCAGTAGTGGGGCCTAACGGGGCAGGGAAGACGACGCTTCTTAAGGTTATGGATTTTATGATAAAGCCCAAACGGGGAGCGGTTTATATAAATGGAAGGGAATTAAGGGGTTTATCTTTAAAGGAAATAGCCAAAATCATAGGATATGTGCCTCAAAGGCTGGGTGGGATTACCGAGTTAAGTGTTTTTGATTTTGTTTTAGCGGGGAGATGTCCTTATATAACCGGGCTCCCTGGAAAGGCGGATTTTGAGAAGGCAAGAATTGTCCTGGAGGACCTAAAGATCCGGAACCTTTCCGAAAGGCCCTTAATCACTTTAAGTGGTGGGGAGCTTCAAAGGGTTATGATAGCTAAGGCTTTGGTAAATGACCCCCAGATTCTCCTTTTAGATGAGCCCACGGCAAACCTTGATCCTTATTTTCAGATGGAGATTTTAACACTTATAAGGGATTTAGCCAAAAAGAAGGGGATTTCCATCATAATGGTTCTTCACGATTTAACTCAAGCTTATAGGTTTTCCGATAAGGTCATCATGTTAAAGGATGGCAGGGTATTTTCTGCCGGACTGCCAGACGAAGTCCTCACCCCCGAAAACATTTATGAGACTTATGGTATTAGGGTTTTGGTGTTAAAAGAAGTGAGAGCAATAGTTCAGGTTTCTTAACCCTTCCATATCTCTTCTTTGGTGAAGTCGCGGAGGGTGGGTTTACCAGTTTTTTCGAAGTATTCGATCCAAGCGTTAACCCTATCTTCCCCATAGGTTTCTTTAAAAGCCCGAACGATTTCCTCAAGGGGAAGGTCATCGTAGGTGCCTCGGAAACGGATGTATTCCATGAACTTGCGCTTTTCTAAATTGAAGGCTTGAAAGATGGCGTCGTCTTTTCCGTCGAACTCCACAGGTGGGACGCGATGAAGTTCGCATAACTCTTTATTGAAGGCCGGTGTGGCCTTTACCCATTTGCCATCTAAGAAAAATTCCGTTACCCCATGAAACACAAAAATATCCGTCCCCATAAACTCTATTAATTGCCTTGTGGCCAAATGGTTCCTCACATCAAAGAAACAAAGCCTTGAGGGAATCCCAAGAGCCCGAGCTAAGGCGCATAAAAGCACCGCTTTGGGTATACAGAAAGCCCTTTTTCTTCTCAAAACCTCGCTTGCCCGATAATGTTCGGGTTTATGAAAAGGCGTATAGGGGTCATACCAAATGAGGTCTCTTACCGCGTAAAAGATCTCTATGGCCCTTTTACGAGGGTCACTGTACCGTCCTGCGACTTCATAAGCTAAGGACTTCACCTCAGGATGATCGCTGTTTATCACCGAGGTTGGTTTTAGAAATTTTCCCAATTCCTCCATCGAAGCCCTCCTTTTTGGGTTTTACTACTAAATCATACGGATAAGCTTCTATCACTTCCACATCCATGATCTCCCCACAAGTAGCCTTTCCCTTTATCAGACAAAAACCATCTATTTCCGGGGCCTGAAAATACGCCCTTCCTAAAAACTCCTTCCGAGCTCGCTTTCCCTCCACAAGGACCGAAATCCATTTACCCAAAAAGGATCTGTTCTTTTTAAGGGAAATCTCTTGTTGTAACTCCATTACGGCTTTATATCGTTCTTCCTTAATCTTTTCCTCCACTTGATCGGGAAAACTTAAAGCAGAAGTTCCTTCCTCAGGTGAAAACTTGAAGACCCCAAGATAATGAAAAGTCCCTTCTTTAATAAAGGAAAGAAGTTCCTCAAAATCCTCATCGCTTTCACCTGGAAATCCCACCATTACAGTCCCTCTTAAAACCACTTGAGGATAAAGGGAAAGTGTTTCAAAAAGATTTAAAAGGTCTTTTTTGGTGGTTTTACGGTTCATCCGTTTGAGGATTTTATCCGAAATATGTTGAATGGGTAAATCAAGGTAAGGAACCACCGTATCACTCGAGGCTATAAGGGAAATCAACTCTTTAGAGAGGAACTTCGGATGAGGATAAAGGTAAAGAAGCCTGATCCATGTTCCCTTTTTTAGATTTGATAATTTTTCCAGAAGATAAAAGAGGCCATCTTTTAAGCCAAGATCCCTTCCATAAGAAGTCAAATCCTGAGCTACAAGAACCAATTCTTTAACCCCTTCATCTATACACCTTTTTGCCTCTTCGAAAATATCTTCGGGGAACCTGCTTCTCAATTTCCCCCTTATAAGAGGAATGGTACAGAAAGAACACCTATGAGGACACCCTTCGGCTATCTTAAGATAGGCTACGAAAGGGTTGTTGAAACGGATGCGGGGAAAGGTATGATCGTAAAGCCATCCCTTTTGGCTCACCAAAAAACCTTTGCGCTTTTCTTCAAGAAATTTGGACAAATCAGGAATATCACCCGGGCCTATCCAAAGGTCAACTTCAGGTAGTTCTTCCGCTATTTCCTTCTTGTACCTTTTAGGAAGGCAGCCACTTACCACCAAGGTAGCTTCGGGTCTTTTTTTAGAAGACATTTCCAAGATGACTTCAATGGCTTCTTTTACCGCTTCTTGAAGAAAAGCACAGGTGTTTACTACTATGACTTCGGCTTCCTCCGGGGTTTCCACATACCGAAAGCCCCTTCTTAAAAGAAGGCCCATCAAAACTTCCGCATCAACCTGGTTTTTGGGACAGCCAAGACTTACGAGGTATAAACCCTTCTTCCTCATAATCCCAATTGGTCGCTTATTTTCTTCATGCCCTGAAGACATAGCCCAACGAATTCCTCAAGGCTTAACCCGAGTTCCTCGCAACTCTTTATCTGTTCGCGGTTTGCCCCCCTAGCAAATCCCTTTTCTTTAAAACGGTTAAGCACAAACTGTACGTCCAAGGCCTTTAAGTTCTTTTGAGGATGCATAAGAGCTGAAGCCACTATCAAACCCGTTAGGGGATCAATCGCATAAAGGGCCTTGGTCAAAGGAGTGGTACGAGGGGATTTATCAGCATGAGCCTTTATGGCTTCGATGACCTCTGGTCCCACTTTTCCTTCTAGCATCTTGGCAGACACAAGTCCATGTTCCTCGGGTTTATCCTTCGTATACTCATAATCCAAATCATGTAAAAGCCCAGCCAGGCCCCATAACTCCACATCTTCTCCAAACTTTTTCGCTAATTCCTTCATACAAGCCTCAACAGCAAGGGCGTGTTTTAAGAGGTTGGGCGTTTTAATGTGCTCCTTAACCAAAAGTAAGGCTTCCTCCCTTTTCATAATCTTCTCCTTTTACCCCGTTATTTCAATTAAAATAATAAACTATGCTTCCAAAAGGAGAAAACCTTATGAAAGGGGAAATAAATTACGAAAAACTCAAGGGAGAGGCTATAAATTGGGGGATTGATCTTTTCGGTGTTGCTGATTTAAAGGAGGTAAAAAAGCTTAAAGTCCTTGAGCTTCAAGAGGATATAACCTCCAGATTCCCTTATGCCGTTTCGATGGGTATAGCTTTATGTAAAGGTGTAATGGAAGAGATAATCGATCATCCGACGCTTTTTTACCTCCATCACTACAGACAGGCAAATTATGTATTGGATCAAATAGCTTTCCGGGTTTCAAAACTTATAGAAAGGCTTGGAGGAAAAGCCCTCCCAATTGCTGCTTCCCAGATAGTTGATTGGGAAAATCAAATGGCTCACCTAGACCATAAGACCATAGCCGAATTAGCGGGTCTTGGTTGGAGGGGGAAAAACAATTTGCTAGTCACCCCTCAATATGGAGCAAGAATAAGGCTTCTTACCATCCTTACGGACTTAGAATTAAAACCCGATAAACCTTATGAAGGTCCAAGGTGCGGAGATTGCAAGTCCTGTAAAAGCGTATGTCCTGTAGGAGCTATTGGAGATGACGTAAGCGAATTTGACCATCTGAAATGTTTTGAAAAATTGAAAGAGTTTAGGAAAAAATACAATCTCAATCAGTACATCTGTGGCATCTGCGTTCGAGCTTGCGGGCCTAAGCTCTAAAGGATCCTTTCGGGAAAGGTATAAACTTTCATTTTACCTCCCCGTGCCTGTCCGATTACTGTTATGCCTGTTTTTTCGGCTAAATTTAAGGCTTTATCGGTGGGTGAGGCAAGGGACACGATCACGGGACTTTTACGCCTTAAAGCCTTTAAGACCATTTCCGATGAAATTCGGCCGCTTAAAATCAAAATGGTACCTTCGGTCGAAAGCCCTCGAATCAAAAAATGCCCATAGACCTTATCCACCGCGTTATGCCTCCCAAGATCCTCCCTGAAGACCAAAAGCTTAGTTCCGTCCGATAAAGCTGCACTATGAACCCCATGGGTCAACTGCCAAACGGAAGAGGCATTTTCAAATTCTTCAAGGAGTTCTAAAATCGCCTTCCCTTGAAAGGTTTTATCAAGGGCTAAAGGGTTTAAGTCTTTTTCTTCTTGAGGAAATTTCCCTCCACTTGAGGTAATGATAAATTCCTTGGGTGCGACTGCTTTATTTACCCTTAGTGAAACGCAATTGGGAATAATGGAAATTTCAAGTATTTCCTCAATTTTTTCGACCGTGCCCTCGGATTCGAGGAAGCCGAGGGCCAATTCGTCAAGGTGTTGAGGTGAACAGTAAAGGGAAGCCCACTTTTGACCGTTGACCACTATTGTGAGAGGGTATTCGACAGCTACAGCTCCTTCCCGTAAACTTTTATTTCCAGAACGATCGAATTCAACAAAGGTCCTTTCTATTTTCATGTTTAATATGGTATCACATCTTGTGCGGGAGCGGGATATGAGGGATGAGACCAGTAGGGTAATAAAGAACACGGGAATTTTTGCCTTTGGGACCCTTTTGAGTCGCATAAGTGGCCTTATAAGGGATTTTGTAATCGCTTGGGTCTTTGGGGCAAGTATGATGAGTGATGCTTTTTTTGTGGCTTTTGCTATTCCCAATTTTTTCAGACGTCTGATGGGAGAAGGGGCGCTTGGGGTAGCGGTTGTGCCGGTGTATGTGAGGTATCTTAAAGGAAATGACTTTGAAGAAGCTAAAAGGGCCTTTAAGTCCTTAGTGGGGTCTACCATGCTGGTTCTCTCAGGCATCGTGATCCTGGGGATAATTTTTGCTCCACTTTTGGTTAAACTGCAGATGTTCGGCTGGAGGGGGAAAGAGGTCTTCAATTTAACCGTAAGCCTCACCCGTATATGTTTTCCGTATCTATTTATGATCTCACTGGTGGCCCTCTTTATGGGTATTTTGAACTCTCACAGTCATTTCTTCGCTCCGGCTGTCTCTCCGGTTTTTCTCAATTTATCCCTTATTTTGAGCGCCCTTTTCCTCACTTCTTTTTTCAACCCTCCTATAAAGGCCTTAGGGATGGGGGTTCTTTTGGGAGGATTATTACAGCTGGTTTTGCAGGTGCCCTTTCTTAAGAAAAAAGGCCTTCCTTTGAAACCCGATTTTGATCTGAAACATCCGGCCACAAAGGAGACCTGGAAGTTGATGATACCTATGCTAATGGGGCTTTCAGTTTTTCAAATCAACCAAATTGTCGACAGAATATTTGCCTCTTTTTTGCCTCATGGAAGTGTCTCTTATTTGTATTATGCTGACCGCATTTTTGAACTTCCCATAGGCCTTTTTGCGGTGGGAATGGGGGTGGCGGCTCTTCCCAATTTTTCCGAGAGAATAAGCGAGGGGAGAGTGGAAGAGTTCAAAAAGGAAGTAAATTTTAGCCTTAGGTGGATTTTATTTTTGACCATCCCCATCTCCTTTTTCTTCATCTTTTTTGGGCTTCCCATTGTGGCAGTCTTATTTCAACACGGTTCCTTTGGCCCAGATGAAACTGTAAAAACGTCTTCCGCTTTACTCGCTTATTCTATAAGCATATGGGCCTATGGGGGAATTCAGGTTTTAGGAAGGGCCTTTTATGCCCAAAAAGAGACGAAAATACCAGTGAGAAGCGCCATGTTAGCCTCAGTTTTGAACTTTTTCGGCGATTGGATTTTGATAGGACCACTTAAGCATACAGGCCTTGCTTTGGCCACTTCAGCTTCCGCTATATTGAACTTTTTAATCTTATTTTTCTTTTTTCATCGTAAAATCGGAATAGAACATAGGCTACTCTTATTTACCGTCATAAAGATATGCTTGGCATCTTTGGGAATGGTTCCGTTTTTGATGTGGGTTCAAAATTACGGTGAGTGGCTTCAAGAGGGGACCTCTTTTCAGAACCTTCTTTTTCTCCTAATGGGGTGTTTCGGGTCTTTAATTATATTTTTGTGTCTTGCTATCCTTTTAAGGTCGAGGGAGATAAGGATTCTTCTTGATATAATTGGACGGCGTGCCTAAGCTCCGAAGGATGTACCACCGCTGTTCCCAATTTCCCCACCACCACTCCAGCAGCACAATTTGACAAAATCGCACTTTCCAAATAATCAAAACCCGAAGCAAGAGCAAGACCAAGGACAGCCGCCACCGTATCCCCCGCTCCCGTTACGTCATACACCTCTTTGGCCACAGTAGGTACTAAGACCACTGGTTTTTTCGGCATAAAAAGGGCCATACCCGCTTCTCCCCGGGTTATGAGAAGCGCCTCAAGGGAAAAACGCCTCATAATCAACCGACCCGCTTTCCTTAAGCTTTCAAGATCTGAAATGCTTCTATTTGCAGCAGCTTCAGCCTCTCGGGTGTTGGGGGTCATGATGGTCATCCCTTTATAAAGGTGGAAATTACCTATCTTTGGGTCCACAATTACCTTCTTTTCGCTTTTTCTTTTGAGATTTCTTATCTCTTCCATTATTCCTTTAGTCAAAACACCTTTGCCATAATCCGAGACCAACACACAATCCGCTTCTTCCCATTTCCCCCTTAAAACGCCCTTAATACGGTCTTCTTCTTCAGAACTTAAGGGTATGCGCTTTTCTCGATCGAACCTCACTATTTGCTGAACCCCGGCGATCACCCTGGTCTTTACAGTAGTGGGCCGATGATTGTTGATTAATATTCCCTCCAGGCCGATTCCCTTTTCCTTAAGCATCTCCAAAAGCTCTTGTCCTTCTTTATCGTCCCCTATGAACCCGCACAGCTCCACCTGACCACCCAAGGCCCTTATATTGTGGGCCACATTCGCCGCTCCTCCCAACAATTTGGATTCCTTTTCGACTTCCACTACTGGGACAGGGGCTTCAGGTGAGATCCTCTCGACCTTACCCCACACAAAATGGTCAAGTATCAAATCACCTATTACCAGAACCCGAGCTTTACTGAACTTTCCTAAAGCCTCTTCAACGTCTATTTTCTCCAGAACCCTTTTCCAGAGCATTTAAAAGACCCTGATAATCAGTCTTCTCTGTCTCGGACCATCAAACTCGCAAAAGAAAACCCCTTGCCAGGTACCAAGCATGAGCTTTCCGCCACTTACGGGGATTGAAACCGAACAACCAACAAGGGTGGATTTTATATGCCCTGGGGCATTTCCCTCAGTATGCTTATAGACGGAACTTTGGGGCACAAGTTCCGATAGCTTATTGATAATATCCGCTACCACACTTGGATCAGCATTTTCATTTATAGTAACGCCCGCAGTTGTATGAGGTACGTACACTAAACATACCCCTTCCTTTACACCCGATGCGGAAACCGCTTCTTGAAGTTTCGAAGTAATATCAATAAATTCCACATTTCGAATTGAGCTGATGATAATTTCACTTGAAAACATCTTTACACCTCCACTCTGGGGAATAAAGGATAAACTTCACCGATCTGTTGCTTCTCGGGTGTTTTTCCCCACGTTCCTTCGTCCTTTATATTCAACTTTTCGATTGTTTTTTTAAATCCCAACATGTTCCATAGTTTTTTCGCTGAATAAGGCATAAACGGGTATATCATCAGACACAAAAACCTCAGGGTCTCAAGGCAATTATAAAGGACCTCCCTGAGCTCTCGATACCGTTCTGCTTTGTAAAGGCTCCATGGCGCTTGATGGTCAACATATCTATTAAGTTCACTTACCAGTTCCCATATCGTTATCAAAGCCCTCTGGAAAGAAATGTCATCCATTTCTTTTTGATAATTAGAAAAGGTCTCTTCCACTTTCGTTCTCAATGCCCCACCATCACTGGGAGAGGGCGTCTTTCCTTGTAGGTATTTTTTGACCATGCTCAATATACGGCTTACCAAGTTCCCAAAGTCATTGGCCAAATCGCTATTGATGCGATTTATCAACGCCTTTTTGGAGAAATCCCCATCAAGTCCAAAGGGAACTTCCCGTAAGAGGAAAAACCTGAATTGATCAACACCAAAGGTTTGAGCGATCTCGTGGGGATCCACCACATTGCCCAAGCTTTTGCTCATCTTTTGTCCATCGACGGTCCACCATCCGTGAGCAAAGATGGTCTTGGGCAACGGCAGTCCCGCTGACATCAAAAAGGCCGGCCAATATACGGCATGAAAACGAAGAATATCCTTACCTATCAAATGACAATCAGCAGGCCAAAACTCCTTAAACTTATCCTCCGGATATCCTATTCCGCTTAAATAGTTGACCAAAGCATCAAACCACACATAAAGTACGCACTCCGGATCATTGGGCAGTGGTATTCCCCACCGTGAGGTCATTCGAGAGATGGAAAGGTCTTTGAGGCCTCCTTTGATGAAACTCAAAACTTCATTGTATCTTGATTTGGGTTTTACAAAATCAGGGTGTTCCTCAAAGAAGGCCAAAAGACGGTCTTGATACCGAGAAAGCCGGAAGAAATAACTTTTTTCTTTAAGCCGTTCAACAGGTCTGCCACATTCAGGGCACCGAGGCCCCTCAAGGACTTCCTTCTCGTTCCAGAAGCTCTCACACGGTACGCAATACCAATCCTCATATTCTCCCAAATAAATGTCGCCATTCTCCCATATTCTCTGATAAAACGCGAGGACCGCCCTCTCATGCCGGGCCTCAGTAGTTCGAATGAAGCCATCGTAGGAGATGTTTAAAACCTTCCATAGATTTAAAAACCTCTCCACCACTTTATCGGCTAACTCTTTGGGAGAAAGGCCCAATTCTCTAGATGCCTTCTCTATCTTTTGTCCATGCTCATCGGTTCCGGTAAGAAAAAAGGTCTTAAAGCCACAAAGACGCTTGTACCGCGCCATCACATCCGCGGCAATGGTCGTATAAGCATGCCCTATGTGAGGTACATCGTTCACATAATAAATAGGGGTGGTAATGTAGAAGGTATTTTTCATCCGGTCTCCTCCATAACTTTTATCTGATCAATCGGTAAAGTGACCACGCTCCCGTTATCAAGTTCAATCGTAACTGTTCGAAGCAGTACGTTTTGTCTTAACACTTTTCCTTCTCCATAGGGTGAAATGACCCTTTTTCCTATTTTGGGCAGTTCTTCTGCCATTTCCACATAGGTATCCATTTCAAAGGTGATACAACACATGAGCCTTGAGCATAAACCCGAGATCCTTTCCGGATTTAAAGGCAGGTTCTGTTCCTTTGCCATGCGAATTGTGACCGTATCGAAGCTTTTTAAAAAAGTACGGCAACAAATCTCCCGCCCACAAGGGCCTATTCCTCCTTGTAATTTCGCTTCGTCTCTTACTCCTATTTGCCTCATCTCGATCTTGGATTTTAATTTGGAAGCGAGTTTTTTTACCAAACCCCTAAAATCCACCCGCCCCTCGGAGGTGAAAAAGAAGACGAATTTTTGTTCTTCCTGTAATAATTGCACCTCCACCAGCTTCATGGGCAAGTTCAATTTCTCTATTAACTCCCGACAGCTTCTGTAAGCCATAATCTCTCGTCTTTTTAAAAGTTCCATTTGCCTTAAGTCCTTTCTTGTAGCATACCTCAAAACTGAAGGAAGATCCTCAGAGTTGGTGGGTAACTCGAAAGGGGGAATGAGCACTTGCGCCACTTCGGGTCCAGAGGGACTCTCCACCAAAACGAGGTCCCCCTTTTTTAATGTCTCTAAGGGAGTTTTAAAGATGCCCGTGGTTCCCCTTCTCATAAGTTGAGCCCTTACCACCTTCATCTTTGTAGCTTCCTTGATCCACCTTTACAAAGATAATAATTCAAGCAAAGCTGCTTCCACACATAACCTTGGATTGGCATATTCCTCCAAAAAACGATAAATTTCAAGAATCTTCCAAAAACTTTCGACCCTTCCTCTCTCCCTGAAGTAGGGAAGAAGCATTCTCAAAAAGGCCGAAGCTTTATTACGGTCTCGTCCTATTTCTTCGCTTATTTCAATAATAGCTTCTATTCCTCCTTTTTGTACCTTAAAGAGCAAGGTCTCAAGGTCTAAGGCTTCCTTACTGAATCTTAGGATAAGTCCTGGGCTTCCGGAAGCGAAAAAGGCCTTCTTAATCCCCATTTTCTTTAATACCTCCTCTGTTTCTTTAGCATTGAGAGGGAAGAACCTTATCCTTTGACACCTGGATCTTACAGTGGAAGGGAGTGCGTCACTTGATTGGGTTATAAGGATTATAACGGTCCAAGGTGGAGGTTCTTCTAAAGACTTCAGAAAGGCGTTTGCCGCTTCCACTGTCATTTTATCGGCCTCTTCTATAACCAACCCCTTCCATTTGGCCTCTAAAGGTTTGTATTGCAAGATTTTTTCGGCCTCTCTAATCTGTTCTATTTTTATCGAATCGCCTTCAGGCTTAAGGAGGTAAAGATCAGGGTGGGTTAATCGCTCTATCTTTAAACAACTGGAACACTCATTGCAGCCCTTTCCTTCTTTCGTTTTGCAATTTAACGTGCTTAAAAACCATAAGGCCACTTTTTTCTTTCCTATGCCTTCTGGTCCTTCAAATAAAAAGGCATGGGGTATCCTCTTTCTTTCTATAATTTTCTCTAAAAGCTGAAGTTGTCTTTTGTGCCCTACGATATCTTCTTTAACCACTTTTTAAAAAACCCAGAACTATTTTCCTTATCTCTTCCTGAACTTCCGATTTAGGACGATCAAAACTGTTTACTACCTTGATTCTTTCCGGATACTTTCTCGAAAGTTCAAGATACCCATACCGCACTCTTTCGTGAAACTCCAGACTTCCCTTTGAAATGCGATCCCTTTTCTTGGTCCTTTTAAGGCCCTCTTCAACCGGACAATCGAGAAGAATCGTCAGATGGGGCCATGTGCCCTCGAGAATCAATTCATTTAGGTTCACGATTAACTCCATATCTATTCCCCTTCCATACCCTTGATAGGCTAAAGTGGAATCCACAAAACGATCACATACGACAATTTTCCCTTCTTCTAAAGCTCCTTTGATTATGCGAAGAAAATGTTCCCTTCTATCTGCTAAAAACAGACAAAGTTCGGTAAAGGGATCTTGAAAAAAATCCTCTCCAAGTAAAAGCCTTCTCAACTTCTTACCGATTGGAGTAGCCCCTGGTTCGTGAGTCAATACGACCGGAAACCCCTTCCGAATTAGGAATTTTCCAAGAAGCCTCGTGTGAAAGGTTTTCCCGCTTCCTTCAATACCCTCAAGGGTTATGAGATTCCCCCTTATCACGGCTTATTCCCTCGATTTTCCCCTTTAACCTTTTGCGATCTTCGTCCTTTGAACTTAACTCAAGTGCCTTTTTGTAAAGGCTGAGAGCCTCTTCGTAATTTTTTAGCGTGAAATAAACGTCTCCCAAGTGTTCAGTGATCACCGGATCGTTGGGAACTAGCTCATAAGCTTTTTTTAACCACTTCAACGCTTCTTCAAAAAGCCCTTTTTTGAAATAGACCCACCCCAAGCTGTCAACTATATAACCGTCATCCGGGCGCAAAGATAAGGCTCGCTTAATAAGCTCTTCGGCCTCCTCCAGGTTAACCCCTTTTTCAGCATAGGAGTAACCAACCCAGTTGAGGGCATCCACATGGTTGGGATCAAGACTTAGGACACCTTTCATCCACTCAAGGCTCTTCTCTTTATCCCCCAGCTTGTCATATAGCACACCCATACGAAAAAGATACTCGGCCTTTTTGTTACCCTCAGAAAGCAGATCTTCAAGTAGACAAATGGCTTCGCCTATGTGTCCCTTTTCTTCATAAAAAAGAGCAAGAAAATACCTAAGTTCGGGATCTCGATTCCTAGAGACGGCTCCTTTTAGTATCTCTAAGGCCTTCTCCCTTTCTCCCTTGTTTTGTAAGAAATAAACCAGATACTTTATCGCATCAGCATAAAGCTCGTTTTCAGGAGGTAAAGCCTCAATATGCTTAAGGGCTTCATCGAGGTTTCCTTCCTCTATTAAACTCACTGCCAAATAAAAGCGTATTTTGGGATCTTCCTTCCCTTTGGAAAGTATAAACCTCAATTCCTCCACAGCTTCCTTATAAAGCTTCTTTTCAAAAAGAAGAAGCCCCAAAGCAGTCCGAACACGCAAATTTTCCGAATCTAAATTTTTGAGGATTTTATATTCGTTAAGCGCATCATCGATTTTGTTTTGTTTAATTAACAATTGACCTAACCTTTCACGGACTTCAATATTCAAAGGTTCCTCTTCAAGTATGCGACGATAAATTTCAATGGCTTTATCATAATTTTCCATCAATTCATATACATATGCCATTTCAATAAGCACACCATATATTTTGGGATTTACCTCAATAACTTTTTGATACTGTTTTAGAGCTTCCTCATAGTTCCCAATTTCAACGAGTAACTTTCCTAAATAAAAAAAGCCTATTATTGAGTCCGGATTTCTTTCTAGAAAACCTTTTAACGTATTTATGGCTTTTTGTGACTCTTTTGCTTCCAAATATAACCAACTTAATGTAACAAAAGTCGTCAAATCATTAGGTTTAAGTTCTACAATTTTCTCATATATCGGAATTGCTTCATTTGTATTTCCTTGATTGAGATATATTTCTCCTAAAATTTTTAAAGCATCAATATTATTAGGGTCAATTTTTATCGCTTCTTTGACATAAGAAAGAGCCTCTTTTGTCTTATTTAACTTAAGGAGGATTGAAGCAATTTCGGAACGTAAGAAAGACGATTTTGGGTCGAGATTGAGGGATTTTTTATAAAAATTAAGAGCAGTTTGAGGGTCTTCTTTGAACAGGTTATAGGTTCCTATTAAGTAAAAGTAATAGGGTTCATCTTGAGAAAGGAGGTTTTTTATGGGTGTTAGGTTTATTAAGAGGCAAAAAAATATGGCTAACAGAACCCCTTTTTTCAACTTTTTCCCCCTTCGTAGAGTTTTTTTAAAGCCTCCTTAAGTAGTTCTTCAAGTGAGAGAGACTCTTTTTCTTCTATTACCCTTTGTAAGGCCTTTTTTGCGTCCTTTTTAGTGTATCCCAATTTTATTAAGGCAAGTAGGGCATCTTCAAAGTGAGGGTGCAAAGTTTGGCCTTTTGCTTTTTCGACGCTTAATTTTTCTCTTAACTCAAAGATCATCCTTTCCGCAGTTTTAGGACCAATCCCTGGGATTTTGCAGAGGCTTTCTTTATCTCCTTTTATAAGGGCTGATTTTAATTCCTCGATCTCCATCCCGCTGAGCAAGTTTAAGGCCATCTTCGGCCCTATGCCTCTTACTGTAAGTAGAAGCTCAAACAGTTCCTTCTCTTCTGTCGAAAGAAACCCGTAAAGGTAAATTTGTTCTTTTTGGATATGAGTACACACGTAAATATCGACCTCTTTCCCCTCTTCAGGTAATCTATAAAACACACTCAAGGGCACAAAAACCCCGAATCCTACTCCTCCTACCTCAATTACTACCTGGGTGGGTGAACGTTTGATCAGGGTTCCCTTCAAATGGCTAATCATAGGTAGTGGCTACTTGATGGTGAAGATGGCATAGGGCGACCGCTAATGCATCGGAAGCATCTAAGGCGAAGTTCATGTTTAACCCCAACAACGTTTTTACCATCTCTCTAACCTGTTCTTTGGAAGCCCTTCCGTACCCCGTAAGAGCAAGTTTTACTTCCATAGGAGAGTATTCAAAGAAGGGCAGTTCCCTCAAGGAGGTCAGAAGGAGCACAATCCCTTGGACCTGACCCAATCGTAACGCGCTTTTGGGGTTTTTGAAGACGAAAGGGGTTTCGACAACAATCACCTGGGGGGAATATCCGGATATTATGGATTCTAACTTCCGATAAATCCCTCTTATCCTCTCTTGTAAAGGGCCTTTTTGTCGAATTGTACCTGAGGTCACATAAGAAACTCTTTCGTTTGTGCTTTCGATTATCCCATAACCAGTTTGAAAAGTCCCCAAATCAAGGCCTAAAATTCTCATTGAGCAAGTCTTTCCATAGTGGCTTCGGAAATATCGAAGTTAGCATAGACCCTTTGGACATCGTCTAAATCTTCCAGCATTTCCATGAGTTTTAGCATTTGTTCGGCCTCTTTCCCTTCCAATTTAACGGTGGTCTCGGGATACATGGTAACTTCTGCTGATTGGTAAGGGATCTGGGCCTTTTTCAAGGCTTCCAATACACTCTCTAAAGCATCCGGCTCGGTGAGGATCTCGTATTCGTGGTCGCCAATTTTTATATCCTCCGCTCCGGCTTCCATAACTACCTCAATAAGCTTATCCTCTTCCACATCTTCCTTTCTCACCGTTATCAATCCCTTTTTGTGAAATAACCATGAGACACAGCCCGTTGTGCCAAGATTACCACCAATCCTACTAAATATATGACGGATCTCGGCAGTGGTACGGTTACGATTATCCGTTAAGGCCTCAATTAAAATCGCTACCCCTCCAGGGCCATACCCCTCATAAGTGACCTCCTCAAACCTCATACCTTCCAATTCACCAGTTCCTTTTTTAATGGCCCTTTCTATGTTTTCTTTCGGCATATTCTCGGCTTTGGCCGCCGCAATGGCAGCACGAAGTCGAGGATTGTTGTCGGGATTACCACCACCCATTCGAGCGGCTACCATTATTTCCCTTATGAGTTTGGTAAATATCTTCCCCCTTTTGGCGTCTTGTGCTGCTTTTTTGCGTTTTATCT
Source organism: uncultured Thermodesulfobacteriota bacterium (assembly GCA_964543765.1). Classification (GTDB taxonomy): domain Bacteria; phylum Desulfobacterota; class B13-G15; order B13-G15; family B13-G15; genus B73-G16. Next base: position 19,263 of record CAZIZI010000018.1, read on the forward strand.
GTGCCCATTTGGAATGACCAGCCATTTTACCTCCTTCGCTCTCCAGGTGGGTTTCATGGTGGGCGGTACTGGGATCGAACCAGTGGCCTCTACCGTGTGAGGGTAGCGCTCTCCCTCTGAGCTAACCGCCCTTTACTTCAAAAATACAATGTGATATAAGATATGTCAACGGAATGAAGAGAGGAATCCACGGCCATGAAGGCCCCTTGAGAAAAGGGGCTTTTGTTTTTTAGGAGGTAAAAATGGAAAATTTCAAGCAAATACTGGATTACAGCCTTCTCGGATTTTTGGGATGTTTAAGCGTATTATCTATAGCTTTAGCCATCGAACGCCTTTTATACCTTAAAAGGATAGACTTTAAACATTATCAAACCTCCAAGGACCTCGAACTTGACTTAACTCGGGGGCTCCACTTAATAGCCACAATAGCCTCAAACGCTCCTTATATAGGACTCTTAGGCACAGTTTTAGGCATCATGCTAACCTTTTACACCATAGGCCAACAAGGTTTGGTTGACACAAAAAATATAATGGTAGGACTTGCACTGGCTCTTAAAGCTACAGCCGCAGGATTATTAGTGGCTATTCCCGCTTCAGCCCTTTATAACTACATATTAAGAAAAATAAAAGAAAAGGTGACTTTGTGGGAGGTAATCAATGGAAGAAAAGGAATTTAATACTATGAACGTCATACCATTAGTGGATATTATGTTAGTTTTGTTAACTATAGTCTTAACAACCGCTACTTTCATTGTGCAAGGCAATTTGCCAATAAAATTACCTCAGGCTAAACAGTCAGCTTCTATTGTAGAAGAGAAAACTTATCGCATTACATTGAAAGAAGATGGCGAAATTTTTTTCGAAAATAGGCACTTAAATTATGATCAACTTAAAGAAGTATTAGCAGCAGTTAATCCAGGTTCGCAAATTGTGATTTACTCTGACAAAAAAGCGAAAGTGCAAGATTTGGTAAAGATATTGGACGTGCTTCAAGAGTTTAATCTAAAAAAGGTGTATTTGAAAACGGAGCTAATGAAATGAGTCTTAAATTAAAGGCTTTGTTTTATTCTTTGATTCTTCACTCATTTGTTTTCGTATTTTCCTATGTGATCATTTCTTATATGAACAATGAAAGTTTTTTCAAAACATATGTGGAAATAGATTTGAACAAGTTGGTTACTGCGGATTTACGAGGCAGTGGAAGCAATGGAGGAGGCGGAGGTTCTTCGAGTCGAAATGGGGCTCTTAAAGAGGCCTTTAAAGAAAAGCACTTGGCAAATAAGGCTCTGAAAAGGATAGGGGGAGAAAGGTCAGAGGGTATTAAAAGTTCTGAAGTTCCTCAGGATATGTGGCGAGAGGAGGTGGTTTCTGAGGATGCAGTTGAGGCTTTTTCGGGTGAGAGAAAAGAAACAAGCGGTTTGGAAGGGGGTGAAGGTACCGGTTCGGGAATAGGCGCAGGGAGAGGTTCAGGAATAGGGTCAGGTATAGGTTCGGGGATAGGGAAGGGTGTAGGCTCGGGGGTAGGTGAAGGGGTGGGCAGTGGTAAGGGAGGAGGTTATGGAAGTGGGGAGACAGAGGCCTTTTTGGCGTCAAAGCTCAGCCTTATTTCCCAGATCGTTCAGCAAAGGATCACCTATCCCTATATGGCAAGAAAGTTGGGATTGGAGGGGAAGGTGGTGGTTTCCTTTCTTTTGACCAAACAAGGGGAGGTCAAGGAGATTCGCATTGAGGAAAGTTCCTCTCATAAATTGCTTGATGAAAATGCAGTTGATACCATTAAAAAATGTAGTTCTCTTTTTCCGGTTCCTCCCACAGATGTGAAAGTAAGACTTCCCATAAGTTATCGCTTAGAAAGGGCTTTTAAAGAATAAACACCATTTACAAAAATTTTTTAAAAAATAAAATTTTAAACAAAAAGATGCGGTTCGTTGAAATAATGCAATTCTTTCTCCTTGCAGCTTCGGTTTTTACACAGTTTTTTGTAGCCTTTTTAGGTTTTGAATTATTTAGGATTATACCTGATTATCGAGTCTGGGTATTATTCTCGGTGGGTTTCCTTTTGATGGGGACGAGGCGCCTTTTAGTGTTTATGGAAGCTTTATCAAAAGGTACATGTGCGGATTACCTTTTCTCTGAAACGTTTGCATTCTTGAGTTCTGTATTTTTAGCAATAGGGGTTTTAGCCGTTAGATCCTTTTTCTTATCCATGAAAAAAACACAAGAGCAGTTGGAAGAGATCAAAGAGCGCTATCGCTCTTTAGTAGAATCAACAGAGGACTCCGTATATCTTGTCGATAAGGAATGCCGTTTCCTCTATTTAAATCCAAAGTACCTTGCTCGAATTGGTATCCCTGAAGAGAAAATCTTAGGAAAACATTACGGTGAATTTCACACTTCAGCAGAGACAAAAGAATTTCAAGAAAAAATGGAACAAGTTATTAAGACGGGAAGTTCTATTCAATATGAGCATAGGAGCAAAAGGGATAACCGTTATTTTTTGCGTACTATGAGTCCGGTTAAGAATCAAAGAGGGGAAACCATTGCGGTAACTGTCATTTCAAAAGATATAACTCAAATTAAAGAAATCCAAAATCAACTATCTTTTTTTGCCACGCACGATCTACTTACATTTTTACCTAATCGCGCATTGTTTATGTATAGTTTGAAGATGGCTATTGCTTATGCAAAGCGTTACAATCAACGTCTTGCGCTAATGTTGATCGACTTGGATAACTTTAAAGAAATTAACGATACATATGGGCATCAAATGGGAGATGAAGTATTAAGAATTGTGGGTAAAAAATTAAAGGGTTCTGTAAGAGAAAGTGATACTGTAGCTCGAATGGGAGGTGATGAATTCCTGGTCTTATTGCCTTACATCAAAAGTGAAGAAGATGCTTTTGTGGTGGCCAATCATATTCAGGAACGATTACGTGAATTGATCAATGTGGAAGATAAGCAATTTAAGGTTTCGGCGAGTATAGGAATTTCCATATATCCAGATGATGCGGAGGAAGCAGAAGAACTGCTTAAAAATGCTGATAAAGCGATGTACTTGGCCAAATTAGAAGGTGGAAATGCTTTTAAAAGGTTACCCAAATGTCATCATAAAACATGAAAAATTTTATGTTTCTTGTAGATACTCAACAGCTGCCCAAGCGGCAAGGGCGCCGTCTCCTACGGCGGTTGATACTTGACGTAATTCCTTTACCCTCACATCACCTGCGGCAAAGATACCCGCCTTGGAAGTGGCACCCTTTGAGTCCGTTTTGATGAATCCCTTTTCATCCATCTCGACCAAGTCTCGGAATATTTCGCTTGAAGGCTGTTGGCCCACTGCCACAAATACTCCCTCTATTTCCAAAAGGGACCGCTTTCCTGTGTTTAAATCCATTATTTCCAGGGCTTTTACACCGGATTGATCCCCCTTAATTTCGGTTACCACGGAATTCCAAATCGTTTTCACGTTTTTCGATTCAAAAAGCCTTTCTTGAAGAATCTTTTGGGCCCTTAAGCGATCCCGTCGGTGGATCAAGTACACCTCTTTGGCCAGGTTTTTAAGATAAAGGGCTTCTTCCACCGCTCGGTCGCCTCCGCCTATAACTGCTACCTTTTTGTCTCGGAAGAAAAAGCCGTCACAGTAAGCACAAAAGGATACTCCTTGTCCTATGAATCTATCCTCACCGGGGACCCCTAAACGGGCTGGTTGAGCGCCAGTGGCTATTATCAGGCATTTCGCTTCTACGTCTCCTTGGGTGGTCTTAACTATAAAGGAACCTTCCTTTTCTAAAACCCCCTCTACTTTCACAAATTCTGTAAGGGGGACGCCTATTTCGCTTAACTGTTTCTCAAATCTTTCTATAAGCTCCGGTCCTGAGATACCCCCTGGAAAACCGGGGTAGTTCTCGATAGTACCTGCCATAAGGACCTGTCCTCCCGCTGAAAGGGCCTCAAAAATGACGGTTTTCAATTTGGCCCTGCCGCAATAAATGCCAGCGGTAAGACCTGCGGGTCCTCCTCCTATTATGACCACATCAAACTTTTCCATCCTTTTTTCTCCTTATGAAATCTATTATAGCATGGAAATTTCTCGTTATTATCTCCTTTAATTCTTCGAGGTTCATCCCCCTTATGTTGGCCAAAGTTTTGTAAGTTTCAACTATTAAGGCTGGTTCATTCCTTTTTCCCCGCTGACTTTGAGGAGGTAAAAAAGGGGCATCCGTTTCAAGGAGAATCCGATCAAGAGGGACATAAGAAGCTATTTCCCTCAGTCGAGTAGAGTTAGGGTAGGTGAGGGGGCCAGCGAAGGAAATATAAAAATTCCGTTTGAGAAATTCTTCACCGATTTCCTTAGTCCCGGAAAAGCAATGTATTATTCCTACTGGAGGCGTTCCTTCCTCATCCAAAATCTCCAAAAGCCTCTCGTAGGCATCACGGCAATGAATGATAATGGGAAGGTTTAGCTTATTCGCTAATTCCAAATGACGGCGGAACACTTCTTCCTGAACCTCTTTAGGTGAGAACTTTTTATAAAAATCGAGTCCTGTTTCCCCAATCGCTACAATTTCTCGGTTATTGAGGATAAGATCGCGCATCCTTTCAAAGCTTTCGGAAGTGGCGTTTTTGGCCTCATGGGGATGAATGCCAATTGCCATTATTCCTCCTGTTTCCTTAGCGATCCGCAAAGACTTTAAAAAAGAGGACTCATCCGTTGCGATCGATAAAATCTCCCAAACCCCTGCCCCTTTGGCCCTTTCTACTACTTCTTTCCAATCCTCGAACATGTCCAAATGGCAATGGGAATCAATCATAATCGATCTCCTTTAGCAATTTGAAAATGGCCTCCCTCCATCCCCAAGGTCCTTCTTTGGTGGTGATAAATAGGTTATCCCATTTCGGTGGGTTTTCGGAAATCCCACCCTCACGTTTTACTATGATCTTCCAATCGGCTCGTTCCAGCATGGGAAGATCGATGCGACTGTCACCTAAGGCGACAATTTCCGCATTGAGGCCGCTTTTCTTAAAAAGATCCAACAGTATCTCCATGGCTTTTCCCTTGTCATGGTTTGACTGAAGGTGTAAAAAACGCCCCCCTCGCCAAAAGGTAAGGTCCTTTTCCATGAGGTTCTCTAAAAGTAACTTTTCATTACCTTCAAATAAACAAGGTTCCGTGAAAAGCCTTTCTTTTGCTAAAATAGCCTCCTCTTCGGGAAGACCAGTAAGTTGAGCTATTCTTGAAGGCGTCATGTCGCCGAATCCTTCGATTTTGAAGTGCTTTTCCCTTAGTTCCTTTATGGTGTTTCGTACATATTCATAAGGCTTACCTAAAGGTATTAGCCAATACCGGCCTCTGTATTCCTTCACGCCTTCTGGAAGGGTAAGAGGATAATTCTTTGGGATGAAAATTCCCCCGCCGTTTTCCGCTATAAATGGACCATAGATCCCCAGACGCTTTTGCCAAAGTTCTATCTCCGTTGGGCTTTTGCTGGTAGCTATTATTATGGGAATCTGCAGTTTTAAAAGTTTTTTTATGCTCTCTAAAGCGGGTTCATATAGGGGCTCTTTTAGGCCAATAAGGGTACCATCTAAATCGGTGAAAACCAGAAGCTTCCTCATGGGATAATATTTTTATATCAAAAAGTTCACTTGTAATGACCTTATTTAGGGCTTATGATTTTGGAAGAGGTGGTAAAGTGATGGAAATGAGGATTGAGGATATAGAAAGTCTTCAAGAGACAGAAGACATCGAGAGCAAGTACCTCAGGTCTATAAGTAAGTATTCCGTTCTGAGCCCTGAGGAAGAAAGGGAATTGGCCCGCAGGTATAAGAAAGGGGACCAAGAGGCAGGAAAACGTCTAATTTTGTCCAATTTGAGATTTGTGGTTAAGGTCGCTTTGGAATATAAGGGGTATGGTTTTAGGCTTTCAGACCTGATTCAGGAAGGGAATTTGGGGTTAATTGTGGCCTTGAAGCATTTTGATCCTGATAGAGGTTACAGGTTTATCTCCTATGCCATATGGTGGATTAGGGCTTATATTCAGAACTACATAATGAGGTCATGGAGTTTGGTTAAGGTTGGTACTACGCAGGCTCAGAAGAAATTGTTTTACAAAATGGGGCGTTTATGGGAATTGGAAGAAGGTGGGCTTGGGAGCCGAGAAGAAAAGCTTAAACAACTTGCTGAAGAGCTTAAGGTTGAAAAAGAGGACGTGGAAGAAATGTACGAAAGGGTAAGGTTTCGTGATCTTTCGCTCGACACTAAGATAGATGAAGAACAACAGACTACGTTCTTGGACTTTTTGGCCGATCTGGCTCCAAACCAAGAGGAAAGGCTTGCTGATACGGAACGGCTACAATTGATCAAGCGAGTGGTTAAGGAAGCCTTATCCAAGTTAAACGAAAGGGAAAGGACCATAGTGGAGAAACGATTGATGTCTGATGAGCCCACCACTTTAAATCAATTGAGCAAGATCTTTAACGTCTCCCGAGAACGCGTGAGGCAGATAGAACTTCAAGCCTTAAAAAAGTTAAAAAAGGATTTAGAAGAGAAGAAATTGCTCATCCATTCCCTTTAATCCCAGTCCTCAGGCCAGGCTTTCTTTTCTTTTCGTTTCTTTAGAAGAGTGGCGATCTCATTGAGGATTATGTCAGCTATAAGGTCCTTGCTCATCAAGGGAAGTCCCCTCACCCTTCCGGAAGGATCGATTATCTTAATTATGTTCGTGTCGCTCTGGAAACCTGCTCCGACCTGTGTAATGTCATTTGCGATGATCAAGTCCAAATTTTTCTTTCGCAATTTCTCTTGGGCATTCTCAATTAGTTGATCCGTTTCCGCAGCAAAACCCACAAGTATCCTTGAACCCTTTCGTTTTCCGAGTTCGGCCAATATATCGGGGTTCGGTTCAAGCTCCAAAAGAAGGTTTTGGGCAGTTTCCTTTTTTATTTTCAAGGGGCAGAAATTTTTGGGACGGAAATCCACGACGGCGGCACTTTTTATTATCACCTCGTAGTCTTCAAAGTTATCCATTACGGCCTCATACATCTCCTTGGCAGTTTTAACCCTTATGATAGGTATATCATGTCTGGGAAGAGTCAAATCGGTCGGACCGGTTATTAAAAGGACTTGAGCTCCCCTTCTTTTGGCCATTTTAGCGATAGCAAAGCCCATTTTCCCGCTTGAGGGGTTAGTTATGTACCTCACTGGATCAATGGGTTCGATCGTGGGACCTGCCGTGACGAGTATCTTTGTGTCTTTGAGGTCTTTTGGCGTAAAAAGATCCTCGATCTTCTCCACAATCTCCGGGATTTCGGCAAGCCTCCCCCTTCCTACGCTTCCGCAAGCCAGATCTCCTTCGCCTGGTTCAACGAAGTGGTAGCCATAACTTTTAAGCTTCGCCACGTTATGCTGCACCACTGCACTTTGCCACATCTTCACGTTCATAGAAGGTGCAAAAAGCACCGGTACCTCCATTGCCATTACCATAGTGGTTAAAAGGTCATCAGCTATCCCATTGGCGATCTTTCCCAAAATGTTAGCAGTAGCCGGAGCTATTACCATCAATTCCGCTCTGTCGGACATAGCTATATGTCCTATTCTTGAGCCTTCAAGGAGCCTAAACATCTCATAAAGAACCGGATGTCCGGAGAGCGTTTGAAAGGTAAGAGGGGTGACGAATTTCATGGCATTTTCAGTCATAACCACATGGACGTTTGCCCCCCTTTTTACCATCTCCCTTAAAAGCTCCACCGCCTTATACGCCGCAATCCCTCCGGTTACCCCTAAGATGATCTCTCGCCCCTTGAGTTTGCTCCCGCTTCTTTTAGGATCAATCTGATTCATGGCCCAATCCTATTAGTTTTTTGAACTCATCTTCATCTATTATCTTAACCCCTAAGGATCTGGCCTTCTCATATTTTGATCCGGGCTCTTTTCCTACAACCACATAATCGACCCGTCGGCTCACCCCGGAGGCCACTATACCTCCTAACTCTTCTACTTTCCTTTTGGCCTCCTCGCGCGTCATGCTCTCTAAGGCTCCTGTGAAAACAAATACCTTCCCACGCAAGGGTTTTTCCTTTGGTATCTCCTCTTCCTCTTGGATAGTAACGCCTGCGTTGAGCATCTTTTCTATCACCTTACGGTTTTCCTCATTCTGGAAGAAGGTAAGGATGCTTTCGGCCACTTCAGGTCCTATTCCGGGGATTTTAAGAAGATCATCCTTACGGAGGTTGGAAAAGTTTTGCAGTTTCTTAAAATGCTTCGCCAATATCTGGGCCATTTGTTCTCCTACGTGTCTTATACCTAATGCATAAAGGAAACGGGCAAGGGTTGTTTTTTTGCTTTTTTCTATTGACTGCAACAATTTTTGGGCGAGTTTATCAGCTACTCCTTCGAGCTTGAGAAGGTCTATTTTTTTCAAGTAAAAGAGATCCGCCGGATCTTTTACTAAACCTTTATCCACCAATTGATCTATAAGCTTTTCGCCAAATCCCTCAATGTCCATTGCCCTTCTTGAAACAAAATGCCTGATCCGGGCTTTAAGTTGAGCCGGGCAAGAAAGCCCGATACACCTATAAGCTACCTCTCCGGGCAGTCTAATCACTCGAGAACCACATGCAGGGCAGGTTTCTGGCATTTGGAATTCTCGTTCTTGGCCCGTCCTTTTTTCCTTGATGGGTTTGATGATTTCGGGTATGACTTCTCCCGCTCGATGGACCAGAACCCAATCCCCGATCTTTACATCCTTCCTCCTTACTTCGTCAAGATTATGCAAAGTGGCCCTGCTCACCACAACCCCACCGACTTGAACGGGCTCCAAAATCGCCACAGGTGTAAGTACGCCGGTTCGTCCTACTTGCACGATGATATCCAGCACTCGAGTTGTGGCCTCTTCGGCAGGGAACTTAAAGGCAACAGCCCACCTGGGGCTTCTCGCTATCTCCCCCAATCGCCTCTGCAAATCAAAATCGTTTACCTTTAAAACTACCCCATCCATCTCATATGGGATCTGGTCCCTTTTCGATAATATATCCCTATAATAATCGATACACTCCTCAATATCCCTACAGAGCTTAATATATGGGTTCACCCTAAGGCCCCATTTTGGAAGGGTCGTCAACACTTCCCATTGGCTCTTGAATTCCCTACCTCTGACTTCTCCTATTCCGTAAAAGAAAACCTTCAAAGGCCTTTTGGCAGTAACCGAAGGGTCAAGTTGTCTCAGGGAGCCAGCAGCTGCGTTTCTCGGATTGGCAAAAGGCGGTTCACCCTCCTCTTCCCTCTCGCGGTTAAGACGCCGGAAGTCCTCTTTGTCCATATAAACCTCTCCCCTTACCGAAAGGTATTCGGGAATAGGTTCTTCTTTATCCATGAGATAAAGGGGGATCATCTTTATGGTACGGATGTTCTGAGTCACGTCCTCACCCCTGTACCCATCTCCCCGGGTAGCTCCTACTGTGAGAACACCGTTTTCGTAGATCACTTCAACGGCTACTCCGTCTATCTTAGGCTCCGCTGTATAGGCGATCTCATGGGAGAGACTCAGCCCCAAAAACCTTCTCACCCTTCGGTCGAATTCCCTTACTTCATCTTCCGAGAAGGCGTTCGAAAGGCTTAACATGGGTACCCTATGTTCAACGGTTCCGAATTCCTCAAGTGGAGGGGCTCCGACCCTTTGGGTTGGGGAGTTAGGGGTTATGAGCTCGGGGTATTGGCGTTCCAGTTCCTCAAGTTCCCTCATCAAGGCATCGTACTCGGCATCGGATATTACCGGGTCGTTGAGGACGTAATAACGATAATTGTGATATTCGATTTCACGCCTAAGCTCTTCAACCTTCTTTCTTACTTCTTCAGACACCATGGGTACCCTCCTTTTCTTTTTCAAAGATGATTTTAATACCAGAAGGACCAAGATGTCCAAGATGGTGGTTAAGGTTTTTAAAGCCGGATATAATTTTTGAAAAGATGATTAAGGTAGGCTGTTGTGGTTTTCCGGTCTCAAGAAAGATTTATTATCAGACCTTTACCTGCGTAGAGATTCAACAGACCTTCTATCACCCGCCCAAGGAGGAAACCCTTAGGAGTTGGCGAAAAGAGGCTCCCGAGGGATTTGAATTCACCCTTAAAGCTTGGCAGCTTATCACCCATGAGCCCAAAAGTCCTACCTACAAGCGGTTAAAATTTGAGATCCCTCCCGAAGCCAAGGGGAGGTATGGTGGTTTTAAACTTACCAGAGAGGTTCTTGAGGCGTGGCAGGTCACCCGAGAAGCAGCTCAAGCCCTTGAGGCTCGTTTTGTCATATTCCAAACTCCCCCGAGTTTTCGGCCCGAGGAAGAAAGCGTAAAAAACTTAAAAACCTTCTTTTCCACAATAGAAAGGGGAAATTTTCTTTTTGGGTGGGAACCAAGGGGATGGCCTGTGGAATTGGTGAGGTCTCTATGTGAGGAATTGGACTTGATCCATGTGGTTGATCCCTTTAAGGAAGATGCCTTTGGAAAGATCGTTTATTGGCGTTTACATGGAAGGGATGGATATAGATACCGTTATTCCGATGAAGAACTTGAGGAATTGTTACGCAAAATTAAACCTTCTTCCATCTATTACGTGATGTTTAACAACACTAACATGTTTGAAGATGCTCAAAGGTTTTTGAAGATTGTAAAAGATGGATAAGCCCCCTATTTGGTTCAAATTAGCCGAAGAGGCGGTCTCAGAGGGCAAAAGCATCTTTTTATTAGGAGCTCCCGATACGGGAAAGACCACGCTGGGGAAGTTTCTGTTAGAAAAGGCCATTGAGAAGGGGCTAAAGGTGGGTTATATCGATGCGGATGTGGGGCAATCAACCATTGGTCCTCCAACGACGATGGGGCTTTCCATCCTCGAAAAGAGGGAAGATTTGGAGGGATTGATCCCATTTAAATTGTATTTCCTGGGGGCCACTTCTCCTGCACAATGGCTTTTACGGTCGGTGGTGGGATTAAGGAAATTGATGGATAAGGCCCTGGAAAGGAGGGTAGATTTCATCCTGATTGATACCACGGGGCTTGTAACGGGAGAGGTGGGATTTCAGTTGAAGTTTTATGAAATCGAGATAACCGATCCCACCCATCTTGTCGCCATAGAAAGGGGAGGGGAACTCGAGCCCATTTTGAGGGCCTTTGTGGAAAGGCCCAGGCCAAAGCAATACGTAATATTGCCGTCAGAGAAAGTTAGAAGGAGGGACATCACCCAAAGGCAACACTATCGGGAGCAGAAATTAAGTCTTTACTTTAAAAATTCCGAGATCCTAAATTTTGAAAAAGGGCTTCTAAAGAACCTCAAAGGAGATCAGTCCTTTCCGCTTGATGGAAGGATCGTCGGGTTACTTGATGAAGAGGGATTTGCCTTGGGCATCGGCATAGTTACGGGAGTAAGGGAGAGAGAAATTGAGGTCTTGACGCCCATCAAGGCTCAGGAGGCGATTAAGGCTCTTTGGTTGGGGGAGGTGAAATTGGAGGGGGGTGCTCAGAACGTATGCAACCTCGGAAGAGGGCTTTCGAGATGAGGGGGAGCTTTAAAAATCCACTCACTTATTCACAAGTTTTCTACAATCATTGTGGATGGGGAGGACAAAATGCCGGCTAATCTGCCCCCAGAATATTATGCGGCGGAAAAGAGGCTTCGCGAAGCTAAGAGTCACGCGGAAAAGATAGCCATAATCGAAGAGATGCTGGCCATAATGCCCCATCATAAGGGCACGGATAAACTTAGGGCCCTTTTGCGTCGGAAGTTGGCCAAATTGCGGGATGAACTTCAGTCGGGAAAAGGGAAGGGCGGAAAGGGTGACTTTTTCACGGTCAAAAAAGAAGGAGCTGGCCAGGTGGCTATGGCAGGGCCGCCAAATTCGGGCAAATCTCAACTTCTGGCCTCCTTGACCAATGCTACTCCCGTTATAGCGGATTATCCTTTTTCGACCCAGAGACCCTTAGCGGGGATGATTTGTTTTGAAAACATAAAAATCCAACTGGTTGATCTCCCTCCCCTTACCTCAACTACGGATCTTTGGGTTTACAGCATCCTTCGCAATGCCGACCTAATCCTTGTGGTCTTAGATATCTCCGGAGACCCCTTAGGGGATTGGGAAAGTATCCAGGCCTTGTTGTCCGAGAAAAGAATCGCTTTGGTAAGGGAGGTCCCCGATGGAAACCTTCAGGAGGGCAAAAGTTATAAAAGGGCGTTTTTGGTTCTAAATAAGGGCGATTTCGATCCTGAGGGTGAGGATTTTAAGGCCTTCCGAGAGCTTTTACCAGAATTGGAGATCCCAGTGATGGAAGTTTCGGCCAAAATGGGCATGGGACTTGAGGAGTTAAAGAGACAAATTTTTCAAATGCTTAACATCATCCGCGTTTATCCCAAACCGCCTGGTAAACAACCTGATATGCAGAATCCTGTTATTCTACCCAAAGGCAGTACCGTTGAAGATCTGGCCGAAGAGATCCATAAGGATTTTGTGGAAAAGCTAAAATACGCAAGGGTTTGGGGCTCGGCTAAATTTCAGGGACAAAGGGTTTTTAAGGATCATGTATTGGAGGACGGAGATATTGTCGAACTTCACATATGAAGGTGTTGGTCCTTCACCAAGGAGCAATAGGCGACTTCATATTGGCCATCCCAGCCATATGGACCGCTTATCTCGCTCTTAAACCCGAAGAATTGCACCTTGTAGGACATCCCTCTTCGACTGAGGTATTAAAGGGGGTGTTTTGGGTAAAGAAAATCTGGGATGTAAACCTATATCCCTTTTCCACTTTATGGTTTAAACCCATTAAAGATTTGGACTTCAAAATGGCTCTTGTATTTTCCAAGGCTTCGGAGTGGCAAAATGCCTTAAAGGGTTCTGGGGTAAAGGAAATATGGATGCTCCCTCCTTTTCCTAAAGAAAGAATCCCTCTTTTCCATCATCACCTTAAAAACTTAAAAAGTTACGGTATATCCCTCAAGACGGAATATATGGGTTTGTTCTTTAAAGAGGAGGAAAAAGAGGAAGCTTTGAAATTTTTGGAGAAAAAAGGCATAAGAGGACCCTTTTTCGCTGTTCATCCGGGAGCGGGTTCTCCCAAAAAGATATGGCCACCCGAAAGGATGGCCAACCTCTCAAATTGGCTCTATGACCGATTTGAGTGCTTCCCTTTAGTGATAAAAGGACCCGCCGATCAGAGAGCTTGTGATGAGTTCTTAAAATACATAAATGTCCCTCACCTTTTGATAGAGAATCTCCCTTTGAGAAAACTCGGAGCCCTTCTGAAATTTGCTTCCTTTTTCTTGGGCAATGACTCTGGAATTGCTCATCTGGCTGCCTTTTCCGGATGCCAAACCTTCGTCCTTTTTGGGCCAACCGATCCAGTGGTCTTTATGCCCTATGGTCCCTATGTTCGATGTATAAAAAAAGGAGAAGAAATAGACGAAATAAAAGAAGAAGACCTAAAAGAAACGCTCCAAAACTACCTTTCTAAATGAAACACTCTTGACTCTCAAAGAGGGCTTTGCCATCATTTTAATAGAAACGGGGCGTGGCGCAGCCTGGGAGCGCACTGGCATGGGGTGCCAGTGGTCGGAGGTTCAAATCCTCTCGCCCCGACCAATTTTTAAATTTTTCGCCATCTCTCCATAGATAGCTTCTCATATCTTTAACTCCAAAACTTGATAAAGTCTTCAAAATGATTTATCTATTAAATGAAAATGAAAAACGTTATCAAAAAGAAATGGACGTTGCAGCGGGAGGTGCTTTTTAGGCTTATTAAGGAAGAGGGGCATATTGATGCTGATGAGCTTTATCGGAAGGCTAAACTCATTTGTCCCAATATAGGTTTGGCTACTGTTTATAGGAATTTGAAGCTTTTTAAGGACTTGGGGTTAATTAAGGAAGTAAGATTTGACGAGCCTCATTCTCATTATGAGTTTCTTCGGGGCAGTGAGCATCATCATTTTGTCTGCAGTAAATGTGGTGCTCTTATTGAGTTTGACGCTTCTTTACTTAAAAGTTTTAAGGAGAAGCTGGAGAAGAAACACGGACTTAAAGTAGAGGAGATGGAGGTTCAAGTGAAGGGATTATGCAATTCGTGTCGGGAGGAGAAAAAATGAGGCTTGATGAAGTTGATCCTGGGAAAACGGTAAGGGTTCTTTCTATTGAGGGAGGAAGAGGGGTTAGAAAAAAGTTATCGGATTTAGGCATCTTGCCAGGGGAGGTTATAAAGGTGGTAAGAAGTGCCCCTCTTTTTGGACCTTTAATGGTTTCGGGAAGGAACGGAACTTTTTTCATAGGGAGAGGGATGGCCAAAAAAGTGGTGGTGGAGGAAGTAATTTGAAGATCGTGCTTATAGGCCAACCGAACTGCGGGAAAAGCACCATTTTCAACCATTTAGCTGGGTATAAGGCGATAACTTCCAATTTTCCGGGAACAACTGTTAAGTTTCATGAGAGTCGTTTCCGTTTAAAAGGCGAGGAAATACATTGTATTGACCTTCCGGGCAGTTATTCTTTGAGTTCTCCTGAACCTGCCGAAAGGGAAGCGAGGCGTTTTTTACTCACTCAACAGTATGACGTGATAGTTAATATCCTTGATGCATCCCTTTTGGGAAGAGGGCTTGAGTTGACACTAGAATTACTCGAGCTCGAAAAACCCATGGTTTTGGTCCTTAACATGATGGATGAGGCCGAGAGAAAGGGGATCGTGATAGATGAGAAAAAGCTCTCACAGATACTGGGCATTCCTGTGGTAAAAACAATAGCTTATAAAGGGCAAGGTTTAACGGAGATGATCGAGGCTGTAATAAAGGCCAAAGCCGAGAACTTAAAGGGAAATCTTATTTCTTTTAGTCGAGATGTGGAGGAAATAATAAGCGAAGTAATGGAAGAACTGAAAAGAAGGAGTAACACTACCCACATTCCCCTAAGGTTTTTGGCCATTAAGCTTTTGGAAGGAGACGAAGAGTTCTTAAAACTCGGAGGGGACGGTTTAGAGGAATTTAGAAAAAAGCTTGAGAAAAGACATGAAAGGCCATCGGACTTGGTGATTGCTTCTGAGCGTCACGCGTTAGCCATGACCATTGCAGAGCACGCCAGTAAGGTGTTGACGGTTCCGAAGCTGAGTTTAGGGGATAGGATTGATGATTGGCTTTTGCATCCCATCTTTGGGTATGTGTTTTTGATCCTTATCTTCTTGGGCGTTTTCTTGACGATCTTTCAACTGGGTAAGTTTTTAGAGGAGCCTTTGATTGGCTTTTTCGATTCTTTAGAAGAGTCTTTTTCTCGATTCTTTCCCGAAGGAGGTTTAAAAGCCCTTTTTCAGGGCGCCTATCAAGGGTTTAGTTCGGGAATCGGGATAGTCCTTCCTTATCTTTTGCCCTTTCTCTTTTTTATTTCTTTACTTGAGGATTCCGGGTATCTTCCAAGGGTTGCCTTTTTAGTTGATTCTTTCATGCATAAAATAGGCCTTCATGGGAAATCGGTTTTGCCGTTTGTCCTGGGGTACGGTTGCAGTGTTCCAGCCGTTATGGCCACAAGGATCCTCGAGTCCGAAAGAGATAGGGTGTTAACCTCGATTCTTGTCCTCTTTGTTCCCTGTGCGGCAAGAATGGTTGTTATCTCGGGTCTTGTTTCGTACTTTTTAGGTCCCTTCCGTGCCCTTCTGGTTTATTTCGTTAATTTGATGGTGATCGCTTTAAGTGGAGCTATATTATCTAAACTTTATAAGGAAATTACTCCCGGTTTGGTGTTAGAAGTGCCTCCTTATCGTTTTCCTCCTTTAAGGATAACCCTTAAAAAAGTATGGTTTCGGCTTAAAGAATTCATAGGAATCGCCTGGCCTCTTTTAGTGGTGGGTAGTTCTTTTTTGGCGTTTTTACAGCATCTGGGGCTTGAGGATCTTTTAAATAAGATCTTCCTTTTCATCACCCACCCTCTTGGACTTCCTAAGGAATTGGGGGTAACTCTTCTTTTGGGCATATTAAGAAAAGAATTGGCCCTTCTTATGACCTTCCAAGCCCTAGGGACTAGAGATGTGCCCCAGCTGATGACTCCTTCCCAAATAATGACCTTTGTGCTCTTTGTGACCTTTTACATCCCTTGTCTTGCCACTTTAGCAGCTTTATGGAGGGAGATAGGATGGAGATGGACGCTTAAAGGCGTTGCTTTTTCGTTCTCGATTGCTTTTCTCATAGGGCTTTTGGCTCGTTTGGTCTTATAAAACCACATGTCCTGGTTCAAAAAGATGTGGGACACCGAAGAAAGGACCCAGGGGATATAAGGGAAGACCCCCCTGGGAGTATCCGATGGGAAATTATAAGGAGGTGGTCTCCTTGAGTGTTAAACTTTCTCACATATACTGGACCTGAACACTCCATGAGGCTGTTCTAAAAATATTTTCGTCCCTCCAGCCTCTAAAGGGACTAGC
>CAZIZI010000019.1:0-35672 GCA_964543765.1 uncultured Thermodesulfobacteriota bacterium
CAGGGTTGGGGCAGCGGATGGTTCGGCTCCAGATGTAGGCGATGGGCGTCTCCCCACCGACAGAGGGATAGAAGGCAGCCAATTCCCGACGGGCCTGCTCCAGTTCCCATTTGCCCCAGCGCTTCACCTCCTTTACTAATTTGGCCCCGTAGCGCTCTGGATACTCCATGGTTGCCTTTAGGATGATGTAGGCGACAGGGTTGTATTCAAGGGCGTAGGCTTCGCAACCCAAGCGCAGGGCTTCCAAGGGGATGCTTCCGCCGCCTGCAACGGAGTCCAAAAACTTTCGGCGGTTGGTCACCAAATCGCTTGCGGATTAGGTTTCGTGCGTGCTCAGGAGGTAGCGACCTACGCGGTCGCCGTCATGAACTTCCCATTTGCACAGGTTGGCGATAAATCGTTCGTCCACATCAGCGTCTTCGGTGAGCAATGAGCCCAAGACGGCTGCACGAGCCACGACGAGGGGACGACGCGCCCACCAGACATGTAAGGTGGAGATATGCCCGTGACGGATGGCTTTTTCCCGCCTTGCCTCTTCCGAAAGCGCTTTGATCGGTAACGCCCTCGCGGTTAAGAATGTTTTTTCATTCTCGTAACTTCTTTTTGTATGGCAAATTTTAAAACACAACGTTTAAACTCCTCAACGATTTACTCTCTTTCCTTTATCACCAGTTTTATGGGGGAACCTACAAAGCCAAACTCTTCCCTGAGCTTTCTTATCAAAAAGCGTTGGAAATTTTCCTTTACCCCCTCGGGGTAATTCACGAAGAGGACAAAGGTAGGAGGAGCTACAGCTACTTGAGTGAGGTAATAGATCTTTACCACCTTGTTACGCCAAAGGGGGAGTTGGTGAGGTAAGATGGTTTTTCGGAACCAGCGATTTAGTTGCCCGGTAGGGATTCTCTTTCTCCATTCCGAATGGACTTCCACGGCCGTTTTTAATATCTTCTCCATTCCATATCCCGTTTTGGCTGAGACAAAAAGAATGGGCGCAAAGTCCAGGAAATGGAGCTTCTTCCTTAAGGCCTCTTCGTAGTCCTTTATCTTTACCTTCCCTTCGACAAGATCCCATTTATTTACCACAATTATAAGGCCCTTTCCTCTGTTTTGAATAAGGTTGGCAAGCTTTGAATCCTGATCGGTGGGGCCTTCAACGGCATCAAGGACAAGCAGATTCACGTCGGCCCGTTCGATGCTCTTTATGGCTTGCCAAACACAATACCACTCGAGTCTTTCTGAGATCCGGCTTTTTCGCCTTATGCCAGCAGTATCTATGAGAAGAAACTGTTTTCCGTCAAAGGAGAAGGGAATATCTATGGCATCGCGGGTTGTCCCGGGGTGCTCATCGACGATAACCCTTTCAAAACCTAAAATACGGTTAACCAGACTCGATTTCCCTACATTGGGTCGTCCCACAATGGCCACCTTAATGGCTTCCTCTTGGGTTTCTTCCGTTTTGCCTTCTTCCTGAGGAAGATTTTTGAGGATCTCATCGAGCAATTCCTCAAGTCCCATTCGGTGAATAGCCGAAACAAGGAAGGGTCTTTCTATACCAAGTTCAAAAAATTCCGTAGCGTTTTTTCGGTCCTTGGGGCCATCTACCTTGTTTATGACAAAAAGGACTTTTTTCTGGGTTTTTCTTAAGTAATTGGCGATCTCCTTATCCAAAGGGTTTAGTCCCTCTTTAGCATCAAGGACAAAAAGTATTAAATCAGCCTCTTTTACTGCCAACTCACATTGTTTACGGACAAGCATGAATATGCCTTCCTTGGCCTCAGGTTCAAACCCACCAGTGTCAATTAAAAGAAAGGACCTTTCGTTATGTTGAACCCTCCCAAAATTCATATCCCTGGTTACTCCGGGGATATCCTCCACTATGGCCTTTTTTTGGCGCAGAAGGGCGTTGAAGAGGGTGGATTTTCCCACATTAGGTCTTCCCACTATGGCAACAATACCCTTCATTTCTAAAACAATTTAATAATCCCTTTCTTTCTTGCCCAGATGCAAGGAGTATGGTATTAAAAAGCCTTGATGAAGGTCAAAAATTGGATGACAAAAAAGGTCATAACCATCGATCCCGAGGCCAAACTCCAGGAGGCCATAGCCCTAATGCGCCGACACTCCATAAGGCATCTCCCGGTGGTAAAAGACGAGGAACTTGTCGGATGGGTTTCTGAGGCGGATATAAGGAGTGCCTATTTGGCCTCTCTTATTGAGGACATCCGAATAAAGGACGTAATGATAAAGGACCCTATAACCGTTGACCCCGAAACGCCCTTAGAAGAAGCAGCGAAAATCCTCTATCGCCATGCGATAGGTGGGGTGCCTGTGGTGGAAGGCAAAAAGGTCGTAGGGGTTCTTACGGTGAGGGATATAATGGGGGCTTTCATTGAACTGATGGGGTTTTTAAGAGAAAGCTCCCGGATCGATGTTATCCTCGGTGGAAAGCCTCATGCCTTTCAGGAAGTTTCCGAGATCATCCGTAAGCATGGGGGTGAGATCATCTCGGTGGGTATCTCTGGGCCTGAGGATAAAAGGAAGAGGGTTTATTTCTTAAGGCTCAGCAAATGTAACGTTAAGGCCATCGCGGAAGAACTCGAACAAGCCGGCTATAAGGTGGTTTCGGTAATAGAATAATGGATCCCTTGAGTCTAAAAGAAAAAATAGGAAACGACCCAGAAGCATTAGAAGCCTTCCTTGAGGAAATCTTAAAAGAACCTTCGGAAGAGGACGTTGGCCTTTTAAAGGAATTGAGGGAATTCTATAAGGATCATAAGGGATGTTTAAAGGTAATAAAAAGAGCGATTTTTAAACTCCGCCAAAAAGGAATCACTGTTGAGGAAGAAGAGGAAAAGAGCGTATCCATTTTGAGACCCGTTAAGCTTCCCGAACCGAAGGGCTATCTTGGACTTTGGGACCTTTCGGGAAGGCTCTTTCTGGCTTTGGAAAAAGAAACTCCCAGGGGGCTTATAGGGTTTTCAGGATTTGGATCTTTTGAAGAAGGGTTGTTGGATTTCTTTGGGAGTCCGGTAGCCAAAAAGAATTGGCGTAAGTTTTTAGAGAATCAAGTAGTTTCAGGCTTCAGACTAAAAGAGGTACCTGCTTCTTATGTGAAAAGGCTTTTCGAGGAGTTTAACGGGATAAAATCGCATGAGGATTTCAAGAAACAGGCTTCTCAATTCGAAAATATCCCCTCTTATGAAGGAGAGCCTTTGATTTTTCAACATCTTTCTTTAGAAGGTCTCACCAATCCGAAGGAGGAAAAACTTTTTGAGATTTTGCCCCATTTTGGGCTTTGGGCGTTTGAGGAGGAAGCTTTAAAGCCTTATATGGAGGAGTTAAAAAGCGCCCAAGAGAGCCCCCTTGTGCTCACCAAAGTTCAAAAGGGTCAAAGGATAGAAGGTATAGTAGAAAAGGCCATTCAAGTCCTTTTTCCTGAAAGGAAGCGTCAGGCTTTAAGGAGAAGTCTCGAAGAAGTGGCTCTGGTTTTATTGCTTAACGATAAAGAGGAAGAAGCCGAAAACACCCTTCTTTTGGCCGAACGTTTAAAGGAGGAACCTTCGCCCTTAAGGCCTGATCCATTCCTCAGGAGGTTATTCCTCCTTGGTCTTCAGGCTTTGAGCTCCGAGAAAGCTCCCACAGAATTTTCATCCTTTTAATGAGCTTGGGAGGTATCCTATCCCATTTAATGCCTTGAGGGCGCCTTAAGGGACCATTAACCCTTAAGATCCGTGTAGGAGTTACGATAATATTAACGCTCACATCTCCTTCTTCAAGAGGGACTTCCTCAAAGACTTGAGAATCATCAACGTGAACCACAATAGGAACATCTTCCTCAACCGCGCCTATCTTCCTCAATATCTGGTACTCCAGGTCGAAATATCCTTTCCCTTTACCAAGTCTTCCGCCATTTAGCCCTACGGCTACCGCTCCAGTTATCAAAAGGTCAATCTTACCTATCTCTTTAAGAGAGAGGGGTTTCCCGTAAAAGGCGATATTTGAGCCCTTTAAGGCCTTGGGCCAAAGAGGGACCTTTATCATATCCCTTCTGACGAGGAAAAAGCCTTCCTTTAAGCCGGGTGAGGCCATGATGAGTTCTTTTCCGTCCATTAAGGCGTTGATCCTTACTTGGAGTTGAGCTTGATCCGGGGGGACCATTATTCGCTTTGCGGATTTGTACTCAGGAAGACTCCTTAACCTTTCTGCAGCTTTTCCTGCTCCCTCAAAGGGTGGAATTAGCCCATGAGATCCGAGTTTCTCCCACACCTTCTCTCTTATGGAAGCCTTGAGTTCCTTGATATTCACGGTATAGCTCCTTCGTGTTTAAGAAGCCAAATTTTCAGCCCCACTCCTAACGAGAAACCACCAAGCCCCTTTTTAGAGACTACTCTATGACAGGGGATGAAGATGGGAAGCGGATTTGCCCTTAAGGCTCCTCCTATGGCTCTTACGGCTTTGGGTTTTTCTATAGCTTGACCTATTTCTTTATAAGTCCGGATTTCTCCCCACGGGATTTCTTTTACCTTTTTCCATACTTCCTTTTGAAAAGGAGTTCCTTCAAAAAGCAGCGGGGTTCTAAAGGTTTTAATCTCTTTTCGAAAATAGCCTTCAAATTCCTCTAAAGCCTCCGGAAGGGGCCATTTTTCAAAAGAAAGAGGTTGGAAAAGGAACTCCATTTTTCGAATAAACTCCTCTCCCCTTCCTACTCTTAAAAGCCCCTTTTTAGTTCCTATTAGCCACCAAATGCCTATAGGGGAGTTATAACTTTTAGCGAAATACAAGGATCACTTTCTGTGCCTGGTTCTTTTGCAGGAAGGACTTTCTTCCGATTTCTTCCGACATCGAGTTTTTCCCTTTGGCTTTTCTTCGACCTGAGAAGTCTCCTCTTCTGGAGTTTTTTCTTGGGAAAGTATCCCATATTTGGCCAAAACTATTCTTTCGGCCTCTAACCAGTTATCTAAATCCCTTCCGGGAATACAGCCGCTTTTTACGTAAAGCTCATAAGCCACCATCCTTATCTCTTCTTCTAAAACTTTCCTATCCATGAGACCTCCTATAATTAAACGTTTTATGCAAATAGTTTAAAAGTCTGACCCAAAAAGATCAACCAAATTGGGCGTTAAGCCATTGCCTCCTGGTGGCTACTCAATACAAGTTTTATCTCATGTAGAAGTTGAGTGGGGTTTTTCAGCGGATAATGTAATTTTTCAACTATTTCCGTCGCTGGGAGGTTTTTGATCTTAAGGTCCTTAAGTTTCTCCTTGAGGATCGATGGGTCTTGAACGGGGTACTTAGTGCCCTTAATGTGTTTCAATACTGTATAAGCCCACGGTATATCCAAATGTTTCATGAGGTCCTCTATTATTAAACCGCAGTAATGAATGAGGGTTTCGGCTTCGTGTCCTTCTTTCACCAATCGATAAGCAAGTTTCGCGATGCCCCCGGCTGTATGAACCTTCATTTCTTTGGCTTCTTCTTTGGCAAGTTCCTCGATCTTTTTAAGTCTCTCCAAGGTAAGAGTAGGGTCAGCTCTTAAGATGTTTCTCACTGTATTTCTGGTCAATCCCACGGTTTTGGCGATTTCCTCCTCGGTTTTTAAATACTCCTCTCTTAAAATTATCACATAAGCAGCCCTTGCCAAACTTGGAAGCCAGGTTAACGTCCGGTATTCGGCCAATTTGTTTAAACCACCAAGCAAATCGATTGCCTTAAAAAATACCCGATTTACATAATATTCGAGATCCTTTTGGGGTACTTCTTGTTGGGGAAGCCCAGTAATTTCTATCACCATATTTTCTCACCTCCTATTGGTTCTTTTATTTTTATTAAACCTGTTTCACTTATTTCCAAAAAATGGGTTTTTGTATCATGCCCACACATCCTGCATCCGTCGATCCTAAAAAGTCGTACAATTTCGCCTAAGGGCTTTTTGTAAATTTTCGCCTTTGTCGTTGAATCTATAAGCTCTTTAGCCAAAATCATCGTTCCATCCACAATATGTCCAACTGCATAACCTCCAGCCGCTTCAGCGGTGAACTCTTCGTGTCCGCTTCTTTTTTGGGAGACGAAAAGGGCAGTTTGATACCATTTCTTCATGAAGTTATAAAGCCTTCTTACGATCGCCCTTGCGAGCATTTCTCTGTTTTCAAAAAGCCCTGTGATGGAATCTATTACTGTGTATTTCACCTTGTAAGTTTTGATCACATAAGCTAAGGTGCTAAGTAAATCCGGAAGGTTTTCTCTTATCCTTGAAGAAGAGGCGGCATCGATGAGGATTATATTGTCCTGAAATTCACCAAAATCCAAGCCCATCGCTTGAGCCCTATACTTTAAAGCATTAACCGTAAAAGGCGCCGGAGACTCAACCGTAATAAAGGCTACCTTTTCTCCTTTACTTGACCGATGAACCGTAAATTGCTCCACCATAAGGGATTTTCCCGTATCGGATACACCGGTTATGTTAAATACCGAATAGGAAGGGATTCCATTTAAGGATTTTTTCACTAACTTACTTTGCACATTCTCCACGATAAAGAAAAGATCATCTAACCCTTCAATCCCGGTGGAAATTCCGTGAAGTTCAGGGGCCTTTTCTAAGGCTTTTGAACCCGTAAAAACGGCAGAAAAATCAGGAGTAGCCCGTTCTTTTTCCTCTAAAAAGGCCTTTTCGTCATCTATAAAATGACTCCCCATACACTCTCTTTTAAAATCGTCTGTGGTATACATAAACAATTTAATGATCTTTGAGGAAAAATAAAGTTTAAAACCCTGAGGATAAATAAACGATCGCAATTTATGATTTAATGCGCTTTTTAGGCAAAGGCAGATATTCCACACTCGGAGTCGACCTAAGAGGTTGTGGGAAGAGTTTCATAAGTTGATAAACCTCTTGAGGTATATCATTACTAACTGAAAGTCCCATTTTTTTAGCCTCTTCATAGGTAATAGGATGATCGTGAGTGAAATACCCTTGAGAAAGCAGATCAGCAATTTCATCGATGGTTTTATCGGGATATTTGCCCTGAAGTATAATCTTAAGGCATTTTTTCATCTGGCTTAGGGCCATTTCGGCCATATCGGCCAAAATGAGGGTTTGATCATCAATATTATCCATGGGTTTACGGCGCAAAAGCCTTAATATAGAAGCTGCAGGAAGGCCCTGTATCTGAGGATCAACTGGGCCCAATACCGCGTGTTCTCCCATTACGATTTCGTCGCAAGCAAGGGCGATTAAGGTCCCTCCGCTCATGGCATAATAGGGGACAAATGCCGTTGTTTTAGCAGGATGTTTCTTTAGGGCTAAGGCGATCTGTAAGGAGGCCAAAACCAGACCACCTGGAGTGTGAAGGATGAGATCAATTGGCACATCCTTATCGGTCATATTAATAGCCCTTATGACCTCCTCCGAATCGTTGATATCTATATAACGCATAATGGGAAAGCCCCAAAAACTCATAGTCTCCTGACGATGGACGAGAAGAATAACCCTAGACCCTCGGGAAGCCTCAAGCCTTGCGATCATCTTCTGTCTTGAAATTTCCAAAAACTTCTTACGCATAAATGGCTGAAGGGCAAAAAGAAAAAAGAGTAACCAAAGAAATTCATATCCCATAAGGTCTACCTCCTTTTTTAAAGTTCCCAAATATCATTCGAGTTTCCAACTCATGGTTTACTTTAATTACTGGTTATTTTTTGTCAAGTATTTGTTGAGTCCTTTGAAATAGGAAAGATGAATTTTTCCTTCATTATGTGATAGACCATGGTAAAGATTTAAGCCGTTAAATAGCATTCGGAGGAATTTCGCTCAAAGACATAAATATATTTATTACCTATCCTTCTGATCGGTTATAGCCTTGATTACATAAATTTAAAAATATATGGGTCTCTGCTTATCTTTTTGTTCATCGATTTGATACACTAGATGACTCTGTTGTTTTTCTGGGGATACAACTATTTAAGCTTTGATTGAATTAGCTCAGGGTGCAGACATTTTGGTCCATGAAGTTCTACACGTTCCTCTTTTGCAAGGTTGGCTGCAAGGATTACTCATGCAGAGCGTCTTTTAAAACATATTATTAATTCTCACACTACACATATGGATGTAGAGAAAGTAGCAAAAGAGGCAGGGGTGAAAACTTTAATATTAACCCACTTTGTTCCTGTAGATGATCCAGTGTGATAGATTAAATGTGGATAAAAGGAGTAAGGGTTTATTTTGACGGAAAGATCATCGTTGGAAAGGACCTGATGGAGATTTATTATACACGAGAAGGCAATAAAGTTTACGCAATAAAATAGGCACTTTCGTAAATGGTATTAGGACTTGGAGTTTTAAGATTAAGAAGTATTTAAGTTATAGTTCTTTTTAGGAGAGTTTCAAAAAGTGGTTGACAAGGATAGGGATAAAGCCATAAATATGACCTAAATAAAGTAAGATTAAAATTAAGCTTTAAAATGTTCGAGTCATTAAAGAAGTATAGCATCAAATAGAAGGAGGGAAATATGGGGGGTACTTGAAAAGAGAACTTGACATTTTTCCAATGCACAGAATTAGGAGAGTTGAGAAACCGACCATCAGAATAGAATTTGATAAGGTTCAAAGGGTGAATGAAAGAGAGAGTGGATTTGCTAAGGCAGCAGCAGGTGACTATGGAGAAAGGGCAAAAAGGGAAATACAGAGGTTTGTTGAAAAGTATCCTTTATCCGCTGCTGCGTCGTGGGTAAGAGCAGCTCTAAAGCCGTTAGCTTCTGGTACAGAAACTCCGCATAAGGCACCGATTCCTCAAGATCCGGAAGGTCTCTCTCGACATATAAAAGAGGTAGCGTATTTTTTAAGGGCTGACGCTGTGGGGATATGTGAGCTTCCAAGATTTGCGGTTTACAGTTACAAGTTCGATTTTAAAAACCCATACTTACCTCCTTATCCAATCGAGTTGAACCACAAATATGCAATAGCGATTCTTGTGGATCAAGATTGGAAAACCGCTAGGGCCTCTACAGGACACGATTGGATAAGTAATGCCATGAGTATGATGGCTTATGCCTCATCGGGTTTCATAGCTATTATTCTCGCCGAGTACATTCGAAGACTCGGTTATCCTGCAAAAGCTCATTACGCTCCTTATTATGATGTGGTTGTTCCTCCTATACTACTTATGGCAGGCCTTGGAGAGATGAGCAGACTCGGTGATAGTGTGATTCATCCATTTTTAGGACCGCGTTTTAAGGCCGCTGTAGTGACTACTGATATGCCTTTAAAACCTGATAAGCCTATAGATTTTGGACTTCAGGACTTTTGCTCCAAATGTAAAAAATGCGCAAAAGCCTGTCCAAGTGGGGCTATAAGTGATGGGGAAAAGGAGATGTATAACGGGTATGAGAAATGGCCATTCGATAAACGAAAATGCACTCTATTTAGGGTAGAAAATCAAAAAGGTGCAGGATGTGGTACCTGTATTAAGGTTTGCCCTTGGAATAAGCCCTATACCCTCTTCCACAGGGCAGTGGGTTGGATGGTGCGTAAATTTCCTTTTGTGAGAAAGCTTGCTATCATAGGTGATGATCTATTAGGCTATGGAAAACCGGACTATTCAAAAAAATGGTGGTTTGATTTGGAAGAGGTTGAGGGAGTTTTAAAAATGCCAAGTTAGCTCAATTGGAACTCAGGGGCGCAAAAGAAGGTGATTATAATTTAAAACCCATTTTGCAAGCTTAAGGTCTTCGGGAAAAGTTATCTTTATGTTGAAGGGGTCACCTTCTACAAGCTTCACCCTTCCTCCATATCGAAGATAAAGAGAGGAATCATCGGATTGATCTATTAACCCCTCTTCTTGAGCCAATTTATGAGCCTCAAGAATTCGCCGATAGGGGAAGCCCTGGGGGGTTTGGACGATTTTTACCTTTTTTCGATCCAGGGTCTTTGAAGCCCAATTTTCATCGGCTTCTATAAGGGTTTCTTGGGCAGGAATAACGGGTATTACGGCCTGTGGGGCTTCCAGAAGAAGCCTTTTGGTGAGGTCTTTTTTGAGAAATGGCCTTGCCCCATCGTGAATGAGGACATAATCAGGCTTTAAGGATTCAAGGGCTAAAAGGCCCAAAAAGGAGGATTCCTGTCGGGTGGGACCTCCTTTAGTGATTAACCATTCTTTTTTGAGATTTATCAAGTATTTCTTGACTTCCTCTTCCCAATTCTCCGGAACGACCAATACTCCCCCTTGGATTTCTTCCGTTTGATCAAAGGCCTCCAGAGACCAGAGGAAAAGAGGCTTTCCTTCAAGCTTTATGAAGCCCTTTGGTAATTTCTCATTGAGCCTTTTACCTTGACCAGCGGAAAGTATTACGGCGTAAATCCTCATTTTAAAAGCACTTCCAAAACGTCCCGAAATACCCTCTCGGCTACCTCCTGAAGGTAACCGCCATGGGTTATCACCATGTAACGACCTTTACAAACCTCCTCGGAAAGGTCCTTTACAAGTTCAGCCAGCTTCCTAAAAAACTCCACGCTCAGACCCTTATCCCCGTAATCGCCCTGACAGGTATCGTGGCCAAAGTTATGAAAGATTAAATCAGGTCGGAACCCTTTGACCCTTTCGCCAAATTCTTCCGTGACCATTTGAAGATACCTTTTGCCGCCTATCCCATAGGGAACCGCCCGATCCACTTTGGTGTCATCGGGGCTTGTGTAATCCATATGACAGAAACAAACATGAAGGACTTGAGGATCATTTACGAAAAAGCTCCTTGTCCCATCTCCGTGGTGACAGTCCGTATCAAGGATGGCTATTTTTTGGGCCAAGCCTTTCTGGCGCAAAAAATAAACAGTAGGACCGCTACAGGAAAGGTAAGTTCCTCCCCACCCAAAGTCCCTTGAGGCATGATGCCCCGCGGCAACCGTGAAAACAAGGGCCCTTTTAATTTCTCCTTCCATTATCTTTTGGGCGGCTAAAAGACAACCTCCAATCGACCTTGAGGCCCCCTCCCAATACCAGCTTTTTTTGACTCCTTCAAGGTAAGAGGGGGAGTGACAAGCTAAGAGAATTTCCTCAGGGGCAAGGGGAGATTGGAAAAGGGAGACATTTTCATTATAAAGAAGATCCCCTAGTATTTGCGGGAAGCGCTCGTATTTGTTCCCTATAATGGGCCAATCGAAGGAAGCCATTATGGGATGAAAGAAAACCCCCACCCTTTTCATCTTAACCTCCAAAGTTTAATGTTAGAGGACTCTTTCTTAAGGGTCAATTTTAGGTATTGACCCCTTGGGAAAAGGGTATATAAATAAAGGCGATGAGACTAAAATTCGAGAGATTCAACTCGGATGAGTTTCGTTGAGTCCTTTATGATAGGGAGGGCATCGATCGCCTCCAGGGCCCGCCGTATGTTGCGCTCCACCGCTTCGTGGGTCATCATCACGATGGGAACCGCTCCTTTACGAGTCTGCCCCTTCTGGATAACCGAAGCGATGCTTATGTCATTCTCCCCCAAAATGCCCGATATTTTGGAAAGGACCCCGGGCCGATCGATGGCCGAAAAGCGCAGATAGTAAACGCATTTAATCTCCTCCATCCCCTTTATCCTCAATGAGGGAGGAGAAAAGAGGGGGAGTGTGGTGTTTCCTCGCAAAAGGTCTCCCAAATCGCTTAATACCGCGCTTGCCGTAGGTAAGGATCCTGCTCCTTGTCCATAAAAGAGAAGGGGCCCCACTGCATCTCCTATCACATAAACGGCATTAAAGACCTCATTTACCTGGGAAAGAAGGTGCCCTTTGGGAATTAAAGTGGGATGAACCCTGAGTTGGAGCCCATCACTATCCTCTTTGGCTATTGCCAAAAGCTTAACCTTATAACCGAACTCATGGGCGAACTGAATATCAAGAGGGCTGATTCGGGTTATACCCTCCACATAAACGTTCTTAAAATCGATCCACTCTCCAAAGGCCAAAGAGGCGAGAAGGACCAGTTTATGAGCTGCATCAAAGCCTTCCACGTCTAAGCTTGGGTCAGCTTCGGCATAACCGAGTTTCTGAGCCCTTTTCAGGGCCTCCTCATAACTCAAGGCCTCGTCACTCATTTTAGTCAGGATGAAGTTGGAGGTCCCATTAAGTATTCCAAAAATGGCCTTAATCCGATTTCCCACAAGACCCTCTTTAACCCCCTTGATAATAGGGATACCTCCTCCTACGCTTGCCTCAAACCCAATGGAAAGGTTTTTCTCCCTTGCTTTTTCAAAAATCTCCCTCCCGTGAAGGGCCAAAAGGGCTTTATTGGCAGTAACAACGGGTTTTCCCAGTTCCAAGGCTTTGAGGATATAACTTTTCGCAGGCTCGATTCCTCCTATCAGTTCAACTACCACTTGAACCTCAGGATCCTCTATAACTTCAAAGGCATCCCGGGTGAGGATTTCTTGGGGTACCTTAACTCCGCGATCCCTTTCAAGGTCAAGATCAGCTATCTTTTTCAAAGAGAGAGGTTTTCCCACTCGTTTTTCGATTAAATGCTTGTTTTGTAAAAGCAACTTAACCACACCACTTCCAACCGTCCCAAAGCCTATCAGTCCGATACCAAGCCCCATTTCCAAAACAGCCTCCTTATGCCCCTTATAGCCTGTTTTATCCGGTGCTCATTCTCTACCAGAGCAAATCTCACATACCCTTCGCCATATTCCCCAAAACCTATGCCAGGTGATACGGCCACCTTTGCCTCTTGAAGGAGGAGTTTAGTGAACTCTAAGGAACCCATCTTTCGAAATGGTTCGGGAATAGGAGCCCACACGAACATGGTGGCTTTTGGTTTCTCCACCTTCCAACCCATACGGCACAAACCTTCCACTAGAACGTCCCTTCGGGATTGGTAAATACCTCGGGTCTTTTCCACATAGGGATCGCAATCCCTCAAGGCTATAATGGCGGCTATCTGAATGGGCTGAAAGATCCCATAATCGAAATAGCTCTTCAAACGGGCAAGGGCATGGATCATCTTCTTGTTGCCCACTGCAAAACCCACCCTCCAGCCCGCCATATTGTAGCCCTTCGATAGAGTGTAAAACTCCACTGCCACCTCTTTGGCCTCAGGGACCTGAAGGATGCTTGGTGCCTTATAGCCATCAAAAACAAGATCCGCATAAGCCAGATCGTGAATGAGGAAGATCTGATTCTCTTTCGCGAATTCCACGACCTTTTTAAAGAAATCAAAGCTCACGGTCTTAGTGGTAGGGTTATTGGGGAAATTGAGGATGAGAAGCTTTGGCCTTGGCCAACCTAGTTTAAATGCGTCCGTTAGACTCTCCAGAAACTCCTCTTCGTCTTCTCCCAAGGGCACACTTCTTAGATCGCCTCCTGCGATAATTACCGCATAAGTATGAATGGGATAGGCGGGATTTGGCACAAGCACCACATCGCCTGGTTCTATCATGGCAAGAATAAGATGAGAAAGCCCTTCCTTTGAGCCTATGGTCACAATGGCCTCACTATCGGGATCGATATCCACATCATAATGCCTTTTGTACCACTTGCTTATCTCAACTCGGAGCTTATAGATCCCCCGGGAGGCTGAATAGCGGTGATTTTTGGGGTTTTGAGCCGCTTCTATAAGCTTTTCCACTACAGGCGGTGGAGTGGGAAGGTCGGGATTGCCCATCCCCAGATCGATGATATCCTCCCCCCTTCGCCTGGCCTCAAGCTTCATCTGGTCGATTTCGGCAAAAAGATAAGGGGGAAGCCTTTCTATTCTGCCAAAGGAAACGTCTGTCATTTCTGAAGATTATTAAATAAATAAAGTGCTTAAGTCAAATAAGGAAAATGGCGGAGGGAGAGGGATTCGAACCCCCGGACCCTCGGAGAGGGTCTGCGGCTTTCAAGGCCGCCGCCTTCGTCCACTCGGCCATCCCTCCCATTTCCTATAAAAGATTTTATTTTGGAGGAGTTATCCTTTCAATGCCATACATATAGGGTCTTAGGGCTTCGGGGACAAGGACGCTACCGTCTTCCTGTTGATAGTTTTCTAAGATGGCTACAACTGTCCTTCCTACCGCAAGCCCCGAACCGTTAAGGGTGTGAACTAATTCGGTGCTCTTTCTCCCTTGCCGGCGGAACCTTATCTGGGCCCTTCTTGCTTGAAAATCCTCACAGTTGCTGAGGGAGCTTATCTCCTTATACTCCCCAAGTCCGGGAAGCCATACCTCGAGATCATAGGTTTTGGCCGCCGAAAAACCAAGATCGCCCGTACAAAGTTCCACAACCCGATAATGAAGGCCAAGTCTTTTCAAGACCTCTTCCGCATCCCGGACCATGGATTCCAATTCCTCATAGGAAGTCTCAGGGGTTGTGATTTTCACAAGCTCAACCTTATTGAATTGATGCTGCCGAATAATACCCCTTACGTCCTTGCCGTAAGAACCCGCCTCTTTCCGAAAACAAGGGGTATAGGAGACGTACCTTAAGGGCAAGTCCTTTTCGTCAAGGATCTCGTCGCGATGGATGTTGGTTACGGGAACTTCCGCAGTGGGGATCAGAAATAACTCCAGGCCTTCGATCTTGAAGAGGTCCTCCTCAAACTTGGGAAGTTGGCCTGTTCCTTCCATCACCTCCCTTTTGACCAGAAAGGGAGGAAGTACCTCAATGTAACCGTGTTCCCTTATGTGAAGGTCAAGCATGAAGTTTATCAAAGCCCTTTCAAGCAACGCCCCAAGCCCCCGGTAAAGGGTAAAACGGGACCCTGCGAGTTTCGCTCCTCGAGCAAAATCAAGGATCCCCAATCTTTCCCCTATCTCCCAATGGGGTTTTGGCTCGAAATCGAACTTAGGGGGTTCACCCCATTTCCTCACCTCGCGGTTCTCCTCAGGTCCCTCACCTACTGGGACCGATTCATGGGGCAAGTTAGGTATTCGCAATAAAAAAGCCCTTAGTTCCTCTTCTTTTTCCTTTAGGCTTTGTTCAAGGTTTTTAAGCGTTTTAGAAAGCTCCCGAAGTTGGGAAAGAAGTTCGAAGGTGTCCTCGCCTTTTCGCTTTTTTAAGGGTATTTCCTCGGAGATTTCGTTCAGTTGCCTTCTTAAGGATTCAACTTTCTCTATTAGCTTTAGGCGTTCGGCGTCAAGTCTTTCAAAATAATCCCAATTTATTTCCACTCCCCTTAAAGCCAAACGCTCTTTCACATAAGGAAGTTTTTTCCTCAAGGTTTTGAGATCGAGCATGATTTTATATTAAACCACAAAGGTGAAAATTCTGCCAATCATTAACAATATCAAAGGGTTAAACACATTATAAGTGTTAAGTAATCCTTCAAATGTCTTGTTATCAAATAGCGGTGTTTTTACCCTCTCTTTGGCATAAAAGCCCATCCTCTCCCGAAGCTGTTGGTCGGCCAGAAGCTGTCTTTCCCTGTAAGCAGCGTCTTCTTGAGAGGTCACCAAAAATCCGGTTATGCCATTGAGGACTTGCCTTTTTATGCCTCCCACATTGCTCCCTATGACGGGTTTTTTTTCCCCCACATGGCCTCACTGACTACCAGCCCAAAGCCTTCTCTTATTGAAAGCTGGAACACTACAGTAGCAAAGCGTTGAAAACTGTTTATCTCAAAGTGGCTGTGAGGGGGGAAGATCGAACACCAAAACGTCATTGTCATCGGAGGTGGTGTTCAGAATCTCCTTATAAACCTCCTCTCCCTCTGGATCATCACTTGCATAAGAGCCCACCAACACAAGTTGGCAATTGTATCTTCTTTTTGCTATTTTATACGCCCTATATGCACCCATAAGGTTTTTAAGCCTATCAAACCTCGATACTTGTAATAGTAGGTTTTTTTCCGGATGTATGCCGAATTTTGAGACGGTCTGAACCACAAACTCCCAATCCAGTTCTACGTTTTTAGGATGTAATGGATCTATAGAAGGGGGTATTATGTAAGCGGGGATTTTAAGATTGTAATAGACGAAATCCGGAATGTGGAAAATCGCAGCGTCGTACGAGTTTATGAAAAGCCCAATAAAATCCCCTGCCTTTGGATCTGGATTCGAGGTGTCTATATGAGAACGCCATACCCACTTTTGGTTTTTCTGTTTATTTATAACCATTCCCATAGGCTGTGGATCATGGATGAAAACTACATCGTAATTCTGCGTTTTTAACCTATTTAGGTTATCGTAGGTTTCCCTAAGGTAAGTAATTGCCTCATGACTCTCTATAGTGGAAAAAGCCTTTTACATGTAGCATATTGTGAAGTTTCTTAGTAAAGCGGAAAACTCTTCCGATCCTTCAAAGACTTCCCAGTCGGTTTTTATTCCCAAGGCATTTTTTAGAGGTACAAGCCTTGAGAGGATCTCGGCTACCCCTCCACCTTCCTTGGTGGAATTTGTGTATAAAACTTTTATGCCCTTTAAGCGTTGGGCAAGTAGAAAAAGTTCTTCAATGGTTTCAGTACTCACGATTTTTTTCATAATCCTCAAGCCTTATCATATCCTAAGAATTTCCAATATGGCTTTTTACCTCATAAAGGTTTAGCATGTATAAATCTATGGCATCTATAGCTTCCGCTTTTTTGGCATAGCCTTGTTGAACCAGCCATTGGGAGTAGTCGTTTATAAGGGCTCTTTTATCCATTGCAGGTTATAAGGTGATAAAAAAGAGGATATACTTGATTTTTCTCTATCCTTCTATAAATTGATCAAAATCCTGCGCAATTTTTCCTGTGTCCAATACATATCTATGAATGTTTAAAAAGTAAAAGAGTCTGGAACAAGTTTTTATTTCTCCCTCATATTCGGAGAATTTTTCAATAGATTCTTTCTTAACTTTTCAAGATCATAGTAACGCGTTGGGTCTATTATCGAAAACTTTGCGGTCAGAGGTTCGTGGCCATTAGTGGCAAACTAATGGGCAAAGCTGTTAAGGTATTCGGTAGGGAGGTTGTGGTAGTTAAATAAATTTACGTAAAAGTGGTAAAGGAGGCTCCCCCGAGGGACTATCTTCAAGCCTTCTAAAAATTCCTGAAGGTTTTCCGCTTTTATTTCAGTATATACGCATACCCATGTTTCCGTTTTGAGCTTAAATACCATCTTCCAGTAAAGTTTTTAATACATTTAAAGCTTCATTTTGAGAAGAGACATAATAACTGGCAAAAGAAGGGGCTACCCCCACTTTGACGGTTATGGCTTTTGGCGAAAGGTCCTTGAACATCTCCTCGTCAGTAATATCATCACCTATAGCAAATACGAAGTCGCATTCATCAAGTAAATAAAGAGCAGTTGTCCCTTTATTTATGCCACCGGGGCGAACCTCAAGGACTTTGTTTCCTACTAAGATGGTGTAATCGGTATTGGCTATAAGGGCACTGAGTTCATCCATAAGCTCTTTGACCCTCACATAAGCCATCTCTGGATCCGCGTTCCGGTAGTGGAAAGCTAAGGTAAAATCCTTTTCTTCTACCAACGATTGGGGAAGTCTGTCCACGTAAAGCTCCATTATAGCTTTAACCTTTTCCATAATCTCGGTGTTGGCCACACATCTTGCCGTCCATTCTCCTTGGGGTTCCTTTATCCAACACCCATGTTCGGCAACAAGATTAAAGGAAGATCTCCGAACCACTTTTCTAACTGTTCTTTCTTTCTTCCTTCCTTCCGGATATTAAGACCACCTTCGTATTTTCAAATTCACCCAGTCTTCGGAGTATGTTTTTTATCTCCTGAGTAGGTATCGCTAGATAAGGCTTCTTTGCCAAGGGGACCAGTGTACCATCGTAATCCAAAAAAGCACCCTTTTGTTTGCCTCTTTAAAAGCTTCTTTCAGCTTTCTTCGAAGTTTTGCGTTAAGTTCTTTAGTTCTTAAAGCATTCTTTTTTTGATACTATGGCTTTAAGAGCCTCAAAGAAGTCATTTCCCCACTTATGCACATTATACCTTCTAAGTCTTTCCTGCATGGGCTTTAACCTGCTTTCTTGCTCTTCAGGGGGCATCTCAAGGGCTGTCTCTATTGCCCTTGAAAGCTCTTCTATCGAATTAGGGTTAACCATTACGGCTTCGCCCAGCTCTTTACTAATTCCCGCAAACTCCGAAAGGATTAGAACTCCTCTTAGGTCTTTTCTTGAAGTCACAAATTCCTTGGCTATGAGATTCATTCCATCCTTTATAGGGGTTACTAAAAGCACATCACTCGCCCGGTAATATGCCACCAACTCCTCAGAAGGAAGGGATGTATAGTGATAAAGAATGGGAACCCATTCGATCAAACCAAACCTTCCGTTTATTTGGGCTACCTTTTGTTCTATTTGATTTTTCATTCTTTGATAATGCTCTCCGTGTTCCCTGGAAGGGACTAAATTTAGGATAAGTACCACTTTTCCGTGCCAATCTTGTCGCCTCAGCAAAAAATCCTCAAGGGCCAAAAGCCGGTTGTATATGCCTTTTGTGTAGTCAAGTCTATCAACAGAAAACACGATCTTTTTATTTCCCAAAGTCCTCCTTATTTCCTCGGCCTTTTGGTCAGAGGAGCTCAAAGTCTATGCCCATGGAAAAGGTGTCTGCCTTAATTATTCTGTCCTGATAGATGAACTCCCCCATAAAATGATCTGTGCCAAATACTTTTGTAAGGTTTCTTAAGAAGTTTATAGTGTATTCGTGATTGTGAAAGCCTATTAAGTCTGCTCCCAGAAGCCCCTCCAATAACTCGTGCCTTCAGGGCAATTGACTAAAGACCTCAAGAGGTGGAAAGGGTATATGTAAGAAAAACCCTCTCTTAGCTTCAGGAAAAACTTCCCCTAACATACTAGGAAGCAAAAGGAGATGATAGTCATGGACCCATAAATAAGCTTCCTTCTCAATTTCCACATGATCCAAGATGGCTCTCAGAAATGTTCGGTTCACTTCCAAGTAGCTTTCCCAAGCGGTTTTTTCATAACTCGCAAAAGTAGGCATACTATGAAAAAGGGGCCAAAGGGTTCTGTTACAAAAAACCGTTATAAAATCTATCCATGAGTTTTTCGGGGACGTAAA
This sequence comes from uncultured Thermodesulfobacteriota bacterium, assembly GCA_964543765.1. GTDB lineage: Bacteria > Desulfobacterota > B13-G15 > B13-G15 > B13-G15 > B73-G16. The sequence continues at coordinate 18,976 of CAZIZI010000019.1, forward strand.
CTGGCAAACAATTGTATTCTTGCAGAGGTAGGTCCTTTATTTCTTGTGCGTCCTTTTTCTTGAGGCCGGATCCTGACCAGCCTATCCAAAGCCAAGAAGATATGCCCGATTTTCTTGAGGAAACTTTCTAAGCCTGAAACTAATCCCCCTGGGCTTCTCTGCAAATCTAAGGGCTTAAGTCTTTTGATGCTTATAGGAAGACGATTGGCAATTATTAGTAATTTCATGACGCCAGAAAAATATAATGACCGAAATTCACTCTGACAACTTAGTGTCTTCTTTTTACTTTCTTTTTAAACTTTGTGGTAGATTAAGCTTTAGTGTGGTGGAAGTAAAAAGGAGCATCACAGTAAAAGCGCCTGCTAAGGTCAACCTTAGGCTCGAGATACTGGGGTTGAGGGAGGACCATTATCATGAAATCCTGAGTTGGGTTTATCCGGTAAGTTTATGGGACGAGATATCGCTTGAAAGGATAGAAGAAGGAATCGAATTTGAATGTGATCATCTTCAAGTGCCTCGGGAGGATTTAACCGTTAAAGCGGCCAAACTTTTCCTCCAATATACTGGTCTTAAAATGGGGGTGAGGATAAGGCTTAAAAAGAACATACCCGTTGGATCTGGCCTTGGAGGTGGTTCGAGTGATGCTGCCTCCACCCTTCGAGGACTTATTGGCCTTTCAGGCCTTCATTTGAGAGAGGAAGAACTTTTGGAACTTGGTGCCAAGCTCGGTTCGGATGTTCCCTTCTTTATAAGAGGGAAACCCGCCTTAATTGGGGGAAGAGGCGAGAAGATCATCAGGGAGCTTCCACCCCTTAAGTTGTTTATGGTCATAATCTACCCTCAAAAACCCCTTTCAAGCTCGGCTGTTTATCATCTATACGACCTCTCCTTGACAAAAGAAGATAGGAAAAATAAAATTGTAAGGGATTTTCCCCCAAGAAAATGGGATGATTTTCTCTATAACGCTTTGGAGCAGGTGGCTGAAGAAGTTTTGCCGGAGATAAAGGAGATGAAAAACTTATTGCGGCAAAAGGGGGCACAAGGAGTCTCAATGACCGGAAGTGGGTCAGCGGTTTTTGGCATTTATGAAAGGGAAGAGGAAGCGCGAAGTGCTTTTGATTTTTTGAAAACCTTTAATTGGGAGGTTTTTCTGGTCGAGACGCTTTAAGGTTGGGGTGTCGCCAAGCTGGTAAGGCACGGGACTTTGGATCCCGCATTCGGAGGTTCGAATCCTCCCACCCCAGCCAAAATTTTTTATTAGGGGAGAAGAGGTGGCGATTTTTCGAATAGATGGGGAGCTTAAGGTCTTTTCGGGAAATGCCAATCGACCCCTTGCGGAAAAGGTATGTGATCATTTGGGTATTCCCTTAGGTAATGCGGAGGTCAAGACCTTCAGTGATGGTGAGATTTCAGTGGAGATCAACGAGAACGTGCGGGGTAAGGACGTATTTATCGTTCAGCCCACTTGTCCACCGGTTAACGATAATCTGATGGAGCTTTTGATCATGATAGATGCGGCTAAAAGGGCTTCGGCGGGCAGGATCACCGCGGTCATTCCTTATTATGGGTATGCTCGTCAGGATCGGAAGGTGGCTCCCAGGCAACCCATTTCGGCCAAGCTTGTAGCCAATCTGATAACGGTCGCTGGGGCTTCGAGGGTTTTGACGATGGATCTTCATGCGGGGCAGATTCAAGGGTTTTTTGATATACCGGTGGATAACCTTTTCGCCAGGCCGGTCCTTCTTCATTACATAAAAGAACACTTTAAAGATGACCTGGTGATAGTCTCGCCCGATGCCGGAGGAGTGGAAAGAGCCAGGGCCTTTGCCAAGAGGCTTGATGCTTCTTTGGCCATAATTGACAAAAGGCGAGAGAGAGCCAATGTGGCTGAGGTGATGAACATAATAGGCGATGTGAAGGGTAAAACTGCGGTTATCGTTGACGATATTGTCGATACAGGTGGGACCCTTACTAAAGCTGCGTCTGCCCTTCTTGATAAGGGGGCTTCGGCCGTTTATGCCTTTTGTACTCATCCGGTACTTTCGGGGAATGCGGTTCAAAGGATTGTGGAATCTCCCCTTAAAGAGCTTATCGTTACTGATACCATTCCTCTTTCTGAAGAGGCAAAAAAGTGCGGAAAGATAAAGGTCCTTTCAGTGGGCAAACTGTTTGGGGAGGCTGTTAGAAGAATTCACCTTAACGAATCGGTGAGCGTTCTTTTTGAATAAAAGGAGGGGCAAAAATGGAAGAACTCGAACTTGAAGCTTTCTATAGGAAGGAATTAGGAAAGGGGCCTTGTAGGCGATTGAGGAAAGAGGGGATGATCCCAGCTGTGTTTTACGGCTCGGGGGAAGAGGCTATACCTTTAGCGGTAAGGCTTAGCGATTTGAGAAAGACCTTTTCCACACCTGAGAGAAGAAGGTCCATTTTTACGTTGGTCATAAAGGGCCTTGGTGAGCAAGAAATTAGGAAGACGGCCATTCTCAAAGAGATCCAACGGGATCCCTTGAAAGATCAACTGCTTCATGTGGACTTTCAAGGGGTGAGACTTGAAGAAGAGATTTACATGGAGGTGCCCATCGAGATCGTAGGAAAGCCCAAAGGGGTCGAAAAAGGTGGGCTTTTGGAGGTTTTTGTGCGTTCGGTTGAAGTGAAAGGAATCGCGGCCAAGATCCCTCCTGTAATAAGGGTAGATGTTTCGGATCTCGATATAGGTGATTCGCTCCACGTGATGGACCTTAAAGTCGAAGGGGTAAAGATCACAAGTGATCCGCTTCAGACAATAGCTACGGTGGTGGCTCCCGAAGTGGAAGAGGCTACAAGTGAAGGGACTTCGGGAGGTTCAAGTTAAGGGATCTTCACGGTTAAAACAGTTCATGGTTTGTTCAAGCCCTTCTTCGATAAGGCCGAGAAGAAGGGCATTGGTTTTTTCCAAAAGGCGGGGCAATTTTTCCAGTTGCTCTTCCGAAAAAGGGGATAACACATACTGGACTACTTCCTCCTTTCTCTCGGGTCTGCCGATCCCGATTTTTAAGCGGGGAAAATCAGATCCTATGGCTTCGATGATAGATCTCAATCCCCTATGTCCCCCATCTCCTCCTCCCCTTTTAAGTCTGAGTTTTCCGAAGGGCAAATTCAAGTCGTCGTGGATCACCAAAAGCTTCTCCTTTAAAATGGGGATTTGAAGAAGAAGTTTCTCCAACGCTTTTCCCGAAAGGTTCATAAAGGTTAAAGGCTTAAAAAGGAGAATCCCCTTTGAGTTTATCTCCCCAAAGGCCCACTCCCCTTCAAACCCTTTTGTCCATCGTAGGTTGTGCCTCTGGGCAAAAGAATCCACTACGAGAAAGCCCATATTGTGGCGACTCAGTCGGTATTCGACCCCTGGGTTCCCAAGACCCACAAAGATCCATTCTACCTCTTTCATCTTTCTATCTTATAACGCTTGAAAAAAACTTTTTTAAGAAGTACGTTGGAGAAAGGAGGCCGCAGATGGGGGTTAATAAAACGCTGGCCGAAATGTTCTCAAAAATGGCCAATGCCTTGGAGTTTTTGGGGGAGAACCCCTTTAAGATTGGAGCTTATCGAAAGGCCGCCAAGGTCTTAGAGGATTATCCTGAAGATGTAGAAGAGGTTTTTAAACGAGGCGGAGCTGAGGCGTTGATGAAAATTCCGGGCATTGGGGAACGGATTGCAAAAAAGGTGGCCGAATACCTTCAAACGGGTAAGATGCGGAAATACGAGGAGGTTCTGTCTCAGGTTCCTGAAGCGCTTTTGGACCTAATGGAGGTTCAAGGCATAGGGCCTAAAACATTGAGGCTTGCTTATGATCGGTTAGGGGTCAGAACACCTGAGGACTTTAAGAGGGTCTTGGAGAATGGTTCCCTGGAGAGGCTTCCCGGTATGGGCCCTAAAAAGGTGGAGAACATCAAGAAGGGCCTCGAGCTTTATGAACGCATGAGCGAGAGGATTCCCCTCGGTTTGGCCTATCCACTGGTGAAAGAGATCATCGATGAGATGTCGAAACTACCTCAAGTTGAATCCATTTCAACCTGTGGAAGCTTTAGGAGGATGAAAGAAACCGTAGGGGATCTTGACATTTTGTGTACGGGTGAGGATGGGGCTAAGATAATCGATCATTTTGTGAACCTAAAAGGCGTGACTCGTATTTTAGCCCAAGGCGAGACCAAGGGTTCGGCCATATTTCATAACCGTTACCAAGTGGACCTGAGAGTTGTGCCGAAGGAATCCTATGGAGCAGCCCTTCAATACTTTACCGGCTCCAAACAGCATAATATCCACCTGAGGACGATAGCCAAAGGGCTTGGGCTTAAAATCTCGGAGTATGGGGTCTTTCGGGATGAGAAGAAAATTGGAGGGGAGAGGGAAGAGGAGGTATATGAACTTTTGGGACTGGTATGGATAGCTCCAGAACTAAGGGAAGATTGGGGGGAGATCGAAGCCGCTCAAGCAAGGAGGCTTCCTAGCCTTGTGGAGTATTCCCAAATAAAAGGGGATCTTCATGTTCACTCCAAATATTCCGATGGTACCATGAGTCTTGAGGATTTGGTAAAAGAGGCCGAGCGATACGGATGGGAATACATAGGAGTATGTGATCACTCTCAAAGCGCCAAATATGCCAAAGGGCTTGACGAAAAAAAACTGCTCGAAAAGATCCGAGAGATAAGGGAGTTGAATCGCCGAAGCCCCAATGGACCCTACCTTTTGGCCGGAGCCGAAGTGGATATTCTTCCCGATGGTAGCTTGGATTATCCCGATGAGATCTTGAAGGAGCTTGATCTTGTGGTAGCGGCTATTCACAGCTGGAAAAAAGAAGAGGATGTGACCCCGCGAATCCTTAAGGCCATGGAGAACCCTTATGTTCATGTAATAGCTCACCCTACCGGAAGGTTAATCTCCACCCGTGAGGGGTACCGGATTGATGTGGACGCCATCATCGAAAAGGCCTCCGAGACGGGGATAGCTCTTGAGATAAACGCCTATTATGACCGGCTGGACCTTAACGATGTCAATGTTCGGAAGGCCAAATCCAAGGGGGTTAAACTCGCAATAGGCACCGATGCCCATAACTTGGGTCAACTCTGGATGCTCGAACTTGGAGTAGGGGTGGCAAGGAGGGGTTGGTGCGAGCCCGAGGACGTGTTGAATACGCTTTCTTACGAAGAACTTTTAAGATGGACCCGGAAAAGGACAGGTTTTTCATGAAATTGGCCATAAGGATGGCCAAAAGGGGTGAGGGGTGGGTGAGCCCAAACCCGATGGTGGGAGCTGTTCTTGTCAAGGATTCGCGGATTCTTTCGAAGGGGTTCCATCGCCGTTATGGAGGGGATCATGCGGAAGTTGACGCCATAAAAAGGGCCAAGGAGCCTCTTGAGGGATCAACTCTTTATGTGAACTTGGAACCCTGTTGTCATTGGGGTAAAACTCCTCCATGTTGTGATGCCATAATAAAAGCGGGTATAAAGAGGGTGGTTATTGCCAATCGGGATCCAAACCCTTTGGTCAATGGGAAAGGAATCGAGATTCTTAAGCGAAATGGAATCGAGGTCGAAACGGGGGTCCTTGAGGAAGAAGGGAGGGCCTTAAACAGGGCCTATTTCAAGTATTACGAAGAAAAGTCTCCCTTTATCACCTTAAAATGGGCGCAAAGTCTTGATGGGAAGATCGCTACTTCCACCGGCGATTCAAAATGGATAAGTTCTCCAAGGGCCCTGAAGTTTGCCCATAAATTGAGGGCCATTCATCAGGCTGTTGTTGTAGGAATAGGGACCGTTTTAAAGGATGACCCTCAATTGACCGTAAGGCTTGTCCGAGGTAGAAACCCTCTGAGGGTGATCTTGGATTCCCATTTGAAGATTCCGCTTGAATCAAAGGTCCTCAACGTAGAAGAAGCTCCCCTTCTTATAGCTACGACCCAAAAGGCCGATCCGGGGAAAATGGCACTTCTTCAACAAAAAGGAATTGAGGTCCTCAAATTGGGGAAAGAAAGAGTCGATTTGAGGGAGTTACTCAATCTCCTTTATGAAAGAAAGATACAATCGGTTTTGATTGAAGGGGGAAGGGAGGTCCTTACTTCTTTTTTAAGAGAAGGGCTTTGTGACCGATTAACGGTCATCATTTCACCAAAACTCATAGGAGAAGGCTTATCCCCTTTGGGAGACCTTGGGATTAAAAAGATAGAAGAGGCTTTTCTTTTGAAAAACGCTTACCTTAAAAGGATCGGTTCCGATTGGATCTTTGAAGGTTACTTAAAATAAAGATCCCAAGGAATAAAAATGGCCACATCTTCTCGGTTTCTCCGTAAAGGGTCCTTTTTTTAGAGAGGTCAAAGGGAGCCACAAAATAGCACCTTTTGAAGAGGGGCGTTTCTTTTATAATTCTTCCCTTTGGATTTATAACCGCACTTATTCCCGTATTTGCCGATCTTAAGATCCATCTCCTCTGCTCTACGCTTCTAAATACCGCCTGTGCCAGATGTTGGTAAGGGGCACTTGTTTTTCCAAACCAGGCGTCATTGGTGATGGTGATAAGGAGTTCTGCTCTTCGCTTTACCGCTTCGTTTGAAAGCTCCGGAAAGATGATCTCAAAACATATCAATACCCCTGCTTTTCCCCAAGGGAGATCTAAAACCTTTATCTCCTCACCTGGACTTATGTCTCCGGGAACAGCCTCTTTTATTGAGCCAAAAAGCCTCTCTATTGTGTTCCTAAAAGGAAGATATTCCCCAAACGGAACGAGGTGGACCTTGTCGTAAAAGGAAAGTCTATTTTGTGAAAAAAGAAAAGCGCTATTATAGGTCTTATCTTTTTCGATCCGTAAGGCTCCAAAAACAAGGGGTGTTTCCAGGTTGTGAAGAAATTGTAAAAGTTCCTCCACAAGTTCCCCTTGGGGGAAGTATTGGGGAAAGGCCGTTTCAGGCCAGATGATAAGGTCTGGCTTCTCCGTGAGAGTTTGGAGGGTTAAGAGTTCGTGGATTTTCAAAATCTGCCTTTGGAAGGCCTTGTCCCATTTAACGATTTGTTCGATGTTGGGCTGTATTATGGCCACTTTGTATCGGGGAGAGGGGTCTTTTTCATTGATTCTAAAAAGCCCATACCCCAAGGTTAGTCCTATTCCTATTAGGGAGTAAAAGAGGGCCTTTCTTTTCCCTTTCAAGGACAAAAACAGAGCCAAATTGAAAAAAGCCATAAGAAAGCACAATAAATAGGCTCCTCCAAGGTCACTGATCTGTAAAAGGATGGGGATTCTCCATTGACTATGAGATAACATGGCCCACGGAAATCCGGTTAAGAGGTGTCCTCTTAGATATTCCAGAAGTGTCCAAAGCGAAGCTCCTCCGAAGGCAAAAGCCGTATTTTTAGGAAGCACCGTAACCCCCAAGGAGAAAACCCCGAAATAAAGGCCTAAATAAAGGCATAAGAGTAATAAAATGGCCAAAGCTCCAACGTAATTGATCCCTCCGTAACGGTTCACCGCTACCACGATCCAAAAACAAGTTACCAAAAAGGCCACCGTTCCCCCAAAGCCCCCTATGGAGAAGGCCTCTTTTGGTCTGCGATTATTTACCGCATAAAGAAAGGGCAGAAGTGAAAACCATCCTAAGGGCCAAAGTCCTATTCCCGGTTGAGAAAGCCCGTAAAAAACGCCGCTTAACGCGCTAAGAAGAAGCGCTTTTCCTAAGGAACGAGACGATCTCTTCGACCACATACCTTTGGGCCTGAGGACTTAATTCGGGATAAATCGGAAGGGCCAAAACCTCTTGAGAAGCCCTTTCGGCTTCAGGGAAATCTCCCTTTTTGTATCCCAGGAATTTAAGGGAAGGCTGAAGGTGAAGGGGAAGGGGGTAATAAACCTCGGTTCCGATTCCCTTTTGTTGGATGTATTTCCTCAACTCATCCCTTTTGGGGACCCTTATGACGTACTGATGGAATATGTGTCCCCTTTTTAAAGGTGGTAATTTTATGCCCCATTTTTCCCCTTCATACTCTTTGAAAAGAGATTCGTAATATTCGGCCTTTCTCCTCCTCTCTTCGTTCCATTGGTCAAGATAGGGTAGTTTTACCAAAAGGACTGCGGCCTGGATCTCATCAAGTCGGCTATTTATCCCCAAAAGTTCATGAACGTACTTGTTCCTGGCTCCATGAGACCTTAAAAGGCTTATCTTTTCGGCAAGTTCATCCGAATCGGTCACAACAAGCCCCCCATCCCCTGCTCCTCCGAGGTTTTTGGTGGGATAAAACGAAAAACACCCCAAATCGCCGATCGTTCCCGCCTTTTTTTTCTGGTTTCCGATCAAACAATCAGCCCCTAAGGCTTGGGCCGAATCTTCCACTACTTTCAGATTTGCCTCCTTCGAGATTTCCATTATCCTCTCCATATCGCAAGGAAGCCCGAATAAATGCACCGGCATTATAACGAGGGTTCTTTCGGTTATGGCTTTAGGTATGAGTTCCACATTAAGGTTAAAAGTCTCTGGATCAATATCCACAAAAACGGGCCTCCCCCCAAGCCTCACAATAGCACTTACTGTGGAAAAAAAGGTAAAGGGCGTGGTTATAACTTCGTCTCCTTCCTTTATCTCTAAGGCCATAAGGGCCAAAAGGAGGGCATCGCTTCCTGAGGCAACCCCTATTGCATGTTTTACCCCTAAATATTGGGCCAAAGCTTCCTCAAGCCTCCGGACCCTCGGTCCCATGACAAATTGAGACGTTTGGAAAATAGAGCGGATCTCCCTTTCCAGTTCCTCCAGTAAGAGGATGTGGGGAGGTCTAAGGTCTATGAAGGGAACTTCCATCATCCTTAAGCTCCTTGTAGGCCCTTTGTAGATCTGATGAAAAAGGTCCGTAAAACCCCGCTAAAACTTCCTGAAAGGAAAGAAAACCATTGGCTATTCGATCGAGTTCTTCTTCCATTTTGTTAGTAAAAGAAAGATCCATTATGATGGGAAAGTGTTTAAGCAATAATTGAGCCACCTTTTCCCCGAGTTCAGTAAGATAAAAAACCTTATTTTGGAGTCTCACATAACCTCTTTCGATAAGGGTCGTTATGATTGTGGCATAAGTTGAGGGCCTTCCTATACCCCTTTTTTCAAGTTCCTTCACCAGTGAAGCTTCAGTATAACGAGGAGGCGGTTGAGTTAAATGCCTTTCAGCTTCTATTTTTAGGGCCAAAAGCTCTTCCCCCTCTTTAAAGCTCGGCATTTTATCCTCTTCTTTTTTTCCTTCCCAAACTACCATAAAACCAGGAAATTTTTCTACCTCCATAAGCCCTTGAAACGCGAAATCCCCGCATTTAACCCTTAACTTACCCACCTCCAAACGCATCTCCGCCATCTGGGACGCGAGAAACCTTTTCCATATGAGGTCGTAGAGTTCAAAGTCTTTTCTTTTTAAGTAAGGTCTTATCCTTTCAGGGGGTAAGTCCAAAGAGGTGGGCCTTATAGCCTCGTGAGCCTCTTGTGCCTCCTTGGGGCTTTTAAAGGTATGAGGTTTTGGAGGAAGAAACTCCTTCCCGTAAAACCTAAGGATAAAATCCCTTGCCGCTTTTTGGAAGAGGGGGCTTATTCTAACCGAATCGGTCCTCATGTAGGTGATTAATCCTCTTTGCCCCAGAAGTCCAAGGGGAAGTCCTTCATATAGTCTTTGGGCTATTGACATTGTCTCTTTGACAGAAAAGCCCAAGACTTTAGAAGCCTCTTGTTGCAACGTACTGGTAATAAAAGGAGGCGGAGGTTTTTTCGTCTTGTCTTTCTTCGTAAAGGAGAGAACAAAAAAGCCTTTTCCCTCAAGTTCTTCGAGGATCTTTTTGGTCTCTTCTTCTTTTGAAAGCGTTAGCTTTTTTCCCTTCTTTTGGATTAGTTTCACCCAAAATTGAAAGCCATCCTTCTCCAAAAGGGCTCTTATGATCCAGTATTCCTTGGGCGCGAAATTTTTAATCTCCATTTCCCTTTCGTAAACAAGCCTTAAGGCTGCCGATTGGACCCTTCCGGCAGAAAGCCCCCCCTTCAGGGCTTTCCAAAGAAGGGGGCTTACCTTATAACCCACCAACCGATCCAAAACCCTTCGTGCCTGTTGAGCTTTGTAGAGGTTTTCCCTTAGGGAAGTGAGGTTTGTAAGGGCCTCTTTTACCCCTTGAGGGGTAAACTCATAAATTAAGGCCCTTTGAAGTTGAACCTTATTTCCCAGTTCCTCAGCTATATGCCAGGCAATGGCCTCCCCTTCCCTGTCAGGATCAGTGGCCAAGATTACCCGGGAACAAAGCTTCGCTGTTTTTTTTAAATTTCTAAGGATCCTTTCCTTTTCCTTTATAAGCTCATATTCGGGCAAAAATCCCTCTTCAATCCTCACCCCGAGCCTTTTTTCCGGAAGGTCCTTTATGTGTCCGAACGAAGCTTCAACGAGGTACTTTTCCCCCAGCAGTTTCTTTAAAGTTTTTGCCTTTGTTGGGCTTTCCACTATTATAAGTTCCCTATCCTTCATCGGGCGATTAAAAAGACCTTTCCAGGAGGTTCCTTTGCTAGGCCTTCTAATTCCATTTTAAGAAGAATTCCTAAGGTTTCCTGAGGGGATTTTTTGAGAAACTGGGAGATCTCCACGTGTTTGGGGCCTTCTCTTAAAAACTCAAGAAGGAGGTTTTCCAAAGGATCTTTGGGTTTTTCTTTTCCTCTTTTTAAAAGGAGAACCTCTTCCAGGATATCCTCTGGGCCTTCCACAAGTTTGGTCCCTTCTTTTATCACCTTATTGGTCCCTCGAGCCGTCCAGCTTCCGGGCATTCCTGGGACAGCGAAAACGCTTCGCCCTGTTCTAAGGCCAAAGAGGCAGTAATAAGAGCACCGCTTTTTTCCGAAGCTTCAACCACCACAACTCCTAAGGCCAATCCGCTTATTACCCTATTTCTTCGGAGGAAATTCCATTTTTCGGGAGGCGTTCCAGGAAGAAACTCCGAAAGGATCGCTCCCTTTTGGGTGATCCTTTCAGCAAGCTCGCTATTTTCAGGGGGATAGATCCGATCAAGCCCTGACCCCAAAATCCCGAAGGTTCTTCCCTCTGCTTCAAGAGCCCCCCTGTGAGCCTCGGTGTCAATCCCTCGGGCAAGGCCACTTATAACCGTGAGTCCCGATTGAGCCAATTGGGAGGCCAAATTTCTCGCAAACTCCCTCCCGTAGGGGGTTGCCTTTCTTGAACCAACAATTGCAATAGCTTTTGAATCCTCCTCTTCGATGGTTCCACTATAAAAGAGCACCAAAGGAGGATCTGGGATTTTCCTTAGATTTTGTGGATAACGGGGGTCAAAAAGGGTGAGAAGGTCACCTCCAGTGGCCTTTACTTTTTGATAAATTTCCTTACCCGTTTTAAAAGGGTCTATCTCTTTTAAGGCTTTTACAGTTTTAGGGGTTATCCCTCCGACGGATAAAAGTTCATCCTCTTTGGCCTCAAAGACCTTTTGAGGGGAATGAAACGCATCAATAAGCCTTTTTCTTAAAAGAGGCCCTATTCCGCGAACGACCAACAAAGAGAGCCAAAAGTAAAGTTCCATTTGCCTTCATAAAGAAGGAAAAAGGACTTCTTGTCAATACCCACTTCGGAAGAGGGGTTTTTTGTTGGTAAAATTTGGCAAAGCTTTTAGGAGGTGTTTAAAAAGTGAAGGTCCGAGAAACCTCCCTTCCAGGAATGGGGAAAAAATTCTCCTTAAGCTTACAGTCAGGGGATGAACTTGTGATAATCATTCGCACAACCGGTGAAAGGGCCCTTTTCTTATTCCCAAAAGGAGCTGAGGAACCCTGTTCCGAAATCCTATTAACTGACTCTGAGGCCCGAGAATTGGCTTTGATCCTCGGTGGCGCCCTTTATGAGCCAACGCCTTTACATCAGGCGGAATTGGTCTTAAGGGGTTTAGTATTAGAATGGCTTAACGTTCACGAAACCTCTCCGCTTAAAGGCCATACCATCTCAGAACTTGAGATAAGAAAAAGAACCGGTGCCTCGGTTATAGCCATCAAACGGGGTGAGAAGATCATCCCTAATCCCGATCCAAACGAAAGGTTTGAGATAGGAGATTTAATTCTTCTTGTAGGAACTGGTGAACAAATAAAACGTTTTCAAGAGGTATTCGGGATTTCCTCCAAATGAGTGAAGAAGTTTTAGCGCGAGAGTTTTTGGTATTCGCTCTGGCCCTTGTGAGTTTAGCCCTGAGTGGCTCAATCGCCCGGTTTTTAGGCTTACCTATATTTCTCGGCTATCTTCTAGCCGGTCTTTTAGCTCAACCGTTTTTAACGCCCTTTCCTTCTTTAACATTACTGGGAAAAGTGGGTGTCATTTTACTTCTTTTCTTTTTGGGAATGGAATTTGATTGGCGTACCCTTTTATGTTCTCGGAAAAGGTTGCTTCTTACCTTGGTTGACCTTTTGTTAAATTTTTTTATTCCCTTTTTCTTTCTTTTACTTTTAGGCCTTTCTTATGCTTCCGCTTTTATTATCGCCATGGCAATTTACCCCACAAGTTCAGCTTTAACCATTGGGGCTTTGTTTCAACTTCGTCGAGTTGCCAATCCCGAAACAGAGACGATAGTTTGGATACTGGTAGGAGAGGATCTGGCGATAATTTTACTTCTCGCTATAGGTTCAGGTTTAACAGGCGAAGCCTTCGGGTTTAAAGGGATATTTTTGGCTATCTCTTTTATTGGGGTGATGTTTGTGGCTTCCGTGGTTCTAACGAGGCCCTTGGAGTGGTTATTTAAGCGCATCCCTTCGGAGCTTGATAATCTGGTTACCTTCAGCCTGATTATCCTTTTTAGTGCCATCGCATACCTCCTTAATCTATCCGAAGCCTTAGGGGCGTTTTTGGCCGGACTTCTTTTTAGTGGCACAAGGGATCGTGAAGAACTTGAGTCAAGGCTCAATGTGTTAAGAGATCTTGGAACCTCTGCTTTCTTTTTCTCCTTTGGCCTTCAGGTTCCTTTAAAGGTTTCTCCCTCGGGATTAGCCTTAGGTGGTTTGATACTGATTTTAGGAATTTTGAGCAAAGTTCTGACCAGTTGGGTTTCAGCTTCAATAGAAGGCTTACGTCCAAAGGCCCGTTTGAGGTTGCTTTTTAGCCTTTGGATTCGAGGTGAGTTTTCGATTATTGCCCTTTTCGTGGGGAAGACCGTTTTACCCTACCTTTGGCAAGAAGGTATGAGTTGGTTCATTCTGGGAAGCGTAATTGCGGGGTTACTCGCGCTTTCGTATGGGGAAAGGATCATTGAGCGAGGGAAATCTATTATAAGTAAAAAAGAGGAGGCGTCAAATGTATGAGATCCTTTTTTGTATCGCTGTAGGTTTTGGGGCAGGAGTTTTTGGGGGTCTTTTTGGTATAGGAGGAGGAATGGTTACTATCCCCGTTTTGGTATACCTTGGGAAGATGCCTCAACATGTCGCCCAAGGGACTACGTTGGGCATGTTACTTCCGCCCATTGGTTTTTTGAGCACTTACGTTTATTGGAAACACGGATGTGTCAATGTAAAAATGGCGGCACTTTTAGCCATAGGCGCCTTTTTTGGGGGATTTTTCGGGGCAAAGCTCGCCATTTATCTTCCGACTTTCACCTTGAAAAGGCTTTTTGGTTTTGTTCTATTATTCGCCGCTTTAAGGATGATCCTTGGGAAATGAGCTCGGTAATTTTTTTCATCCAACACCCCCAGATGCCAAGCAGTAGGGTTAGGGTTTTGAACCTTTTACCCCATCTGAAAGGCTTGGAGTTTAAAGTAGTTCCTTATCCTCAAAAAATATGGGAAAGGTTTAAGGTTTTTAAAAGCTTAAGGAACTTTGACCTGGTTTTTTTACAAAAGAAGATGCCCACTGTTTTTGAATCTCTTCTTTTGAGAAAATGTTCAAAAACTTTGATCTTCGATTTTGATGATGCAATTTACGTAAGGCATGATGGAAAGGAGAGTTTTACCCGTAAAGCCCGATTTGAATCTATCGTAAAAAGATCAGATTTGGTCATAGCGGGTAACCGGATCCTTGCCGATGAAGCGAGAAAGTACAATCAAAATGTTGCTATTTTGCCTTCGGCAGTTAAAGTTTCAAACATTCCCCTCAAAAATTACGCGATAAAAAATGAACGATTAATTATAGGATGGATCGGTACGGCTATTAATTTGCCTCATTTAAAAATTATGGAATCAGTTTTTAAAAAGCTTTCTGAAGAGTTTCCTTTAGAATTGAGGATAATTTCGTCGAAATCAATGGAAATGAAGGGCATTAATACGACCTTTATCCCGTGGAGATTAGAAACCCAAGAAGATGAAATATCAAAATTTGATATAGGGATAATGCCTTTACCGGATAATCCTTATACCCGTGGTAAATGTGGGTATAAGGCGCTTCAATATATGGCTTGTTGCATTCCGCCTGTTGTGTCAGATGTGGGAGTAAATTCGGAGATTGTGAGACACGGAGTGGATGGTTTTGTGGCTAAGGACCAAGAGGATTTTTACTTTTATTTAAAACTTTTTCTTAAGGACGAAAATTTGCGCAAAGAAATGGGGCTTAACGCTTGGAAAAGGGCCAAGGAAAACTATTCAATAGAGGTAATCTCCAAACGCCTTTTGGAGTTACTTTTGAGTTTTTCAAAAAGAAAAAGTCAGGGTTTATTAGAATGGCCGTAAAGTAGAGAGAGGCAATACCAATAGCTACAAGAAAACCACCGGAGAGAAAGGCAATATTGTGACTTTTAGTAATATCAAACACATAACCTGCCAATATTGGACCTGAAACGCCTCCTATGGCCCAGAACAAAGATAGATAGCCGAGTATGGTACCCACATTTTGTATTCCAAATATTTGAGGTACCATTGCAGTCCTTATGGGGCTTGTTCCTCCGAAACCAAAGCCAAAGATGAACATTAAGGGGAATATGCTCCATGGATTTTTTAAAAAAGGAAGAAGGGAAATACCAATCAGGTCTAAGCACATGAATATGATGAGGACTTTTTGTGTCCAAATTGTTTTACGAGATACCATGCGGAAAAAGTTCCCAAAAGGGAACCCAGATTACTGAAGCTAAGAGTTAAAGCGGCCAGAGAAAGCGGCATGCCCAAATCAGTAGCATAAGGCACTATATGAATGGAGAGGAAGTGAAAACCGGCACTTATTACAAGACCTGTAATTAATAACATCCATAAGGAAGGGTTTCTAAAAAGATAAGGTCAAATTTTCCTATCCTTTTTTCTTTAATTCTGAAATGAATTTTACGATATTTCCAAAGCTGAAACAGTATAGGGAGAGAAAACAGCCAAAGAAGAACCGAAAGGCTAAAAGAAGTCATTCGCCATCCGAATTTTTCGAGAAGGGTGGCGAGAAAAGGCGGAAGAAATAGTTGCCCAAAGGGAATGCCCAAAAACGCGAAACTTAGCATTTTTTCCTTTTTTTCTGGGAATACTTTAGAGATGGTTGCGCTTATTGGAGCGTAAGAAGAAGCTACACAAAGACCTATACCCAATCCATAATAAATATAAAGTTCTAAGAAGGATCTCGCTGTAGTTATCAATAAATAGCCTAAAGAACCACAGACCAATCCGCTTAGAACCACAGGAAAGGCTCCCCATTTGTCTGTTAATCTTCCAGATAATAAGCTTGAAATTCCGTAGACTATAAGAGAGGCTAATATTATACCAGAAACTAAAGCTCTACTGAAGCCAAATTCGTTGGCTATTACCTTAAAGAAAACTCCAAAAGAAAGCTGTGAGCCAAAAGTTATCATAAGAAGCAAAAAAACAGGAAAATACAAACATACCTTTTTCTTAAGCAAAAATTATACCTTATAGGTCTAAACGCTGCGGTTTATGTATTTAGGGCTTAAAGGTTTAAAGAAGTTAAGGATTTTTGGCTTTTTCTGCCAATTCTTGCAAAATTTTGCCAAATTCTTGCAAGTATTCTTCTTTGCTGTGATAAGAAGGAAGTTCCCACTTCATAGTGTTTAGGTTCTTTATTACCGTTGGGATCCAGTTATAAGGTATGAAGATTAAAATTGAACCTTCCGGGAAGAGTCTACGCGACTTCATTCCGTGGGCCAATTCCGGGATTAAGAAGTTTATTTTCTTTTTCTTAAAGGGGTAAATATATATCCAAGCGCATCCCATAACGGGGGTGGTTTTAGATACGTATAATTCACCTGTGGAGAAACTCGCAGCTCTCATAAGGATTTCTGCCTGGGCAGGTGTCGCAGAAATGATCAACAGATCTGGGTTAAAGGGGATGTTCTTTAATTTGGAATAAAGAACATAATTAACCACATTCCTCTCAAACCGGGGGATATATTGATAAAACACGTAATTTGCCCTCGCTTCATCAAATATGCCGAGTTTGGGACCGATTTGCCCGCTTTCGGCAAAAGGAGCCATTTCTTCCATTCCAAGCAGAAACTTGCCGACGCAGGTTTCTTCATTTTCTCTTGAAAAATAAAAAGGTTCCTCCGTCTCCTGGGCTTCAACAATGAGCTCACAAAACGATAATTTTTTGGTCAGAGAAAGTGCCTTTACCCCTTCAGGCTTAAAAAACAGAAATTTAACCCCAACAGGTTCCCTAATTAAGTTTAGCTTTTCGAATATTTCAAACACAAGTTAATTATATCCGTCTTTTTACCTAGTAGTGTCTCATTAATTGTGTAAGACTTTAAGAGGTAAAAAGGGCATGGTAGCT
>CAZIZI010000020.1:0-33617 GCA_964543765.1 uncultured Thermodesulfobacteriota bacterium
AGAGACACCATGCCCCTAATGAAGAAAGGATAGAAGATATTAAAAACATGGCTAAAGACTTAAAAGCTCATGGTATAATTTATTATTCTATCCAGTTCTGTACCCCCTATCTTTTTGAGGCTTACCAAGTAGAAAAAGAAGTTAACTTTCCTTTTTTAAAAATAGATACTAACCACAGCATAGAAGATGTGAGACAACTCAAAACAAGAGTAGAAGCTTTTATAGAAACTTTATAAGGAGTTAAAATTTTTATGAAGGTTTTGGGACTAGATGTTGGATCTACATATATTAAGGTAGCTCTTTTTGAAGAAAAAACTACAATTCTTAGAAAAAGATAAAACTTCTTATCAGCTTTCAGAAAAATGTCTTCAATACATAGAGAAATATAAACCAGACCAGGCGGTTGCTACTGGATATGGAAGAAATCTTATAAACACAAATCTTGAAAACTGCATCACTCTTTCTGAAATTAAAGCTTTTGCCATAGGTGCAAAATATATTCATCCTGAAGGAAGAACTATCTTAGACATAGGAGGACAGGATACTAAAATCATAAGTCTTGATGGAAAAGGTAAAGTTCGAAATGAACGACCGTTGTTCAGGAGGAACAGGAAGGTTTTTAAAAATAATGTGTAAAGCCTTGGGTTATGAAGTAGAGGAATTGAACAATATAGAAATTGACGGAAAAGTTAAGGTAAAAAAACAGTAGTCTCTGTACTGTTTTTGCTGAATCGGAAGTTATTTCCCTTATAGCTTAAGGAATACCAAGAGAAGGGATTTTAAAAGGTGTTTATCTTTTGATTGCCTATAGTGCTTTCTATGCTCAAAAGAATTCCTATCAGGGAGGATTTAGTTTTTGCTGGAGGGTGTTCTCAAAATAAAATTCTAAAAAGATTTTAGAATAATGAACTTAAAATTGAAATTGTAACCCTTAAGGAGTCCCCTTTTTAGGAGCTATAGGAGCAGGTATTTTGGGCCAACGATTCTTTAGTACCGGATCCTAAAATCATCAAACTCTCCCAGGTAAGGTTCCCATTGGATTTCGACTCTTTCAACCACTGCTCCAGGTGGTCCCTTATGGCACCATTTGATTATCTCCTCGATTTTATCCCGAGGTCCTTCAAAAAGGGCCTCTACGCTTCCGTCTTCTACATTTCTAACCCATCCCTTTAACCCAAGGGCCTGGGCTCTTTGACGAGTATTATGGCGGAAAAATACCCCTTGTACGATCCCATAAACTCTCACCCTTGCCCTTCCTAATCCCAAGCTTTACCTCCTTTTGCTCTGAAGGTAATAAACCAAATTATCGAGCACTGTGGTAAAATAGGCGTTTTTCACCACAAAGCCCTTAGGCACCTTTATCTGAACTGGGGTAAAGTTTAAAATTCCACGGATGTTGGCTTCAACCACCAAATCTGCGACCTTTTGGGCCTCTTGAGGAGGTACCGTTAACAAGACTATATCTATTTTCCTCTCCTTAGCCACTTCTTTCAACCTATCGATGTGAATGACCTCCGCAGGTCTTCCCAACCGTTCGGCCAATTTTCCTATAACCTTCTCTGGAGATTTATCGAAAGCAGCCACAATCTTATAGTTCTCCTTCAAAAAATCCTTGAAGTTTAAAAGAGCGGTCCCCAAATTACCTATCCCAATAACCGCAAGCCTCCATTCCCTATTAAGACCCAAAATCTCCTTCAGGCGTTCAACCAGATCCCTAACGTAATAGCCTACTCCTCTTATCCCAAACTCCCCAAAATAAGCTAGATCTTTTCTGACCTGCGCCGCATTAACCCCACAGGCCTTGGCCAATGCGGTACTTGAAACCACCGTCTCGCCTCTTTCTTCCAATTCTTTTAAATGTCTCAAATAAACGGAAAGCCTCCTTATAGTCACATCGGGTACTTTCACATGTTTCAATTCCCTTCCTCCCTTTGTGAAATTTTTCTCTTTAAAATACGATCAATTTTATAAAAAAACAACCTCCTGTTTGCAAACAGTTGACACAATTAAAGGTAGGGAGATATAAAAATTCCCGGGTTATGAACAAAAGGAAAGAAGGTTTAGAGGGTCTTCCTTTAGAGCTTGTCGAAGAGGCTCCGGTAGGTATTTTTCTTTGTGACGAAAAGGGGAATTTTCTTTATATCAACAAAACTTTTGCTCTCATTTTTGGTTTTAAAGATGCGAAGGAGCTTAAGGGCTCCTGTCAAAGTCTTTACCACCTGTTAGGGCCCATCGAGTTCAACAGAGTTTGGGAGGAACTCCGGGCTCACCACCAGGTTCATGCTTTGGAATTTTCCATAGAAAAGAAGGGAGGCGACCCCCTTTGGCTTTGCCTTACGGCCAAGGTAATTTCTGTCAGGTTTCAAAGACTCGTTGAAGGTTTTATCATAGATATAACCGAAAAGAAGGAAACCGCTCAAGCTCTTGAGCGAACCCAGTTACAATGGCGTATGCTTATAGAACAAGCAGGAGACGCTTTTTTTATTCATGACTATGAAGGTTGTATCCTCGAGGTAAACCAAAGGGCTTGTGATACGCTGGGATATTCCCGAGAAGAACTTCTAAAAATGACCATTGATGACATAGATATAGAAGCCCAAAAAAGAAACACAAAACAGTTTTTTGGAGTCGTTTAAATCCAAGCCAATATGTGACCTTTGAGGGTATCCACAAGAGAAAGGATGGTAGCACATATCCGGTAGAGGTGACCCTTGGCCGAGTGGATTTTGGAGGTAAGAGCTTACTACTTTCTATCACACGGGACATTTCCAAGAGAAAAGAGGTCGAAAACGAACTAAAGAGGGCTTATGAAGAAATTGAAAAACTCAAGGAACGTCTTGAATTGGAAAATATATATCTAAGAGAAGAAATAGAAACTCGCTTTTCAAACAATGAATTTATAGGGGAAAGCCCAGCGATAAAAAGGGTTTTAAAGCTTGCCGAAAAGGTAGCGAAGGAAGACACTTGTGTCTTAATAATAGGGGAAACTGGTACGGGGAAAGAACTTTTAGCGAGGCTTATTCATAATATGAGCCCTCGCAAAGAAAGGCCTATGATAGTAGTTAATTGCGCTGTTCTTCCTCCAACCCTTATCGAAGCAGAACTGTTTGGCGTTGAAAAAGGGGCCTATACGGGCGCGATAAAATCAAGAATGGGAAGGTTTGAAGCAGCGAATGGTTCCACTCTTTTTTTGGATGAGATAGGGGAGCTTCCTTTGGACCTTCAGGCTAAGTTATTAAGAGTATTGGAGCAAAAGGAGTTCGAAAGGATTGGAAGCTCCCGCACTCTTTCGGTAGATGTAAGGATCATAGCTGCCACCAATCAGGATCTGACTCAACTGGTAAGGGAAAAGAGATCCCGAGCGGATCTTTATTTCAGATTAAGTGTTTTCCCCATATACATACCTCCTTTGCGGGAAAGGAGAGAAGACATTCCGCTTCTTATATGGCATTTTGTAAACCTGTTTAACCGTACTATGGGAAAACGAATCGTTCATATCCCCGAATCCACCATAAAAAAGCTCATAGATTATCCTTGGCCAGGCAATGTCAGGGAACTTAGAAACGTCATAGAAAGGGCCATGATCCTTTCCGAGGGCACAACGCTTACGGTTGAGGACCTTACCTTTTCTGAAACTTCTCAGCAACGATCCAATTTACTTAACCTCTCTCAAGTAGAGAGGGAACACATTCTTCGGGTGCTCACGCAAACTAACTGGAAAGTTAGCGGCAAGGGCGGTGCCGCTGAGATCCTTGGTCTCAAGGAATCCACCCTCCGAGCCAAAATGAAAAAGCTCGGAATACGACGTCCTTCCTCGAGGAATACCTAGAGAAAGCCTTCTTTCTTTTGCTGAGTACCGTATTTATAAACAAAATCGGGTACGTCGTTTAATTCATCTTCATCAATAAAAGCCACAAGTCTCACTATAGACCCATTTCCCCTGTACCACCTGATTGGGAAACCGGCTATCCTACATCTTTTCCCAACAACCTTATCAATATCTCCTCCTACGTTCTCCCATCCCACGATTCCGTGTCTCAAGATAATATTGTGACAAGGTTCCCATTCGGGAAAGTCTTCCTTTACATCTTTTCCGGTAAGCCTTTTATACTCCTCACAAATATCTGGCCTTAAAGGACCAGGCCCATGAGGACCTATAGCAGTATGAAGTGGATGATCCAATGCTTGATTATCAATCCCCACGGCCTTTACCTTGTGCTCTACAAACCATTCACCAGCCTCTCGACCTAAGCCGGGTGAATAACAAAAGTACATGGTGGTGTCACCCCAGTAATGATGCCAACCGGTATGAATGATGACGATGTCTCCCGGTTTGATGGGCAACTTCTTGTTCGCCTCCTCCAGGTCCTTCGCCGTAATTAACTCCCATTTTCCTTTCGGAATATCCCAAACCACAGCCTCCCCATAACAGGAGGTAAGAGGAACCTCGTGAACATATTTTCCTCCTTCAAAGACATGAGCAGGTGCGTCCATATGAGTTGTACAGTGCATCACGGTAGTGACCTTCTGCGATAAAACGCCCGATTTGGCAAAATAATGCATCCTTTCTATCTTCACGTCCTCAAAATATGGCCAAAGAGGACAACCATAACCAAAAGGATGACTCAAATCGACAAGTACTTCTTTGCCCATCTTCAAACCTCCTTAACGTTTATTTTTACCAAGTAGTAACCCCACCGTCCACATAAAGGATTTGCCCAGTGATAAAATCCGAGGCCCGTGAAGCGAAAAATACGGTCGCTCCTACTATATCTTCAGGAAGTGCCCAACGTCCAAGCGGAATCCTCGCTTTCATACTTTGAGCAAAGGTAGGATCAGCTAAAGCAGGTCTTGTAAGTTCAGTCTCTACTATAGTTGGTGCTATAGCGTTGACCAAAATGTTAT
Organism: uncultured Thermodesulfobacteriota bacterium; assembly: GCA_964543765.1. Classification (GTDB taxonomy): domain Bacteria; phylum Desulfobacterota; class B13-G15; order B13-G15; family B13-G15; genus B73-G16. The sequence goes on from CAZIZI010000020.1 coordinate 4,906, forward strand.
ATTTGGCCCACTCGCAAGCAAGGGGCCTGGTAAGGGTATCAACCGCCCCCTTACTGACGCAGTAAGCAGTATAGTTTGCCGGAAGTCCGTATCTTCCCCTTACCGAAGACATGTTAATGATCTTACCCCTGCACTGCCTTATCATTACTTGACCTACTTTTTGGCAACAGAGAAAAACACCCTTCACGTTCACTTCAATCACCTGCTGCCATTCTTCTATGGGGAATGTCTCAGCTGGTTTGCGAATGGCAATACCATGGGAGTTCACCAATATCTCTATTTTGGGGAACTCTTCAAGCACTCTATTAACCATGGCTTGAACAGATTCCTCATTTAAAACATCCACACTCACAGCTAATGCCTTCCGACCCAGTCTACTTATTTCTCCTGCAACTTCCTCGAGGGGTTCAAGCCTCCTGGCAGCAACCACCACGTCAGCCCCTGCTTGAGCTAAACCTATGGCTTGAGCTCTCCCTATTCCGCCGGATCCTCCTACCACTATCGCCACCTGCCCTGTAAGGTCAAAAAGGTTAAGCATCTTACCCCTCCTTTTAAAAGTTCACCTTATCCTTGCCCTTTAAACCTAAGGTTTTTCTCACCTCATCTGGGGTAGCGATCTCACGACCTAATTCCCGGGCGATCCTAACCACTTTTTCAACGAGTTCAGCGTTGCTTTTGGCTAAGACACCCTTGTTTATGAAGATATTGTCCTCAAACCCCACTCTCACATGCCCTCCCATAATTATTGCCAGCGCAGCAAGATGAAATTCCGCCGGATACCCCACACCAATTACGGACCATCGATAATCACCTTCACCGATAAGCTTGTCGGCCTTTTGTTTCAAAACATCACGTTTTCTGGATCCGAACCTATTGCTCCTAATACACCCGTCACAAATTGCATCCATATTGGTTTCCTTAGAAGTCCCTTCCTTAACAAAAAGTTCATGTTATAAAGATGACCTACATCATAAAACTCACATTCAGGAACTGTTTGATTGGCATACATTGTCTCGCAGTATTTTTCCATGACTCCAAAAGTATTTCGAAAAATAAAGTCCTTTGTACCCTCTGCGAACTCCTTCTCCCAAGAAAACTTCCATTCATTGTCTCTATATCTTTCTGCAACTGGATGTATTGAAAAGTTAATCGAACCCATATTAAAGGTCGCAAGTTCAGGTTTTAGTAAAGGAACCACCCTTAATCTTTCCTCAGGGCTCATATACATGGTGCCTCCAGTGGTTATACATATAATTGCGTCCGTCCTCTCCTTTATCTTTCTCGCTATTTCTCAGTAAATCTCCGGATCGGTAGTGGGTTTTCCGGTTTTTGGATCGCGAGCATGTATGTGTACAATGGCCGCACCTGCTTCAGCAGCTCTTCTCGCCTCTTCTGCAATCTCCTCAGGTGTTATAGGCAAATAAGGAGTTTGAGTAGGAAGGGTTATGTTGCCTGTTAGGGCTGCACTTATTATCAATTTTTTCCATCTTATTCCCCCTTTGCTTGCTCGAGGTGCCATTTCACGAGATGCTCCATCAGCTTACGCCTTTTGAGGTCCATTTGATCCTCGGTCCAATCGTAAAAACCTTTTTTAGTTTTAAAATTTTAGTTTTAAAACCCAACTCCTTAGCCTCAACCTTTCGCCTCAAAAGCGACGAGGCTTTTTTAGAAGACTCCAAATGAGGAAAAAGATAATCGTGGATGGAAAGGATTAAATCCAACCCTACCATATCGGCGTTTTCTAAAGGCCCAAGGACAGGAAGCCTTAAACCAAAGCTATATTTTATGGCCTCATCTACTGTATAAGGATCAGCAATCCCTTTTTCTACCAGTGATACAGCCTCACGCCATAAAGCGTGCTGAAGCCTGTTAGCTATAAACCCGGGCACATCTTTCAAACACTTAACGGGTTTTTTTTCCCAATTTTTCGAAGAAACTCGTAGGTGAACTCAAAAACCTCATCAGATGTATCCCTAGCCTTTACAACCTCAACAAGGGGAATAAGATAGGGTGGATTCCAAAAATGGGTCCCTAGAATCCTCTCCTTCCTTTTGGCCTTTTCAGCAATCTGAGATATGCTTATAACCGAAGTATTTGAAGCAAAAATCGCCTCAGGGCCACATAGTTGATCCAACTTCTTAAAAACTTCCTGTTTAAGTCTTAAATCCTCAAACACACATTCAACCACGAAATCTGCACCACCAAGAGGCTCCCAAGAGGTAGTGGGGTCCATTCTTGAGAGCACCTCTTCAATCGATTCCTTCGGACCAAGGCCACAATTTTTAAGGTATTGTAAGTTATCCTTAATAGCCCCCATTGCTTTGTTGAGTTGTTCTTCACTAATATCCACTAAAATCACACGGTAGCCATTGGAGGCAAATACCTGGGCTATCCCATGCCCCATAAGCCCAGCCCCTACTACACCTATCGCCTTTATAAATGAAGGCACCACATTAAGGTTTTCGCAAAGTTTATGCCGTAATCTAAGATAGAAACCATGGCCTTTCCCGCTTTCAATTCTTATTAGCTCGCAAAATAATCCGAGTTTTTTCTCATCTCTTTTGATCTTTCAAAAAACAAAATTGGCGCATCATATTGCGAAAATCTAAAATTGGCATAGAACTTGCTTAAAATGATGAACGAGGAAGATGTGATGCAGGAAGTCAAAACGACCTGTAAAGGGTGTCACGGCGGGTGTAGGGTTATTGTGAGCGTGAAGGATGGGCGGATTCTTAGGATAAGGGGTGATAGGGAATCCTTTACCTTAGGGACTATGTGCGCAAAAGGGCTTGCAAGTGTTTATGAGCATGCGAATCTGAACCGCTTAATAAAACCTCTGAAGCGAGTTGGTCCAAGGGGCTCCGGGAGATGGAAGGAGATAAGTTGGGAAGAGGCTTTGGGAATGATCACAAATGAGATGAGAAAGGTGGCCAAAAATACGGAGAAGAAGCGATTCTTATAGGGCAAGGGACTGGGCGCGGGTATAACCGATATACGCTTCGCTTTGCCCGTTCGATCGGGACACCTAATGTGTTATTCCCGGCCCACTTCTGTTTTGCCCCTAAGATGGCGGCCTTTGGCTTAACTGTTGGCGAGAGGCTTTTCTGCGATTATCATGGCTGGGCGGGGGTATATCCCCGCACAATTGTCCATTGGGGTAAACAGCTGGAATACACGAATGCCGATGGCGAAATGGCGGTTTGGTTCCTTAGGGCCCTTGATAAGGCTGAGAATTTTATCCTGATTGATCCAAGGGCGACTGCAACGGTTCAAAGGGCGAGGTTGTGGCTTCCGGTGAGGCCAGGAACGGATGCGGCTTTAGCTTTAGGAATGTTAAATTACATAATTCAGGAAAATCTTTATGATCGTGATTTTATAGAGAAATGGTGCCACGGCTTTAATCAACTGCGAGAACGCGTTAAAGAATATCCTTTAGAGAAAGTCAGCAAGATAACCTGGGTTCCGGAGGATAAAATAAAGGAAGCCGCTCGATTAATAGCGGTTGGTTCTCCAACGTGTATTCAAATGGGAGAGGCCCTGGAAGCCAATAACAATTCCATTCAAACCTTAAGAGCCATAATATGTCTCATGGCTATAACGGGCAACATAGAAAGGCCCGGAGGCATGGTGAGCTGGTTACCATCTCCCGCAGGACCAATGGAAGACTTTGCTCTTGAGGTTCCTCCTTCTTCGCAAAAACCCCTGGGAGCGGAGGAATTTAAACTTTTGGCAATGCCTCCTTTTGCCATGTGCCATTGGGAAAGTGTGTGCGAAAGATCTATTGAATGGTGAAAGGAAGATAAAAGTTATGCATCTGGTAGGAACGAACCCGGTGTTGGCCTATGCTAATGCTCGAGAAGTCTTTCAAGCCTTAATGAACGTGGACTTCATCTCGGTGGTAGACCTTTACATGAGCCCCACCGCTCGATTTGCAGACATAGTAATGCCGGCAGCTCATTGGCTTGAAATGGATGATATTTACGATATGCATCCCCGTTTCTTTGTCTCAGCTATCGTTAAAGCAGTAGAACCCCCTGGTGAAGCATGGCCCGATAATAAGATATTCTTAGAACTTGGTAAACGTTTAGCTCCCTCTTTTTGGCCTTTCGAAAACGTGGAAGAGATGCTCGATTATCAGCTGAGGAAAGCAAATACAAAATGGGAGGAATTTAAAAAATGGGCATCCTTAGCACCACTGGAATGGTCCATTATGAAAAGCACAAAACCGATTATTGGAGAAAGGGGGGAGGATTCCCAACCCCTACCGGAAAGGTCGAGCTTTATAGCACCATACTTGAAGAACTCGGTTACGACCCTCTTCCCCATTACCGAGAACCCTCAGAAAGTCCCCTTAACGAGGAAATCGCCTCCAATTACCCTCTAATTTTGACTACGGGCGGACGCGTGCCTTACTACTTCCATTCCCAATACCGCCAAAACCCGGTGTTAAGGGAATTGCAGCCTTATCCTTTGGTTCAGATACATCCAGAAACGACAAAACGTTTTGGCATTTCGGAGGGAGACTGGGTTTGGATAGAAACCCCAAGGGGGAGAACAAAACAAAAAACCGCCCTATTTTCAGGTATGAACCCTCAAATAGTGGTAGTCCAAGCCTCCTGGTATTATCCGGAAGACCTAAGTCCGGAAAGCTTTTTCATAAGCAACGCTAATGTGTTAACAAGCAATCGCCCTCCCTTTGATCCTTGCATTGGTTCTACTAACTTTAGGGCCTTGATGGGCAAAATTTACAAAGCCGAGGGTTAAACATGGGATTTAAGTTGTTGATAAACAGGGACAAATGTATCGGTTGTCATTCTTGTACTGTAGCTTGTAAACTCGAACATAACCTTCCTCCTTATCCCTCATCCCCCCTGAACCCGAACCAAAAGGCCCGGCTTTTATAAGGGTTAAACAAGAAGAACCGGGACGATTCTCGCATATAGTGTGTCGGCATTGCGAAAGGGCTCCTTGTATCGAAGAGTGTCCTACAGGGGCCCTCGTTAAGGGACCCTGGGGCATAACCCAGGTAGTTAAGGAAAGATGTGTGGGATGTGGGGTTTGCATCGAGGTATGCCCTTTCGGAGCCCCCCAGTTATTGCTTGACGGAACTATTGGCCTTTGTGATCTTTGTCTTCCTTTAAGAGATGAGGGACTTCTGCCTGCCTGTCAAAGCGCCTGTCCCGCTGGATGTATAGAAATAAAAGGCCTTTGAGCAATCATTCTGATTTGACGTATCTGGAGGCGCTTTCACCCGCAATTCTTTCGCTATTTAAGGCAAATCCCATAGTATTACCGGGCAGTAGGAACATGTAACTGTCTCCATATATGGAACAAGCATCAGTCCCACACGCATAAAGCCCTGGAATGACCTCCCAGTTATCCGTGAGGACTTCGCATCGGTAATTAATCTTTATGCCGCCAAGACTCCCATAAGCCCCGGGGAAATTTCTGGATGCATAAAAACGTGGCCCCTCGAGAGGTATAAGGTAACGCGAATTTTTATGAAAAAGTTCGTCACGTCCTTTCTTACAAAAATCGTTGTATTCCTTTATCCTCTCCTCAAATCCATTTGCATCGACACCCATTGCTTCAGCAAGTCCTTGGACGGAATCGGATATAAAAAGATCCTTACTCCCCTTGGATAAAGCCGCCTCCATCTCCTGGTGAAAAGGTTGTATATCTTCTATAGGAAAAACCCTCGAAATCACATCAAGCCCCCTTTTTTGAAAACGTTCGAGTAGACCATTATCCACTATAACAAACGCACATCGTCCCTTTTGTCGGGCAATAGCGTTTCCAGTAAATGTGGTGTTAGGCAAAATCTCCTCGTTTATAAAACGTTCCCCTTGAAGATTCACCATAATGTCACTTGGCTGACGGAAAACCCCCCTTATAGTGGGAAACTCATCCATTCCGGGAACGCCATATATCAGTTCCATGTTCATGTCGCTTTTCCCAGCTCCTACTTCCCATGCCATCATAATGCCTTCGCCTTGAAGACCTGGAACTCTGAAAGAAAAAAGATCTACTCCCCATTCAAATCCCGTATATTTCTTAATCCATTCTGGATTGTCCCCAAATCCCCCTGTAGCCACTATCACGGCCTTTGCGCGCACTTGTATTTCTTCACCATTGCGGTCCTCAGCCACAAGTCCAATAATCTTACCCTGAGCCTTGAGGATTTTCTTGACCGGACATTGAAGCATAATCTCGACCCCAAGTTTTTTGGCCCTTTGGGTCATTATCCTCATCATAGTTCCAGCGCAACCAGGTCCTGGTTCCCCGTCTCGGGCCTCACAATGTGCCAAGTAAAATGAGCTCCGGGAAAGTAAGCAGCTACGTCCGCAAACTCAACCCCCATCTCTTCAAGCCACCTTATCGTATCCCCTGATAGGTCGATGTAGGTTTTTACCAACCTCGCATCCACCCTCCAGTGGGTATAATTCATGAATAACCTAAAGGCCTCCTCTCGCGTAAGGCTTATTTGTTTGAGCTTTTGAAACCTACTTTCAACAGCAAATGGCCCCATACCCATGTTCGCCGTTCCACCAGTGGTTACCCCCTTTTCAAACACGATAACCTTACAACCCTTTTCGGCAGCGGAAATAGCCGCTGAAAGGCCAGCTGGGCCAGCACCGATGATGGCTATTTCGGTCTGAAGCCTCATTTTGCTCCTCCTATCTTGAATCTCGGCCTTTTGTTATGAACCATAAAATAAAGGCGATCCCACCTTATATCGTCCCAGTTTACGTGCAATTTTAATTTCCCTTCCGCAACCAATCTTTTTGCCGCCTCCTCAAGTGGATTAAACTCGAAAAGAGAAAGTAACTCCTGACTCTCTTCCAAAAAAGCCTCCCAATCGCAATAAATGGCTCCGGTAGGACATATCATTTCACAAAAAGTACATCCAAGCCACATATCGCATTCGTTGCCTTTTGATCCGAAACGTCTCGGTTCGGAAGAGAAATCGTTATACCCCATTACACAGTGTTCTATACACAGGCGGCACTTGGGGTAATTGCACTTATTCGGGTCATAAGAGATCCTTCCATGTGGATTATGTCCCCACCTATAAAACTCGGTAAGAACCCAAAGCTGTGGCGTATAAACGAAGGGGGGAATCGGAGGGATAAGGTCGGTCTCCCCTCGATTTATCCTTTTGCTCCTTTCCACTATCTGCTGCCCGAAAATCACCGCTTCTTCTAATTCTTCCTCATCCGGATGCCCCTCGGTATAGTAAGGAGAAGGGGCTATTTGAAAGTGAACACTACCAAAACTGCTCTTCATCCCTATAACCGTAAACCCTCGATTCCTTAACCTCCTGGTCACCACCGGGAAGTAATGTTCGGGCATAACCCCATGGGTACAAAAAACAAAGGCATGTTTCCCTTTTTGATTCGGGATGCTTAAGATGAATTCCCTAACATTGGGAGGTTCAGCTCCACACCAAACGGGACTTCCAAAACCTACTAGGTCCTACTCATTTACCACCTGGGGGTCACTTCCCTTAAGCTAAAAAGATCACACTGTCCATTGGCCTCCTTAATCCCCTTACTTATCGCCTCCGCCATTTTCTTGGTATTGCCCGTTTGCGAATAATAAACCACACACACCCTCATCTTACCTTTTTTTCTAAATCCCCCCAAAACCTCGGCGGCCTGATCCTCAAACGTAGATCACATTGCAAACACCCCATCGCTTCGTAAGTAGCCTCCTCTTCACTTATATGGTCCATTCGCCCACCTCTTATCCTTTTAAGGTAACCAAACCCCTCTATCTTCTCTATAACAGGGGAAACGCCATTTGCCCTCTTTCGATCCTCAAGGCCCTCACTTCCTAAATATCTATCGATAGCGTCAGCCACCTTTCTTCCAGAGGCTATGGCCTCGACGACCGTCCTGGTACCAGTCAAAACGTCACCTGCAGCGAATATTCCTTCCTTTTCGGTCATCATCTCAAATGGATCAACTTCCAAATTCCCCTTTTCCCCTACCAATAACCCCAATCCTTCGGACACTTCGGGCCTCTGACCAACGGCGAAAATCACGTTGTGGACGGAAAGCTCTTCCGTAGTACCCTCTATTAAGCTTAACTGCAGACCCCCTTTAAAATCAAAGGAAAAATTTCTAACTTCTGCGTGTTCTATCCCTCCTACGTAACCCCTCGAATTACCTATTATTCTGAGTAATGCCCTGGAGGGAACAAGCTTTATACCGTCAGCCTTAGCTTCTTCTATCTCTTCGGGAAGGGCTGGCATTTTTTCATAAGGTTCTACACAAAGCACGTAAACTTCCTTCGCACCAAGAAATTTGGCCATTCTGGCACAGTCAATCGCCACCGAACCACCCCCTATAACTACAACCTTCTCCCCCACCGGGAGAGGCTCCCCATCATTGGCTTTGCTCAAAAAATCGATCCCCACATAAACTCCCTTGAGCTCCGCTCCCTCAACTTTCGGCTTAACCCCCTTTTGAGCCCCGAGTGCTAAAAGGACAGCATCAAACTCCTCTTTTAATTCGTCAAGCCTTTCTACCTTCATCCCGGTCCTTATCCGTATTCCTATTGCTTTAATCCGCTCCAGAGTTTTTTCCAGAACTTCCCGAGGCAATCTCCACTCGGGTATCCCATAGCGCAACATCCCCCCTGGTTTCGCTTTGGCTTCAAAAACGATTACCTCATGACCGCGTTTCCTCAAATAATAAGCCGCTGTAAGCCCTGCTGGCCCCGAACCCACAATGGCTACCCTCTTCCCGGAAAATTTACTCGGCATCTCCTCAAAAGAAGACGGCACCCTCTCTGCCACAAAACGTTTCAAAAGCTTTATAGCAACAGGCTTGTTCAAATATCCTCTTCTGCAAACGGCCTCACAGGGTTTATTACACACATAACCCAAAACGTCAGGGAACGGAACTTTATCTAAAAGGAGCCTCCAGGCACCTTCTATGTCCTTTAGCTTAATCAACCTCAGGTAAGAGGGAACATCCACCCCTGCCGGACAAGTGGAGGAACAAGGAAGTAAAGCTTCTTTTCTTCTTTTCCCCTTTATAATCTCCTCTTTATCCCTTAAGGCCCCAGTAGGACACACTTCTACACAGGCTCCACAAAACATACAACCTTCTTCCATTAAGGGCTTACCCGAAGGGGTATACACGTATTTAAGCCCCTTTTCTTCCTTAACCTCCAAAATCCCAATACCTCGGAGATCTTTACAAGCCCGAATGCACCTTTTGCATAATACGCATCGCGTAGGGTCATGAACAAATAAAGGTTTATCTTCGTTTAATGGAAAAGATCTTATGGAGGTTTTCTGAACATTATCACTATAACCCAAATACTGCTTCAAAGATTGAAGTTCACAATTTAAGTATTTGGGACAAGAGGAACAGTCCAGTGGGTGCCCCTCCAGAAGTTTACCTAAAGCTTCCAACCTCAAGCGATTAATCTCAGGGGACCTAGTCCGAACGGACACCGTTTGTTTTACCTGAAACGTACAAGAAGTTACAAAACCCTCTACGCCCTCTATTTCCACAATACATAAACCACATTCGCCTGTAGGGGGAAGATCTGGATGATGGCAGAGATGAGGTATATACATACCGTTTTCAAGAGCAACCTCTATTAAAAATTCTCCTTCTTCGGCTAAAAACTCACGCCCGTCAATGTAAACCTTCACTTTCCCCATAAGCTAAGGCTTTAGGATGTTCCCATATTTTTTATATTCCTCAATCTTCTCTTTCACTTTCTCGTAGTTTTCATAATATTGTTTCTGCAAGCTTTTGATTAATTCTAGGTGGGTCGCCACCCCTTGAGGAGAGAAACGCGGCGTATTCACGGTTTCTTGATCCCAATTGATCACAAATTCGCCTCCTCTCACTTCCACTTTGCCTCTGGTCCAACAAACAGGGCAAAAGACCTCCGCTTTTACCGAAGGAACCTTAAAAACGTTACAATGACACACTGGACAACTTGGCCCTTGCTCTTCGCCTACGAATTTGACCTCTTCAAGGGGCTTCATCATAGCCTGAGCGACATTTCTGCCCAATCTCCTCGCCCTCTCTAGATACTCAGGATGTAAGAAAACTGCTCCCGGACGACCGCAGAAATTGACCTGCATTTGGTCAACCAATTTCCAACAATGTTGTACAAAAATATTGGCGGCCATAAGCCCCAAAGGAGTCCACTCGGGCTCACCTCCACCAACGCTTATCACCCCAGCAACTTTATTCTTCTCCAGTAGTTCCCGAGGCCCAAATACAAACGGCAACATCCTTTCGTGGATACACTCTAAATAAGCATTCGGCCTTAGGTGATAAACGGGGAAAGCCAAAATGAAGCCGGCATCGGTCATCAAGATCTTCTCCAAAATCCAGGGAACATCATCATCACTTATGGCACACTTCGGCTCCTTTCCCTGCGCCATCAAAAGGGTGCACGTCTCACAACCCTTACAAGGCTTAACCCGGAGTTCCATCGCTCGGATGATCTCGGTCTCGAATCCAAACTCTTCAGCTCCCTTTAAAGCTTCCTTCAAAAGGATCTCAGAGTTGCCATTAATTCTCCCACAGGAAAGCCCGATAATCTTCCTGCCCATCTTCACCTCCTATCTCTCTTGAGTAGGAATCAACTTCAAAAGTGCTTCGTAAACCTTTTTCCCAGGAAGCCCTTGCTTCTCTGTATCTTTTACCCACTGTTCGATAACCGGTTTCCGTACTTTTGCCCTCCACTTATCGATCTCCTCAGCCTTTAACTCCACAAAAGTGTGGTTTTTAATCTTTACAATACTCAATGGCAGCATTAATGTATTCTTTATCTTCTATCTCATAAAGAATGCGAGTATATGTCCTCTGAGTCTTCAAAAAAAGCCTCTTGTATATCCTTGGGCAAAGATCCCCATGTATTAGCGTTCATAATGATACCCACAGCCCCCATGTTTATCCCACCGGGACCAAAAACGGTGTGATTAGGTAGAAGATCAAGAAGCTTAAATACCCGCAAAACTGCAAAGTGATTTAAACACCCATCCACTACTCCTCTTTCTAAAGCAGGATACCAATCCTGAATGGGAACCTCCACAGGAACAGCGTCTAAAGCTTTCACAATCGGAGCATATTTGCCTGTAATTGCAATCTTCATTCCTTTTATGTCTTCGAGTGTCCTCACAAGTTTTTTCTCATATGGATATGATTTGGAGGCATCATAGAAAAGGAGAAATGTTTAACTCCTTGCCATTCTCTTTCCATTTCAGGAAATTGTTGTAACAATTTTTCATATATCTCATTTGCCATTTCCCTTGATGGCCAGGGGATGAAAGGAAGCATTATCACTCCATTCAGAACAAATCCGTTTCTTTCGTCAAGAATATATGTAGCTATGTCAGCAACACCACTTTGAATGCCCCTAAATACCTCCTCCTCTTTAAGTAATCCGCCTCCGGTTATTATTTTAAAATCGACCCTACCATTGGTCTCGCTTTTTAAAACTTCGAACCACCTAAGTGCTGCTTTGACAATAGGTGCCATTGGCGGATTAGAACTGCTAAAAACGAATTGATACACTTCTCCCTTTTTCTCCAGAGCATTTATATTCCCTGACACTACAAAAACCAAAATGGCCAAAAAGATACCGAATAGCTTCTTCATGGTTACACCTCCTAAAGGTATTTTATTGGTAAATAAATAAAAGACTGGAATTCCCCTCCAGTATGGATCACATGAAGACCTTTATTTAGGGTTTTGAGAGGTGGAAGTTGGGGCAGGTGGAAAGGAACGGGGTTAAAACCACAAACGGTGAGTTTAAGGATCTCCCCTTTGCGCCATCTCATCCCAGTAGGCCAGAGGGGAATCTCGCATGATACAATCTTGCCTTCTTTTATCTTCTTTTCCTCCCTATGGAAATGAACTGGGAGCCATTCGCTTGAAAGCCTCTCGTCAATGGTCCGATGGGAAAGCCTGAGTCTTCCGTGAGGACCGTAATAGATGAAGGGACCTGCCGGAGGATGAAGAGGATTACCATAAGGGTCACATTTTTCTAAGAGGGCAAACAAATCCGCGTCATCGGCATCCCTAACTTCAACGAACAACTTAAGTTTTATGTAGCCTATAACTTCCGCATCTGTCGGAAATACGTAGGTGAAGATCGCCTTTCCTCTTTCATCCAAGGGCAAATAGCTCAAAGAAGCATGTTCGGAAGGTGGTTCTAAAGATAAGCTTGACCTTTTCGCATCGAGGTAAAGCTTAGTGTAAGAGACCTTAACCGGCCAATCTTCTTCTTCCCGATTCACTAGATCATTACCCGAAGGATCCAAAATGGAAAGCCTTATCTTGGGCGTGTTTTCCCAGCCGTTATCTATACCCTTTAGGAAGAAGTCAAAAAAAACGCCTAAGGTCCTCGGTGTTCTCCGGTGAGTAAAAATCCTGCCATTCATGAGTATTATGAACCCTTAACCACTTTTTCTCCGACTGGATCAACCTAAACCCTTCGAGCGACCCAAGAGTGTGTAAGTCATTGCTCCAACTAGCTACCACATAAGCTGGGGTCTTTACCTTACTAAGATTAGCCCTCTTGGACTCCCAGTAGGAATTCATCAAAGGATATCGCTCCACCATTCGAGGAATATCTTCCACGTTGTTATTTCCTTTAAGGGACCTTATTATCAATTCGCAGAAACCCGTATTGGGTATCCCTCCTCTCACGACATCATGACGATAGAGATCATTTAAACCCTCCCAAGGCGCAATGGCTCTAAGATGAGGCGGATTTTCCGCAGCTATGAACCACTGAGATATGGCAAGCCATGAATTACCGCACATCCCCACATTCCCGTTACACCAAGGCAAAGAAGCTATCCACTCGATCACCTCATAACCATCTCGAGCATCAACTGGCCCCCAAAAATGGATATCGCCTTCCGAATTAAAAGCAACCCGAGTATCAACGTTCACCACCGCATACCCTTGAGCACACCAATAAGCCAGATCAGGCCCTTCAAATTTCTGAAGTCCCGAAACCCACTCCCTTAAAACCCCGGGCGGAGGTTCTTGAGGAATCCCTTTCCCATAAGGGCTCCAGGCCAAAATAGCTGGAATTTTCGCCTGAACATCAGCAGGTCTAAAAATATCCAAATAAAGAGAGACCCCATCTCTCAATTTAACCGTCACATCCCTTTCCCATAAGATATCGCAAAGAAGCGGCCTTCCACCTTCAATAAAGGTTTCCCCCCTTTTTAAAACCTCTCTGCCAGGCCGTGGCTTGGAATAAGGGGCATTTAGAAAGGGAATCAAGGAATTTAATCCCGGAGCAAGAGCAGGCCTCCATAATACTTCCATGGATCACACCTCCTTTATTCCTTCTTTGAGCAAGTTTCATGCCTTCACTTCATCTGCTCCGTTGACCTTAACAGCTTGATCTCTTTCGTACTATTTTGCGAAATTCTTTACGTCTCCTCGCGACTTTCAAAAGTTGACACCCTGGTGCTTAGTGTTGGTATAATTGCCTTAAATTGTGAAAATTTTTTCAAAGGAGGGGGAGGATGATTATAGATGGGAAAAGTGTAGCGGCGAAGATCGAGGAGGAGATCAAGAAGGATGTGGAGGAGCTTAAGAAGAAAGGAATTGAGCCCGCTATTGCTCCGGTTTTAGTGGGGTCGAATCCTGGGGCGAAGGTCTATTATCGGACAAAGCAGAAGCAGGCTGAGAAGCTCGGTATAAAATTCCGAGGGGTTGAGCTTCCCGATGATGCCACAGAAGCCGATCTTCTTAAAGTGTTGGATGAGCTTGGAAAAGATCCTGGGGTTCATGGGATCTTTGTCGAATTGCCTCTTCCGAAGCAGATTGACATCAATAAGATCGCCGATGCCATTCCGCCCGAGAAGGACATCGATTGTCTTAACCCCAAGAACTTGGGCAAGCTCGTTTTCGGTGGAGCCGCTACAGCCACTTATAGCGAACTTAAAGCAAGGGGGGATTTTATGTTTCCCACAACCCCTCAAGCGGTAATGGAGCTTATTTTGGCCTATCAGATTCCGGTGGTAGGAAAGGAGGCTGTTGTAGTAGGCGGAGGAGCAGTTGGACTTCCCCTTTCCATTTTGCTTTTGCGCGAAGGGCTTTCCACGGTAACGGTTGCCGATCGCAATACCCCTGATTTGGGAGAAGTTACCAGAAGGGCCGATATACTGTGCGTATGTGTGGGGAAGGCCAAGTTCATAAGGGGAGACATGGTTAAGAAGGGGGCTTACATTCTTGATGTGGGGATAAACCCAACGCCTGAAGGTATTTTCGGAGATGTGGATTTCGAAGCAGCGAAGGAGATAGCAGGTGGTATAACCCCCGTTCCAGGAGGTGTAGGGGCCGTAACTACCGCTTTGATATTCGCTCACACTATACAAGTGGCGAAATCCCTTTCCCGATAAAGCCTAAGGCTTGACTTAGGGAGGGGGTTGATAAAAAATTAAAAATAGGGTACGGGCGCCCGTAGCTCAGTTGGATAGAGCGTCGGACTTCGAATCCGAAGGCCGGGCGTTCAAATCGCCCCGGGCGTGCCACATGTGGGCCGTTAGCTCAACCGGTAGAGCAACGGACTCTTAATCCGTAGGTTCTGGGTTCGAGTCCCGGACGGCCCACCAGAGTTTGAACATAAGCGAGAGTGGCGGAATTGGGAGACGCGCTGGACTTAGGATCCAGTCCGTAAAACCGGGTGGGGGTTCGAGTCCCCCCTCTCGCACCAAATACTTTTGGAAAAGGAGAGATGGGTGAAGGTTCAGTTACAGGATCTATCCGCGACGCGGAAAAGATTAGAAGTGGAGGTTCCGCCCGAAAGGGTGGGAAAGGTGTTGGAGGTCGTTTTAAGGGAGATCCGGAAAAGGGCAAACATTAAGGGTTTCCGCAAAGGTAAAGCTCCCCTCGAATTGGTCAAGACCCTTTATAAAGATCAAGTGGAAAATGCCACAATAGAAAGGCTTCTTAGGGAAACCCTTAACGAGGTTTTGGAAAAAGAAAAGATAGAGGCCCTCACTGTACCCAAGGTGGAAGCGGGACCTCTTGAGGAAAATAAGGCCTTTACCTATTGGGCCCTCATTGATGTACGCCCCCCGGTAAGTCTTCAGGAATACAAGGGCTTGAAACTGGAGCTTAAAAAATTTAAGCCGATTGATGAGGAAACGGTATCGGAACATATTAAATTTATGCAGCAACAGGTAGCTCAATTAAGGGTCGTAGAAGATAGGAAGCAGGTAAAGAGGGGCGATTGGGTTCTTGTGGATTTTGAAATTAGAATGGATGAGAAACTGGTCCCTGGAGGGAAAGTGGAGAATCATCTTTTTGAAGTAGGAAGTGGAACCATGATACCGGGTTTTGAAGAAGCCATAGAAGGAATGAGAGTTGGGGAAACGAAGGAGTTTTCACTACTTATGCCTCCAGATCACCCGCGAGAAGATTTAGCTGGTAAAGAGGTGGTTTTTCGGGTCACCTTAAAGGAGATAAGGCAGAAGGTCTTACCCCCTGTTGACGACAATTTCGCGAAGGACCTGGGTTTTGAAAATTTGGAAGATCTAAAGAATAAAGTTAAAGAGGAGCTGGAGAGAAGGCAAAAAGAGGCCGAAAAGGCGCTTTTGAGGCAGAAATTGTTGGAGGCCCTTCTTGAGAAAAACCCCTTGGAGGTTCCGCAGTCGCTTGTGGAAAGGAGGGCTCTGGAATTACTCCAGAGGATAGAAGAAAGGGTCCCTTCTTTAAGTGAGGAGAGACGACAAGAGGCTTATCTGGATTGCTTGAAGATCGCCGAGAGAGAGTTAAAGACCCTGTATCTGGTGGAAGAAATAGCGAAAACAGAAGGAATAAACGTAGGAGAAGAAGAAATAGACGAATATTTAAAGGCTTCCAACATCCCTGAGCCATTGTTCAAATCTTCTTCTATAAGGGATCGAGCCAAGAGGGAATTAGAGAGGGAAAAGGTCTTCGAATTTCTCCTAAAGGAGGCTCAAATTGAATACGTCGATTAAGAATCTCTATGTACCCATAGTGATCGAACGAGATGGGCGTACGGAGAGGGCCTATGATATTTACTCGAGGCTTTTAAAGGAGAGGATAATCTTCTTAGGAGCTCCTATAAGCGATGAGGTGGCCAATCTGGTGATCGCTCAACTTTTGTTTCTTGAAGCGGAAGATCCGGATAAGGATATTTACCTTTATATAAACAGCCCTGGAGGGCTTGTAACCGCGGGTTTGGCTATTTACGATACTATGCAATACGTCAAACCCGATGTGGTGACCATTTGTATTGGGCAAGCAGCCAGTATGGCGGCCATTTTGCTTGCAGCCGGTACTAAGGGAAAGCGGTATGCCCTTCCCCACTCCAGGGTACTTTTGCATCAGCCCATGGGTGGCTTCGAAGGACCAGCCTCGGATGTGGATATTCACGCAAGGGAGATATTGAGGCTTAGGGAAGAGCTCAATCAAATTCTGGCAAAGCATACGGGGCAGCCGATAGAAAAGATCCGTCGTGATACGGACCGGGATTTTTATATGACCGGAGAGCAGGCCAAGGAATATGGTATCGTTGATGAAGTAGTAGCTCATAGAAAAAGGGGGTAATTATGGAGACACGAAGAAGAGGGAAAGTGTTTTGTTCTTTCTGTGGGAAAAGCGAAGAGCAGGTTCGGAAGCTAATTGCCGGGCCTCAGGTTTATATATGTGACGAGTGTGTAAATCTGTGTAAAGAGATCCTTGACGAAGAGTTCGAGAGGGAATCGAGGCTTAACGTACCTTTACCCACTCCTGCTGAGATAAAGCAGAAGCTCGATGAATACGTGATAGGCCAGGAGAGGGCCAAGAAAATCTTAGCGGTTGCGGTTCATAATCACTACAAGAGGATTTATTACGGCGATCGGCAAAAGGACGTGGAGATTCAAAAAAGCAATATCCTCCTAATAGGCCCCACCGGGGTTGGGAAAACCCTTCTGGCTCAGACCCTTGCTAAGATCTTAGATGTGCCTTTCACGATTGCTGATGCTACAACCCTTACCGAAGCCGGGTATGTGGGAGAGGATGTGGAGAACATATTGCTTTATCTGCTTCAAGCTGCCGATTACGATCTTAGTCGGGCGGAAAAGGGGATCGTTTACATAGATGAGATCGACAAAATCGCCCGAAAAAGTGGTGACAGCCCTTCCATAACGCGAGACGTATCAGGGGAAGGGGTTCAACAGGCTCTACTCAAGATCTTGGAAGGCACCATTGCTCATGTACCTCCCAAAGGCGGAAGAAAACACCCTCATCAAGAATTTATACCCATGGATACGACCAATATTCTGTTTATCTGCGGAGGGGCTTTTGTAGGGTTGGAAAAGATCATCGAGTCGAGGCTTAAGGGAAGTGGTATGGGGTTCGGCGTTGATGTGAAAAAGAAGCAGGAACATAATATCGGTGAGATCTTAAAAGAGGTTCAGCCAGAAGACCTCCTGCGCTTCGGATTGATCCCGGAATTTGTGGGGAGGCTTCCCATTGTGGCCACCTTGGATGAACTAAATGAGGATGCCCTTGTTCAAATCTTAAAGGAACCCAAAAATGCCCTCGTTAAACAGTACCAGAAGCTGTTTGAGATGGACGGGGTTAAACTCCAGTTCACCGAAGGGGCATTAAGAGCGGTGGCGAAGGAGGCCATTAAAAGAGGAACAGGGGCTCGTGGGTTAAGGGCTATTATGGAAGAGATAATGCTCGATATCATGTATGAGATTCCGTCAAAAGGAAACGTTAAGGAGTGCATAATCACCGAAGAGACGATAACGAAGAAGGAAAAGCCTATTTTGATTTACGAAAATAAGGCCTCTGTAGCTTGACATAGAAGGAACCAAGAAATAAAATCACTAAAGGGGGGCGGATAGCTCAGTGGGAGAGCGTCGGCCTTACAAGCCGAAGGTCACAGGTTCAAGTCCTGTTCCGCCTACCATAAAGGGCGGGGGCGTAGTTCAGCCAGGTTAGAACGCCGGCCTGTCACGCCGGAGGTCGCGAGTTCAAATCTCGTCGCTCCCGCCATCCTTTTTGTGTGGGAGGAGAAGATGCAGTATGCGGTGGTTTTTACGGGAGGTAAACAATACAGGGTTGAGAAGGGAAAAGTGATAAGGGTGGAGAAGCTTCCCGGGGAGATCGGAAGTGAAGTGGAGTTTCCGGTGTTGATGCTGCGAGATGAAGAAGGAATCAAAGTGGGAAAACCTTACCTTGAAGGCGTTAAAGTGGTCGGACGTATCGTTAACCAAGGGCGGGGAGAGAAGATTATAGTCTTCAAGTTTAAACGGCGTAAAAATTACCGGCGTAAGATCGGGCATCGCCAATATTATACTTGGGTAAGGATTGAAGGCATAAAGGAGGTGCAAAATGGCACATAAGAAATCAGGAGGCGTCGCGCGAAACGGAAGGGATAGCATCTCTAAACGGTTAGGCGTTAAGAGGTTCGATGGGCAGTTCGTGAGAGCGGGTAACGTGTTGGTTAGACAAAGGGGTACCAAGTTTTATCCTGGCAAAAACGTGGGAGTTGGAAGGGATTGGACTTTGTTTGCGAAGATCGATGGTATTGTAAAGTTTGAAACTTTCGGAAAAGGAAAGAAGAGGGTGAGCGTTTATCCTTTTCCAGCCGAAGCTGTTGCGTAAAGGTTTTCTAAAGTTAGAAAGATGACAAAGGGGGGCGCAGGTCCCCCTTTTTTATTGTTTTTTATAAAGTTTCCCATGTTTGTAGATGAGGCGTTGATATGGGTTAAAGCTGGAGATGGTGGAAGGGGTTGTGTGAGCTTCCGCCGGGAAAAGTACGTTCCAAGAGGTGGGCCTGATGGAGGAGACGGTGGAAAAGGAGGCGATGTTATCCTTGAGGCTGATCCCAATTTGAAGACCCTTCTTGATTATCGATACAAACGGGAATATAAAGCCCAAAACGGAGAACCCGGAAAAGGTAAGAATCAACATGGAAAAGACGGAAAACCCCTTATCCTTAAGGTCCCTGTTGGAACTATTGTCAAAGATGCTCAGATTGATAAGGTAATTGCGGACTTATCAAAGCCTTTCGAAAGACTCGTTGTAGCACGAGGTGGAAAGGGAGGAAGGGGTAATGGCCGATTTGCAACTCCCACAAGACAAGCCCCTAATTTTGCAGAACCCGGAGAGCCGGGTGAAGAAAGGTGGCTTAAACTCGAACTCAAGCTTTTGGCAGATGTGGGGCTTGTTGGATTCCCTAATACCGGAAAATCCACCTTGTTAAGGAAAATAAGCCGAGCAAGGCCTGAAGTAGCACCCTATCCTTTCACCACCTTGAGGCCTTATTTGGGCGTTGTGAGATTTGAGGGTAAGGAATTTATAGTGGCCGATATACCGGGTCTGATAGAAGGAGCCCATAAGGGAATAGGTCTTGGAAATCAATTCCTCAAACATATAGAAAGGACCCGCCTTTTGGTGCATTTAATTGACATAAGTAATGGCGAAGATGCCCTTGAACTCTATAAAAAGATCCGAAACGAACTTGGGCTTTATAAGGAAGAACTTTTGAAAAAAAATGAATTAGTGGTTCTTAATAAAATAGACCTACCCCAGGTGAGGGAAAAAGTCGAAGAAGTAAAGGAGACCTTTCAAAAACGAGGACTACCCTTTTTTGCAATCTCGGCCCTAACCGGCGAAGGAATCGAAGAACTTTTAAGGGGAATTATAAGGAGGATAGATGATGGGAGTGCCCCTTTCGAAATTTAAAAGGATAGTGCTTAAGATCGGTTCAAGCCTTCTGGTAAGGCCCAGCTTGGGCATCAATAGAAATTACTTAGACAATTTGGCTCATCAAGTAGCCCTTTTAAAAGAAGAAGGCAGAGAACTTCTTTTAGTCTCATCGGGGGCCATTGCCGCTGGAATGGAACGTTTGAATTTGAAAGAAAGACCCTCAAGCATTTCGGAACTTCAAGCTACGGCCGCTGTTGGCCAAGGCTTTCTGATGCACCTTTACGAGGAAGCCTTTGAAAGAAAAAAAGTAAAGGTGGCTCAAGTCCTTCTAACCCACGAGGATTTCCGAGATCGGAAAAGATACCTTAACGCCCGAAGCACCCTTTTGACTCTTTTATCCTTTGGGGTTGTACCCATCATAAACGAAAATGATTCGGTTGCAATTGAAGAGATAAGACTTGGCGATAATGACACGCTTGCAGCTTTAACGGCTTCCTTAGTGGATGCGGAATTGTTGGTGATTTTCACCGATGTGGAAGGCTTTTTTGTGGAAGGACCCGAAGGAAGAAAACTTTTGAGCCTTGTGAAGGGCGACTTCCGAGACCTTGAGGTTTTTGCCCACGGCCCGGGAAGTAAAGTGGGCACAGGTGGCATGCTAACCAAGCTTAAAGCGGCAAAACTCGCCTCACGAGCGGGAATACCCACCTTGATAGTGAAAGGCTCTGATCCAGAGGTTTTGAAAAAGGTACTCCAGGGTGAAAGTTTCGGAACCCTGTTTGTACCTGAACGTTCGAAACTTACGGGAAAGAAACGTTGGATCGGCCTAAACATTAAGCCCAAGGGAACCATAATAGTGGACCAAGGGGCCAAAGAAGCCATCCTTGAAAGAGGGAAAAGCCTTCTGCCTTCCGGAATAAAAGAAGTAATCGGAGACTTTCAAAGAGGCGATACGGTCCGTTTGAAAGATGAAGAAGGCCATGATTTCGCCCAGGGCCTTACCAATTACAGCTCAAGGGAGATCCGAGAGATAATGGGTCTTAAAACCTATCAGATAGAAGAAGTTCTCGGGTATAAATATTCGGATGAGGTAATTCATCGAGATAACCTGGTTCTTTTGGAATGAGGATCTTAATTTTAGGTGCTTCATCAAGCGGTCTTTACACCGCCCTTAAGCTCGCTCAAAGGGAGGTAAAAGTTCTGCTCTGCGAAAAGGAAAGCTCCTTTGAGGGAAGAAGGCTCATTTTGACCTCTTATTTTTTAGAACACTTTCCGCTCAGACCGAAGGTGCTTTATGAGGTCAAAGGATATCGATTCGTCGCCGCTAAGACCGAAGGGATTTTTTACCTCAAGAAACCCGATGTGGTCCTTGATAGAAAAGACCTTCTGTTTGAGCTTCTTAAAGAATGTGAAAAGTACAGGATTTCGATTCTATGGGGATGGAAATTTGAAAGAATGGACTCACAAAGGGCCCTTTTCTTAACCCCTCAAGGTCCAAAGGAAATAGAGGCCGATTATATAGTGGACGCAATGGGGGTAAAAAGCCCTTTAAGAAAAGCTCTCGATCCTGCTCCCAATTTGGTCTTTTTAAAACAAGCCCAAATCATTTGGCCCTCCTCTTTTAAAGACGGTCTATCTACCATCTGGCTTCGCCCGGATTTAACGCCTTATTTCCTTTGGCTTTTTCAAGACTCACCCAAAACGGGCATTTTTGGGGTAATTGGCGAAAATAAAGAACAAGCCGAAAAGGCCTTATTTCAGTTGGCCCAAGAAGAGGGTTTTGAGCTTTGCGGAAGAACCGAAGAAGGGTGGGTTAGCCTTTTTCAATCTAAATTTCTCCCGAAACACCGTAATGTGTTTTTTATCGGAGATTCAGCAGGCCATGTGAAATCTACAACCGTTGGCGGAGTCGTAAGTGGTTTAAGGGGGACAAAGGCGCTGGTGGAATCGATTCAAAGCGGAAGGGATTATTTTAAAAACCTTCTCCCTTTAAGAAGGGAATTGATGATCCATCACTTGCTAAGGGAACTTTTAAATACCTTTAATGAAGACGACTACCGACAGTTGATAACCGCCTTAAAGGACTCATCATACTTAGGCCGACTTTGTCGTGACACCCTATTCCCAGATCTTTTCTTTTCCCTGGTTAAATCCCCTATCCCCTCCTTTAAATTATTTGTACACTTATTACCGTGGTTGATGAAAAAGGGCATTTGGAAACTCTTATTGAAGAGGTAAAAGATGGAAAACGTGGATTTTTTGGGCTTTATCGGAGGAGCTTTGACTACATTTGGACTTATACCCCAAGTTTTGAGGATCTATACCCTTAAAAGCGCAAAGGAAATAAGCCTTTTGTTTACCATTTTGATGCTTATAGGACTCGGATGTTGGCTCATTTACGGTGTAATAAAGCGACTCCCCCCCGTCATATTCTGGAATTCCCTCGCCTTGATACTTTTTTTGATCCTCCTTATAGGAAAGCTCAAATATGGAAAAACCTAAACCAAAGCGATTAAACTTATATTCTACTCTTTTAATGCATTACAAATGATGACTATAATGGAATAGCGATCATTGAATAAGCAGACTTTAAGTATAAAGTGAATATAATAATGGATAGAAGAGAAGAATTAAAAATTAAGCAAAAATCGCTCAAATGTCGAAAGAGAAACATAAAGTCAAAAGGATCTTCCTCATTGGTAAAGGGTAATATCCATGAACAGTCTGATATTGACCTTGTAGGAAAAGGCTTGCCTCCGGAACTTTACATAAAATCACTAGTAAACGCCAATAACATGGTAAATTGGACCGTAGAAGTTAACTTAATACCATTTGAAGACGCCTTTGAAAGCCTAAAAGAGAAAACATTGAGGGGAGGAGAGCTGACTTATGAATAAATTAAAAGATGAAATCAAAATAGAAATGAAAAATATCCAAAGGTTAAATAAAGAAAGGCAAGATTTATTGGCCGAAATTAAAGAAAACCATCTTTTGTTGAAATAATAGTAGCAACGAGTATCTTACATGACTTCACAAATGGCAAAACCTTTGCCCAATGTTCGCGGACCTGTAATTTTTGGAGCATTGTTTAACAATTTAAAAGAACATTTAAAATTTCGCCATTTATTTAGGCATATTTACGGATTTGAATTGAAGTGGGAAAGATTTAAAGAATTTTGCGCTAAATTAGAGGACATTTTAAAAGAAATAAATGCCGAAATAGAAAAGTTCTTGTATAAATACAGCGGTTAAAAAGCGAATTCTTTAAACCCCCGCCATAAGTAAATTTAGATCGAGGGGCCTTAATGAAAGCTCTTTATTAAGGTAAAATAGGGCCTGAGGGTTATTTTTTATAAGACTTAGCTTCGATAGAATCTCCTTAAAAGAAGCCTCCTCTTCAACCTGTTCATTAACGAACCAATTCAAAAAGTTCTCAGTGGCGTAATCTTCGTATTTCCTCGCTATACTCATCAGTCTGTTAATCTTTGCCGTAACTTCCTGTTCATGCTTGTAAGCATGTTCAAACACAACCTCTGGACTATCCCATCTTTTAGGTGGAGCTGGTATTTCCTGAAGTTCCACCTTTCCATCCCTTTCCAAGATAAACTTGTAAAACTTCATGGCATGCATCATTTCTTCAGCAGTTTGAACCTTCAACCAGTGGGCAAAACCATTTAACCCCTCTTGTTCAAAATACGCGGCCATCCCCAAGTAAAGGTATGCCGAATAAAACTCCCATTTTAATTGCTCATTTAACGCAGATTCTATCTCTTTATGCAACATCTCTATGGCCTCCTTTTTAATTTTAAATTTAGAATAAATTTAAAACATTAACCTTTCTTAGTCAAGCAATTACATATAAAGAAATTGCTTGGGAAAATCGAAAAATGGTCCAACAGGTACGGAAAATTTTACAAACTAAAGGGACAAAAGCGAGGTAGGTTTAAAAGATGAGATGCACCGGCTATGGTGATACCGTAAAAGATGGTTGGGCAAGAAGTGTTGAGCCATTCACTGATGGTTCCATTAGTCAAAGTGCTACCTGTGACCAATAAAACTTGAGCCCATTTCTTCAATTCTTCGGCTTTGGTATAACCATCTTCGATTAAAATGCCGAATTTCTCTCGGCCGATATTTTCGGAATCAAGATCAAGCACCCGCAAAGGGAAATATTTGGAACAAGCTTCAACCATTGCGGGCTGTAAACCGACAAAGCCAAGTCTCACCCTTCCAAATCTTTCCCTTAAATATCTCACCAATTCCTGAGCACAAAGGTTCGGCCCCCGGTTACGGCAATGAATAGTCCCTTCGATCTTTCCTAAATGACGCAAAAAGGCGTTAAGTGTGGCCACAAATAAAGCCCGATGATAATTATTCTGAAGTTGAAGCTCTAAAACCTCACCCAAGGTCCCCCTGAAATTACCCGGATGATCAGTAAAAGCCTGCCCCCGTGCCCCCTGGAACTGGGCCTCTATAAGGCTCTCCTTCCCCTTCTGTAGCGGAAAATCAACCCTTCCCGGATCCCCAATAGCTTCCTCCGACGAAAGCACCCGCGCCCGCACCTCAACCTTTGTGGCCAATAGGTCATTTCCCTGAGACAACTCCAACACCCTTTGACGCAAGGTCGAATAAATCTCCATCTTGAGGCCCTTTTGTTTTACTACTTCTTACAATATTCTTCACATTCTCTAAGTTTTTCCCAATCTTTATCAAACTGAGCCTTTAATAACTCGTATTGTTTAAACTGATCTTCTGTAAACTTATAGTCTTTGTTTACCTCGCTGTCTAAATAATTTATTTTCAAATAATGGTATGAAAAATTCACTATAGCACTTAAAGGAGCATATGTTTTTTGTATTAATGGTATATATTTCCATTTTAATTTTTCTATTTCCGAAAGTACCAAATCTATACTTAATTCAGCGGTTTCGGAAGAAAAAGCGGCTTCTTTCATCTCTTTTTCTAATTCTTCTAATGATTTGTTAATATATTCGTTGTTTCCATACGTAATTTTTAAATAATCAACAATTTTGGGGTATACATCAGTGCTCCATTCTGCGGTTTGTTTCATTTTTGCCGCAAGATCCATACCTTCAGCAATTTTTGGAAAACTATCCTCAAGAAAAATGTTAAGCTGTCTTATAGAACTTTCCAGTTTCCAAAGGGTTTCTTTCGTCTTAGGATCTGTTAGTTTAGGAGAATTAATTAATCCCTGAATATTTTCCCCTATTCTTTCAATATTCCCGTTATCTCCAAAAAGGGTTCGGAATTCGTTCATTAACCCAAACGAAGTATTTAAATAATCAACAACAAAATCTATTCTCTCTTTTACGATTTCTTTTTCTCTTTCTTCCTGCTTTCTGATTGAATCTTCGGCTTCTTTAACAAACCTTTTCAAAGCAATCTTATCGTGCTCCACCTGTTCTCTTAATTTATTACATACCTCACTTAAACTTTTGAAATTGTTTTCTTCGGCAATTTTAATCCAACTATTAAGTTTTGTCATTTCCGATTCTATTTGCTCTTTATTTTTCCTATATTGATATTTCGCTTCTTCCGCTTGTTTTGCTGCTTCCTCCGCAACTTGGCCGGCCTTTTTATCTCCTTTTGTCCTAGCAAGTAATATAATCTCCTGTGCTTTCATGAAAATCCTATCGCTTTCTATTATTCCTCTTTCTGCCTCCTCGCGTTGTTTTTGTAAATAAAAAAGTTTTTCTTTCAGATCAGCTATGCTTATATCGGTTCTACAAGCGTTTTGTGCCAGGGTTTTTGGAGAAAAAAAACAACAAGACAACGAGTATTAGATAAAAACTTGAAATTTTATCCTTCATGTTTATTCGCCTTTCTCCATCATAAATTCCCATCTATAAATCTGATCCTTCGCTTCTCTAAGATCCGGAGCATCGGGCAAAAGTTCAAGGTAAATCTTCATGTTCTTAATTGCCCTTTTGTAATCCTTAAGTTGTCCGTAGTTAAAAGCTAATGCCTTATAAAGAGCAGGAAAGAAAGGCGAAATTTTTAAGGCATTTTTATATTCTTCTATGGCTTTTTCGAACTTCCCTTCTTGAGTATATGCTTCTGCTTTTATTACTGATTTTCTTGCCTCCTCTGAGAGAGCAAAAAGATGAGGATATTTTATCATAAGCTCTGCAACATAAGTCCTTATTTCTTTCGCTTCTGTTTCATCAGCAATCTTTAAAAGATTTGCATATTCTTTAATCGCTTCTCTATACTGACCTTTTGTTTCCAAGGCTTTTACTTGCTGCAAAATAACAATTTTGTATGGCTTTAAGGAAACATAAAGGTTGTTGATTATATTATTTTCCCAAACCGATTTGGTCATCAAATAATTTTCAGAGATATTGTTATAAATATTGATTGCTTCATTGAATTTACCAGCTTTAGCATAAGCTGTCGCAAGCAATAGCTTCACAAAATTATCATCTTTATTTGCTGAAGAAAGGATTTTTATAGCTTCATCATATTTACCTTTATCAATATAAACGGCACCAAGAGAGATTTTTGTCTTATCTAAATTTGGATTAAGCGAATACGCCGCTTCAGCGTCCTTTACAGCCTGTTCAAGGTCACCTATTTCTCTGTAACAGAGACTTCTTTGGGCTAAAAGCTGTGCATCTGCATTTGTTTTCATTACATTATTAGCAACTTCAATAGCTTTATTAAAATTTCCTACAGCCATATAAGTTACTAAAAGAAAGTAATTGACTCTCATATCTAAAGGGTTAAAATCAAGTGCTTTTTTAAGAGTATTTATAACATTATGATATTCTCCTTTTTCATCATAAAGGTAGGCCAGTTTTAAATACCGATCAATAAGTTTTGGATCTAACTCTATTGCCTTTTTTAAATTATCTTCGGCCTCTTTATATTTCTTTTGTTCTTGATAAATTTGCCCTAAAATTGAATAGTAATTAGGATTCTTAGGATCAAGTTCTATTGCTTTTTTTGCTGCTTCAATCGCTTTTATATCCTCACTTAGTTTTCCATAAGATAATGCAAGCAAGAAATATGCATCCTTCAAATTTGGATCTAATTTGATTGATTCATTCAATGTTTCTACTGCTCTTTGATATTCTCCTATTAAATAGTAAGCATAGCCAAGCCAGAATAAAGCATTACTCTTTTCAGGAACTAACGTGGAATAAAATCTTCGCCAAGATGGAGAATCAATAGGAGGTTTTAGGTTTTCTTCTGCTATTTTTGCAACTTTCTCTAATATATCTACCGCCTTTTCGTAATCTCCTTTACCTAAATAAGCTCTACCTAACCAATAAAATGCAGTATCAGCCCTTAGAAAACAAGGTTTACCCTCTTTGCATAATTTAATAGCTTTTTCTATGCATGAAATTGCTTCCTCGTATTTACTTTGCATATAATATGAAACCCCTATCATAAAAAGTGCAACAACATTATTTTCGCCAAATTTTTTAAACTCTTGTATTGCTTCGTTAAACTGTCCACTATAAAAATATTCTTCGGCCTTTTGTGCTTTTTGTGCTTCAACGTAATTAAATAAAAATATCACTAATACAAAAATGGTTGATTTAGTCATAGTTTTCATTTAAAAACCTCCTTTTAGTTTTTCTCAGTTTTTGTTGCAAAAACTTGCTTTTTAATTCGTTTAATTCATTCTCAATTTCCTGCTTTTGCTGCAAAAGTTTCTCTTCATTCTTTAAAGCCTCTTGGTATTCGTTTTCTGCCTGTTGTTTTAAGGCCAGAGCTTGTGCAAGGAGGTCATCGGTTTCCGATGAGGTTTTATTGCCAGAAATTTCACTTGGTCTCTGCTTTTTGGTTTCCAACTCTTTAATTTGTTTTGCGAGCTCTTCTATTTTTTTCTTCGATTCTTCTTTCTTTGTTTTTGCCTCTTCAAGCTCGGTGTAAATGACTTGTAATTCTTCAAATTGGGGCATAACCAACCTGTAAAACCTCGCTAATTGCGTAAGTTTATTGCTTAATTCCGTGGCTTTTTGGGAATCCATGGCATTAATAAGTTCCTTAGGTGGAATGTAGTTAATGGGTCTTGGAGAAATGGCGTCTCCTTCGAAAGCAAGCCCAGCATAAAATCTTGCAGCCTCAAGGTCCCCCGATTGTAAAAATGTCTCTGCCATCTTGGCGAAATAAGTAGTTCTTAAGAGTTGTTCCTTCGCTGATCCCAATGTTTTTTCCACATAGGTTGATCGGGGCCTTGGATTATCCCAATCAATTTGTGATAAGGTTTCCCTTTCTGATACCTTTTGACCAATTATTGTGTAGCTCCCAAATGGTCCACTTCCAATCCTAACTTGAGAGAGGATATTTTGTCCTGCCTTTTTCCTTTCTTCTTCCTCTTTTCTTGCCTGCTCCTCTGCCTCTTTCATATGTTTTTGCCAGGCTTCAATGGCTTTTCTTTTGGCTTCTTCTTGCTGTTTTTTAAAAAACTCTTCTTGCTGTCTTTGAAGATCACTGTCTTTTGTTTGTGGTACAAAAAGATTCATTAAGCTTTGGTTGATCATACTTCCTAAAGCACCAAAGATCGGAGTCATCATACTTTGAAACATTTGAAGCTGCATTTGCTGAGATTGACTAAAACCAGGAGCTGATTTTGATGGAGGAGTTGGAATATATACTGGCTCCTCACTCTCATATTCGACACAGACATGATATAAAGTGCATATCTGCTCTCCGGGTATAACGGGATTTGGTCTGCAATCACGTCTTTCTTCATATCTCTTACATGTCAAACCAGCAAACGAAAAACCCGAAAATACTAAAGAACCAAAAAAGATTGCCAACCACACAGGTCTATACATGCTTTATCTCCTATCTTGTCTTAAAATTTTTCATGTTTATTCTTTTTTCCTATAATGTCTAATATACACGATAAAAAGACATAAAATCAAAATATCCCATTTTGCATAAAGGGGCCATGGGTGATTTATGTGTAGAATCGCTAAAAGTAGGGTTTGACATAAGGTAAAACATAGTGTCTCTTTTATTGTGTAAAAATTTTTCAAGGGCATGGTAGTCCCTTTT
>CAZIZI010000021.1:0-29145 GCA_964543765.1 uncultured Thermodesulfobacteriota bacterium
CCTCCGGAGCCAGAGGTCGCGGGTTCGAGCCCCGCATCGCCCACCATTGGAGGGTTTTCAATTCCCTTTCCGTAAAAGGGTATTAAGTGTTTTATAGCTTGCTTTAAAGCAATTTTTCACATTATGATTGAAAGGACTGTGTAATTTAAGGAGGAAAAAAACATGCTTTATAGCTTCGATGAGAAGACACCCATAGTAGATGATGAAACATACGTAAGTGAAACAGCGATTGTAATTGGTGATGTAAAGATCGGTAAAAATTGCTACATAGGGCATGGTGCGATAATTCGGGGGGATTACGGCAGAATTGAAATAGGAAACGAAACATCAATCGAAGAAGGCGTGGTAATCCATGCACCACCAAATGAAGTATGTTTTATAGGTAATGGGGTTATAATTGGACATGGTGCTATAATCCATGCAAAAAAGATAAATGACAATGTGGT
This sequence comes from uncultured Thermodesulfobacteriota bacterium, assembly GCA_964543765.1. Lineage (GTDB taxonomy): Bacteria > Desulfobacterota > B13-G15 > B13-G15 > B13-G15 > B73-G16. The sequence continues at coordinate 447 of CAZIZI010000021.1, forward strand.
AATTGGAATGGGTGCGATCCTCAGTTTCTGGTCTGAGATAGGAGAGGGATCGATAGTGGCGGAGGGTTCTATTGTAACGAAAAATCAAAATATTGAGAGCAATGTGGTAGCGGCAGGACATCCTGCCAAGAAGATTCGCGAAGTCTCTGAAAAAGAAAAAGAGTTCTGGGAAGAGGCAAGAAAACGTTATGTAAAGCTGGCGCAAAAATGCAAGGAAGGGTGTATTAAAAGAATTCCGTCTCCTATCTTTAAGTTGGTGTAAAAACTCTTCTCTTTCGAAAGCGGAAGGAAGTTGTTATGACTTTTTGCTTTTGGTTTACTTAAAAGTAACATAAACTTCAACAGGTCCTTTCGGATCAAGGTCGAGGTATCTTGCACGTAATGTGGTACCAGGTTTAACGGGTATCATCTTTCCAATGCTTCCTAGGGAGAGAAGGTCACCCTTCTTTAACCTCTTGCCTTCTCTTGAAAGGGAGTCCTTTATCCACAGCACAACAGCAAGAGGGTTTCCGAGAAGAGCCGATCCTTTTCCCTCGGTAAGCAAGTTGCCTTTCTCGTCATATATCTGAAGGGTAAAATTTTTAAGCCTTTCTATCCATTCCACCGTAGCTGCAAGAAGTATGGCTTCTCCCATTACCCCATAGCGAGCTCCCACATTTATGGCAGCAATGGCCGGTGCATTTAATTTTACCTGAGGATCATATACCAGGTCAGGAAGTTCTATAAAGGGTATAACTGCGTCTAAATTCTTTAAAGCTTCCTCCAGGGTTTTTGCCTCATTGATGGCTTCATTGCCTACCCTCACAAGCAGATCCCCTTCGCTTATCGGCCGTATACCAAACTTAGCGTCCATAGTCACACCGCTTTTGAGCAACATCTTTTGTAGGAGTGTGCCTCTTATGGGATGATTTACACCAAAAGCTTGCTGAGCCACAGGATTTGTAAGTCCAGCTTTATAACCTACCGGGGTTCCAAATTCTTTTGAAATAAGCAGAATAAATCTTTCTTGGACCTTCATAGCCTCTTCCATCGTGAGGGAAGGCTCCACTTGGGTGACGGGAATCTTATTGAGAAAATAATCCGCAAGCTTCGTGGCAAGATCCTGAGCCCGAAGGCCTGAGTATAAGATAGGTATGAGAAGAACCCATCCTAAAAAAACGAGGCTCCATTTTCTAAAAAGCTTGTTATATCTCATTCGCACCCTCCTTATCTTTATATTGATAACAAATCATAGTCTAAAGTTTTCTTGTTGTCAAAAATGATTTGTTTTTCAAAGTGTATTGATAAATAAAAGGAAAAGGAGCAAAATGGAAATTCATGAGAAAAGGAGGGGTCATGGATTATAAGGATACTCTTAATCTGCCGAAAACCGAATTCCCCATGAAGGCAGAGCTCACCAAAAAGGAGCCCAAGCTTCTTGAAAAATGGGAAAAAGAGAGGATTTATGAAAGGATTCTAGAGCAGAGGGATAAGGCCCCGCATTTTCTTCTTCACGATGGTCCGCCTTATGCCAATGGGCATATTCACATGGGGACCGCTTTAAACAAGATCCTTAAGGATTTTATTGTCAAATCAAAAACCATGTTGGGATTTAAGGTCCTTTTTGTTCCTGGATGGGATTGTCATGGTTTGCCCATAGAGCATGAAGTTGAAAAAATGCTGGGAAGCGATAAGAGCAACTTAAGTAAAGTGGAGATAAGGAAACTATGTAGGGACTATGCTATTAAATTCGTAAACATCCAAAGAGAAGAGTTTAAAAGGCTTGGGGTCTTTGGTACATGGAATACTCCCTATTTGACCATGGACCCACAATATCAGGCCGTAATAATCAGAGAATTTGGAAAATTCGTCCGAGAGGGCTACGTTTATAGGGGTAAAAAACCGGTCTACTGGTGCCCTCATTGTAAAACCGCTTTAGCGGAAGCTGAAGTGGAATATAATCCCCATAAGGCGCCTTCAATTTATGTGAAGTTCCCGTTTGTTAAGGATGAGAAGCTTTCCCCGCTTTTATCCGATCCAAGGGAAACTTTTATTGTGATCTGGACTACTACTCCTTGGACCCTTCCGGCTAATTTGGCCGTCGCGGTCAATCCGGATTACGAGTACGTTTTTGTCTCAAGAGGCAATGAGCTTTTGTTGATGGCCCATGGACTTTTTCCCTATGTGATGGATCTTCTCGGAGAAAAATGGGAAGTGGTCCGTAAGGTAGAGGGAAGGGAGCTTGAGGGGTTAAGGTACCGACATCCCTTCATTCAAAGAGAAGGCCTTGTCATTTTGGCGGATTACGTAACCCTTGATACTGGAAGTGGTTGTGTTCATATAGCGCCTGGACATGGTGAAGAGGATTACGAAAGCGGACTCAAATATGGCCTTGATATTTACGCACCCGTTGACGAAAGCGGGCGTTTCACTCAAGAAGTGCCGGAATGCCAAGGCCAGTTTGTTTTCGATGCGGATCCACACATTATAAAACTCCTCCAAGAAAAGGGGTTTTTGCTTTATGCTTCTCAGATTGAGCACTCATATCCCTATTGTTGGAGATGTAAAAACCCCATAATTTTCAGGGCAACCCATCAGTGGTTTATTTCCCTTGATCACAAAAACTTGAGACAAAAACTGCTTGAGTGGATAGACAGGGTCAAATGGATTCCTTCCTGGGGGCGAGAAAGGATCTATAATATGGTCCTTACAAGGCCCGATTGGTGTATCTCCCGCCAGAGGGCATGGGGAGTCCCTATTGTGGCCTTTTATTGCAATAATTGCGGTGAGATCCTGCTTTCGGAGAAGGTGATAGAGCATGTGGCCTCTTTGGTGGAAAAAGAGGGGGCTGATATATGGTTCCTTTGGCAGGAGAAGGAGCTTCTTCCACCGGATATCAGGTGTGAAAAGTGCGGTGGAGCCTCTTTCCGGAAGGAAGAGGACATAATTGATGTGTGGTTTGATTCCGGAGTGAGTTGGGCCGCCCTTCTTGAAGGGAGGGGGATAGGTTTTCCTGCTGATCTCTACCTTGAAGGCAGTGATCAACATCGCGGGTGGTTTCAATCGTCATTGATATGTAGCGTAGCCAATCGAGGTGTGGCGCCTTACAAAAGTGTCCTCACTCATGGTTTTGTTGTCGATGGTGAAGGACGAAAGATGTCGAAGTCACTTGGTAACGTGATTTCCCCTTCTGAGATAATTGAAGATTATGGAGCCGAGATTTTGAGGCTTTGGGCTTGTGCCGAGGATTATAGGGAAGACATTCGTATCTCAGGGGAAATTATCCAGAGATTAGTCGATGCTTATAGGCGTATAAGAAATACTTGGCGTTTTATGTTGGGTAATCTTTATGATTTTGATCCCCAAAGGCATCGAACTCCATATTCCCAATTTTGGGAAATCGACAAGTGGATACTCAGTAAATTTATGCGTCTGGTGAAGAGGATAAGAGAAGCCTATGATAACTATTCTTTTCATATCATTTATCATTCTGTTCACAACTTTTCGGCAGTTGATTTGAGCGCTTTGTATCTGGATATTCTGAAAGAGCGACTTTATGTTCTTAACGCGAATAATCCGAAAAGAAGATCGGCCCAAAGCGCCATTTATGAGATCCTAAAAGGCATGATTATCCTTATGGCTCCTATTTTGTCCTTTACTTCCGAAGAGGCTTGGTCACATTTGCCAAAAACTGAAGGGGAACCAGAAAGCGTCCATTTGGCCTCTTTCCCTGAGGTGAAGGAGGAATGGATAAATGAGGAGATTGAATCAAGATGGGAACGGCTTTTAAGACTAAGAGAGGAAGTGAACAAGGCCCTTGAGGAAGCAAGAAGGAAAAAGGAGATAGGTCATTCCTTTGACGCTTTGGTTAAAATAGAAGCCCCTTCGGTAGAGATTGAGTTTTTGAGTAGTTTCGGGGAGGAATTACGGGAGATCCTCATCGTCTCGCAGGTTGAGCTTGAGGAGGCTCCTTCATTAAATATAAAGGTTTTTAAGGCCAAGGGGAGAAAATGTCCGAGGTGTTGGGTTTACGATGAGAGGGTTGGGGTTTCGTCCGCTTATCCGGAGCTTTGCCCTCGCTGCGTTGAGGTTCTGCTTAAGGGATGAAAAGGGTTTGTTTTATAACGTGTTTCCTTTTTTCCCTTTTGATAGATCAGATTTCGAAGTTTCTCATATTTAAAAAACTTCCGTATGGTAAACCCGTTGAAGTTTTAGGGGAAGTGATTCGTTTTACCTTCATATTTAATCCGGGGGGTCTTTTTGGGATTGGCAAGGGAATGGGATGGTTTTTCGTATTGATGGGGGTAGTCTTCTTTTTGTTAATATTTTTTTTGCGAGGGAGACGTTCCGTAATGGAAGAAACGGGTTTTGGCCTAATTTTAGGGGGAGCCATGGGAAATCTTAGCGATAGAATTCGGTTTGGAGCAGTGATGGATTTCATAGATATCGGTTATAAGAGTTTCAGGTGGCCTGTTTTTAACTTGGGTGATGCGGCACTTAGTGTGGGGATAGGGCTTGTAATTTTAGCGGAACTTAGGAGAAGAAAGAATGCATCCCATTCTCTGGACGATAGGTCCTCTTAGGATACCAACCTTTGGGTTCCTTGTGGCTTGGGGCGTATTTTTTGGTTTTTTGTTATTCGAAAGAGAAGCAAAAAGATTAGGACTTCCTCCTCAAAAGACGGGGGATATCGCCTTCTGGGCGGCTCTTTGTGGATTTCTTTCCTCAAGGTTGATCTTTGTGTTCTTTCATTTGCATGAGTACAGAAGCATAATCGACGTTTTCAAACTTTGGGAAGGAGGGCTCGTCCTTTACGGAGGGCTTCTTCCGGGTTTGGGGTTGGTGCTGTTGCTTATAAAAAGGTGGGGGCTTCCTTTGCGGAAAGTTCTTGATGCCTCAGTTTTGGGGCTTTGCTTCGGTTTTGGGATGGGGAGATTAGGGTGTTTTTCAGCTGGGTGTTGCTATGGTCGAATGACAGACCTTCCGTGGGGGGTGGTTTTTTCTGACCCCAATTCCTTAGCGCCTCAAGGGGTTCGGCTTCATCCAACTCAACTTTACGAATCCCTTTTTTTCTGGGCTTTTTTCGCCTTCTTTATGAGACGGAACCCCAAAGGCAATGGCCTTAGTTTTTGGAGCCTTACGTTGAGTTATAGCTTATTCAGGTTTTTCAACGAATTTTTAAGGGGTGATCCCCGGTCCTATTTCTTAGGCCTTTCTCACAATCAGTGGGTTATGATAGTGCTTTTTATCTTTTCACTTTCCATGTTAATCTACCTTAAGAATGTTAAAAGTAATTAGATATCCACATCCTATCTTAAGAAGGAAAGCGGATCCCGTAAGGGAGATAGACGAAAATATCCTTAACTTAGCGCGGGAAATGGCTGAAACCATGTATGCCGCACCCGGCATTGGGCTTGCAGCTCCTCAGGTGGGTTTCTCGCTGAGGCTGATCGTAGTGGATGTGAGTTACACGGAGGGGAAACCGGATCTAAAGATTCTATTGAATCCGGAGATCGTTTGCAAGGAAGGGGAAATAATGAGTGAAGAGGGATGTCTAAGTATCCCAGGTATAAAAAGCCTTGTGCCAAGGGCTTCGAAGGTGATAGTTAAGGGGTTGGACCTTAAGGGTGATCTCCTTGAGATAGAGGCCTCAGGGCTTTTAGCCATATGCTTACAACACGAGATCGATCACCTGGAGGGGATCCTTTTTATCGATTATTTAAGTCCCCTTAAACGGAGTCTTATCGAGAGAAAACTCAGGAGGAAATCGAAGGAATAATTAGATGCGCCTCTTTTTTTTTCGGTAGCTCACCTTTCTCACTGAGTGTATTGGAAGCTTTAAAAAAAGTTCATCAAATAGTGGGGGTAATCACCCAGCCTGATCGTCCTAAAGGCAGAGGTAGAAAGCCCGCTCCAACGGTGGTGAAGCTTTTCGCTCAAAAAGAAGGGCTATTTGTCCTTGATCCGGAAAATTTGAATCAAAAAGTCCTTGAGATTTTAAAGGGCTTTTCACCAGAGGTTTTAGTGGTAGCTGCCTACGGTAAAATCTTACCCTCGGAATACCTCAACTTAGCTACTTTTGGGGCGATAAACGTTCATCCTTCGCTTTTGCCCAAATACCGGGGTCCATCTCCAATTCAATGGGTTCTTCTCAAAGGCGAGAGAGAAACGGGTGTCACAACTTTCCTTATGGACGAGGGGCTTGATTCGGGTCCAATTTTGCTCCAGGAAAGAGTCCCAATCGAGGATGAGGATACCTATTCCTCACTTTTTGAGAAATTAAGCGGTCTCTCGGCTCAATTGATTCTTAAAACCCTTGAAGAAATGGAAAAGGGAACCTTAATGCCAATTCCCCAAGATCACCAAAAGGCCTGTTACACCCAAAAAATCGATCGAAGTTTAGGCTTGATAAACTGGAATAGACCAGCAAGGGAAATTTGGAACAAAGTTAGGGCCCTTGAAGGATGGCCTTGTGCCTATACATTTTGGAAGGGAAAGCTTCTCAAAATATGGAGGGCTTCCTTAGGAAATGGGAAAGGAGAACCCGGAACCATAATAAGCCTTAAGGAAGGAATAGAAATAGCTTGTTCCGATGGTTCCTTGATAATCAGGGAGTTACAGCTCGAAGGTGGTAAAAGGATGTTGAGTTTCGATTTTTTACGAGGGCATAGACTTGATGTGGGTGAAAGAATCGGTTAATTTTGAAGATGAGAAAATTTTTGCTGGGAGGTGATGAAAATCGATGAAGTGGTTTAAGACAACCTTATTGATGGCCATTTTAACTGCTCTTTTTATATGGATCGGACATCTTATAGGTGGAAAAGAAGGGGCTTTGGTAGCCTTAATTTTTGCAGGACTGATGAATTTCATCGCTTATTGGTTTAGCGACAAAATTGTATTGATGATGTATGGAGCAAAAGAAATTAAGGAGAATGAACTTCCGGGTTTGTTTAGAATCGTCCGAGAACTTTGTCAGAGAGCTAATCTTCCCATGCCTCGTCTTTATCTCATCGATAACGATTCACCCAATGCCTTTGCTACAGGAAGGAACCCAAAAAATGCCGCTGTGGCCGTCACGAAGGGGCTTTTAAAACTTTTGGACGAATCCGAGATTAAAGGCGTCATTGGGCATGAGCTATCTCATATAAAAAACAGGGACATATTGATAGGCACAATCGCTGCTACTTTAGCCGGGGCCTTAAGCTATTTGGCGATGATGGCACGTTGGAGCCTTTTTTTGGGAGGATTTGGAGGGTCCTCGGAGGATAATAGAGGGGGTAATATCTTTGGACTTTTGGGATTAATCATATTCACCACTTTAGCTGCCTTTGCGGCTATGCTTATTCAACTTGCCATTTCTCGAACTCGTGAGTATTTGGCAGACGAAGGAGGAGCCAAACTCTGCGGTAATCCCCGTTTCTTGGCAAGGGCTTTGGCTAAGCTTGACGCTTTTGCCAAACGTTTACCCCTGGAGGTCAATCCCGCTACCTCCCATATGTTTATAGTGAATCCCCTTCGAGCAAAGGATATTTTGACCCTTTTCAGCACTCATCCTCCCATTGAGGAACGAATAAGAAGGCTTGAGATGATGGCAAGGAGGATGGGAATTTAAAAGTTGGATTCCTCAAGAGTTTTAGCCTTAAAGGTTCTCCTTGAGTGGGAGGAGAGGAAACCTTCGTTAGATCTCCTCTTTCAAAAGGCTGTTCGAAAAGAAGGCTTAACGGATTTAAAAAGAGCCTTTGCTAGAGAACTAGTATTTGGAACCGTGAGGTGGATGAAGAGGATCGATTGGTCTATAGAGAGATTCCTTCAAAAAGGAATAGATGCTCTTTCCCCTACAGTTAGGAATGCCCTTAGACTTGGAGCTTATCAACTTTTGTTCCTCGATCGCGTTCCTCATTGGGCCGCGGTTTCCGAATCCGTTGAACTCGTAAAGGAGAAGGAAGGAAAAAAGGCAGGCGGATTGGTAAACGCCATTTTGAGGAATATAGCTCGAGAAAAAGAGCTTTTAATTCCCGATTCTCCTGAGCCTTTGGAAAGGCTTTCTCTCAAATGGTCCTTTCCTTTATGGCTTGTGAAAAAATTGCGAAAAAGGTTTGAGGAGGAAACCGAAGCCCTTCTTAAAGCTTTAAACGAATCTCCTCCTTTTACCATCCGTGCCAACATACTCAAGACTTCAAGGGAAGACCTGATGAAGATACTTTCCCCTTTTAGGCCAGAACCTACCCGTTGGAGTCCAGTGGGGATAATTCTTTACAAAACTCAAGGGATCCTTGAGTCGGAGGCTTTTAAAAAAGGTCTGTTTCAAGTACAGGACGAAGGAGCCCAACTGGTGAGCCTGATCCTTTCCCCCCAAAAAGGCGAGAGGATTTTGGACGTATGTGCTGCTCCAGGGGGGAAAACAACCCACATGGCCGAACTAATGGGTAATGAGGGTCAAATTGTGGCTTTAGAAGTAAACCCCTGGAGGATAAAATGGATGAAGGAAAATCTTGTGAGGTTAGGCGTTAATATAGTGGAGATTAACCGTTATAATGCTACAAAACCCATAAGCTTTAAGGGGTTTGATAGGGTTTTGGTAGATGTTCCCTGCAGTGGGTTTGGAGTACTGAGACGTAACCCTGATCTTAAATGGCGGATGACAGAAAAGGAGATCTATAGGCTCACCGAGATTCAAAAGCGCATCTTAAGGAACTCCCTGGAAACCTTGAAAGACGGAGGCTTACTCCTTTATAGTACTTGTACCTTAACCTTCGAAGAGAATGAAGAAGTGGTAAAAGAGATAGCAGGACAAAAAGGCGTTTCTCTTGTGAACCTTAGAGAATATGCGTTTTTGCCAGGGACTTTTTTTAACGCGGAAGGTTTTTTCCTTTCTCTTCCTCATAAACATGGTACAGATGGATTTTTTGGTGCTCTCCTAAGGAAGTCATGAGTTGGATTTCGGTTTTAGTGTTAGCTGCGGGTAAGGGACAAAGAGCGGGGTTACAGAAATTGCTTTTGCCTTGGAAGGGTAAAACTATAATCGAAGAAGTGATAGAGACCTTCTTAATGACCAAAGTCAGAGAGATCGTTGTGGTTTTAGGGAGAGATTACGAGATTTTAAGGGATATCTTAAGCAGATATCCAGTAAGGGTAGTTTATAACAGCAATTATGCAACCGGAAAAGCCTCTTCTATCAAAAAGGGCTTACAGGTTATCGATGTAAGATGCGAAGGGATATTGATAGCGATGGGGGATATGCCTTTAATAGATCCTGAATTGGTTAATCGGATGATAGATGCGTTTTTGGAACAAAGGAAGATCGTGGTGCCCGTATGGGAAGGGAAGAAAGGGCATCCGGTGCTTTTCCCAAGGGCCTTTCAGGCTGAGTTGATGAAAATTACAGGAGATGAAGGAGGAAAGGGGATTGTGGAGAGGTTTCATTCATCTGTGTTTGAACTTGTGACGGACTCTCCCACCATATTAATGGATGTAGATACCCTGGAAGATTATGAACGAATTATAGGATATGCCCGTTCAGCGAAGTATTTCGATAAATAAGTGGGGACAAAGACGTTTTTGTAAAAATTCTATTCCCAGGTAAATTCCCAACCCCAGAAGGCTCATCGCCAAAATTCCAGCATACATACTTGGGTAATCGAGAAGAGTACTTCCTGTCAAAAATATATAGTAACCGAGACCATATTTTGTGCCGAATAACTCCGTAAGATACAAGACCGCAATGGCAGTGCCGGTGGATTGCCTTATGGCAGTAAAAATGGCCGGAAGGGTTGAGGGTAAATATACGAATCGAAAAAGTGCCCTTCTTCCAGCTCCAAGGCTTCTCACCGAAAGTATCAATTCGGGTCTTAAAGTTTTGGATTGGTCCCTCACTAGTACCACTATTTGGAAGAAGATGATCACATAGATGATCAATATCTTTGGAAACTCTCCAAGTCCAAAGAAAAGAATGACTAATGGTACAAAAACCACCTTAGGAATGGGGTAAAGGAGATAAATGAAAGGCAAGAATATCTTATCAAGCCTCTGACTTTGTCCGAGAATGATCCCCAAAGGTGAGGCTGTAACAATGCCTATTACGATGCTCAACAAAACCCTTAAGGAACTTGCCACCAAATGTTTGCCGAGTTCATGAAAAAGTTCTCGAGCAAAAACTGAGAATACCCGATGAGGATAAGGAAGAATGGGCCGGTTTAGAAGGTAAGCCAGGAGGTACCATAAGAAAAGCATTATGAGAAGAGAGATAAAGATTTCTCGTTTCTTCATCTTTGAAGATGCCCTTTAAGGTAGCTTCGGATTCTATCACATACTTGATGATAAATCGGGTTCTCTCTTTCAGGAGGGGGACCTTCAAGGATTAAGGGGTCTTGGTGAGGAGGTGTTCTTAAACATAAAATTTTACGTCCCAAAAAAGCCGCTTCTTCTACGCTATGAGTTACGGTTATAACCGTAAGGCCTTTTTCAATTTGGAGTTTCAATGTAAGCTCTTCTAAGTCTTCCCTGGTGGGTGCATCCAGGGAGGAGAAGGGTTCGTCCATTAATAGTAGGTCCGGTTCAAGTACCAAAGCTCTAGCGATAGCGGCCCTCTGTTTTTGGCCCCCTGAAATTTGAGAAGGATACCTTGCGGCCACCTCTTTCAGGTTAAGCCTTTCGAGCCAATAATCCACCAATTTTCCATAGTCCTTTGGCAAGGGACGTTTTGGAGCATGAACCCCATCCGGACCATAAAAAGAGCGAATCTTGAGCCCCAAGGCTACATTTTCTCTTACAGTACTCCACGGTAAAAGCCCAAAATCCTGAAGTATCAAGGCGGTTTCAGGCCTCGGACGATTTATATTTTGTCCATCGATCAGAATTTCGCCCCTTTTTGGTTTTAAAAGACCCGCTAAGAGGAAAAGAAGCGTGGTCTTTCCGCAACCTGAAGGCCCTATTACCGCCCAAGCTTCTCCCCTTTCTACTTTCCAGCAAAAACCAAGAAAAAGGGGTTGCTCCCTTTGATAGAAAAACTCAAGATCCCTTACCTCTATAAAAGACCTTCTCATAGGGTATGGAATCCTTTAAGAGTTGCCTTTTCTTAAGCCATTCAAGTACCTCTTGCCATTGATGAGGTGAGGGAAGCAAAAAAGATCTTAAAAGATAATCCGGGACCCTATAGGACTCTTTAAGCGAAGGAGAAAGAAGTTTTTTCTCAATAAGCATTTCCTTGGCCCAATCACTGTTAGTGTAGATCTCATTTACCGCCTTATAAATAGCCGAAAGAAAATCAGAAACTGCTTGAGGATGTCTTTCCAAAAATTCCTTCCTTGCCGAAAACACATCAAGGCTATAATCATATTGTGAATCCTCAATGATAAGATTACATCCTTCTTTTAAAGCCAAAAAGGCAAGAGGATCTGGTAAAACAGCTGCTTTGACCTTATCGGAGACAAGAGCACTCATCCTCTCTGGTATACGTGGTATTGGAATGAAAGCTATCTCTGACGGTTTAAAACCATTAATCTCGAGAATTTTTTCAGTTACATAATGAGGAAGGGTATTTTCAGATGTGGCAATGGGTATACCTTTGAGCTGTTCTAACTTCAAAATACCGCTTTTAGGTGAAGAGAGGACGAAAAACATGGGTGAACCTTTGACCGCTTTTGCGGAAGTTCCTATTACGTAAAGTTGTATCCTTTGAGAATTGAAAAGGGCAACTGACAAAAGGTCATTGATGACTATATCGATTTTCCCTGAAGCTAAAAGTTGATCCCTTTCAGCAGCCGAACCAACTGGAACTATCTCCACTTCGAATTCCGAGGGAAAATACCCTTTTTCTTTGGCAATATGAACCGGAAGAGATTCTACGATGGGTAAAAGGCCAATCCTCACTTTATAACCCAGAACTTGAGAGGTTGAAAAAAGAATCAAAAATAACATAAGCACTACTTTAAAGGTCCTCATCTTCCTCCTCCTCAAAGAAAGATTCCCCCTAAGGTTGAAAAGAATATCACAAGGCTTATGTATCCGTTAACGTTAAAAAAAGCTACATCGAGCTTTGAAAGATCGTGGGGTTTGACCAAATGGTGTTCATAAAGGAGTAATATTCCCGTCAAGGCCAATCCAATCCAATAAAGCCACCTCAAGCCTGCCAAAAGTCCCAAAAGTAAAAGCCCCATGATCATTAAGAGATGGCAAAATGCCGAAAGCCTCAAAGCTTTAGGAATTCCGAACCGCGCTGGAATCGACTTTAGGCTATCCCTTAAATCTACCTCCACGTCTTGGCAAGCATAAATGATGTCAAAACCGGCTATCCAAAAAGTAACAGTCCCCAAAAGAATCCAAGCGGGAAGGTCTTGGGAAGAAAATAAAGAAGACCTTACTGACACCCAAGCTCCTAAAGGGGCGAGTCCATCGGTGAACCCAAGGATGAAATGACTCAGCCAGGTAAAACGTTTTGTGAAATGATACCCAGTTAGAAACAGAAGGGCCAAAGGCGAAAGCTTAAAAGGCAAAGGGCCAAGCTTGTAAGCGGAAAAGAGGAAAAACACTAATGAAACAAATACCGCTCCCCAGGCAACTTTTTTCTTCAAAGCCCCGGTAACAAGGGGCCTTTTCCAAGTCCTTGGGTTTCGAGCATCAAAGGGAAGGTCTATCAGTCGGTTAAGGGTCATGGCATAAGTGCGGGCTGAAGCCATGGCTAAGGTAATATAGAGAAAGGTCCTCAAAGAGGGCCAGGCACCTGTTCCTAAAAACATTCCCAAATAAGCGAAAGGAAGGGCAAAAATCGTATGTTCGAATTTTATGGTCTCCAAAAAAACCTTTATCTGCTTCATTTCTTGAGCGCTTCAAAGATTTCCGGCCACTTCTCATCGATTGCCTTTTTGACCTCTTCGCTCATTTTAACCCTTTCGGGCCATTCCCTTTGGTGACCTTCTTCGGGAAGCTTTCGGGTAGCATCGATCCCGATTTTTCCTCCAAAGGAATGCTGTAGTGAAGAATGGTCCAAATGATCCACCGGACCTTCCACTATCATCACATCCCTTTTCCAATCCACATTTCCAAGCACATACCAGGCTACCTCACTTAAATCTTCAAGCTTTACATCTTCATCAACTACCACTATCGCCTTGGTAAGGCTCATCATCCCTAAGCCCCATAATCCGAAAATCACCTTTCTTCCCTGACCGGGGTAAGTCTTTTTGATGGAGACCAAAAGAAGGTTATGAAATACTCCTTCGGGAGGCATATTGATGTCCACTATTTCAGGAAGCACCAACTTTATAAAAGGAAGGAAAAACCTTTCGGTTGCCTTTCCCATCCAATAGTCCTCCATAGGAGGGATTCCCACGATTGTAGCAGGATATATGGGTTCAGAACGCATAGTGATGGCACTCACGTGAAGGGTTGGGAAAAGTTCCACCGGGGTATAATATCCCGTATGATCCCCGAAGGGTCCTTCTTCCCTTAAGTCCTCTAAGTCGACAAAGCCTTCTATGACTATTTCAGCCCTCGCCGGGACTTCCAAAGCTATAGTTACACACCTTACCATTTCGAGGGGTTTCCCCCTCAGCCAATTCACAAAAAGGTATTCATCAAACCCCGGAGGAAAAGGGGCCGATGCGGCCCATATGCAAGCAGGGTCACCTCCCAAGACCACCGCACAGGGTATGGCTTTCAAACCCAAGGCTTTTGCCTTAATTTGATGTTCAGTTCCCACCTTATGACGTTGCCAATGGACCAGAAGAGTCCTTTTATCAAGGACCTGCAACCTATACATTCCCACATTTCTTTGTCCTGTAAGTGGGTCCATTGTCACCACCTGAGGAAGCGTTATAAAAGATCCTTTGTCCTTTGGCCAGCACTTTAAAATAGGGAGTTCAAACAGGTTAATCTCATCGTCTTTTTTGATGATCTCCTGACAAGGAGCTTCCTTAAGGAGCTTGGGTCGAGGGAAAAGGCTCAAAAAGGACCTAAGGATCTCTTTCCCTACTCGAAAAAAATCCCCAAAACTTTTCGCGGAAAATAGATCGAGAAGCCCTTGGGCCTTTTTTTCGAGTTCCTTAAGATCATTTACCCCCAAAGCCAAAGCCATCCTTTTAGGAGTCCCAAAGAGGTTCGTTACAACCGGTATACTTGATCCTTTTACGTTCTCAAAAAGAAGGGCTTTGTTCAATTCCTTGGGTCCTTTAAAGACCCTTTGACTTATTTCGCTTATTTCAAGCTCCGGCGATACGCTTAAGGGGATTCTGGCAAGTTCCCCCTTTTCCTCGAGGATATTCAAAAAATCCCTTAAATCCTTCAATTTACAACTCCCCAAAAGGTATCTATTCTATGATGCTTACCCACTAATTTATACATCCGTGGGGGGATCCATTCCATGCCTAAAACGTCTTTGAGTATGCCATCGTGAATGGCCCAACTTCTAGCCCTTGCTGTTACTTCCATTCCCCTCTGGCGAAAAGGAGTTGACCCATCAAGTCCCAAAAACAATTTTCCTTGAGGCCTAAACTCTTTTCCTATAGTTTGCATCATTTTTAGCCCTTTGAGATAGGTAAACCCATAGCGTTCAAACATAATGGCAGTATGATAAAAAAGGGCCTCAAGTGTTATGGTATTTAAACCTAAAAAGCTTGTGAATTCCTCCAGGCATTTGACGAATTTTCCAAAAAGACCAAGCCCCGGCCTGACCATCCCTGGTGCAAGACCCGCTCGCATAGCCTTTATTTCTTCTTCTAGATTCCTTTGAAAAACTCCACCTAAAGTCTCTTTCCCTTCTTGAGCTTTATCCACGTTAAAGCGCTCTTTGGTAATGTGGTTCATCTCGATCCAATCGAGGTTTACGCTTCTAAAAAGTTCTTGAAGGGATAATTGACACTGAAAAAGAGGGTCTTCATCCTGGGGATTAAGGCGGACTTCAATCAAAGCCATATTCTCATCCTTGGGAAAGTAACCCCTTACGCATTTGTGCCCCGATGGCCCTCGGAGGGTTATGGGATCGATATTAAATCGAAAAAAGAGTTCCTGAGGGATGAGTTTTATAAACAAAAAATCCCTTACTTGGGAAGGAAGGACATTAATCCTTCTAAAATCAAGCGCCATTTCATCTCAAAGGCCTAAAACTTGTCGCACCAAAGCTTTAACCGCTTCAGGATCAGCCAATGTGGAGGTATCTCCGAGTTCTTCATATTCCCCTTGGGCTATTTTTCTCAATATCCTCCTCATGATTTTTCCACTTCTCGTTTTGGGGAGCATCTCGACGAAATAGAGCCTATCCGGGGTGGCGATAGGTCCGATGACCTTTCTCACCTGGTTTATTAGCTCTCTTTCCAGTTCCTCACCGCCTTCAAATCCCCTTTTTAAGACTACAAAGGCGCATATTCCCTGGCCTTTTATCTCATGAGGAAAACCAACCACTGCCGCTTCACTCACTGCAGGATGGCTCACCAAAGCGCTCTCCACTTCAGCTGTTCCGATCCTGTGCCCCGAGACGTTTATCACGTCGTCTATTCGTCCAAGTATCCAAAAATAGCCATCCTCATCGACTCGAGCCCCATCGCCCGTGAAGTAATAGCCGGGGAAAACCGAGAAATAAGTTTCCCTCAGCCTTTTATCTTCAGGATCATTCCAAAACCTTCTGACTATGGAGGGCCAACTTCTTCCGATAACCAATGCTCCCCCTTCCCCAACTTCACAAACTTTACCGTCTTCCCTAAGGACCTTGGCGTCTATGCCTGGAAAAGGAAAGACCGCAGAGCCTGGCTTAAGGGGTAAAGCGGGGAAGGGACTTATGAGAAAACCACCTGTCTCTGTTTGCCACCAAGTATCCATTATGGGGCATCGGCCTTTGCCTACCACAAAGTAATACCAAAGCCATGCTTCAGGATTAATAGGTTCACCAACCGAACCCAAAATTTTAAGGCTCGATAGATTGTGTTTCTCTACCCACTTATCGCCCTCTCTCATCAAAGCCCTCAAAGCGGTAGGAGCGGTATAAAACTTTGTGACCTTCCATTCCTCGATAATCCTCCAATAACGATCAGGCTCTGGCCAAGTGGGAACCCCTTCATACATAAGGGTTGTGGCGCCAAGACAAAGTGGCCCGTAAACCACATAACTATGGCCCGTAACCCATCCCACATCGGCAGTGCAGAAAAATACATCGTCTTCTTTCATGTCAAATACCCATCTAAGACTTCGAGCCACATAAACGAGATAACCACCTGTAGAATGGACCACTCCCTTTGGTTTTCCTGTACTGCCAGAGGTGTAAAGGATAAAAAGCGGATCTTCTGCATCCATCACCTCACAAGGACATTCGCTTGAAGCCTTTTCCATTAGCTCATGAAACCAAAGGTCTCTGCCTTTTTCCCAAGGGATTTCGATCCCCATTCTCTTTACTACAATTACCTGCTTAACTTTTGCTGAGTTCTTTAAAGCCTCATCGGTATTTTCTTTTGCCTTTATTATCCTTCCGTTTCGGTAATAAGCATCAGCAGTGATCAAAAGGTTCGCTTGAGCATCTTCAATTCTTCCACTCAGGGCCTCCGGAGAAAAACCGCTGAAAACAACGCTATGAATCGCACCAATGCGTGCACAAGCGAGCATCGCTATTACCGCTTCGGGTATCATCGGCAGATAAATAGCCACCCTGTCTCCTCTTTTTACACCAAGAGCCTTAAGAACGTTGGCGAACTTCGATACCAAATGATGAAGTTGCGAATAAGTGAAAACCTTCCATTCCCCTAAGGGTTCCCCTACCCAGATCAAAGCGGCCTTGTTCTTGCGCCAACTTGTCAAATGGCGGTCAAGGCAATTATAGGCAGCATTAAGTTTACCTTCGATAAACCATTTGATATTAAGATTTTCAAAATCTCCTTCAGAGACCTTTTTCCACTTTTTAAACCACGTAAGTTCCTCTTCCGCTATTTTGCTCCAAAACGTCTCAGGATCTTCTAAGGCTTTTCGATGGAGCTCACGGTAATGTTCAATGTCCTTGATATAAGCTTCCTGCTTTAAGTCCTCAGGAGCCTCAAAAAGGCGTTCCTCCTTCAAAAGTGACTCAATCTTCATTTAATGCTTCCTCCTTCAAATATTGCTTTTACATACTCCAAAGCCTCTTCGAAGAAAGTTTCATTTAATATTCCTAAAGGCGTGGGAGTTTCAAATATCCTTTTAGGGATCCTCAATTTATCGAAGGAGAAGCCTTCTCTTTTTTTGAATTTGAACTTTTCTTGGAGAATTTTACGACCAAGCTTCGTGAGTTCATTTTCATCAAGGGAGATGTTCAATGTCTCCAACAATTCCTTTATCAATTCTGCACGGTAGATGCCCCTTGCGAAAAAGCACACCACAAGGCTTGAAAGTATCTGGCGCCAGCTTTCTTCTTTCACCAATTCATCGATTGCATTCTGTGGGGTTAAAGGCTTATTCTTAGGCCATTTTTGATCCAAACTGTAACCAGCCCCATCTAAATGGCTGTGTCGCGAACCTATTAAATAGCCCAAATGGGCGCAGGGTCCGGTGTGGTAGCCTGGCATCTCATTACCACCAAAAGCCAAAGCGAAATCCCTTCCTCCAAAAAGGCTTGAAGCATATTCCACGCCTTTTCCCAAGGCCTCGTACAGAGGAGTTGGTTTTCTGAGGATAAATTCCACGGCTTTGATGTAAGTCTCGTAATTACCCCATGAGAATTTAAGCCCGGCCGTTTCCTTTTCGCTTACAAGTCCCCGTTGCTCTGCTTCTGTAAGCCACGCGAGGACAACTCCCGTACTCATGGCATCAAGCCCCCATGTTTCGATTTTATCCAGCAACTTTAAAAACCCTTCGGTGCTGGAAATTCCGAGCATCGATCCCAAGGCATAAAGGGGCTCATAATCATAGGAGATCATTCTTGTGCGGTAAAAATAAGGATCCTCTTCATAAGGTTCGCGTAAGGCAGCTATGTGAATACAACCCACAGGACAATGCGCACAGGCAAGCCTCCTTCCAAGGAACGCTTCCAACAACCTTTCGCCCGAAAGCTTTTCCGCTTCTTCAAAACGCGAAGCTAGAAGGTTTCTGGTGGGAAGTCCTCCCAGGCTATTAAGGGGCAAAACGTTTTCGGCTGTGCCAAGATCGTGGTACTTCTTCATCAAGGTGGAATCAACGGCTTCCTTCCAAACCTTTCGATAAAGTTTCCGGTAAATGGAATGGTCCCTCACAGGAAGCGATCTTCTTCCGCTTATAACCAGGGCCTTGAGGTTTTTGCTTCCAAAAACTGCTCCCAAACCAAGCCTTCCAAAGTGCCTATAGGTCTCGGTAACCACCGTGGCATAGCTTATTTTTTTCTCACCCGCAAGACCTATCCTCATTATAGTCCTCATCCCACTCCCCGGTTCCGCTTCCCTTAAAATCCTTCCAACGGTATAAGAACTCTCTATCCCCCAAAGGGCAGAAGCATCTCTGAAAAACACCCTCTCTCCGTGAATAGCCAAATATACGGGAGTCTCACTTTTTCCCTTAATTACAATAGCCCCATAGCCGGCCATCCTTATGGCTATAGCGCTTCTTCCTCCAGCATGACTTTCCCCAAGATTCCCTGTATGAGGCGATTTAAAGAGGGCCACCGTCTTTGAGGCTAAAGGGAAAAGCCCCGTTAAAGGCCCTACTGCGAAAACGATGACGTTTTCCGGACCTAAAGGATCGGCTCCCGGAGGACACTCCTCTTCCAGCAATTTTATCCCTACACCTACTCCTCCCAAGTATTCCTTAAAAAGATCCTCCCTTCTTTTTGCCCAAAAACGCCTTTTAGAGAGATCTATATAAAGCACATTGGCCAAAGGTTCATTCTCAAGCATCCTTTTCCTCCATCTTTAAGACCCCATAGGGGCAAAACTCTATACAATATCCACATTGATTGCATATCATCGGTTTATTACTTTCTTCGTCCCAGAAAACACAACCTATAGGACACGCTATTTTACAATGCCCGCAACCTATGCATTTCTCTTCTTCTAAGATAACACCTCCCTCTTCCCGAAGCCTTAACGCCGAAGTAGGACATACCTTAAGACAAGGAGGATCTATACAAGCCCTGCATTTAATGATAACAAACCCCCTCTCCATCCCTCCAACCGAACGAACCCCAATTCTTGCTTTAGATAAACCTGTTCCCTCTCTTCTGGCACAGGCGAACATACAACATTGACACCCCACACACTTTTCACTATCACTAACAATAACCCGGCGCAGCATGTTTTTCCTTTCCTTTAGTGAAATTGAGTTTAATTTTAAAATGATCATAAAAGCGCGTCAAGTTAAATTTAGAATTAGGAGGTTTGAGAGGAGAGAAATTTTTGCTATTATCTTCCCGCCATGAATAAAAGGGCATTTGTATTGAGAAGATGAGCCTTTACGAATTGGAAAATTTTTTAAAGGTTAAAGTGGCATTAACGCATTTGGAAAAGGTTTCCAGTTTGTGGGTTTCTATTCCTTCACGTTTAATAAAAAACAAAAAAGCCAGAGAAGCCATCCTCTTAACGGAGATAAGAAAAAGGGGTTTAAAAGCTGAGGATATGGCATTTGCTTATCAAGTAATCGATGATGAGGGAGGGGATAGAAAAGGACTAAGGGTTTATCTTTTTGATAAAGAGGAGATAGAGGAAGTGTTTTCTTCTTTAATAAAAAGGGGATTCGATGTAGAGAGGGTTTGCCCGCTTTTTTCTGCTTTTATTCTGCTAATCGAAGAAGAACCTGAAAAGGACAAAATGTTGATTTTTCTTACGGGCAAAAACCGGTTTCTATATGTATTTAGTGGTAAGGAATTCCTTTTTCAAAGAGTCTATGAGGGAGAGGAAGAAGGGCTTTCCGAGAATGATGTAACAGTTTTGAATATGGTTTACAATTATTGTCAGCAGACCATAAGGATTAAACCCCAAGTGCTACTCATAATAGGGCGGGTTAAAAACCTTAATGGACTTAATTTTCATTATAGGATAATAGATTACAAAAGACCCGACGAGATGTTTTTAAAGCTCAAAGGGAAAGAGAAGGAGCTTCTTGGCTTTTCTATAAAATATCCAAAGGTCCAGAAACCGCTAAAGTTAGAAAAATATTTCAGAAAAATAGCGATCTTGATTTTACTATTGGCCTTATTAACAGGAGTATATGGGTTTAGGGTTTGGTTTAGTTTGTCAAAGATAAGAGAGAATATTAACGAGAAAAAAAGAAATGTAATCGCAATGGCAGAATATTTTCATGGTATAACTTCGGAACTTCAAAAATTAGAAGGTTCCCCCATTTTGAATTTATTGAGGGATAAAACCAAGACAGTAGATACTCGACTTCTTCTCAACCGCATTGGAGCTTTTAGAGATATAGAAAATGTTGAAATTTCGGAAATACTGATTTCTCCCGGAGGAGGGTTCTTGAAAATTAAGGGGGAGATCAAAGGGGATTCTTTTTTGAAAATATATAAGGCTTATAAAATATTGAAACAACGATTGATAAATCAAGGCTTTTTGATATCTTCGGAAAAATGGGATTTTCAAAAGGGTACTTTTGAAATTGGAGCCAGATGTGAGTTTAAAGGAAGTTTGTGAGAAAAAATTAAACAAAGCCCTACTATTGTTCTCATTGTGTTTTTTAATTTTTTCATTGAGCTTAACCTCTTCGTTTTACCTTAAAAGGTACGAAAAACTACTTTATTTAGAGCTTGAGGAGTTAACAGAAGAAGAAAAACGTTTGAGAGATATAACAATAAAACTCAGTAATTATCGATTATTTCCTTTATTTAAAGAAGAGGATCAATTTGAAACTTTTCTAAGATCAATGGATGTTCTAAAAACTTATGCCGATAATATATTACTGAACACCAAGGTTCAGGAAGGGGCAATTTGGTTTGAAATTAATGTAAATGGGGAATGCTCTTCGGAGGAACTTTTTCAGATTCTCGATTTCGTAGAAGATTCCATGTGGCCACCTTATATAATAAGATCGGTCGAACTCAAAAATGGCACAAAAGGTGTGGCATATAATTTACTCATGGAAACCGTTTTAGTGAATAAATGAAGGCTAGCAAGGTTCTAATAGCCCTATCGGTATTACTGATTATCGTTGGTATGAAAGCACCTTTGCCCCAAAGCGATTTTTCCTACAAAATTGTGGCAAATAAAGAAATAGAGGATTTTCTTAATTATTTAGTTTTACGGAAAAAAGAACCCCCTAAAACTCACGTGGAACTTCCATTTAAGGGTAAGAATAAAGTGGTAAATAAAGGTATAAAAAAAGGGAAAGGAAAAGATGAAACAGTTGTGGATTCTTTTTTGCCTTCCGTTTCACTTATTTATTGTGGGAAGGGGAAATATGCTATTGTTGATGGGAAAATAGTTAAGGAAGGCGAAAAGATAGGGTGGTGGATCGTTAAGAGGATTTATCCTGATAAAGTGCTTTTTAAGAATACAAAAGGAGAAGAGAGATGGGTAAATTTGCCCTTATTGCCTTAATCGGGTTCTTTACAATTGGTTGTAAGACCATGGAAGGTGGAAAAACCATAGAGTTACCGAAGTTAGCGGAAGGGATAAGAGAGAGGCCATCCGTGGAGGAGAAAATTCCCGACTTTAAGCTTGAAGAAATGGAGGTTACCCCCCTCTCTACCCTTACCATTTCGCTTCATATGAGAGCGGTTCCTTTAAGGGATATTCTTTTCGTAATAGCGAGAGATGCGGGTTTAAACCTGGTAATTGAGAACGGCGTTGATCCCGAAGCGCCTGTTACTCTGGTGTTGGAGAGGGTCAAATTGAAGGAGGCTCTTGAAGCCCTGTTTTCTACTGTGCCTTATTTTTACGAGATAAAAGGCAACCTTCTTATTGTGAAAGCATTGGATACTAAGGCATTTCGAGTAAAGGCAATTCCAGTTAGTCAAACCTACTCGGTTGATGTAGGAGGAGATATCCTGGGGTCGGTTATGCCGCAGACAGGGGGTACTCTTAAAGGAGCGGTTTCGAGAAGTGAGAAAAGCGATGATGAAGCTTATAAATTATGGGACGCCGTACAAAAGGCTTTGGGACTTATCCTTACTTCTCCTGGTGAAAGCTTTGTTATAAATAGGCTGAGCGGGACCATAATGGTTACTGCTACAAAACCTCATATGGAGAAAGTTGAAAGATTTCTAAAAGAACTGAACCTCGCTTTATCAAGGCAGGTGTTAATCGAAGCTAAGGTTATAGAGGTTACCTTAAACAAAGCATTTCGGTACGGTATAGACTGGAGTTATTTAAGAGAACAGATAAGTGGAAGCTGGACTCTTCAAGGTGAAATAGGAGCACGCGATTTCATAAGCACTATACCTACTACTTCTCCTTTTTCCCAATTAAGACTTCATTTTTTCAAAGGAGGTCGAGATTTAAACGTCATTATTAAAGCACTTTCCGAATTTGGAGACTTGAGGACACTTTCTAATCCTCGAGTTAGCATAATGAACGGGCAGACGGCTCTTTTGACCGTCGGAAGGAGCATTAACTTTATTTCCCGCGTTGAAACCACCACCACTCCGGAAACAGGGGTAACTTCCTACACCATAGAGACAAGCAGTTTGCTTTCGGGGCTTATGATAGGGATCGTGCCTCATGTATCCGAAGAGGGGGAGATTTCGCTCACCATTACTCCCATTGTTTCTAATCTTATACGGCTTAAAGAAGTTAGTTTTGGCACGCAATATACAATTCAGCTTCCGGAGATGGATCTAAGGGAACTCAGTACTAGTGTAAAGTTAAAAGATAGAGAAATTTTATTAATAGGAGGACTCATGAAGAAAGAAGAAAAAGAGCAAAATTACGGTATTCCTTTACTTAAAGACATTCCTCTTGTTGGGGGATTTTTTAAGGGTAAAGCTTTAGAAGAATCAAACACAGAATTGGTAATAATACTTCAAGCGAGGGTAATTTCGTGAGGAGGCTTGGAGACCTACTTCTTGAAAAAAAGCTAATCAAGGAAAACCAGTTAGAGATAGGCTTAAAAGTGCAAGCTCTTACAGGGGAAATGTTAGGGGAGATCCTTGTTAAACTCGGGTTTCTTTCCAGTAGGGATTTGGCTCAATGTTTAGCGGAACAACATGGTTTATCTTATATAGATTTAAGGGAAATACAGGGGATATCCGAAGACCTTCTAAAGAGGTTCCCTAAAGAAGTAACTCGTGAAGCCGGTTTTTTGCCATTGGAGGAAAATCACGAACTTCACATTGTGGTTATCGATCCAGCAAATCTGAAGGCTTTCGACGTAGCTCAGGCCATTAGCAAAAAGCCGGTTAAGGTGTTTTTAACGGATAAGGAAGTCTTTTGGGACGTTTTTGAAAAAGTTTACTATTTCCTTGAAAACCCAACGGAGAAACTTATCGAAGAAGTTAACAGAAGGGCCCGTTTAGAAGTTCCAAGTGAACTAATACCACAGCTCGTTGATGCTTTAATAAGTGAAGGGATAAGGCGGCACGCCACCGATATCCATCTCTTGGTCACTGAACCAATATTGAGTGTTTTTTACCGAGTTGATGGCGTACTTCAATACGGTTTTAGCTTAATTAGGAATTTGGTTTTTCCCATCGTTTCTCGTATAAAAATTCTGGCCCAGATGGACATTGCTGAGCAACGTCTCCCTCAAGATGGATCATTTGAGTTCGAATTTTTGGGGAGAAGATACGAGATAAGAGTTTCGACCATACCGACCATTCAGGGTGAGAGCGTGGTCCTCAGGATCCTTTTTGGAGGCAGTTCTGAGCTTTATCGCCTTGAAAATCTTGGTTTTGAAGACACGTTAGTTCAGGAACTTAAGGTCTTGATAAGAAAACCTCATGGTATAATCCTTTGCACTGGGCCTACTGGTTCAGGTAAAAGTACGACTCTTTATGCTCTTCTTAATGAGGTTAATCGTTTGGAAAGAAGTGTGATAACTATCGAAGATCCGGTAGAATACCGACTTAATTTCGCTAAACAAAGCCAGATAAATGAAAAAATAGCTTATGACTTCGCTATGGCGGGCAGAAACTTCATGAGACACGATCCTGATATCATCATAATAGGTGAGATAAGAGATGAAGAGACTGCAAAAATAGCCATAAGGGCTTCCATAACCGGGCATCTTCTTTTGTCAACACTTCACGCGAACGATTCCCTTTCGGTCATTCCTCGGTTTTTGGACCTAGGAGTGGATAGATTTTTATTGAGCACTTCTCTTTTGGGCGTTTTGTCACAACGTTTAGTGAGAAAGATATGTTCCGTTTGTAAAGACGAAAGAAAACCCACAGAGGCTGAAAGGAGATTATTCGAGGAAAATGGATTTGAGGCGAACGAGATAAAAGCCCTTTATTTTGGAAGAGGCTGCAGGGCTTGTAAAGGGTTAGGTTACTTAGGGAGAACAGCCATAGGGGAACTTTTGTGCATTACTGATACCTTTAGGGATATGATTTATAAAGGCGCTTCTCTTAGAGAATACAAAGAGGCAGCCTTAAAAGCAGGTATGGAACCTTTAAAGAAAGACGGTATCAGAAAAGTACTGAAAGGTATCACCACCGTAGAAGAATTAGAAAGAGTGCTTGGATGAAATTTTACTTTTACAGGGCTTTTTCGGAAGAAGGATCGTCGTCGAGTGGGTTTATTTTAGCTTCCGATGAGGAGGAATTATTTCGCATTTTAGAAAGAAGAGGGCTCTATGCATACAAACTAATCCCAATACCCCGCCTTTTAGGCACCCTTTTTTATGGAGGTGTAAAAAGAGAGGATCTTATAGAGTTTTCGAAAAATATGTCCATTATGATTAAAGCGGGTATTTCCGTAATATGGGCCTTAGAGAGCTTAAAGGAACAAACGAAAAATAGGGCCTTCAAAAACGCTTTAATTGATATTATCGATCTAGTTAAAAGAGGTATGAGTTTAAGTGAGGCCTTTTCACTTTATCCTCATTTCTTTCCTCCGATTTTTCCATACCTCATAAAAGGAGGAGAGCAGACGGGCAGACTCGATAAAGTTTTTGAGGATATCGGAAATCACCTCCAGCGGATCGAGGAGCTTAAAATTGTGGTACAAAGAGCCCTTCTGTACCCAATTTTCGCTACCATAGCAAGCGTGGGGGCAATCCTTTTTTGGCTGATTTACGTGCTACCTAAGGTGGCTTTTTCTATGAGGGATATGGGTGTTAATTTGCCTACGGTTACTTTGATTATGATGGGTATTGGAGAATTTTTAAAAAATTACTTTTGGACACTTTTTATAGGTTTTTTTTTGATTTTTATCGGTTACACTGTTGTTAAAGATAAAAGCCAAATAAAAACATTAAAGGATAAGATTCTTTTAAAATTGCCGGTGATAAAGACCTTAGTGTTTTTGAGAACAATGGTGATTTTTTCTGAACAGATGAGAATCCTTCTCGAAACCGGGATTCCCATTGACGTTACCTTTGAAAGGGTGAAGAACGCCGTGGAGAACACGGTGGTTAAAAAAGCAGTGGAAAAGGCAAAAGAAAGCGTGCTTTTGGGAAAAAGGCTTTCGGAAGCATTAAGGGAAACGAAAATATTTCCTCAAATGATCATAAACTTTGTTGAAGTAGGAGAAAGGACAGGACGTTTAGCTGACCAGTTTAGCACGTTATCAGAACATTACGCAAATAAAACTCAAGAGTATTCCCTTAGACTTGGTAAAATTATTGAACCGGTGATAATAGGAGTGATAGGATTATTCTTTGCTTTAGTGATAGTAAGTCTATTTATACCTGTCTATGAGATGATTTCCCGAATAGGGATGAGTTTATGAAGGAGGTTTTGGATTTTTATAATTTAAAAGAAGATCCTTTTAGTATTACTCCTGATCCAGAATATTTTTATCCTACCCGCATTCACGAAATGGCTGTTGAGAGTATGGAATATCTTCTAAAGAAAGGGGAGAGCTTTTTACTTTTGACCGGGTTTCCAGGTACCGGGAAAACTACTGTGATCAAGACTTTTCTATCCAAGGTCCAAGGGGTTTGTACCATTCCTCTTTATAATCCAACCGTAAGACCTGAAGAGCTCATAAGTTATTTGTGTCAGAAGTTAGGCCTTGGTAAATTCGAAGGTAAACTCCAAGGTCTCGAGAGGCTAAGGGAGTTTCTTTTAGAAAGCTATAAAAAGGGAGAGAGGTTTTTACTTATAATAGATGAGGCTCAAGATATGTCCGATGAAACCCTAACGGAGATTAAACACCTGTCAAATCTGGAGACAGATAAGGGAAAGCTTTTGCCCATTATTCTAGTGGGACAACCTTCGTTGGAGTCGAGGCTTAAAGAGCCTAAAAATTTACAGCTTGATCAGAGGATAAGTCTTAGAATCAAGCTTCTTCCCTTGACGAAAGATGAAGCTCACGATTTTATCCTGCATCGGATAAGGAAGGCGGGAAATTCGTCTCTTCTTTTTGAAAAAGGGGCTATCAAACTCATATGGAAGGCTTCACGAGGAATACCACGATTAATAAACCTCATTTGTTCACGAGCCCTTATGGTTGGTTTTTTTTACAATTCCCAGCGCATTAAGAAAAAATACGTAAAAATAGCTCTAAAACATCTTAATTTGTAATCCCAAGCCGCTCCAACCCCTTCTTCCCTTCGGGATCTCCCAGTTCCTGGAGTTGAAGATAAAATCTTTTGGCCTCATCACGGTCACCGAGCATTTCATGGATGAGGGCTATATTAAACAAAGCCTTTCGATTCGTTGGGTCCTTTTTTAACAGTTCTTCCAATAATTCTTTGGCCTTTTCGCTTTGACCAAGCTTGAACTTCACCACCGAAAGGTTAAGTAAAACCCCTCGATTCTCCGGATCGATGGAAAGTGCTTCCTCGAGGAGATTTTCGGCTTCTTCTAATTTCCCAATCTTAAGGTAAAGCAGAGCCACTCGATTTAAAACATTCACCTCCCTTTTTAGGTTACAAAACTTAAGATACTCCTTTATAGCTTCTTCGTAATTACCCTGTTCCTCATACTCTTTTGCCCTCCAGAGATGGGCGTATAGAGTGGGAAAAGGAGGAACTTCAGAGTAGGAAGGTTTTTCGCGGGAAACGTCCTTGATATTGCTTTTGGGCTTCTCTTTAAAAGAAGGGGAGATGGGTAAGTTGGGTTTAAGTGTCTCCTTATTTTGAAGAATCGAAACTACCTTTGTTTCATCTTCACTTTTAAAAGGGATTTCTTCCTTAATATCTTGCTTGAAGGCCAAAGGCCGAGAGGTTTCCAAGCCAGGTCTTGTTGGTTCAAAAAAGTTTTTGACTAGAATCCATCCTACAAAGCCCAAAAATAAAAAAAGACCTATTGCAAAAATTCCGATCTTTTTGCGAGATCCCTTCTCTTTGGCGAGTTCTACAAGTCCTGGTGGTAATAATCTTTCCTTTTCTCTCCCTTCCATTTTCTTGACGCCGGAAATTATAAATTTAAACTTTTAATATTACAAAGGCCCATTTTAACAGAAAGGAGGTGAAAATAAAGCCATAATTCGATTGATCGGCATTATTTTGATAAGTATGGGATATTGTTTCCTATGGTTAGCCTCTTTGAAGGAAAACTTTTCTCAGATATTAAAATTCTCAATTCTGGGGCAAACCCTCGGGGGTAGGGGGTATACTTTTAATAATGGGGTTATTTTTCAAATCGAGAAAATAATCCTCCTATTCCCCTTGACAAAAGCATGTGCTTTCTTTAAGTTTATAAAACAAAGAAAGGGGGGAAGAGAAAACTAAGAAGAGCTTGACATTCCCCCCTCAAAATTGGTACTACGAAAAGGGCAAACTGGAGGGCCCAAGGAGGGGCTTTAATTTTATCGGAAAAGGAGGGTTTTATTTAATGCCTACTATTAATCAACTCGTGAGGGAAGGAAGAGAAAAGCCGAAGGAGAAGAGTAAGGCTCCGGCTTTGCAAGGTTGCCCGCAAAAACGAGGTGTGTGTGTCAGGGTTTATACCACTACGCCAAAGAAACCCAATTCGGCTTTAAGGAAAGTGGCCAGGGTTAGATTGACCAATGGGATCGAGGTTACCGCTTATATTCCGGGTATAGGTCATAACTTACAAGAGCATTCTGTGGTTCTGGTGAGGGGAGGGCGTGTGAAGGATCTTCCAGGTGTAAGGTATCACATAATCCGTGGTGCCTTAGATGCAGCTGGTGTAGAAGGTAGAAGGAAATCTAGGTCTAAATATGGCGCCAAGAAACCAAAATAAGGGGGTAGAAGATGCCGCGTAAAGGTAGTGTTCCGAAGAGGGAAATACCGCCTGATCCGAAGTATAACGATGTACTGGTTCAAAAAATGATAAATTGCATTATGTGGGATGGTAAAAAAAGCGTGGCCGAGAAGATCGTTTATGGGGCTTTGGATATTTTGAGAGAAAGGCTCAAAGATGATCCTTTGAAGATCTTTCATAAGGCAATAGATAATGTGAAACCCATTCTGGAAACGCGACCAAGAAGGGTTGGAGGGGCTACTTATCAAGTGCCGGTGGAGGTAAGGCCTGAGAGGCAGATAAGTTTGGCGGTAAAGTGGATAATCAACGCTGCCAGAAATCGTTCTGGAAAACCGATGAAGGAACGCCTTGCGGAGGAATTAATAGATGCCTTCAATAATAGAGGTGCAGCGGTAAAGAAGAGGGAAGATACCCATAGAATGGCCGAGGCCAATAGGGCCTTTGCCCATTATCGGTGGTAAATCCCTAGAACAGGAGGTCTTATTATGGCTAAGCCGAAGTTTGAGCGGAAGAAGCCCCATG
>CAZIZI010000022.1:0-28563 GCA_964543765.1 uncultured Thermodesulfobacteriota bacterium
TCCGTGTTAGGATGCCTCCTCAATTTATTGAGGGGGAAGGTCACATATGTGTTCTTCTTACTTAAAGCCCAGCCATCCTTTCGGGGAGGCTCTAATGCTTTTGCCTGGACATTGGCCTTTTATGTAGTTTTCAATATTTTTATACTCTACTGGCTTCTCCTGCTGGCAAACTCTCCGATAAATTAGGGCGAAGGATTATTATTGGGCTCGGTTACTTCCTTTTCTCTGTTCTCTGCACCGGCTTTTTGTGGACAAAAGATGTTTCCTTTTTGTTTGTTTTATTTTCGTTTTACGGCATCTGCCATGCCCTTGTTGAGGGGAACCAATGAGCCTATGCGAGTGACTTAGCCCCCCTGAGATGTACGGAACCGCCCTTGGCTTATTCCATACAGTGGTGGGCATATCGGTCTTTTTGGAAACTTCGTAACAGGGTTTCTTTGGGATATAAACAATGCATGTACCTTTATTTATGGAGGAATCCTGTCATTGGTAACAGTGCTAGTTTTCGCTATGTGGAAGGAACAAAAAAGCGGTTCCTGCTGTTGACTTTCAACTTAATTTGTATATTAGGATCATTTCAACTGTTGAAGGTTGCAGATTGATAAAGCTCATGGACATCTTATGGGAAATTGGGCAAAATCCCCTTTGTGAACCAAATATTCCCATAGGTCACCTTTGAGACCTATTGGGCTCAGGAGGAAAGGATGGATTTGGGGCTTAAAAAAAATTCTTGGAGCTTTGGAATAAGTACTTCAACGGAAAAGAACTTCCCATCGTTTTCTTTTATACCGACGGAGATGGTGGAGCTGAAGGAGAAAAGGCTTCTTCCGGCCACAGGTGTGTCCTATCCTCTTTGGTTAAGGTGAGGAACGGTAAGGCCATTTATTTCGAAAAAGATTGGATAGGATGTCATGGAGGGCGCCGTTATTTAGGTTTTTCTCAAGAAATCATGCCTAAGTTTGAGTATTTTCTCTCTTATGGTATCCCCGGGGAGCTGGAAGGGGAGCGTTACAAGAAATCTCCCGAACTGGTTAAAGAGCTCATGTCAAGGATGCCTCACTTTCAGGCCCCAAAACGCAGGATAGTATTTAAGAGATGGGATGATCTGAAGGAGGAAGATGAGCCATCGGTTGTCATCTTCTTCGCGCAACCTGATGTGCTGTCGGGACTATTTACACTGGCCAATTACGACGAGGTTGACCAACATGCAGTGGTAGCTCCATTCGTGGCAGGATGCGCTACCATAGTACAGTACCCCTATCTTGGAAGCCTCTCTCCCAATCCTCGGTGCATAATATGTATGTTTGACGTATCCGCTCGCCCCTATGTCCCCCGTGAAACTTTGAGTTTCGCTGTTCCTATAAAAAAGTTTGAAAAAAATGGTCCAAAACATGGAGGAAAGCTTCCTCATAACTTCCTCTTGGGAAAAGATTAAAGAACGCCTAAAAAGCTCTTCACAAAAAACTCACACCCAATCAATAACCTAAAACTGGTAAGGGGTAAAGAGATCAGTACCGGTTTTGAAGTGGAAGGGAAAGGTGAGAAGCCTTGGATCAACCTTTCTCAAGAGGACCTCAAGAAGTACTACCGGAAATTTCAGGATGTACCTTTTCAGAAGCCCCCTGACCTCTCCCTGAGGACTTCCGAGGGGTCTTTCATCACATCCCCCTTCCATCGGCATGGATCGGGCAAAATTCCTCATCATCTGAAGGATGGCCTTTTTATGAAAGCCTGAAGCGGTTCCATTCACCCTCCACCTGACCCCATGGGCCCTCAACAACAATAACACCACGGCAAAAAACACAGCCCCAAAGAAACTCAAAAGCCCATAACTCAATGCCCTAAACCTCGCCCTGGGGACCACATCCACCGAGACTCCACTGATAAATCGGTAGCCCACATACCTTTACATGCTCATAGACCTCGTATCCACCTGCATCTGCTCAAAGGGTAAAAGATGCTCATACTCATAAAGGGGGCCTTGAAATCTCCTCTTTTTTCCTGATTCCATGCCTCTTTATTAAAATGGCCTTCATGGTGTTGGGGGAGAGCCTAAGCGTATATTTCCTCCACAAAAGCTTTAAAAGCCTCATCGGGCCATAACCTGTTCTTTTACCTCACTTAGGATAAACTGCTAAAACTCGACCTTAAGCCTCCTTGGTGAGCTTTTTGAGCTTTCTAAAAAGATCCTCAAACCAGCCTCCCCTTGCCCTTCTTAGGGTCTTCTGGTAAGATATAAAAGATTCCTTCTGTCTTTGACACATTGCCTCCTTTCTGCTCCGGGACCTTCCTCACCAAAAACCTCGCCCTTTCAGGAGAATTCCTCCTCAAACCGTGATATACTTTACCCCCATCCCCTGAGAGGTTTGATTTCACGATCCCAGGGTACTTAGGTCTGTGCGAAAGACCTCAAGGATGAACTCGGCAGTCTCTACCCTCTTTGTTCCTCCTTCTACAAGTTGGGACCTATGTTTATACCCAGACACCCAATAACCTAAAACTCAATTTGACAACAAAAACAAAAAGGCCATATAATCGTGTTGTATAATGTATACGGTATACATTACGGAAGGTGCAGTGTGGCTAGTAAGAGGGTTCTTTTAGGGAATGAAGCGATAGGTAGGGGTTTAGTTGAGGGAGGGTGTCAGGTGATGACCTCTTATCCTGGCACTCCGGCCACTGAGATCTTGCCGGCGGTTATTGCTTTTAAGGATGAGGAAGGGCTGGACATTTATGTGGAATGGTCCACAAATGAGAAGGTGGCCTATGAGGTGGCGTTGGCTGCAGCTTATGCTGGTAAAAGAGCCGCTGTAGCGATGAAGCAGGTGGGGTTAAATGTAGCTAGTGATCCTTTTTTCAGTTCGCTTTATACGGGGGTTAAAGGGGGGTTTGTAGTTGTTGTGGCAGATGATCCTGGGCCTTATAGCTCTCAGACCGAACAAGATTCCCGCCTCTGGGGGATTTTAGCGAAGGTTCCGGTTCTTGATCCCTCCAGTCCCCAGGAAGCTAAGGAGATGGCCTCTTTTGCCTTTGAGTTATCAGAGCGTTATGAGATTCCAGTGCTTTTACGCCCAACCCTGAGGATATGTCATGCCCGTCAAACAGTTACCCTGGATCCCCCAAAGGTTCTTGGAAGGGAAGCCCAATTTGTGAAGGATCCCCGTCGCTGGGCTTCAACCCCAAGATATCGTTACGAGCTTCATAAGATCTTGAATCGCAAACTGGAGGAGATCGCCGAGGAATATGAAAATTCCCCTTTTAACAGGGTTCTGCTAGGGAGAAAGTTCTTGGAATCCTTAGAGGGCTCTTTTCGCTTGGGGATCATCACAGCAGGCTCTACCTTTGGTACCGTAGTGGAACTTCTGGAGGAACTCAGGCTTGCCGATTCAGTGCCAGTTCTTAAGGTGGGTGCTCCCTTGCCATTCCCCCGGAAATTGGTGGAAAGGTTCATGAAGTTATGCAGACACGTATTAGTCCTTGAGGAACCCGATGCGCTCCTGGAGTTGATGATAAGGGATGTGAAGAAGGTTGAGGGGAGATTTACGGGTGTTGTGCCCAAAGAAGGGGAGCTGAGTCCTGAGGTGGTAGAAGAAGCCTTCAGGAAGGCATGGGAAAAAGCTAAGGGTTCTCTTCTTCCTCCCATCAAGCCGACAATCAGACCCCCCGTAGAAGGGGTCGAGAGACCTCCTGTACTGTGTCCGGGTTGTCCTCATCGTGCGACTTTTTATGCGATAAAGCGCGCTTTTCCCAATGCCATTTTCCCCAGTGATATTGGCTGTTACACTTTGGGAGTGAATCAGGGGGCAGTGGATATAGTTCTTGACATGGGAGCGGCCATAAATATGGCAGCGGGTCTATACCAAGCTTACCATCAAGATCACCGTGAGATTCCCATTGTGGCTACCATTGGGGATTCGACCTTTTTCCACGCTGGCTTGCCTGCCCTAGTTAATGCCGTTCACACGAGGGCTAGGTTTCTGTTGGTAATCCTGGATAACAATACCACTGCAATGACAGGCATGCAACCTACTCCTGCCTCTCCGATTCTAGCCGATGGCAATAAGGCCGAACCAATTACCCTGGAAAAGATAGTGAAAGCCTGTGGCGTACAGTATCTTCAAGTGGTTGATCCTTATAATATACCCGAATTGATAAAAACCCTGAGGAATGCCCAACAGTATGTGGAAAAGAATGGAGGGGTGGCCGTAATCGTTGCGAGACACCCTTGTATGGAAATCACAAAGAAAGTAGGTCAACCCAGGAGGGTTAAGATTTTTTATCGCCTTCCCTTGCCAGATAAGGAGGACTTGAGGCCTCGATACGTGACTAAAACACCACCCTGTAATGGGGCCTGTCCCGTTGGGACTGATGTGGAGGGAGTTTTGCGGCTACTGGCCAAGGGGAAGGAAGAGGAGGCGGCTTTTCTCTTGCTTCAGACAAATCCATTACCTTCAGTGTGCGGTAGGGTGTGCTTTCATCCCTGTGAAGACGCGTGTAACAGAGGCAGGTACGATCAGCCTGTGAGTATTCAGGCTATAGAACGCTTTTTGGGCTATACTTTACAGTGTTTGCCCAAGAGAGCTCCCGATACGGGGTTTCGGGTAGCTGTGATCGGTTCGGGCCCTGCGGGTTTGAGTTGTGCTTACCATCTGGCCCTTTTGGGTCATAAGGTAACGATATTTGAGGCTATGCCAGAACCCGGAGGCTTGCTCCGCTATGGCATACCTCCTTATCGCCTTCCCAAAGAGGTGCTGAGGAGAGAAATCGATAGGATTTTTTCCCTGGGTATAGAGATGCGGACTGGAGTGAAGGTGGGAAGGGATGTATCCTTCGAGGAGCTTCAAGCTTTCGATGCCCTCTTTTTTGCCACCGGTGCTCAGAAACCCAGACGCTTGGGAATCCCTAACGAGAGGCTCCAGGGAGTATGGAGGGGAATTGAGTTTCTCAAGAGCTTAAATGAAGGTAACCCTCCTGTAATAGGAAGAAGGGTGGCCGTGATCGGTGGGGGGAATACTGCCATTGACGTCTGTAGATCCCTCATAAGGCTTGGATCCCAACCATTGCTCCTTTATCGCCGAAGAAAGGAGGATATGCCGGCCCATCCTTCGGAAGTGGAGGAAGCCTTGGCCGAAGGGGTTAAGATGGAGTTTTTGGTCTCTCCGGTGGAGATATTGGGGGATGAGGAAGTGAAAGGATTGCGTCTGATTAGGATGTGCGTTGAATCTCTGGGGGAGGATGGCCGCAGTCGGGTCAAGCCCGTTGAGGGCTCCGAATTCGTCCTCGAAGTGGAGGCCGTGGTGGTGGCCATCGGAGAAGAACCCGATCTTGAGCTTCCTTCAGACTTCCGCGAAAGCGGGAAGGTCTTTTTTGGAGGCGATCTCTTAGCTCAGCCTCGCACAGTTGCCCATGCTATAGGTTCGGGTAGAAAAGGAGCGTTGGAAATCCACCATTTTCTTACTGGCGAAGAAATCAAACTCTTAAAGGAACGAGTACCAAAAGAGGTTTCCTTAGACGAAATAGACCTCAGTGCCTTTCCAAGGAGTGAGAGGACTTCACTAAGGCGCCTGAGCCCAGAAGAAGCCAGAAGAAGTTTTAGGGAGATCTCGCAAGCAATCTCTGAAGAGGAAGCGTTGAGAGAAGCAAATGAACGCTGTTTCCACTGTGGTAGCTGTACGGAATGTGATTTTTGTATGATTTCCTGTCCTCAAGGAGCCATTCTTAAGGAGGGCACAACTTATAAGGTAAACTTTGAGCGTTGTAATTTCTGTCGGCTATGTGCAGTGGCGTGTCCCCGTTCCGTTATCGAGATGCCACTTGTGGAGAATTGTGTTGGGTGTGGTTATTGCCTTGAGGCCTTCGGCTGTCCGGCCTTGAGGATGGTCGAAGGCCGGATAGAAATAGATCGCAAGATCTGCGTCGATTGTGGCCTTTGCGTTTACGCATGCCATCAAGGAGCGATAAGGGAAGAGAGATGAGATTGCAGATAGTCATCGCCGGGGTGGGGGGACAAGGTGTACTTTTTGCAGCCAGAATCCTCTATCAACTAGCTCACCAGCGCGGCGAGAATGTTTTTGGTTCCGAAACCCACGGTATGAGCCAAAGGGGAGGATCGGTCCTGTCCCATGTGAAAATAGGTGAGTTTTTTAGCCCCCTCATAAAAAGGGGAAGGGCTGATCTGCTCTTTGGCCTCCAAAGGGATGAAGGTTTGAGGAACCTCTCTATGCTGAGGGAAGGGGGAGCGGCGGTGATTAACTCTCCTTCCCTTCCGGAGGTAGAAGGTATTAGGCTTTATTCCGTGGATGCCAATCAACTAGCTCAGAAACTGGGCAATCCCCGTGTGGTCAATCTCATCCTCATCGGTTATGCTGCTTCCAAAGGGCTTCTTCCTTTCAACGAGCAGGAGGTCCGGGAGGCAATCACAATGCTCACTCCTCCTACATTGAGGGAAATTAACTTAAAAGCGGTACAGATGGGGTTTGAGGCTGGAGAAGGAGCATGATTTTTAACTGCCGAACTTTAACAAAGGCTGACGGCTTTCGGTTTTAAACCCTTAAAATGTGCCCATACTTTACATGAAGATGGAGTAATTTATTGGAGGACGCTGAGCAACTTATTTTTACCATCGCGAAGGTCGTCGCAGGAGCAGTGGAAACGAAAGCGTAACAGAACTTACGAAAACTGTGAGTTGGAAATTGGGGCTTGAAACCTTTAGAACTTTTGCTACACTAAAAATACACGATTTTAAAAAGGAGGTTATCATGAAAGGAAGGTTTAAAGTAAAGTTTTTGTGGAGCATATGGGTGGGGATTTTATTTTTTGCTTTAACTCACGCTGAAGCTCAAGTTATCAAATGGCGGGTGCAATCATTTTATCCCGGAGGCGCCCCTTATGATTCGTTGGTTTCAAAGTATTTTGCTGATACCGTAAAGAAGTTGAGCGGAGGGCGTTTGGAGATTTTGACTTATGGTTCTGGTAGTCTGGTTCCTTTTGGTGAGACCCTCGACGCCGTTTCCAAAGGCACAATAGAAGCAGCCATATGGTGGCCAGCTTATGAGACAGGACGAGATATGACTGCTGCTATTTTTGGTGGTTCTATTCCCTTTGGGCTTACAGGAGAACAATGGTTTTCTTGGTTTACTCAGTTTGGAGGGATTCAGTTACTGGAAGAACTTTATGGTAAATGGAACATCAAACCTGTAGGTCCTATCGTGATTGGTACTACTCAAATCTTTTTACATTTAAAGAAACCCATTAAGTCTCTAAAAGATCTCAAAGGAAAGGTTATTAGGATTGTTGGGCTTGAAGCGGAGGTGGTGAAGGAGTTTGGAGTGAAACCCATATTTTTGCCCGCTGGTGAGATTTATACCGCTATGGAGAGGGGAGTTATTGATGGATTAGAATATGCCTCACCGTGGGACAATTATGGTTTGGGGTTTCATGAAGTTGGTAAGTATGTGGTCTTGCCCGGTTGGCATTCCACTTCAACCGCTGCTTTCCTTATGGTTAACAAAGACGTATGGGCGAAATTGCCCGATGATTTAAAGAATGTAGTGGAAACTGCTGCTTATAGGACTTACTTGCACCAAAGGTCTTATGAATTAATGGAATCGGGTAAAGCTATGAAGAAAATGAGGGATTATGGTTGTCAGTTCATAAGGCTTTCTGACGAGGATCTTAAAGCCCTTGATGAAGTGGGACAGAAAATCCTGGATAAATATGCTTCTCAGAACCCATTTTTTGCAAGGGTTTTGAAATCTGTCAATGAATTCAAAGCATTGATGAAGGAACTTTATCCTCTTGAGAATATCAGCTATACGGTTAAGGAAGCTAAACTTGCGAAATGAGACGAATCCTCCACCTTGTTGATAGGTTAAGCGTGATAAGTGGAAAAGTAGCTGCTTTTTCCCTTATCGTTTTGATAGTGGTAGTGAACTTAGGAGTTATAGCGAGAAAGGTCTTCAACACCCCCATAGCATGGAATTTTGATATCAGTTACATGCTATGGGGGTTTCTCTTTATAATTGCTTCTGCTTGGGCGATGCTAAGAGAGGAACATGTGCGCATAGATGTTTTAACAAGTAGACTCTCAAATCGTACGAATCTTATCCTTGACATCGTTCTATACTTCACAATATGCATTCCTACATTTATAATTATCTTTTTGAAAGCGGTAGATTTTGCCTACCGTTCCTGGTGCTTGAAAGAACTAACGCCTTCCCCGCCTTATCTTCCTTTGTATCCTCTTAAGACCACTATTCCTGTGGGGATTTTTCTATTATTGCTTCAGGTAATAGCGAAGGTTATCCGAGATTTCGGTAAATTGGTGGGGAGGGAGTTTTAAATGTCTCAAATCTCACCACTTTGGATGTTAGTTCCTTTGATCGTATTTGTGTTTCTTGGGCATCCAGTAGGATTCGTTTTGGCGTGGGTGGGTCTGCTTTTCGGTTTTTTCTTCTGGGGTCCACAGTTTTTGCCCGTGATAGTTACCCGGTTTTTTGAGTTTCAGACCAATTATGTCCTTGTGGCCATTCCCCTTTTTGTGTTCATGGGAAACATCCTTGAGCGATCTGGAGTGGCCGATGGCTTATATGAGGCCCTTAACCAATTTTTGGGTAGGGTAAGGGGAGGACTTGCTCTTGCTACGATTATTGTTGCTACCGTATTTGCAGCAACTACTGGTGTTGTAAGTGCTTCAACTACAAGTGTGGGGCTTTTAGCCCTTCCTGCCATGATAAAAAGGGGCTACGATCATA
This sequence comes from uncultured Thermodesulfobacteriota bacterium, assembly GCA_964543765.1. Lineage (GTDB taxonomy): Bacteria > Desulfobacterota > B13-G15 > B13-G15 > B13-G15 > B73-G16. Next base: position 8,754 of record CAZIZI010000022.1, read on the forward strand.
GACTTGCAAGTGGTACGGTCATGGCGGGGGGATGTTTAGGAATGTTGATCCCTCCAAGCATTATGTTAGTGGTTATAGGGGCATGGGCAAGATTGTCAGTTGGGAAGCTCTATCTTGCTGCCTTTCTTCCGGGGTTTCTTCTTTCGGGCATTTATCTTCTTTACATCTGGATCCGGTGTAAACTCAATCCTAGCTTAGCTCCTGTACCCCTTGATAAAGGAGTGGAATTTTCGACTCAAAAAGGAAAGTTGGGACTTTTGTTTAAAAATCTGATTCCTCCCTTAGCGTTATTATTCGCAGTTTTAGGGACTATAGTGTTAGGGATCGCAACTCCCACTGAAGCAGCGGGAACAGGAGCGCTTGTAGCTTTGATAATAGCCGCAGCGAATCGGCGCTTGAACCTTTCTATATTTCTTGAGGCTTGTTATAGGACGGTGCGCTTATGCGGGATGATCGCCGTTATTGCCTGTGGAGCCCTTACCTTTGCTAGTGCCTTCCTCGGTTTAGGAGGCGATAGGGTCGTGGAGGAGATGCTTCTTGGGCTTGGGTTAGGTCGCTATGGAGTTTTGGCGATAATGATGCTTGCCCTTTTGATAATGGGGTGTTTTATGGATTGGTTTGAAATCTTGGTGATAACCATCCCCATATTTTTCCCCATTGCTCAAAAGCTCGGATTTGACCCAATATGGTATTCCATTTTGGTTTCGGTCAACCTTCAGATGTCCTTTTTAACCCCACCTTATGGGCTTGCCCTTTTTTATCTTAGGGGAATAAGTAATCTTGTAGCTCCAGAAGTTACAACCGATGACATTATAAAGGGAGCTGTTCCCTTTGTCGGGTTGATTTTAGTGGGAATTTTTATACTGATACTTTTCCCGCAGATCGCCCTTTGGCTTCCTGCAAAACTTATCAAGTAAAAATGAGGCAGGAAGGTGGTCATTAAATTACCTCAAAATCCTTGGGCTCAAAGAAGGGAGATTTCCTTAGAATTGCCCGATGAGTGGGAAGTACACATAAAGGATATAGCCGGCTCAAAATGTAAACCCCTTGAACCCGAAGAGATAAGAAAAGCGGTAAAAACCCCGGTCTCAGGGCCTCCTTTAAGAGAATTAGCCAAAGGTAAGGGCGAAGTGGTTGTTATTTTTGATGATACTTCACGCATAACGCCGGTAAAGGTAATAGTGCCTTGGATTATTGAGGAATTGGAGGTAGGTGGCATCAAAGAAGAGAATATAAGGTTCATAGCGGCACTTGGCTGTCATGGGACGATGAACCGAATGGATTTTCAAAATAAACTCGGAGAGGAAGTGCTGAGGAGATTCCCGGTGTATAACCATAATCCCTTTGGGAATTGCGTGTTTGTTGGAACCACAAGAACTGGTACTCACCTTTTTGTTAACGAAGAGGTTATGAGATGTGACCTTAAGGTGGCTATAGGTTCGGTGGTTCCTCATATAATGACAGGCTTTGGAGGAGGAGGGAAGATAATCCTTCCAGGAGTTTCCTCTTTTGAGTGTGTAAGGGAGTTCCATCAAAAGGACAAAGAAAGACTCAAAGGAAAAGGGGGACCTTTCGGTATCCTTGAGCTTTTGAAAGATAACCCTTTGAGAATGGACATGGAAGATGCCCTTAGATTGGTCAATTTAGATTTCAAAGTAGAAGTCTTGGTTAACTCAAAAGGCGAAGCTGTAGAGGTTTTCTCGGGATTCCCAGAAAAAGCATACGAAAAGGCAATCCAAAGGGCCATAGGACATTACCGAAGTGAACCAGTTAAAGGCGCTTCTATTGTAATTTCTAACGTTTTTTCAAAGGCTAACGAAGGGGAGATTGGGGTTATAACCACTCTTTCGTTGCTTAAGGAGGAGGGTGGGGAAATAGTCCTTATTTGGAGTGTTCCCGAAGGACATGTTAGTCATTATCTAATGGGCACCTTTGGCCGGTGGAACGATCCGCCCCTTCCTTTGAGGATAAACCTTCCCTCAAATTTGAGGCATCTCCTTGTCTTTTCCCCTTATCCGGAGTTGAGCTTTAAAGATTACTTTCTCCAGAAGGAGAAGATCATATTCTTTGAGAAGTGGGAAGATTTGCTTTCTTTCCTCAAGAAGAGGCATCCTTCGGGTTCTAAGGTGGTGGTTTACCCGAGTGCCGATATTCATTACTTTAATTGATTTGATTGACGGCGCTTCTTCTAAGTGATATTAAAAAGATTCAAATCAGAGGGAGGAGAAAGGAAGGATGCCTATGAAAAGATACCTTTTCACTTCGGAATCCGTTACCGAGGGTCATCCCGACAAGATTGCCGATCAGATAGCCGATGCCATTTTGGATGCCATCCTGGAGAAAGATCCCTACGCAAGGGTTGCCTGTGAATGTCTTGTGACAACAGGCCTTGTCTTCATAGCTGGAGAGATCACAACTGAGTGCTACGTTGAAATGCCTGAGATAGCTCGTCAGACCATAAAAGAGATCGGTTACACTGATGCCAGTTATGGTTTTGATTGGCAGACTTGTGGAGTGATAACTTCTATAGATCAGCAATCCCCGGATATTGCTCAAGGGGTAATCGGAAGGGAGAACCACGAAATAGGGGCTGGGGATCAGGGGATTATGTTTGGTTACGCCTGTGACGAGACCCCTGAACTTATGCCAATGCCCATAATGCTCGCCCATAAACTGGCAATGCGCCTTGCTGAGGTGAGAAAGAAGGGGATTCTGGATTTCCTTCGTCCCGATGGAAAAACCCAGGTAACCTTAGAATACGTGGATGGAAGACCTGTTCGGGTGGATGCAATTGTAATAGCGGCTCAACATCATCCTAATGTAAGCCAAACCACCTTGCGAGAGGGGATCATTCATGAGGTGATAAAAAAGGTGATCCCTCCCCATATGCTAGATCACAAAACCCGGTTTTATGTCAACACGACTGGTCGTTTTGTGATAGGTGGACCCATGGCGGATTGTGGGATGACGGGACGTAAAAACATTGTGGACACCTATGGAGGTATGGGACATCATGGAGGTGGGTCCTATTCCGGTAAGGATCCCACGAAAGTGGATCGTTCGGCTTCTTACATGGCCCGTTACGTGGCTAAGAACATTGTGGCAGCGGGATTGGCGAAAAAATGCGAGGTGCAAGTAGCCTATACCATAGGCGAACCCGAACCCATTTCTTTTATGATCGATACCTTTGGCACTGGTATTGTGCCCACTGATGAGATAGCTAAAGTGGCCAGGGAAATTTTCGACTTTAGGCCTGGGCGTATCATAGAACATTTAAAGCTTCGTCGACCTATTTACAAGAAAACCGCTTGTTATGGTCATTTTGGAAGGGAAGAACCCGAATTTACTTGGGAAAAAACCGATAAAGTCGAAGAGTTGAGAGAGGCCTTTGGGATATGAAGGGTTTTCACATAAAGGATATTTCCCTAAGGGAAAAGGGTAGGGATCGTATCCAATGGGCCGGGGAAGCGATGCCTGTTTTAGCGCTTATCCGAGAGAGGTTTTCTCGAGAAAGACCCCTTGAAGGAGTGAGGATTTCAGCTTGTTTACATGTTACTACTGAGAGCGCCCAGCTTATGATGACCCTTAAGGCCGGTGGGGCAGAGGTGGTTTTATGCGCTTCCAATCCGCTTTCAACCCAAGACGATGTGGCTGCCTGCCTGGTTGAGGATTATGAGGTAAGGGTTTATGCCATAAGGGGAGAGGATGAGAGGACCTACTATGAACACATTAAAGAGGCTATAGCCCATAGACCCAATTTGATAATGGATGACGGAGGGGATCTTACCTCTCAGGTGCATCTGCTTGGCCATGGAAGAATCGAAGAACTAAAGGATCCGGTTAAGGAATGGGCCTTAAAGCTCACGGAAAGAGAAAGAAGGGAGATAATTAAGGACATTAAAGGAGGCACCGAGGAGACGACCACCGGGGTCCTAAGGCTTAGGGAAATGGAAAGGGAGGGACTTCTTTTGTTTCCCGTGATTGCGGTTAATGACGCTCAGACTAAGTACCTTTTTGATAATCGATATGGGACCGGTCAGAGCACTATCGATGGCATATTGAGAGCTACCAATAGGCTTATTGCAGGTTCTAATTTTGTCATATGTGGTTATGGATGGTGCGGTCGTGGAGTAGCCATGCGGGCCAAAGGTATGGGGGCAAGGGTAATAGTAGTGGAGGTTGATCCAGTTAAGGCCTTAGAGGCCTTGATGGATGGCTTTGAGGTTATGCCCCTTGAGGAGGCTTCTTCAATCGGGGATTTTTTTGTAACTGTTACGGGTAATTATCACGTTATAAGAAGGGAACATTTTGAAAGGATGAAAAACGGAGCTATTTTGGCCAATGCGGGGCATTTTAACGTTGAGATCGATATAGAGGCCCTTGAAAAAATGGCAAAAGCGAAAAAACAGTTGCGTCAAGGTCTTACCCAATACCTTTTGGAGGACGGGCGTAAGTTAAACCTTTTAGGTGAGGGGAGGCTTGTTAACTTAGCCTGTGCCGAAGGGCATCCACCCGAAGTGATGGATATGAGCTTTTCCAATCAAGCCCTTTCCTGCGTTTACCTATGGAGAAACCGAAAACAACTTGAGAAAAAGGTCTATAAAGTTCCCCCTGAGATTGATCGGGAAGTTGCTAATTTAAAACTCCTCTCGATGGGCGTGAGGATCGATTCCCTTACCCCCGAACAGGAAAGATACTTGCGTTCTTGGACCTTAGGAACGTAAATCTTTTCTCCCCAAAAAAGATAGGATTTCGCGGATTTCTCTTATTCCGAAAAGTTCCATTTCCCTTTTGAGGGACTTGAGGTTTGCCCTGGGGATGATGGCCTTTTTGAAGCCTAACCTTTTGGCTTCTTCGAGTCTTTCTTTTGCATAAAGCACACTTCTCACCTCTCCAGCAAGACCCACCTCTCCAAAGACGACTGTGTCCGAAGGGAAAACTTTATCCAGATGGCTCGACGCTATAGCGGTAATTACCGCCAGATCTACCGCCGGTTCCTCGATCCATAACCCCCCTACCACATTCACAAATACATCCCTATGAGAGAGGTCAAGCCCCATCCTTTTTTCGATGATCCCCACAAGCAGAAGCAGTCGATTGTAATCTATTCCCATAGCGGTTCTTCTCCAACTCCCGTAAGAGGGAGCCACCAAGGCCTGGACTTCCACAAGAAGCGGTCTTGTGCCTTCAATGGCCGGCATCACCACACTTCCTGGAACCCCCTGGGGTCTTTCGGCCAAAAATATCTCCGAAGGGTTTTTGACCTCCCTCAGTCCCTTTTCCGCCATCTCGAAGACCCCTATCTCGTTGGTCGACCCAAAGCGGTTCTTTACTGCCCTTAGGATTCGAAAGGGGCTATCCTGCCTTTGTTCAAAATAAAGGACTACATCCACAAGGTGTTCGATGAGCTTAGGACCTGCGATGATTCCTTCTTTCGTGATGTGACCTATGATGATTACCGCAACCCCTTCTCCTTTTGCAAGCTTAATGAGCCTTGAGGTGACTTCCCTCACCTGAACGATACTGCCCGAAGGAGAGGTTATTTCCCTTACCGATGAAGCTTGAAGTGAATCAAGTACTATCACTCGGGGTTTATGACTTTTAAACTCCTCGATCAGATCATCCACATAAGAGGTAGAAAGCCCTAAAAACCCAGAACTCCTTCCCCCAAGCCTTTTGAGCTTTGAGCGTATCTGTTTTATGGATTCTTCACTCGAACAATAAAGGACCTTAACGCCCTGAGAAGCCAGATCATCAAGGATCTGAAGTACAAGTGTTGACTTGCCCATCCCAGGTGCTCCCCCGAGCAATATTACCGAACCCTCAACGATTCCCCCTCCAAGAACCCGGTTAAATTCCTCAAAGGAGGTCCTTATCCTTTGTTCCTCAAAGTCCTCACCTTGAAGGATATAAGAGCGAACTTGTTCTTGGGGTTTTACCTTTTTAAAAGAAGGGGACTCCTCAACCATCGTGCCCCAGTTTCCACAATTGGGGCACTTTCCCAACCACTGGGGATGTACATAACCACATTCTTGACAAACAAAGGCTCGCTTTTCCGTCATAATGATTGTTATAATATAAAGTCTCAAGAATGGGAAATGTCAGAAAAAGAGACTTGCTTTTTTTTATAAGCGGAGGAGGTTTCCTGTTCTTTTACTTTTCCTTACCTTTGTTTTTTCAATTCAAGCTTTTAGAAGCCTTAAGAAAAACAGCTCTTTCTCTTTCAATTATTTGTTTCACCCTGTTTTTCGCCGATTTTCTGGCGAGTGTTTTCAGAAAGAAGGTTAGTTCCTTAAAGGAGGTCCTTCCCCCTACTTCTCTTCTAGAACACTTAATAAAGATCCTGGTTTTTGTAATAGGTGCTTTGGTGTTACTCCGGTCCCTCGGGATCTCCATAACACCCGCCCTTGCCGGTCTCGGAATAGGCGGACTCGCAGTAGCCCTTGCCCTTCAAGGTCCTTTGGCCAATTTCTTCTCGGGTATTCACCTTTTGCTTTCAAAGCAAATTCGAATAGGCGATTATATAAAACTTGAGACAGGAGAAGAGGGACATATTATTGACATTACCTGGAGAAATACCACCATAAAGCAACTTTCTAACAATATCGTTATAATTCCTAACTCTAAACTGGCTTCCTTAATAATTGTTAACTACGACCAACCGGAGAAAGAGCTTTCCGTTCCAATAAATATTGGAATTAGCTACTCTTCTGATTTAGAGAAGGTCGAACGCGTTACAATAGAAGTCGCAAAAGAAGTGATGAGAGAAGTTCCTGGTGGTGTTCCTGAATTCGAACCATTTGTTCGTTATCACTCTTTTGGTGAATTCAGTATAAACTTTACGGTAATATTAAGGGCTAAAGGGTATACCGATCAGTTTTTAATAAAACACGAATTTATCAAGCGCCTTTACCGACGTTACAGAGAAGAAGGCATAGAGATTCCATTCCCGATAAGGGTGATTTATCTAAAAGAGGAAAAGCATGAATAAGGATAGACTTCATTTTGGATGGTATGTGGTTTTGGCTTCTTTTATAGTACTTTTTTTCAATGCCGGTGCTAGGTATGCCTTTGGTGTGGTCTTTAAACCAATTCTTATGGAATACGGATGGGGAAGAGGGCTTCTTTCCGCTGTATTTGGGGTTAATATGGTGGTTTTTGCCCTGGGACTTCTTGTAGTTGGTAAACTATACGATCGTTATGGACCAAAGTGGGTTTTATTGATCTCCACATTGATTATCTCTTTGGGGTTCCTTTTGGTCTCGCAGACGAGGTCTTTTTTGGGTTTTTTCTTCTCTTACGGTGTCCTTTCAGCTTTAGGATTTGCTGGAACCTCTATTCCCCTGGTTTCGACCTTGGTAAGTAAGTGGTTCGAAAGAAGAAAAGGGCTTGCTACAAGTTTAGCCTTAGCGGGTGGTTCCCTCGGGCATTTTGCGCTTGTTCCAATTGTGGCGCTTGTAACTCAAAAATGGGGATGGAGAAGTTCCTTTTTGGGGCTCGGTTTGGTGATGTTCATGGTTAATACGCTTCTTATCCTCTGGGTGATAAAAGGGGACCCGTGGCAGTTAGGATTGAAGCCTTATGGGATGGAAGAGGAAGGAGAAAAGGTTATTTTATCCTATGAGTCTTATGGTTTGTCTTTAGGTGAATCATTAAGAAAATCTTCCCTTTGGTTTTTCTCCCTTATGATGTTCATCTGTGGTTCTGGGGATTTCTTTTCGACAACTCATCTTGTTCCTATGGCTCAAGATTATGGTATTCCGTATATTCAGGCAAGCAAAATGCTCGGATGGTATGGGCTTATGAGCCTTTTTGGATTACTTGGAGCAGGTTGGCTTTCGGATCGTTGGGGATGCCGGTTTTCCATAATGCTTACCTTCCTCCTAAGGACCCTTCTTTTTATCATGCTCTACCTTTACAAGGGGAGTTGGTCCTTTTACCTTTTTGCCTTGGCCTTTGGCTTTACTCACCTTGTGACCGCTCCATTGACGCCAGTTCTTGCCGTTAAACTTTACGGTCCCAAGAACCTCGGAATTATCACAGGACTTATAACTACCATTCATTTCATAGGCGGGGGATTTATGGCTTACCTGGGTGGAATATTCTATGACGTTTTTAGGAACTACCAGCTTGCGCTTTTTCTCATGAGTTTTCTTTCAGGGATAGCTATTTTTTCTACTTATGCTATAAAAGATAAAGGAGAAAAAATTTAGGAATGAGGTGAGCGAAATGCCTACTATATTCTTTTACGGACCAGAACTTGAGGAGGAAAAAAGAAAGGAATTAGTAAAGGCTTTTACCGAGGTAGCAAGCCGGTTGACTGGAATAGCTCCCTCAGCATTTGTGGTCTACTTAATCCCAATTCCTCAAGATAGGGTAGGTGTTGGCGGGAGGCTTTTGAAGGATATGGCCCAAGAAAAGATAGGATGAAGAGGTTTATTCTTCTTTTTGTCATTTTATTTTCATCCATATGCCCCCGAGGTTTCTCGGAAGTTTTGTTAGAACAAAAACTCAAAGTATCGGAAGTTCAGATTTTTTCAACGGAAAATTATCCTCAAGTTCTTCTCTCATTTGTTCCTGGGAACATTCATTTTTTAGATGGGATTGATTTAGTAGTAGATACCGAGAAAAAGGTGATTGGAGTTAACCTACATTACAGATTAGGGGATGGCTTTCGGAGAAGTGCTTTCGTTCAGGGTTTTAAGGGATGGATGATAAAATACCCAAAAGACGGTACCTTTTTTAAGGAGATAACCGTAAGGGTTTTAACGCCTGATGAACTTTTCAAATTTTAAAGGAGGACACAAAAGATGGTTAATGGAATAAGGTACGGTTTATTTTTGGTAATTTTGAGCTTTTTACTTTATGCTTGTGGTCCCGAGATCTCAACAACGGTACAGACTCAAGGCCCTACCGTTCAAGAGGTTCTAACTTATCAAGGTCCAAAGGCCAGGATTGCCGTTGCCAATTTCACCTGCAAGGCTGCCAAATGTTCTTGGGAAATAGGCGAAGGACTCTCTGACATGTTGGCCACCTCCCTTTTTAGGACAGGGCGTTTCATCGTGCTTGAAAGGGGAGAAGGGCTTAGGGCGATAAAGGAGGAGATCGATCTCGGACAATCGGGTTATGTTCAGGCTGGGAAAGCTCCACAGATGGGGTTATTGGAGGGAGCGGACATACTGGTTATGGGTGCTATAACTGCTTTTGAACCCGAGGCTTCGGGAATTGGGGGAGGGGGTTTGATCGTACCAGTACCAGGTTTTGGAGGAGTGGCCGTTGGTAAAAAGGATGCTTACATTGCTGCCGATATAAGGCTTGTGGATGTAAGGACTGGTAGGGTGATAAATGCTACAAGAGTTGAGGGAAAGGCCTCAAGTTGGAAAGTGGGAGTCCTTGCCGGAGGTATCGTGGGGACTGTAGGAGTTGGAGGAGCTTTAGGCACCTACAAGAACACCCCTATGGAAAAGGCCATAATGGTTATGCTTGATAATGCCATCCAGTCTATCTCCCAGATGGTTCCTCCGGAATATTACCGCTATGGAGATACGGGATCGATTCCAACGCCAGTTTCAAGTTCACCAGTTGTTACTCAGGAATCCGTTTCGACTTCGCCAGTTGTTCCCTATGAGCCCTTTGTGAGCCCTAAAGTTGTGGAGTTAAAGGGAAGTAAAATCAACGTTCGTACAGGACCAGGAAAAGATTACCCCCTTCTTACCACCGCTGAAGGAGGACTTAAAACCAAAGCCATTGGCAAACAAGGGGAGTGGTATCAATTGCAATTGCCCGATGGTCGAATCGGATGGGTTCACAAGAGCCTTTTGATCGAAAGATAAGGTTCTTAAAGGCCGTTTTTTAGAGCAAGGGAGATCTCTCTAAGGGTTTCTTTAAAAGGGGGAATAAGAGCTGCGATTTTGGAGTGAGTAAAACTTGAAGAAAAGCCTACAATCCATATGGCCGCGAGGGGAGAAAAAGGAGTCTCCACAAAACCAGCGATAGCCCTTACTCCTTCAAGATATTCTTCATCGTCTATGGCTACTTCTTCTTTTCTAATTCTTCGAAGCTCTTTCAGGTATTCATCAATGTCCGTTATGGTCCGGGAGGTATAAGCTTTAAGTCCCTTCTGAGAGAGTATTTTTCTCACAGTTTCATCGTCAAACCTCGCCAGATAAGCTTTACCTAATGCCCCCGCATAAAGGGGAACACGCGCCCCCACTCGAGAAGTCACCTTTAGATCTTTATCTGCCTCAATCACCTCAATTACAATCACCTTCTCTCCCCTTACAACCCCCAAAAATACCGTCTCTCCGGAGAGATCATGTAACTGCTGTAAATACCTCAAAGAGACCTTGCGAATCTCAAACTCATCAAGCCCCTTACCCAATAACTCAAAAAGCCTAGGCCCCAAGGTGTATTTTTTGGTTATTTCATTTCTTCTCAGGAACTCTTCACTCTCAAGGGTACAGAGAATCTCATAAAGGGTGCTCTTACTTATTGAAAGCTCACGGGCTATCTCCGAAAGCCCCCTCTCAACCCCATCCGATAAAAGTAACAAAACCCTCAGACCTTTTCTCAGCGATGGAACCCCTTTCTTCATGTTCAATATATCGAACATTCTTATAACATTTTTCCCTAAGCTTAGTCAATAGGGGTATTGACAAATAGGAAATCAGGTGATAAAGTTAGTTCGTAATTACGAATGAGGCGGTTAGAAGGATGAAGGTTAAGGTTTTCGAACCTTCTTTTGAGAGTAAAAGGAGGGAGAAGGCTTTTTTGTTTTCGGGAAGGAGATCCTCTTATGCGGCTTTGACCTTGGAGGAATTGAAGGAAAACCTGAGGAATTTGAGGCTTAAAGCGGTTGGACGGCTTTTTGAACTGAGGGATCGTTTTGTTAAGAAGGTAAATGAGTTAGGGTTTAAGGTTTATAATGCGGAAACAGCTCAAGATGCAGCTTTTTACATTAAGGATAATGCTCACGGTATTAAGGTTTTATCGCTGAATAAGTCCAATGTGGTGATAAATGAGCTCAGGGGAAAACTCAAGGAGTTGGGTTTTAGGACTTACATAAGGTATTTTGGGGAGTTTAGAAATTTTGACCCCCAGAGCTTTCGAAAACAAGTAGAGGACTATTGGGCTCTTCCAGGTCTTCATCAAAAGGGTATATTTGAGACTTTTGAAATGAAACATGAATTCGATCTTCCTCAGAAGTATGGCCTTAGAGAGTATGGAGCAGTTTTAGGTGCCAATGTGGTTTCGTCGAAAGAGGGTGAAGTTTTATTTTTGCAACACATGTCGAACATAGCTAAGGATTTAAAGGAGGCTAAGAAGTTATTTTTCGTAATTCCCTTGGAAAAATTCGCCGATAATGAAGAAAAGGCAGTTTTTCAGACGAAGATGATTGGGATTTTTGGGCTTGAAAGCGTACTTTTGGATCTTCAACCAAAAGAGGAGGAGATTTTTGATTTTGAGGAATTGCCTTTAAGTTCAGGGGAACAAGAGGTACATTTCATAATTTTTGACAATGGGAGGTCTCGTCTTTTGGGTTCGCCTTATGAAGAGCTTCTTCTTTGTATTGACTGCAGAGCCTGTGCCAGGCAGTGTCCGATAGGGAAACATCTTATGATTGAGGAGGATGTGGTTTATAGTCCCAAAAATTACCTCCTGGGTTTTCTTCTGGGGTTTATGCCCTTATTTGACACTTGTCTTCATTGTGGAAGGTGTGAGGTGGAATGTCCGGTGGATATAAACATACCCTATTTGGTATGGAGGGCCCAGATTGATTTTTATTCCAGGAAGGGAAGAGGGTTTAAAAAGAGGCTTCTGGATAATCCTGAGCTTATGGCTAAGCTTGGTACTTCTTTTTCTTCTTTGGCGAATTTCGCTTTGAAGATCAAACCCCTGAGGAAACTGATGCGGTATTTTGTGGGGATACATGAAGAGGCCCCCTTACCCACATTTCCCAAGGAGACCTTTAGGGATTGGCTCAAAAAGAGAGGTGAGGAATGGAGCAGAAGGTAGTTTATTATCCCGGTTGTTTTGCCAATTATTATAATCCCGAAATAGGGAAGTCTCTAGTTTTTGTAATGGAAAAGAACGGCTTTGAGGTTTTGGTGAGTGAACAGCTGTGTTGTGGCATGCCGATGATGGCTAACAGTAATCTTAAAGGAGCGGAGAAAAATTTCCGAAGGATTATCTTTTCCCTTTATGAGCTTTCGCAAGGCCGTTTCCCCATCATTACCACTTGTCCGAGTTGTAACATGATGCTTAAGAAGGAGGGCAAAGAGTTTTTCCCGAGCCAAGAAGCCGAGTATGTAAGTTCTCATGTATGGGATGCGAGCGAGTACCTTTTGGAGCTTGATAAAAATGGGAAATTTAACCGGGACTTTGGCGAATTGAAGTTAAGGATCTTTTATCACAACCCTTGTCACCTTAAGGTTCAAAAGCTAACAGAAGCAACTCTCAATCTTATAAAGCTGATAACGGGTATTGAGATCGTGGGGGCCAATTATGCCTGTTGTGGGATGGGTGGATCCTATGGTATGAAGGAAAAGAGTTTCAAGATTTCAAACGAAATCGGTAAAAGAGTCTGGGACTTAGTTAAAGAGATGAAGCCGGATGTGGTCGTGACCGAATGTGGAGGGTGTGGTCTTCAGATCAAAGCGGGAACCGGAGTTAAGGTTTTGCATCCTATGGAGCTTTTAAAAGAAGCTTATATTTTGGCCCTTAAAAGGGCGGCGTAAAAACTTTAAAAAGGAGGGGTGAGATGGTGGAGGAGAAGAAGGGGACTTTAGCGGAGGAACTGGCTAAGACGAGAAGTTATGGACAAGTGCGTTGTCCAAATCCGGGCTGTGTTGACATAAGGTTAAGTCCGCCACCGGGAGCGAAGTCGGTGAAGTGTCCTAAGTGCGGTGTGGAGTGGAGGGTTGTATGGCTTAAGCCCGGGTTTCCGAGGATAAGGGGTCCGGTATGGGATTCCATAACTCAAAAGATCGAAGAGAAGGCAAAAGAGTTAGGTTTGGAATAACAAAAACTTAAGGAGGAGAGCCATGGCGTTAAGCAGGATGATCGCTTACATTGATCTTTCAACCGGGAAGGTTGAGAAAAAGGTTATCCCACTAGAGATAAGGAAAAAATTTCTAGGAGGAAGGGGGCTTGATGCTTATCTGCTTTACAATCATACTAAGCCTGGAATTGATCCGCTTGGTCCAGAGAACGTGGTGATTGTGAGTTGTGGATTTTTGTGCGGAACGCTTGCTTCGGCTACGTCACGTTATCATGTAATGGGCAAATCACCGCTTGGAGGATTCCTAGGAAGTTGTAACGGAGGAGGATTTTTTGCTCCGGAGATGAGGCTTGCTGGGTTCGATCACTTAGTAATAAAGGGAAAGGCTCCAAAGCCGGTTTACATTTACCTTCATGACGGAGAGGTGGAGATAAGGGATGCGAGCCACATTTGGGGACTTACGGTAACTCAAGCCCAACAAGCGGTGAGGGATGAGCTTAAGGACAATGACGTGAAATGCATCACCATAGGTCCTGCGGGAGAGAAATTGGTAAGGTTTGCCAATGTGATTTCTGGTGTGAAAAACGCCGGTGGAAGGACCGGTATGGGTGCGGTTATGGGTTCTAAGAACCTTAAGCTTATAGCCGCTAAGGGGAGTATAGACATAAAAATTGCTTATCCTAGAGAGGCCCTTGAGTACAACAAGAAGTTTGTGGATATCATTACTTCTTCCAAAGTGAATCAAACGATGGGTGTTTTAGGTACTCCCTTTATATGGGGTGCTACCAACTCATGGGGTGGTGTAAGGGTTAATAACTTCCAATATAACCAACACCTTTACTGTGATGAGCTTGAACCTGAAAACTTCCATGAGATTTCGAACAAGACCTTTGGCAAATACCACATGGCCGGTTGTTTTGCTTGTCAAGTACACTGTAGGGCCCGCTTCAGGATTCCCGAAGGGCCTTATGCCGGTGTTTATAATGAGGGTCCGGAATATACCACAATAGGAGCGTTTGGAGGCGAGACAGGGACAAGAAAAGCTTTAACGGTTCTTGTGGGGAATTACCTCTGTAACGAATATGGTGTTGATTGGCTTGAACTCGGAAGCCTTATAGCTTGGGCCATGGAGCTTTATGAGAAGGGTATTCTCACCACCAAAGAGACAGGCGGTATTGACCTAAGGTTCGGGAATGACGATGCCGTTATTGAGATGATTCATCAGGTTTGTAACCGTAGCAGTTGGCTCGGTGATGTTTTGGCTGAAGGCGGGCTTAGAGCTGCTGAGATCATAGGGAAGGATTCCTTAAAGTACATGATTCAGGTGAAGGGCATGCAAAACCTCCATTCCGATGAGAGGCCAACTCCTGCTTTGGCTTTGAATGTGGCCACTGCTTCCCGAGGGTCCGATCATTTGAGGAGCCGTCCGGCTATAGACCTTTATCATCTGCCCGAGCCCGTTTTGAGGAAGATTTATTCGACTCCCATCCCTTATAATGGGCCTCTCAGCTCGGATCACCGCGCTTATGAGGGTAAGGCCTGGCAAGTCTTCTGGCAACAACAGTGCTATATGGCTGTTGATTGCCTTGGGATTTGCAAATATCATACTACTTTCCTTGGTGCTACCCATCCCAACTTCGAAGAATGGGTCAAGGTCATTTATTACAATACAGGCCTTGAGTTTACTCCTGAGGAGTTATGGGAAATCGCGTGGAGATGTAACACATTAGAGAGGATGTTTAACCTTCGTGAGGGCATGGACATCAACGACAACTCCCGAGGCGATATGCTCAACGAGCGTTACTTCACCGAACCTTGTAAGCGTGGTGCTCCTGATGTAATAGGGAGCAAAATCGACAAGGAAAAATTCCTCAAGATGCGCGAGGAATTTTACAGGTACAACGGTTGGGATGAAAACGGCGTCCCAACTGAAGAGACTTTGAAGAAATTGGGTCTCGACAATGAACCATCCCATTTGCTGTAAAGGAGGTTAGCCATGGCATACAAGGCTCTTGTGATAGACTATCAAAAGTGCACAGGCTGCAGGAATTGCGAGCTAGTGTGTTCGGTTTTTCATGAGGGGGTGGCCAATCCCTATAAGGCCAGAATAAAGGTTGAGAAATGGGAATGGGAAGGGTTGTATATTCCTGTTACCTGCAGGCAGTGTGTGGATGCTCCATGTATGGCGGTTTGTCCGGTTAAAGCTATAACTCGCGATGAGACGCTCGGAAGGGTTGTAGTCAATCATGATCTTTGTATCGGTTGTAGATCTTGTGTGACGGTGTGTCCTTTCGGCGCTATGGGTTGGAATCCGGAGACCAAAAAGGTTTACAAGTGCGATCTCTGTGATGGTGATCCACAATGCGTTAGATTTTGCTACGAAAAGGCAGTGGATTATGTGGATGTTTCAAGGGAACCCATTTTGAAGAAACGGGAGGCTGCTGAGAGGATAGCGGAAGCTCACAAAAAGGCAGTTGAGCTAACCTTAGCCGAAACACCTTAAAAAAAATGAATTTTAGGGGAGGAGGACTCACCCAGGAGTCCCCCCTCCCCCTTTCCCGCTGAGGAGGAGAGACTTATGGGAGTGAAAGTAAGGTTACATCCCTTTTTGAATGACGGAAAAGAGGGAGTCTTTGAGGTTAACGGCAAAACGGTTGGTGAGTGTTTGAACGAGCTTGTTAAACTGGACCCCACTTTTAAGGAGAAGTTTTTCGAAAGGAACGGTAAGCTCAAGAATTACCTTGAGGTTTTGGTTAATGCGAAAACTACCTTCCCTCAGGAGTTGGCCTATCCCGTCAAAGACGGGGATGAAATAGACGTGATAGTATTTCTTGCCGGAGGATAATAGCTCCCAAAAAATTAAAAAAATAAAAATCCCCCACGGCGGGGGATTTTTGTTTTTTAACAAAACTTAGAAGCCTGCCAAGATGGGAGCAAACACCAGGGCTATTATGGACATTAGTTTAAGCATGATGTTCAAACTGGGTCCTGCGGCGTCTTTCATTGGGTCACCCGCTGTATCTCCTACTACAGCAGCCTTATGGGCATCGGAGCCTTTCCCACCGAAATGACCCATTTCAATGAACTTTTTAGCGTTATCCCAAGCTCCACCAGCATTTGCTTGAATTATGGCCAAAAGGAAACCCGAGCCTATCGAACCGAGTAAGAATCCCGCCAGGGCATATTTGCCAAGAACGAATCCCACTGCCAATGGAGCTACTATGGCTACAATTACGGGCGTAACCATTCTTCTCAGTGCTCCTCGGGTGGAAAGGGCTACACAACGAGCATAATCGGGTTTAGCCTTACCTTCCATCAGACCGGGTATTTCACGGAATTGCCTTCTTACCTCTTCAACTATCACAAAAGTGTTCCTTCCAACAGCATCCATTACCATAGCACAGAAAACAGCTGGCAACATCACTCCAATAAACAATCCTGCTACAACAGGAGCACTCAAGACGCTTGACAAAAGGCCTCCTTCTATGACGAGCTGCCCATTTTCAACTTTAACAATGCCTACCGCGAACCCGTAAGAAAGAAGAAGCGCAAGAGCCGTCAGAGCAGCTGATCCGATAGCAAATCCCTTTCCGGTAGCTGCCGTAGTATTCCCCAATGCGTCAAGGGCATCGGTCCTCTCCCTGATTTCAGGTCCCAAGCGAGCCATCTCGGCGATACCACCGGCATTATCCGCTATTGGACCATAAGCATCGGTCGAAAGGGAAATGCCTAAGGTCGAAAGCATTCCCACCCCGGCAACTGCTACTCCATAAAAGCTTGCTAATTTATAAGAAACCAAAAGGGCAAGGGCCACTACCAAAATCGGTATCCAGGTGCTCATCATACCTACAGCAAAACCCTGCATTATGGTCGTTCCTCCTCCGCTTGTTGCCGCTTGGGAGATCCTTTGAGTGGGGCTATATTCGTAGGCGGTGTAATAGTTAGTACTTTCCCCAATGATGATGCCAGCTATAAGCCCTGCCAAAACCGAATACCAAATCCCCATGTGAGCCTTAAGGATTAAAACTACAAAGAGGGAAAAAACAAGAGTCAAACCGGCTGCTACAAAAGTACCACGCCTCAAAGCCCACAAGAGATCCCTCATTCGGTTTCCCTTGGTGGATACGAAGAAAACTCCTATAATAGAAGCGATTATCCCACTGGCAGCAACAAGAAGCGGTAAATGCCAAGCCGTTTGAGGTAAAGGCACTAGGCCACTTGAAAAGGCCAAAATCGACAGCGTCATTGCCGCTATAATGGCATCCACATAAGATTCAAAAAGGTCTGCTCCCATTCCGGCCACATCTCCCACATTATCCCCAACCCAGTCAGCTATAACTGCGGCATTTCTCGGATCATCCTCCGGAATCCCGACCTCCACCTTTCCCACTAAGTCAGCAGCCGCATCTGCTCCCTTGGTGTAAATGCCACCTCCAACCCTGGCGAAAAGGGCCACCGAAGAAGCCCCCATTCCATAGGCTGGAAGGATGCTCAGAAATTGGGGATGGTCCTTAAACAAGAAATAAATTATACAAACCCCCACAAGTCCTATGCCCACAACGGTCATTCCCATAACGGTTCCGCCCCTAAAAGCCACCCTAAGACCTGAATTGAGGCTTTCCCTGGCTGCTACAGTGGTTCTGGCATTGGCCCTTACCGCAATGCTCATCCCTGCATAACCAGAAGCCATAGAACATAAAGCACCAAGCACGAACGCAAAGGCTGTCCAAGGGCTCATTGAGGGGCTTGCTTTACCGAGGATAAGTAAGACGATTGCTACTACGATCACAAAGACGGCCAAAATTTTATACTCAGACTTAAGAAAGGCCTCGGCCCCTTCCCTCACCGCCTCTGAGGCCTCCCTTATGAGACCTGTCCCGGGATCTTTTTTAAGTGTAGAAAGAGCAGCCGAAAACGCATAAATCAGACCTAAAACCCCACTCGCTAAAGCTATCCATCCCCATTCCATCTCTCTCCTCCTAAAAACTTACGAGTGTTACTTTGAGGCTTAACAAAAAAAAGCATCCCTTGTCAAGGGTGTGAGACTTGTCGTTTGATAAGAAAAAATTTTAAAATTTGCTCGTTCGATGCTTGCCAAAATTTTGAGCGGCACCATTTATGGGATTGAAGCAAAAAGATCGAGTAGAGGTCGATATTTCGTTAGGTCTTCCCGCTTTTAATATCGTAGGTTTGCCGGAGACAACTGTTAAAGAGAGCAAGCGGGTAAGAGCGGCCCTAAAAAAACTCTGGTTATGAATTTGCCCCGCGGAAAATCACCGTGAACCTCGCTCCTGCCGATTTGAGAAAAGAAGGTTCGGGATTAGATCTTCCGATCGCCCTCGGTGTTCTGGTGCACAGCAAAAATAGAGAGTCCCAAATTGGAGCGGTATCTTTTCGCCGTTGAACTCTCCCTTGAGGGCAAAGTAAAACCCATAAAAGGTACTTTGCCTTTAGCCCTCTTGGTCAAGGAAGAGGGACTCGGTGGGCTGGTTCTTCCTTCTTCAAATGCCCGTGAAGCTTCAGCGGTTAAAGATATAGAGGTTATTCCTGTTAACGAGCTAAAGAAGTCAAAGGCCAAGAAAGCGCCAAAAGGGCCTTGAGGTTGCTGCTGCCGGGGTGCATAACGTTCTTATGAGAGGTCCACCTAGTTCTGGTAAGACGATCCTTGCTCGAAGGCTTCCAGGAATATTGCCTCCCATGACCTTTGAAGAGGCCATCGAGAACACTAAGATATGGAGTGTGGCCGGACTTTTACCGGAGAATAAACCCCTTCTCACTCAACGTCCCTTCCGGTCACCCCATCACACCATCTCCGATGCAGGGCTTATAGGAGGCGGATAGAACCCCCGTCCAGGCGAGGTGAGTCTCGCCCATAATGAGGTCCTTTTCTTAGATGAGTTTCCGGAGTTCAGGAAGAACGTACTTGAAGCTTTGAAGGGCCCCCTTGAGGATGGCTTTGTCACACTTTCAAGGGCGAGGGGGTCCATTACCTATCCGGCGAGGTTCATGTTGGTGGCTGCTATGAATCCTTGTCCGTGTGGTTATTTTGGTGATCCGATTAAGCAGTGCAGATGTTCCTTTAATGAGATAAAAAGATATGTATCCAGAATCTCAGGCCCTATACTTGATAGGATCGATGTACACATAGAGGTTCCCCATGTGCCCTATCAGGATCTTTTAAGCGAAAATCCTTCGGAAAGCTCTTGCTCAATTCGTGAGAGGGTAATCGGGGCGAGAAGACTTCAGATTGAACGCTTCAAAGGAGAAGGCATTTTCTGTAATGCTCATATGACTTCTCGACATATCAAACGTTTTTGTGTGTTTTCTTCCGCGGTAAAAAGCTTCTTGAGGACGCCATGAAAAAGCTTGGCTTAAGCGGTAGGTCCCTTAATAAGGTTTTAAAGGTGGCTCGGACTATTTCGGACCTTTCCTTTTCAGAAGAGATAAAAGAAGAGCATCTTCTTGAGGCTGTAAGTTATAGATCCTTGGATCGGTATAAGTTTACTAAGAAGGTTGAAAATAGGCTTTAAATAAGATAAAAAGAGTTTGTGGAAAGAAGGGGATTTTACTTAAAGCCCGGTGATCACGTGATTCATAAACGTTATCCCGAATGGGGAGTGGGTAAGGTTTTGGAACTTTGGAAGGGGAATTTGCCGGGCGGTAGTGCCTACGTGAAGGTCATTTTTGCGGACGGAAAGGTTCGAGTTTTCGATAACAGTTCCGATAGCTCCACCTACTGGGGAAAGGTAGGACTTATTAAAATTAAAAAGGGCGATTAGCTCAAATGGATAGAGCGCTGGCCTCCGGAGC
>CAZIZI010000023.1:0-26280 GCA_964543765.1 uncultured Thermodesulfobacteriota bacterium
TAAACCCTCCTTAAAAGTATTGAACTTCTTTATTATTAATTTCAAATTTCGTACCAAAATTTTACTATCCCCTTTCAACACCTTCATAAAAGCTACCCCTTTGACAATTTTTCATTTTTAAAAGCATTTTCAATTTTTGAAAAAGTTTTCACTTCGAGATACCCAATTCTCGCATCTTCTTTCTTAAGGTGGGCCTTGAGATGCCTAGTAAAGCAGCCGCTTTTCCTCGATGCCAATTTGTTTTATTCAATGCTTCCAAAACTTTTTCTTTTTCTTTATTACCTTCCAATTCTTTCTTTTCTTCAAATGAACTAAAATTATTATAATATACTTTTTCTTCCATAACTTGTTGTATATCTTCTTTCAATATAATTGACCCTTGCGTACGCAATAAAGCCTCCAAAAGCACATTCTGTAATTCTCTTACGTTACCAGGCCAATCATACTTGCTTAATATCTTAATAGCCTCGTCTTCTATTCCTCTTACAAATTTTCCGGTTTCTTTAACTAATTTTCCTAACAAATACTTTGTAAGCAACGGCAAATCTTCTATCCTTTCTCTTAAAGGTGGTACTTTTATCCTTACTACACTTAACCTATAAAACAGATCTTCCCTAAATTTACCTTCTTTTACCAATTTTTCGATATCTCGATTTGTAGCTCCTATTACTCTTGCTTCAAACGGGATCTTTTGCAAACCTCCTACTCTTTCAAATTTCCTTTCTTCCAAAACTCTAAGAAGTTTAGCCTGCAAGTCATAAGATAATTCTCCCACTTCATCCAAGAAAAGAGTTCCCTTTCTCACAATCTCCAATTTTCCTCTGGTAGTCCTTAAAGCCCCGGTAAAGGCACCTTTTTCGTAACCAAAAAGTTCACTTTCAAAAAGCGTTGGTACAATACAAGCACAATTAATAGCCACAAAAGGTTCTTCTTTAAACGGACTATAAAAATGAATAGCCCTTGCAATAAGCTCTTTTCCAGTACCAGTTTCTCCTTCAATAAAAACATTTACTTTTTTTTGCGAAACTATTCCTATCATTTTTAATATCTCTTTTATACTTTTTGATTTGCCTATTATTTTTAAATCATCAAAGTCATACTTAGCAAATTCTTCAATTCTAATTGATGGGTTAAAATTAATATAACTAAAAGATTTTTTAACAATTCTATCTATTTCGCCAGTATCAAGAGGTTTTATCAGATAATCAAAAGCGCCTAATTGCATAGCTTTAATTGCAATATCCATTTCGTGATAAGCTGTAATTACAACTATATGTACATCATTTTTCATATGTTTCATCTTTTTTAACACTTCTAAACCTTCCATATCAGGTAATTTAACATCCAAAAACACAAGATGTGGGGAAAATTTTATAAACTTTCCCATTCCCTCTTCCCCTGAAAAGGCACACTCAACCTTGTAGTTTTTCTCAGAAAGGAACATCATGAGAGATTCTGCCAACATTTCCTCGTCATCGATAATTAAGATTCTCTTCTCATATGTACCCATAGGTCATTCCTTAACAGGAATAACTACTTCAACACAAACACCTTTAGGCTTTCTTATTTTAACGTTAATCATACCATTATGAGCTTCTATAATTTTCTTCGCCAAAGGAAGTCCTAAACCGGTACCTTTTGGCTTAGTGCTGAAAAATGGATCGAATATAAAAGGCATATCAGATCTCTTTATCCCGCACCCGTTATCAAGTATACGTATTATTAAATTTCCTTTCCTTATTCTTCCATTAATTTCAATTACACCTTCTTTATCTACTGCTTGAACAGCATTGAGTAAAAGATTATATAACGCTTGCTTAACCTTTTCCTCATCCAATAAAAATGAAAGCATATTTTTTGTGAATTTAAATCTTATCTTAATTTGCTTTTCTTCTATCTGAGGTCTTAAATTTTCTATACACTGCATAATAACATTCTTAGGATTAGTTTTTTTGAAATTCAACGAAACCGGTCTTGCAAAATCTAAAACATCGGACAACAACCTTTCCAACCTTTGTATTTCTTTTAAAGTAATTTCGAGTCTTCTTTTGTTATACCCTTCTAGAGAAACATCCTGAGCAAATATTTGAACGTTCATTTTCACAGAAGTCAAAGGATTTCTAATCTCATGAGCCAGACAAGCGGCTATCCGTCCGAGGTGTACGAAACGTTCTGCTTCTCTCATTTTTTTCTCTAACTCCACCCTTTCCGTAATGTCTCTCAGTATACCCCCTATTCCTTTTTGATTTTTATATAAAATAGGTTTTATCTTCATCTCCGTAGGATAGAGATTACCCTTTTTGTGTTTCCTTAAATACACAAGAACTTCCTCTTTTTGAAGACCATTTTGTAAAATATTTTTTAATTTCTCTCTAAGTGGATCGCTTGAACTTACAAAGTCTAAAAAGCTTTTGCCTATTACTTCATCTTCCCTATAACCATGGATCTGAGCAAATGCTTTATTAGCAAAAACAACTCTCCCTTCTACTGCTACAAAATACCCATCATTCATTTCATTTAAAAGGAATCGATATTCCCTTTCGGATTCTTGAAGTTTTCTTGTTCTATTTTCGACTTCTTTTTCTAATCTCCTTGCATAAAGATAAAGCCATTTTTCATGTAAAGCTTGAAAATAATCACTAAATCGAGTAATAGTATAAAACAGATGTTGGTTTAATTTATATACTACTTCCACATGCTCTTTTTCATCCAATTCAGCATTTAAATAAGGCATAATTATAACCCTATACAGTTCATAAGCATGCTGAACCTCTGAAAGAGAAAACCCTCCCTCAAGTCTTAATTTTGCAATCCAATTGATATGTTTATTGATTTCATTTTTATCGTTATAAATTAGTGCATAATAATTGGCATCTACTGCTTTAGAAACTGTTTGAAAAAGTTCATCAATTGGTCTTGCGCTGTATCTTTCACTTACTTCAGTATGAAGACGGTATATCCATTCATCAACTATTTTAGTCCTATAACTTTTAAGAAGCTCGTTCAGATCCATTTTTAACTATTGTTTTAATTTTGTTGTAATTTTAAAAACTATGTGTACAAATGTCAAGAGCAATAATGTTTTTCAAGCTACAAGTTTGGATATATCGGCAACTTTCAAAAAAAGATTGTTAATACTTCTCAAAAGGGCAAAGCGATTTTTCCGAAGCGTCTTTTCTTCGGTCATCACCAGTACGTTGTCGAAGAAGCGGTCAATGGTATTTTTCATCTTAACGAAAAGCCTCAAAAGCCCCAAGTAGTCTTCCTTCTGAAAAAGAGGTTCTGCTTCTTGAGATATGGAAAGGTATAAATTGTAAAGTTCCTTCTCTTCTTCTTGAAGTAAGAACTGGGGATTAACTTCTTGGGGAAAGGTCATCCCCTTAAGGATGTTAGAAACCCTTTTAAAGGCTATAACTAGATTCTGAAAATCTGGAGAGGATCTAAAATTGTGAAGAGCTTGGATTCGATTTTTGATATCAACTACATCTTCTTTTTGGACTTCAAACACGGCGTTTATTTCGTCCTTTAAAAACCCTTCAGAAAGCAATATCCCCTCGTATCGTCCAAGGATAAATTCCAACACCTCTTCTTCGGCCTCGGGCTTTTTGAGTTTATCCCCTAAAAGTTCAAAGGCCCACTTTATTGCCTCTCTCAGGTTAAGCCTCCATTTTCTTTTCAAAAGGATCATCACAAGACCTATGGCTTGCCTTCTTAAAGCGAAAGGATCAGAGGTGCCAGTAGGACTTAAACCTATTGAGAAAAAGCCGCATAAATTATCAAGTTTCTCCGCAATACTCAAAACGGAGCCAGTTTCACTTTGCGGAAGATCATCGTCGGAAGACTTGGGCTTATAATGTTCTTCAATAGCGAGGGCAACTTCCTCGTTCTCTCCGGCTTTTAAGGCATATTCCCTCCCCATTATGCCCTGTAGCTCGGGAAATTCCCCCACCATCTCGGTCAAAAGATCGGCTTTACAGAGAAAAGCCGCCCTTTTCGCTAACCCC
Organism: uncultured Thermodesulfobacteriota bacterium; assembly: GCA_964543765.1. GTDB lineage: Bacteria > Desulfobacterota > B13-G15 > B13-G15 > B13-G15 > B73-G16. The sequence continues at coordinate 4,005 of CAZIZI010000023.1, forward strand.
ACCTTTTCGGGACAAACCTTCAGGGCGATCTTTTCACTAAGCACAACAAGCCTCTGAACTTTATCGTAAAGGCTTCCTAATTCAGAATGAAAAACCACCTCCTTGAGCCTTGGAACCCTTTCCTCAAGGGGGGTCTTCAGGTCATGGTGGTAAAAGAAGCTTGCATCCTCAAGACGGGCCTTCAACACCCTTTCGTTTCCCTTTTTCACGACCTCCATATCTTTCGCCAAAGTGTTCGAAATGGCCACAAAATAGGGCATAAGCTGCCCCTTCTCATTTAAAACGGGGAAAAACCTCTGATGATGCTGCATGGTGGTTATGAGGACTTCCTTGGGCAATTGCAAAAAGGATTCCTCAAAACCGCCAAGTATCGCCCAAGGGTATTCGACCATAAAGGTGACTTCCTCAAGAAGGTTTTCATCAATAAGAGGATGTCCTCCTACCGGAGTTGTGACCCTCTCTATCTCCTCTCGGATTTTTCGTCTTCTTTCCTCTTGATCCACCAAAACGTAAGCTTCTCTTAATTGGGCGAGATAATCCTTTATGCCATTGATTTTAATCCTCTGAGGAGCCATGAACCTGTGACCGAAGGTATAGGAAGAGGTTTCGAAAATCTCCGATTCAAGGACTTCTCCACCAAAAACGGCCAAAATCCATCGGATTGGTCTTATGAACCTCAGGTTCATTTTTCCCCATCTCATGCTCTTTGGCATTGGAAGGTTGAGAATCAGTTGGGGAAGAAATCCCTTAAGAAGCTCAGAGGTGTTTTCACCTTCTTCGCTCTTTTTAACAGCCACATACTCACCCTTTTCAGTGGAAACCACTACCAGTTCATCTACGCTTACTCCCTGGCTTTTCGCAAACCCTTCGGCCTGAGGGGTGGGGCGACCATCTTCCTTGAAAGCCACCTTTTTGGGAGGTCCGATTTTTAAAACTTCGAGGGGGCTTTGGTATTCCTCAAGTAGGCCCAAAATCACAAGCCTTCGGGGGGTTCCAAAAACCTTTATCTCTTTCCCCTCTATTCTTTCTTCCTTAAGCCACTTAATAAACCTTTCCCTTATGACCTCAATTGCTTGAGGCACAAATCTTGGGGGCATCTCTTCGGTTCCCACTTCAAAGACCAACTCCTTCATCTTTCCTCCTTGAGAAGCGGAAAGCCCATTTCTTCCCTTTTCTTCAAATACTTTTCGGCGCACATCTTCGCCAGCTCCCTGACCCTTAGGATATAGCGGGTCCTTTCGGCCACGCTCAAGGCTCCTCGGGCATCAAGCAGATTAAAGGTGTGGGAACATTTTAAGCAGTAATCATAAGCAGGAAGGACAAGCCCTTTCTCGATAAGCCTTTTGCACTCGGCCTCAAACTCCTCAAAAAGTTGAAAAAGCATGGGCAGATGGGCCTCTTGGAAGTTATAGTATGACCATTCCACCTCACCTTGATGATGAATTTCCCCATAGGTAATCCCATCGCTCCATATGAGCTCAAAAACGTTATCTACCCCTTGTAAATACATGGCTATTCTCTCAAGCCCATAAGTGATTTCGACCGATATGGGATCCAGATCAAAACCTCCTGCCTGTTGAAAATAGGTAAACTGGGTTATCTCCATTCCATCAAGCCAAACCTCCCACCCAAGCCCCCAAGCCCCAAGGGTGGGTGACTCCCAATCGTCTTCAACGAACCTTATATCATGTTCAAGAGGATCGATCCCTATCCACTTTAAGCTCTCGAGATAAAGGTCTTGGACGTCCGGAGGAGCGGGCTTCAAGATCACCTGGAATTGGTAGTAATGTTGTAACCTATTCGGGTTCTCCCCGTATCGACCATCGGTAGGACGCCTGGAGGGTTCCACATAAGCCGCTTTCCAAGGCTCAGGCCCCAGAACCCTAAGAAAAGTAGCAGGATGAAAGGTGCCGGCTCCTACCTCCACATCATAAGGCTGAACTATAAGGCAGCCTCTTTCAGCCCAAAAGCGTTGAAGCTCCATTATTAACTTCTGGAATTCCATATCTCCAACTCCTCCATTATCTTTAAGGTCATTATCTTCTGAGAGGTATGATGTTCTATAAAAGCTGGAAGAATCATCTTGCACTCTCTAAGCATCCTTTCGGAAAAGAGTGAGGCCTTTTTCCCATTCAAGATTTCACTCACCCCTTTGATGGTCTCAAGCGAGATGGGAAAATCCCCCTTTTCACACCCTTGATGCACCACTCCTCCTTTACTTAAGGAAAAAGACCCATCTTCTTCGATTTCTTTACCGCAAATGACGCATTTCTCAAAAGAGGGCCGGTATCCGAGCTCAGAAAGCATCCTTAATTCCAAAAGCCTCAAATGGTCCTCTTTTGGCAAAAAACCGTCGAGAAAGGTTAAAAATTTTAACACAACCCTCAATGCTTCCGGATGGGGATCCCATAAGGCGGTCATCAGATGCAAAAGCTCGAGGGCGTAAAATCCACACAAAAGCCTTTTCAAATCCTTTCTTATGTTCATAAAAAGCGAAACAAGCTCAGCCTGGTCAAGCCTCAAAAACCCCTTTTTTTCTCCGTCGATCATCATCTTAAGATAAGTAAAGGGCTCGAGTTTATTGAAAAAACGCCTTTTACTCCTCCTACCACCTTTGGCGACCACATAAACTCTTCCCCATTTAAGGGTGAAGACCTCAAGTATAACATCCGATTCGCCTCTCTCAAAATCCCTTATAATTAGGCCATAGGTCGTTCCCATAATTAGCTGAGCATCCAGTAAGCCAACCCCAAATAGATGGCGGTACCTACGATATCCGCTAAGGTGGTTATTAAGGGCACTGAAGCTGCCGCCGGATCAACCCGAAATCTCGAGAATAAGAAAGGCAAAACCACCCCTATTATACTTCCTACAATCACGTTAAGGATCATGGCGATGACCACCACCAGGGCCACTTGAAATCCCCCTCTTACGATCCCCATTACCGAAATCCCCAACCCCATAGTCAGCCCTAAAGCCCCGGCCACAAGTAGTTCCCTTCCTACCAGGAGAAACCAGTCCCGCATCTGGACTGTCCCAACCGCCATGGCCCTTATGACGAGGGTAGCCGCTTGGGATCCGGCATTACCAGCCGTGTCTACTAAAACGGGCAAAAAGGTAACAAGAACCACGTATTTGGCGATCGTTTCTTCGAAGTGTTGGATGATGCCTCCGGTAAAAAGGTCCATTATCAAAAGGGCTGCCAACCAAACCACCCGGCTTCGATAAAGTTTTCGAAACGGGATCTCCTTCAGATGGGTTATGATCTCCAAGCCGATCGGTTTAGCTTCAATGGCGATGAATTTGGTGAAATCCTCGGTCTGTTCCTCGGTCAAAACGTCCAATATGTCATCAACAGTTACTATGCCCAACAGATATCCCTCTGAATCCGTAACCGGAAGGGCCACAAGATCGTACTTTTGAAAAATCTTAACCGCCTCCTCTTGATCTTCAGTAGCATTAATGGATATGACCTTATAATCCATAAGGGACTCTATTGTGGCATCCCAATCAGCAAGGATTAACTTCCTCAAGGGAAGGTCATCCAGAAGTCTTCCATCCTTATCCACTACGTAGAGCACATCTATTGTTTCTGCATCTATTCCGGTTTTCCTCACGTGTTCTAAGGCTTCGTAAACCTTCATATCTGGCCTTATCGTCACATAATCGGGCGTCATCAATCGACCAACACTTCCCTTGGGATACCCCAAAAGTTCCAGGGTTTCCCTTCGGTCTTCGGGGGAGAGGAGGTTAAGAAGGGTCTTGGTTAAGCTCGGAGGTAATTCTTCAAAAAGTTCCGTTCGATCGTCGGGATCCATCTCGGAAAGGACGGCTTTAATCTGCTCGTTTGTCAAATTCCGCAGTATATATTCTTGGGTATCGGGATCAAACTCCGAAAAAACCTCCGATTGAAGCTTCTTCGGCAAAAGCCTAAAAAGAATTACCCCTTCTTCGGGGCTTAAGCTTCTTATGAGATCCGCAATATCTTGAGGTAACCATTCGGAAATAGCATCCTTCAAGGCACGAAAATTCTTCTGAGCTATAAGTTCCTTAAGCTCCGGTTCCAGAAGCTTAACGATGGGATTTACAGGTCTTTTTGCCTCTTCCATGACTTAACAAGTACCTCCCTCGGCCTCACCCCATCCGAAGGCCCGACGATACCTTCCTTTTCCATTCGTTCTATCAATCGAGCTGCTCTATTGTATCCGATCTTAAAACGCCTCTGAAGCGCTGAAACGGAAGCTTGTCCGGTCTGTATCACGTAATTCACCGCTTCCTCGTATTTGGGATCATCATACTCGGGATACTCCTCTCCGGGACCCTTCATTTCTTCCTTTAAAATGTCCAAATTGTATTGGGGTCTCCCCTGGTACTTCCAAAACTCGACTACCCGTTTGATCTCTTCTTCACTGGCATAAGCTCCATGGGCTCTCTTTAAACGAGAACTACCCGGTGGCAAAAACAACATATCCCCTTGACCCAAAAGATGTTCGGCCCCCGTGGTATCAAGAATTGTCCTCGAATCCACTTTGCTTGAGACCTGAAAGGATATACGCGCGGGGAAATTGGCTTTGATAATGCCCGTTATTACGTCTACCGAAGGCCTTTGGGTGGCTAAAACCAAATGGATCCCCGAAGCCCTTGCCATCTGAGCAAGCCTTATGATGGATTCCTCCACCTCTCGTCTTGAGGTGATCATAAGATCAGCAAGCTCATCGATCATCACCACTATGTAAGGCAAAGGCCTCTCCCCCTCCTCAATGGCCTTTTGGTTATAACGCTCAATGTGTTTGGTACCCTTCGAGGCCATTAGGGCATAACGGTTCTCCATCTCTCGGACAACCCATCTTAAAGCGGAAGCGGCTTCTTTTGGATCGGTCACCACAGGCAGAAGCAGATGAGGTATCTCCTCATAAAGGGTCAGCTCGAGCATCTTGGGATCTATCAGAAGGAATTTCACCTCATCCGGAGTGGCCCTATAAAGGATCGAAAGGATCATGCAGTTCATAGAAACGCTTTTACCTGAGCCTGTAGAACCAGCCACCAAAAGATGAGGCATCTTCGTAAGGTCGATTACAAAGGGCCTTCCCTCTATGTCCTTTCCGAGGGCAAGGGTCAATTTGGAAGGAGAAGATCTAAAGGCTTCAGATCCCAACACATCTTTAAGATAAACACTTTCCCTTACCCGATTTGACACCTCTATCCCTATTACTGACCTTCCCGGGATTGGGGCCTCGATCCTCACGCTGTAAGCACTTAAGGCCAAGGCAAGGTCATCCTCCAGATTCACCACGCGAGAGATCTTTACTCCTGGAGCCGGCTCAAACTCGTACACGGTCACCACCGGCCCAGGTCTGACTTGAACCACCTTACCTTCTACTCCAAAATCCCTAAGCTTGTTCTCAAGCCTTTGAGCGGTGGCCCAGAGTTCCTGCTCGCTTAAATTGACCTTTTCCCTTTTACCCCCATTTAAAAGATCCAACGGCGGGAGCACCCAAGCTCCGATCTTCTTCCCCTCCTCTTTTTTCACCTCCTCCTGTGAATACTCTAAGGCGTAGACTTCCTTAGAAGGAGGTTTAACGATGATGGGAAGCTCTTCGCTTTTTACCCTTTTGAAGTCCCTCTTTTCTCGTGCCTTTTTTAAAATGCTAATTTTGGTTAACCCTTTGATCTTGAGAAAAAAATTGGAGAGATCGGAAACACTAATGCCACTGATAAAAAGAAGGGTTACCGAGAGCAAAAATGTACAAAGAAGCCAGGAACCCGGGTAGTTTAGGTATTTCACCAAAAAACTCAAGACTCGATCTCCCACCAATCCACCGATTCCCAAAAGCCCAAATAGTAGGGTAATGCTTACTAGGACCAAAAAGAGGCCAAAAGATCTTTGAGAATCTATGGCCTTTATCCTCTTTAAAAAACATACCCCCAAAAGGCCAAAGAGTATGACCAAAGCGTAACTTATAAGGCCAAAGGTTTGAATTAGCAAGTCCGAAAGGATAGCTCCTAAGATCCCGCCTAAATTATTAATTTTCGAGGGAATCGTTAGGGTATAATGGCTGAACGAAGGGTCCGCGGGGTTATAGGAGATAAGGGACAAAAACAAAAATGTGGCCCAGAATAACAAAAATAAACCCGTTATGTCCTTCAATAGACGGTTCATCCTCACATCCTAATTATCACGGGTATAATAACGGGAAACCTTCCTATCTCCTTCTTTAGAAATCCTTTAAGAAGCTTCTTGACCTCCTCTTCCAGCTCCACATTTTCCAAAGGGGCTTGAGGGATTAATTGACTCCACCTATCCATTATCTTCTCTTTCGCCTGCTTCAAAAGATCCCCTGATTTTTCCTCGAAAAACACGCCCTTTGTGATTAGCTCGGGACCGGAGACTATCTCTCCAGTTTGTTCATCAATCACCATAACGCATACCAAAATACCGTCTTCCGACAAATGACGTCGATCCCTCAATACAACCTCTTCCACATCTCCTATGCCCTTGCCGTCCACAAACACCCTACCGGCACTTACTCTAGGGCCAATCTTAACGTTACCCTCTTCCATAATAATGGGCTCACCGTTTTCCACGATAATAATCCTTTCCTCTGGGAGCCCCATATTCTGAGCAATCCTTTTAAGGGCACAAAGGTGTCTGAACTCTCCGTGAACCGGTAGAAGGTACTGGGGGTTAATGAGACTTAAAAGTAACTCCAATTCCTTCACATGGGCATGTCCAGAGGCATGTACCGGTAAAACATCCGCATAAAATACCTCGGCTCCAAGCCGTGATAGATTATTGATCATGTGAGTTATAGACCTCTCCCTGCCCGTGATAAATCGAGAGGATAAAATGATGGTATCCCCAGGTTTAACGGTTATATGCTTGTGATTACCGCTTGCCATTAAACTCAAGGAAGACATGGGTTCGGCTTGACTTCCAGTGGTTATGATTAAAAGTTTAGAAGGTTCTATCTTCTCTATATCTTCTATTTTTATTAGGTTGTCCGGCAGTTTAAGATATTCGAACTCGGAGGCAAGTTTAGTATTTTCTAACAAACTCTTCCCCACAAGGGCCACATAGCGACCGGTTCTTTCAGCTATGCGAAATAATTCCCCTATACGCCTTATATTGGAGGCAAAAAGGGCTATTATGACCCTTCCTTCCCTCGACCTTATCAGGTTTTCCAGGTTATCGGAAACTTCCTTCTCCGAAAGACTCCATCCCTCTCTGTCGGCATTGGTAGCATCAAGTATCAAAAGTTTAACTCCTTCACTAGCAAGCTGTGAAAACCTATTTAAGGAAGTCCTCTCATTCAAGGGAGCGGTAAACTCGATCTTCAAATCGCTTGAATGTATAATAATCCCCTCCTCATTTCGAATGGCTAAAGCCACACAATCGGGAATGCTATGGCAGACCCTTATAAACTCTATCTTAAATGAATCTATGGAAAGCTCATCGCCCGGCTTTATAACGTAAAATTCTCTTAAAGCGCTACCCTTTAACTCCTTTAATTTTTCTTCTAAAAGCCCCAGAGTAAAGCCGGTTCCGTAGACCGGTATTTCCCCTAACTGATCGACCAAAAATGGATAGGCCCCTATATGATCCTCATGGCCATGGGTGAAGATGATGGCCTTAAGTTTGTTTTTTATAAGATTCAAGTAGGAGATATCGGGGATGATAAGGTCCACACCAAACCCGTAAGCCTCGGGGAACATAAGCCCTGCATCGACTACAAAGGCCGATCGGTCGTCTTCAAAAACCATCATATTGAGTCCTATCTCTCCTATCCCCCCTAAGGGAATCACCTTGATCAAAGTTGAGCCTCCTCAAGCCCTTGGCTTATTTGTTGACGGACCTTGAGCAAAAGGGCCTCGAGGTTCGAATTTTCGGGATAAACGGGGGGCTTTATGATGAGTTTGACTTCGCTTGAACGACGAGGTACCAGACTTCGACCCGGCATTATCTCATAGGTTCCCTTTATGGAGATTGGGACAATAGGCAGACAAGTTTTCAAGGCTAAAAGGAACCCTCCTTTTTTAAAGGGCTTAAGGGTCCCGTCTTGGGATCTCGTACCTTCGGGAAAAATGAGAAGGGACTTCCCTTCTTGGAGCCTTTTGAAGGCCTCTTTGAAAGATCTCAAAGTCCCGCTCCTTTGATCCCTTTCAACAGGGATATACCCCGCAAGGCCCATTGCCCATCCCATAAATGGAATCTGGAAGAGGCTCTTTTTGGCAAACCATCTAAATTGAACGGGCAAATGGGCTAAGAGCACGAATATATCGTAAGCACTTTGATGGTTGCTCATGAAAATGACAGGCCCCTGAGGAAGGTTTTCAACCCCCTTTACCTCTACCTTGACCCCAGAAGCCCAAAGGATGCTTTTAGCCCATAACCTGGCATAAAGATGGATCAGATCCCCTTTTTTTCGAAAAGGAAAGCTCAGAAAAGACAAAAGACTTAACATTATGGTGGAAAGAACAATAACTGCCCATATCCCTAGAAGATGCCACAAGGAAAACCCCTTTAAGGCTTTCTTATTTTTACCTTCGTTCCTACCCCCCATCCTTTTTCAACAGCCAAAGACCCCCTTTTTGTGGCAAGTTCAAGCCTTCCATGACTCCCCCACAGGGCTATCACCTCTCCGAATTCACCCTCCTCGTAAGTGCTCTTGATCTCTCTTATAATCTCCCCCTCTACCTCGATTATAAAAGAACCTTGGGGTAAATCCAGGGGCTTAAGGTTGGTTATCAGGTTTCCAAAACGATCCACATAAATGACCTCCCCTTGGATACCCTCCGGCGTCTGGATCGGCTCCATAAAAGGTAAAAGGGCCAATTCCGTACTTTCAACCATTGGCCCAAACTGCTCGGGCTTAATGCCTAAGGAAAGATGGGCTGCAACTGGCGCAAAAACGTCCCTTCCATGAAAGGTGGCGCTTATTTCGGGCAACAGGTACTCTCTGTTTCTTATCTCATAGGCCTTAAAGTTTCTCCTTTTTAAAACAAAGGTAAAAAGCCCATTGTCAGGACCAACCAAATATTTTCCTTCGACTTCAACCACAATTCCTCTTCTTTTACCCCCAACTCCAGGATCCACAACCGTCAAAAAGACCGTTTTTGGAGGGAAGTAATCAAATACCCCTTCCAAAACCAGAGCTCCAGCCAAAATATCATGGGAAGGAATCTCATGGGCCACATCTAATATCTTGGCCTCAGGGTTAAGGCTCAAAATGACCCCTTTTACTGCTCCTACATATCCATCTCTCCATCCGAAGTCGGTGATTAAGACAATTAAAGTGGCGGCCATAGAACCCCCTTTTCGGTAATGATGGCTTTTATTATCTCCGCAGGAGTAATATCAAAAGACGGATTAAGGGCATTAACCCCTTCTGGCGCTATCCTTTTTCCGGAAATATCAAGCACCTCCCTTTCATCTCTTTCTTCGATCAAAACCTCCTCTCCTTTTAGAAGCTCCATGTCAAAGGTTGAAAGGGGAGCTGCCACATAAAAGGGAACGTCATGTCGATGAGCAAGAACCGCAATGGTATAGGTTCCGATTTTGTTGACCACATCCCCCTTGGATGTGACCCTATCGGCTCCGACAATGACCGCATCCACTAAGCCCTTACTCATCAGATAACCCACCGCCGAATCCACCACCAAAGTTACCGGGATTCCCTCCCTCTTTAACTCCCAGGCCGTAAGCCTTGCCCCTTGAAGCCAAGGCCTTGTCTCGGTGGCGTAAACTCGAAGGATCTTTCCCTCTTCGAAGGCCCTTTTTATGATCCCAAGGGCTGTACCATAGCCTCCAGTGGCAAGCCCTCCAGCATTACAATGAGTGAGGACCCTGCTTGAAGGCCCCAAGAGTTTCGCTCCATTTGTGGCGATGGCCTTATTGACCTCAAGGTCTTCCCTCCAGATGGTGAAGGCCTCCCTTTCAAGATCCGAGATCAAATCCGTAGTTTTGGATTGAAGGATCGCTCTCATTCTTTCCAAGGCCCAGAAAAGATTTTTTGCGGTTGGTCTCGTTTTTTTCAGCAATTCTATAGCCCTTAAGGCCTCCTCTTTGGCCCGAGAGGGATTCCTTTTCGCCTGAAGCACCACCCCAAAGGCTGCCACGATCCCTATGGCCGGAGCCCCTCTAATGACCATTTCCTTTATGGCCCAGGCCACATCCTCGGCGCTTTTACACTCTACATATTTCTCTTCCCAAGGTAAAAGCCTCTGATCAAGGATAAAGAGGGTATTTTTTTCGAATAGGATGTGGTTCATCTTCTCCTCTTCTTCCTTTTTCCCCTATTAGTTTCTACTTCGGGGAAACCAAGTTCAATAAGCCTTCTCTCAAGGGCCTTTATTTTGTCTCTAAATATAGCCGCCTTTTCAAACTCAAGCCGTGAGGCCGCTTCTTTCATCAAAGTCTTAAGCCTCTCTATTTCCTTCTCGATCAAGTGCGGATCATAAAGCTCGATCTCTTCTTCTCTCAAATCCGGTATTTTAGGATAATCGGCCTCGTAGATGGAACTCAGGATATCCGTTATGGCCTTCTTAATGGTCTCCGGAGTTATACCGTGAAGCCTGTTATATTCCTCTTGAATCCTCCGTCTTCTTCGGGTCTCTTCTATGGCTTTGGCCATGGAGCGGGTGATAGTGTCAGCATAAAGGATTACTTTTCCGTTCACATTACGAGCGGTTCGTCCAAAAGTCTGAATCAGGGCGCGTTCGGACCGCAGAAAACCCTCTCTGTCGGCATCAAGAATGGCCACAAGGCTTACTTCCGGGAGGTCAAGGCCTTCCCTCAAAAGGTTTATCCCTATTAGACAATCGAACTTCCCAAGCCTTAAATCCCGAAGGATCTCCACCCTTTCCAACGTGTCAATTTCCGAATGCATATACCTTACCCTAAGCCCCCTTTCTCGATAATAATCGGTGAGATCCTCAGCCATTCTTTTGGTCAAGGTGGTGACAAGAACCCTCTCGTTCCTTTCGGCCCTTTTTTTTATTTCCCAATAAAGATCTTCAACTTGGTTTTTGGCAGGCCTTACCTCCACCTCTGGATCCATAAGCCCTGTGGGCCTTATGATCTGTTCCACCACATAAGGACCAGCCTTCTGGAGCTCATAATCCCCTGGGGTGGCGGAGACGTAAACCACCTGTTTTACCCTTTCTTCAAACTCCTCGAACTTCAAGGGTCGATTATCCAAAGCCGAAGGGAGCCTGAAACCGTATTCCACCAGAGTCTCCTTTCGGGATCTATCGGCATGGTACATGCCTTGAAGCTGGGGAATGGTCACATGGGACTCATCGATGAATATTATCGTATCGGGATGAAGGTAATCCAAAAGGGTCGGAGGAGGCTCGCCAGGGAGTCTCCCTGTTAAATGTCTCGAGTAGTTCTCGATCCCCTTACAGTAGCCGACTTCTAATAACATCTCAATGTCAAAGAGCGTCCTCTGTTCGAGCCTCTGGGCTTCCAAAAGCTTCCCCTGTTCCTTCAATTCTCTCACCCTTTCTCTTAACTCCTCCTTTATCCCTTCAATGGCCAAAAGAAGCCTTTCCCGAGGGGTAACATAGTGACTGGCGGGATAAATGGTATAAGATTCTAGTTCTCTTATCACCTTCCCGGTCAAGGGATCAAATTCCTTTAAGCTCATAACTTCATCGCCCCAAAGTTCGATCCTCAAAGCCCTTTCTTCCTCATGGGCCGGGAAGACCTCAACAATATCTCCCCTCACTCGGAAACTACCCCTATAAAAGTCATGATCGTTTCTTTGATAAAGGATCTCCACCAAATAGGAGAGAAGATCCGATCGCCTTATCTTCATTCCCTTTTTTAAGGGGAGTTTCATAGAGGCATAATCTTCCGGCGATCCCAAACCATAGATACAGGAGACACTTGCCACAATGATCACATCCCTTCTTTCCAAAAGGGACCTGGTAGCTGAATGCCTCAGCTTGTCTATCTGCTCGTTTATCAAGGCGTCCTTCTCTATGTAGGTATCTGTTTCGGGAACGTAGGCTTCGGGTTGATAGTAATCGTAATAACTTATGAAAAACTCAACCGCATTGTAGGGGAAAAGTTGCTTGAACTCCCCATAAAGCTGAGCTGCTAAGGCCTTATTATGGGAAATGATGAGGGCAGGTCGATTGAGTCTGGCAATGACATTGGCCATCGTAAAGGTCTTGCCTGAACCCGTAACCCCTAAAAGGACTATATGCCTTATGCCTTCCTCAATCCACCGGGAAAGCGCTTCAATCGCTTTGGGCTGATCGCCTTTGGGCTCAAATTCGGAGACCAATTTAAACTCAGTCATCCACATCCCACTTAGTCCCTTGAGGTGTATCCATAAGCCTTATGCCGTAAGAAGAAAGAAAAGTGCGAATGTTGTCGGCCGTTTCCCAATCCTTTTTCTTACGTGCCTCTTCTCTTTTTTTTATAAGCTCTTCTAAATTCTCAAGGGAAAAGCCTATTTCTTGGAGCTTTTTCCGTCTTTTTTTATCGAAAAACTTCTCCGGATCTTCTTTTAATATGCCAAGGACCCTTTGATAAACTTCAAGCCCCTCAAGAATCTTTTCGCCTATTCCCTTTGGAAGGGGGCCTTGAATTTTGTTAACCTCCCTTAAAAGCTCAAAAAGCGCCCCCAAAGCCCTTGCCGTATTAAGGTCATCACTTAGAGCCTCCTCAAATCTCTCCTTCAAGCTCAAGGCGAGCTCTTTGACTTTATCTAAGCCCTCTTCTTTAAGGCCTTCAGCCATTTTGGCCCTTTGGATCATCCCATAAAGCCTCTCAAGGGCCTTTTGGGTCTCCTTTATACCCTGGGGGGAGTAATCAATAGGGGTCCGGTAATGTTTGCCCAAAAGGAAAAGCCTCAAGGCCTCGGGGTGATACAAGTTGAGGATTTCCCTCAACAGGATCACATTTCCCAAGGATTTTGACATTTTTTCCCCTTCTATTTTCACAAACGCGTTGTGAAGCCAAAACCTAACGAAGGGCTTCCCCGTTAACGCCTCGGATTGGGCTATCTCGTTTTCGTGATGAGGAAATATCAGATCTTCTCCTCCACCGTGAATATCGAGGGTTTCACCCAAGTACTTCTGACTCATCACAGAACACTCAAGGTGCCAACCCGGTCTTCCCTTCCCCCAAGGCGAGTCCCAATGAGGTTCATCGGGTTTTGAGGCCTTCCAAAGGGCAAAATCGAGGGGGTTTCGCTTCTTGGGATCAGGTTCAACTCGAGCGCCCGCAAGCATCCCCTCCAGGCTTCTTCCCGAAAGCTTCCCATAGGAGGGGAATTTTTCCACCGAAAAATAAACGTCACCATCGACCACATAGGCATAGCCCTTCTCGAGGAGTCTCTTAACGGCCTCGATCATCTCCGAAATGTGGTCGGTGGCTTTGGGTTCAAAGGTGGGTTTTTCAAGGCCTAAAGCTTCAGTATCAACGTAAAACTCATTGATGTACCTTTTGGCAATTGTGGTGAAATCAACGCCCTCTTCCTTAGCGCGGGCTATGATCTTGTCGTCTATGTCGGTAAAGTTCCTCACGTAAATGACCTCGTATCCCCGATATTTGAGATATCGATAAAGCACATCAAAGACCACCAGGCTTCTGGCGTGACCTATGTGAAGGAGGTCATAGACCGTAACCCCACAAACGTACATCTTCACTCGAGATACTTCAAGAGGCAGAAAGGCCTCTTTTCTTTTAGTTAGGGTGTTATAAAAATTGATCTCCATTTATCATCCTCCTAAAGCGAGGGCTCTTTCTAACCTTCTTCTAATAGTCTCCTCATCCAAATATAAGACCACCTTCTCCAAAGAGGGACCTTGCTTTTTCCCGGTGAGTGACAGCCTTAAGCTCAAAAAGACCTCCTTGGGGCTCGAGGAACTTCTCTCAACAACCCTTTTGATCCAATTCTCCTTTCCTCCCTCAAGCTCCTCAAGAGCCGTTTGAAGAACCGTTCGGTTAACTTCATCCCTTATCCCCTCCAAATTGGGCTCCTCCTTCAAAAGGCGGATTAACTCCTTAAGCTCGGAGAGCGCATTAACCTCATCCTTGAAGAGTTTAACGCCCTTTTGGTCAAGCTCCGGGTCTAAAGCTATAAGACTTGAGGCTTCAGCTCTTTTTAGATGTTCGCGGTTAAACCAAAGTAACTTCTTAAAGTCGAAAACAGGCTGGCTTCTTTCTATTTTGGTTATCTCAAAGACCTTTATCATTCCATCAAAGTCCAGGATCTCCTCCCCTATTCCTCCGCCCAGGTGAAGAAGGTAGTTGGCAAGTGCCTGGGGTAAAATACCCATTTGTCGAAGTTCCCTAAGGGAAGTGGCACCGTGCCTTTTAGAGAGCACCTTCCTATCGGAGCCGAGCAAAAGGGGAAGGTGTGCAAATTGAGGAGGAATCCATCCTAAGGCCTTATAAAGGAGGATCTGGCGGGCAGTATTGGTCAAGTGGTCTTCTCCTCGTATTACATGAGTTATTCCCATCAGATGATCGTCAATCACGCAGGCAAAGTTATAAGTGGGCCAAAGGTCCTTCCTCAATATGATGAAATCGCCAAGGTCATCCTCCTTTATGTGTCGGGGACCAAATACCATATCCTCGAAGTACACGTCTCCTTCGGCTTTAAATCTCACGGTAGGTCTTCGGCCTGAGGCCTTTAATTCTTCTATCTCCTTTTGACTTAATCTTAGACACCTTCTGTCATACCTTGGAGGAAGACCTTGGGAAAGCCTCTTTTTCCTCAACGCTTCAAGCTCTTCCTCAGTACAGAAGCAAAAATAGGCCTTTCCCTCTTCGAGCAACCTGAAGGCATACTCCTGGTAAATGCTCAAACGCTCGGACTGCCTCACCACTTCTCCACCAAAGTTTAAAAACCACCTCAGATCTTCCAGGATAGAAGCCTCGAATTCCGGAGAAGACCTTTCGGGGTCCGTGTCCTCGATCCTCACTAAAAACTCGCCGCCTGTCTTTTTTGAGAGAAGCCAATTGAAAAGGGCCACTCGGGCGTTGCCCACGTGAAGTTCTCCGGTTGGACTTGGAGCAAAACGCGTCCTCATGTCTCATATAACAGGGCAACTGCCAAAGCCTCTATTCCTTCGCCTCTTCCAATAGCACCGAGTCCCTCAGGGGATTTGGCCTTGATGGAAATCTCTTCCTTTGAAATACCGAGCTTTTCCGAAAGCACTTCTTTCATCCTTTCGATGAAGGGAGAAAGCTTTGGGCTCTGAGCTATTATCACGATATCCACATTCCCCAAAACAAACCCCTTTTCCTTCACCTTCTTCATAACTTCCTCAAGCAACCTCAGGCTCGAGACTCCCCGAAAACGATCATTTTCCGGAGGGAAAAGCGTCCCCAAGTCGGGCAAATTTGCCCCGCCAAGAAGTGCATCACAAAGGGCATGCACCACTACATCAGCATCCGAATGTCCAAAAAGCCCTTTTTCATAAGGTATCTCAACTCCCCCCAGTACAAGACTCCGCCCTTCTTGAAATGGATGTTGATCCCAACCAAGGCCTATTTTAACCCTTTTCCCTTCCAAATATGATCCTCCCCGAAGGCGTCTGAAGGACACTTGTGACCGTTATCTCCACCTCTTGGCCTATCAGCTTCTTCCCATCCTCCACTACCACCATGGTCCCATCTTCTAAGTAACCTACACCCTGTTCCGGTTCCTTCCCTTCTTTAAGCACCTGGATCCTTAAACTCTCACCCGGCAATACTACTGGCCTTAAGGCCTGTGAAAGCTCGTTTACGTTCAAAACGTCAATACCGTGAAGCTTGGCTATTTTGTTGAGGTTATAGTCGTTGGTTATTATTTTGCCTCCCTTACGCCTTGCCAGTTCTATAAGTTTAAGGTCAACCTCCTTTATCTCAGGGTAATCCTCCTCGATTATCCTCACGGGGGCCTTCGAATGCTTTTGTAAGCGTGACAATATGTCAAGCCCCCTTCTCCCCCTTGATCTTCTCACCGGATCAGGAAGATCAGCTATATACTGAATCTCCTTGAGCACGAATTGGGGAATCAACAAAGATCCTTCGATAAAGCCAGTCTCGCATATATCGGCAATCCTCCCATCTATGATGGCACTTGTATCCAGGATTTTTGGTGTAGCCAACACCTCACCCTTTTTGAAAAACGCCTTAAACTCAGGACCCTTTCTAGTTCCCACAATCGCTCCCATTACTAAAAGCGTAAGGTGTAAAAAAAACCGTATCCAATCGGGACATAGTCCCTCAAACGCCTTTGCAAGCACCCAGAAACTCAACACCCCCCCTATACCCCCGAGAAGGGATGGAAGACTCATTTTAGAGAGCAAATGCCCCAAGCCAACCCCCAAGGCTCCAAACCCAATTCCTAAAAAAGATCCAAAGAGCCATCCTAAGGACGAAAACGAGCCCACAAAAAGTCCTATGAGGGCCGAAAGGACGAATAAAAAAACATAAAAAATTCCCCTCATTTTTCCCTCCCCAATTTATTTTTATTTAAGGAATAAATCCTAAAGCACTCAAGAAAGCCTTTTTTGGATCTCCTTCTTTATCTCCTCTTCCTGGGCACTTTTGGCAATGGCTAACTCTTGGCTCAATAAATTAAGGGCGGTCTCCATTATCTTCTTCTCTCCGAAAGAGAGCTTCTTATATTGCTTAATTAGAGAAAGTTCCTTCAATACCCTAGCCACCTCAAATATGGAACCGCTGTTTAGCTTTTCATTATATTGACGGAAACGCTGGTTCCAGGGTTGAGTCAAATCGCTTTGGCATTCCTCAGGTTGAGAAAGAAGTTCCAAAACCTGATCGGCTTCCCACGGCTTTATAACCTCCCTTATTCCCAAAGCCTTCAGGCTTTCTACGGGTATAATTACCGTGGTCTCCCATTTTAAAGGGCGAAGCACATAGACCTTCTGTTCCTTTCCATTTACTTGAATGTTCCTTATATCTTCTATTACGCTTACCCCATGCCCTGGATAAACAACGTAATCGCCTTTTTCGAACATCTTACACCTCACTCCATTTGCCCCGTAAAAACTACTAAGGCATAAGGCCTCAATGGTCTTTCCTCTACTGGCTCAAGCTTGGCCATGTCCTCTCCTAAAAGTTCGGAAACCCTAACTTTAAATCCCTCTTTCTGCAACTGCTCCTTAACCTCAAAAATATCCCCTTTCCTCAATCCGCTTCTTTCACCAGCCAAGATCAAGGCCTTCTCATCCTGAACTTTTATCACTCTTATAAACCAACCCCAGGACGAGACCACTTCCTCCGTCTTAGCTACAAGATCCCCGAAAAGCCCTAAAAGCGCTTCTTCGGGGCTTTGGGCCTTTTTTTGTAAAAGCCCCTCAAAGATCGCCTTCCCCTCTAAGGTCTCATAAAGTTTAAACTCTAAAAGCGCGAAGAAGCTCTCCGAGGACCGAAAAGGACCGTAAAGCCTCACCCAAATTAAAGCCTGAGTTCCGTAATTATCACCGAGCTTTACGACTTGAGAAGCTTCGGGAAAGTTTTCGCTATCCCATTCGCCCTTATAAAAAACTGGAAGGACCCTTAAGGCCTTTTGATCGAAAACCCTTACGAATAACTCCTCCACAAAAGGCCTTTGATAAATAAAGGACTCCTTTACAACTTCAAAAGGCATGATCAAAACTTTCTTTTTCAAATAAAAGGGTGCTTTGGGGAGAAATGATAAAAGGGGCTTCTCAATCCGTTCTGTCTCTTTTGCTATGGATTCTACGGCTTTACTTTCCTTTTTCCTCCCTTCTTCAAATTTTACGATCTCCCACCTTTCGGGATTTTTGAAATAATCCCTTATCTCTAAAAACCTTTCTTCACCGCTCTCCTTCTCTCGAACTTTTAGATAATAACGGCCATCTATGAAATAAAGGTCTTTATCAGAAAAAAGCCTCTTTTCCTCTTTTGTGTAAGGATCCTTTGCTTTTAACGAGATAGTTTTACAACTTAAAAAACCTCCTCCAACTAAAATTAAAGATAGGATAAAACAGATTTCCCTTGTCATGTAAAAATTTTACCAACTTCTTGTATAAAAGGAAACTTCGGACGTTAAATCAAATATTTTTCACATTCTTCCGGCGAAAGCGGGAATGTCTCTAAGGCTCCTTCCCATTTACCGAAAAATTTCACCTTCGAAAGATGCCCTGAAGGAACGCGAGCGTATCTCAAATAAATCCTACAAGCCAAGGGCAAATCGATCTCACGTCCTCCCGAAGGTATTAAGCCAATAGGAGTACCGAAGTTTTGAAGTTCCAGTAAAAGGTCTTCCTTGGTCGAGAGCTCCCGCAGTTTCGCGTTCTCCCCTTCTTTTCTCCCCACTATGAGTTTGGTGACCGGAGAGATCCGAAAATGTCTACCTATCTTAAGGAGTTCCAAATCCCTTTTTTCGAGGACTTCCTTATGATCCAAAAGGTCCTTAAGCCTTCGGGAAAAGGCAGGATCAGTTAGAAGACAACCACCTGCAGGTTGAGGAACTTCATTAATGCCAAATCTTTGGGCGAGTTCCATCTGCTCTCTTCTTCCTCTTCCCCATAACCCCAAAAGGCCTTCCCTTTTCACCCATCCTTCTTTCTCAGGAATTGTGGGGGGAAGCCTTTTTGCGCTTAAAGGCCTCAACAATAAGCCCACTATCCCCGATTCTTCCTCTACAGTTCTCATGGCCCTTTTGGTCTGGGAAAATGGCCTCTGTCCTAATACCTCTCCCGTGAAAACGAACTGGGCTCCTACCTCCCTCATCACTTCACCTGCCTTTTTCACCATCAATATATGGCAATCGATACAAGGATTCATCCCAGAACCGCGACCGTGTTTGGGAGCCTTTATTATGGGTATAAGATCCTCTGTTATATCTACGACCTTAAGAGGAATCCCCAATCTGGAGGCGGCTTCCTTTGCCCTTCTCACATCGAAAAAGGGGCTTCTAAAGGCAACGCCTATAACCTCAATCCCCTGCTGCTGTAAAAGCTTAACCGCCAACATACTGTCCAAACCACCGGAGATAAGACCCACTGCCTTCACCATTTCCGCAAAAACTCCTGTGTATGAGTCTCGAGAAGTTCTTTAAGCCCTTGAGTGTCTTTAGGACTCATTCCAAAAACGGCCCTCCAAACGTCCTCTCTTTCCATACATAAGTAAATGAAACCCCTCATCGGGTATTCCTTTAGCCAAGAAAGCATTTTTTTATAAACCTTAACTCTCAAAGGTTTCAAGTACCTCAGCTTTCCATCCTCAGCTGGCAAAAGCTCACCGGTCAATATCCAATTCTGAGGGAACCGCTTCCTTATAATCCCCGACAAGGGCCTCGGTAACCTAAAGGTACCAAGGCTTATCCATATGACTCCCTTGGGATCAATTGTTCGAAAAAGTTCTTCGATTAGTTTCTGGTAATCCTTCTCCCATCCAGGATAGAGGATGATGGGATCAAAGTGAAAAGCCACCGGGTACCCCGCTTCTTGACAAAGTCTGGCTGCGCGGATCCTTTCCTCAATAGGAGATGTTCCGAGTTCCTGTTCCTTCTGAATTATCCTCGGAGCAAGTGACCAAGCGATAACGCTCCTTTTCTTTCCCCGGAACTTCAAAAGCACATCCACGTTTGAACTTTTCGTCTTGAGTTCCAGCACCCCTTTTTCAAAACCCTCGAAAAAGGAAAGGGCCTCCTCGACGAATCCCAAAAAGGGCTCAAGGGCTAAACTATCGGAGAGTTCACCTGTGCCAAGCCTTAAAACCCATTGGGTATCGATCTTCTCTGTTACCTCCTCGAAGAATTTGGACCAAGGTAGGTTTAAAACCATAAAGGGAGTGTTAAGGTAAGCCTGAAGCACGCAATAAGTACAATCGAAAGGACAACCCTCTAAGATGTTACCCACCCAATAACCACAGCATATATACCCCTTTGTTCCAGGACATCTCTTGAAAAATTGCCCTTTGTAAAACCTGAGATAAAGGACCTCTTTGCCCCTTTTGATGGGATCATCGGCTTGAAGGAAGATCTCCCTTTCAAGCTCTTCTTTTTCCTTGGGAAGGGGATTGAAGGTGGAAAATCTCTCTATTGTCTCCTTTCCCCAAGGGAAACTTTCCAAAATGGGCTCATAAAAGACTTCCATGTTCGCTCTGAAGCTGTTGGAGGATAAAATTAGGAATAGAATCTCTGTTTTTCAAAGTCACCTCTACAATTTTTAGGTTTTTCGATTTCTTGATCCTTTCCAAAAATGGATCTTGAGCCAAACTTATTGTCCCAAGAAGTGGCTTGGGCGAGTTTAAGATTTCCAAAATAAGGTCCCTGAAGGAAGACGAAAGGATCTCCATTTTTCCTATCTCATCCACCACTATAAGGTCCGACTCCCTTTGAGCTTTTAACAAAGCGGGTAAGGCAACACTTTCAAATTTGGAAACAAAAACTCCATACCGTCCAACCTTGGGCATCTCCTTAAAATCCACATGGGCCATCAAAGCCTCATGACCATCCAAATCACTCACCAAAAAACCAACCCTTTCTCCCTTTTCCCTTATCTCCTTTGTTATAAAGCCTCCGGCTTTCCCTTTAAATGAAGCAAGGACCTTTCTTATGACCGTGGTCTTACCGACACCCGGTCTTCCCGTAAGGAGGATCTTCATCTCGGATGTCCTACCGGCATAAGGAGCAGAGGATCGTGATTCGGTGGAAAGGAAAGGATCCTTTTCACCTCCTCATCATAAAAAGCTCCTACTATCCCCGCTCCAAGCCCAAGACATACCGCTTGAAGAAAGAGGTTTTGCGCAGAATGCCCTATTTCCATTAACACGTACCGAACCCCCCTCTCACGGTATTTGGAGGTCGTACGCGCATATTCAGCAGCAATAACCACAATAATGGGAGCCTGGGCCATCCAAGTCTGCCACAAAGAAGCCTCCGCAATCTCCCTCCGCACATCCTCTGACTTGATAGGTTTCAAAGCGTGTTCCTCAGGAAAGTACCAGTAAACCCCCTTTTCCAATCCCACAACCCCTCCATCTCCCACTGTCACATAAATCTCCATAGGATAAAGGGCTCCGGCCGAAGGAACGACCCTTCTTCCATAGGGATCAACAAGCCCATTGGTGGACCACAATAATTGGGAAAGTTCCTCAAGTTTTAAAGGATCAGATTTAAATGATCTAACGGTTTTCCTTTTGACTAAAGCCTCTTCAAAACTTATAAGGCCCTTTTTATTCGGAGGAGGAAGCTTAAACATCTTCTCTTTCAAAATAAGCTTTCATCTCCTCACAAACATCCTCGGGTCTTACAGCCGTTAAACCCTCTGCGTGTAAGGCCTGAAAAGCGTTCATATCACTTGTCCCCCAACTGTTAAGAAACCTTCTTACAATAAGCCTTCCATAAACCCAAAAACTATCTTTCGGTAAGGGAGTACTTCCGTAAAGTACAAGGTTAAAACTATAAACGCCCTTATCTTTAAAATAAGAAAAAAGTCTCTTCAACCCCTTCAAAAAGCCTCGAAAATCCTCATGAGAAAGAAACCTTATATCCTCCTTATGAGGAAACATAAAACAAACATCCCAAGGACCCTTGGGAGCAAAGGCCAAAAGAAAGCTCACCCCATTAAGCTCGCCCAAAAACCTTTCTCCCCTTCTTTTTTCCTCCTCCAAAAGTTTCTCGAAAACGCACCTTTCGTAAGTCTCCCAGTAGTTCAAACAGGCTTCTTGGATCCTTTTTAAATGGCAACTCGGGTAAACCCCTCCAAAGGCATGAAGATGGGGATGAACGATACTTCCACCTGAAGCGGGGAGAAAGTTCCAGTTGAGGTAAAGGTATTTCAGATCCGAATGTACTTCCTTTGCTCTCTTTAAAACCTCTTGGGCCAAAAGAAAGCCATTTTCCAGGGTCTCAAAATCAAGTTCCTCAAGCTTTACAAAATGCTTTTCTCCAAGGACAATGACCGCCGAAAATCGGTCAAAAGGCCTGAGATTCGGTATGGCCACTGCATTGCCTTTCTTGGGTCTTCCCTCTGGGAAAAGGGATGGCAAAAACTTGGGGGTAACCTTCTCCAAATTTTCCGGGCAAAATGGGCAAAAGGCCTTTATACCCTCTTTAAAAAGCTCCTCAGGTAAAAGTGCTTCTTTACTCGGAGGCTCCTCTAAAATCCTTGAGCTCTCTCCAGTTATAGGATCCCACCTGAGTTCTACCCAGGCTTCCTTCTCCGTAAAATCAGAGGCTGCATCCAAAAGTTTTGCCTTACAGATCTCCCTTTTAAACTCCAACATCCTTCCTTGAGCTTTACTAACTAAATGCCCCTTTTGTCAAGCCCC
>CAZIZI010000024.1:0-11978 GCA_964543765.1 uncultured Thermodesulfobacteriota bacterium
GAAAATATTTTTAGAACAGCCTCAGCATCCAGAAGGAAGAACATCAAGCAAAGATTTGAGGGGTAATGTGGAAATTGAGAGGATAGAATGTAAAGAAGGCAATGGCAAATTAAACAAATGAAAAGTGAAGTTTCGAGATTTTGATTTTATGCATTTAAGCCTTGACATTTCCAAAAATGTCATTATCTTTTTTGCAAATAATTTATAAAAAACTATTTAAGGAGGTGAATCATGGCTAAATCATTAACAGAAATGGCAGTAGAAATAGCAGCAGCTCAGGCTTCTCATGCAAAAATGTCTCCCGAAGAGATAGACAAATTTCTGGAAGTTACCTTTCAAAGGCTTAAGGAGATGAAAGAGAGTGAGGAGGGGAAGGTGGAGAAAACTCCTTCTGAAGTGACACCTTCGGTTGATCCTTTTAAGAGTGTTCAGAGGAATAAAGTTATATGCCTTGAGTGTGGTCAAGAGTTCCGACAGTTGACAAATGCTCACCTTAAGAGTCATGGTTTAACGGCAAAAGAATACAGGAAGAAGTGGGGATTGCCCGCTCGATATCCCCTTGTTGCAAAGGCACTTGTTGCAAAAAGGAGAAAATTAGCTAAAGAAAGAGGTCTTGGTGAGAGACTAAAAAAGGCCAGGGAAGAGAAGAGAGCTTCCAAGTAACTTAGAAGTACCTGATTATGGTTTTAAAAACTAGAGTGACGGAACTGTTGGGGGTAGAGTATCCCATTATACAGGGGGGTATGTACGGGGTTTCGCGGGCTGAGCTTGTGAGTGCTGTTTCAAATGCTGGTGGCTTGGGGATCTTACACGCTTTTACCTGTGAGAATCCTGAAGGTTTAGTTGAGGAGATAAAGCGGACCCGCGGGATGACGGATAAGCCCTTTGGGGTAAATGTAACCTTGCTTCCGACCCATGACGATCGGGATATAGAGGCCTTTTTTGATGTGGCTTTATCGGAAGGGGTAAGGATATTCGAGACCGCGGGTTCGAATCCCGAGCCCTGGATGAAGAAACTCAAAGAAGCCGGGGCGATAGTGATGCATAAATGCCCCTCCTTGAGGTTTGCCCGTAAGGCGGAGGAGGTAGGGTGTGATGCGGTTATCCTTAATGGGTTTGAAGGGGCAGGGCATCCAGGGGAAGATGAGGTTTCATCGTTGGTCCTCATAAGGGCTGCGGTTGAAGTTTTAAGGGTCCCTGTAATTGCTGCAGGAGGTTTTGGTGACGGAAGGGGGCTTCTTGCAGCTTTTGCTCTTGGAGCCGAGGGAGTATTACTGGGAACGCGGTTTATGGCCACAAAAGAAGCTCTCGTTCATCCAAAAGTAAAAGAGGCTCTCATTCGGGCAACGGAAGGCGATACGGTCTTGATCGAACGCTCTTTAAGGAGACCTTTACGCATTTTGAAGAACAAACACGCCGAAAGGATTTTGGAGTTAGAAAGGCAAGGAGCTACCTTTGATGAGCTGAAGTCCTTGATAAAAGGGGAATTTTCCAAAAAGGCCCTTCAAGAGGGTGATACGGAAGGAGGACTCATAGTCTGCGGGCAAATCGTCGCAACCATAAAGGATATTCCTTCGGTGGAGGAGCTTATAAGAAGAATGATCGAGGAGTTTAAAAGAAGACTGGAATATTTAAACTCGCTCTTACTTTGAGACAATGTTGTAATATATTGCTAAAATACTAAAAATTTACGAGAGACTGTTCCTTTCACTTCTTACTCACCTCACCGATTTTCAAAGTGGCACGTTTATTGCTCCTTTTAATGTACATCCCTTTAGGAGGTGTGGTGATGAGGGTGAAGGTTGATTTTGGGAAGGTGATGGGAAGGTATGCCGTTGATTATGAGGAAAGGATAGATTTTGAAAGGTTAAGGAAGGAGAGGCTTGAGAGGGCTAGGAAAGCCATGGAGGAAGACGGGCTTGGTGCTATTGTGGCTTGGGATGATGCCAATATAAGGTATCTCACTTCTTATTATGTGACTACACCTTTGAGGCCCCTTGAGGCCCAATTTGTGGTATTTCCTCGAAATGGGGAACCCCACCTTGTGGGAGGTGGTACGCCCGAGGAAGTAGAGAGGAGGATGCCTTGGCTTCGGGGTAGGGTTCATGCGCCGGCGGCTCTTCCTAAACCCGCAGCTACGGGGCCCGATGATCCAGTGCTTTTGAAAGTGGTAGACCAGATAGGGAAAATCCTTGCGGAGTACGGGGTTCTTAACGAGCCTATAGGCATTGATGGGACTACCCTTTCTTTTCTTTATGCTGAGGCTTTCAAGAAGAGAGGCATCAAAATCGTTCATGGTAAGCCCACCATGGATAAGGCTCGAGCCATAAAGACTCAAGATGAGATAGCTTTAATGAGGATCATATGCCAGATAGCGGAGAAAGCCTTTGCGGCTATAGCCGATGCCATAAGACCGGGGGTTAGGGAGTGTGAGCTTGTGGCTGTTGCGATGAAGGTGCTTTATGAAGAGGGGGTCGATCACACGGAGGATTGTGTGGTTTGTTCGGGATATAACACTAATCCCTATAACTGGTCTTTTTCGGACAAACCAATAAGACCGGGCGAGCTCGTTTATGTAGATATAGATGGTGCCTCTTATTTGGGTTACAAATGCTGTCTTTATAGAACCTTCTGTTGTGGAAAAGCCTCTCAAGAGCAGAAGGATCTTTACGAGGAGGCCAAGGAGATGCTTTATGCTGCTTTAAATACCATTAGGGATGGGGTAACCGATCACGAGGTGGTTTCCAAATGGCCTGATTCTCCGCAGTATTGGGGTTATAACAGCTGGCAAGAAGTTGGCCCGTATGCTTTGGGTCATGGGATAGGTTTATCCTTGCATGAGCGTCCTTTCTTTAATAGGCAACAAATGGAAGCAGGAGCTCCTCCTCAAGTCTTGAATGAGGGGATGGTAATAGCTGTTGAGACTTACGCGGGTAAAAAGGGAGGTAGAGATGGCGTAAGGCTTGAGGAGGATATAGTGGTGACCAAGGACGGCTATGAGAGGCTTTGTTTTTGGCCAATAGATGAACTGATGGAATGTTGGTTACCTTATCGTTAGATAAAGAATTTTAAAGGAGGTTTAAAGATGAAGAAAGTAGAATTAAAGGACGCGAAACCTTATCAAGCCCCAAAACATTTCAACATGGTTTCCTTAAGGCTTCATGGTAAAGAAGAGACGGGAAGTAGTAAGTTTTGGGTTGGCCTTTCTCATTTTTTACCGGGCGGGGGTGCCGAATATGATGAGAGCCCCTTTGAAAAGGTTTATTTTGTCTTGAGCGGTGAGATAACCATAAGGGATAAAGAGGGGAAAGAGATCGTGCTTAGGCCAATGGATTCGATTTTTATCGGACCTGGTGAGGGTAGAGAGATCATTAATAAGACTAACTTACCGGCGAGCATGTTGGTGATAATCAATTATTAGGATTAGGAGAGGGAAAGATGAAGCGAGAGGATATTCTCAACCTTTTTGATCTAACGGGCAAAGTCGCCCTTGTCACAGGGGCCACCGGGGCTTTAGGTTCTACAGCTTCCAAAGCC
This sequence comes from uncultured Thermodesulfobacteriota bacterium, assembly GCA_964543765.1. Classification (GTDB taxonomy): domain Bacteria; phylum Desulfobacterota; class B13-G15; order B13-G15; family B13-G15; genus B73-G16. The sequence goes on from CAZIZI010000024.1 coordinate 3,538, forward strand.
TTTGCAGCCCTCGGGGCCAAGGTGATGTTAACCGGCAGGACCGAATCCAGGTTAAAGGAACTGGTAGAAGAGATTACGCAGACCGGCGGAACAGCTTCCTATATAAAAGGTGATCCTTTGGTTTATGAAGATGTGGAAAGGATAGTGAAGGAAACCTCCTATTATTTTTCGGGAATAGACATCCTTTTAACCGCTGCTGGCATAAACAATAACGGTCCCATAGACGTTCAACCCCGTGAAGAATGGGAGCTGGTGATGGACCTTAATGTGAAAGGGACCTATTACTTCTGTAAAGAGGTCGGAAAGGTTATGAAGGAACAAGAACGGGGAGGAAAGATCATCCTCGTCGGTTCAGTAAGGGGTTCTTATGGACTTGCCAATTATACAGCCTATTGTGCTTCAAAGGGGGCTGTTCACATGTTAACCAAGAGCTTGGCCATGGAATTTGGGCCTTACGGGATAAACGTGAACTGCATAGCTCCTGGTGTGTTCCGAAGCGGTATTACCCGGCGGATCTTTGAGGATCAGAACTTTTACAACATGGTGATAACCAGATTTCCCCTCGGTAGACTCGGTGAGCCAGAGGACTTAGTTGGGGTATTGGTGTTTTTGGCTTCCAAGGCTTCCGATTGGGTCACCGGAGCCATTTTTTACGTAGACGGCGGTTATACGGCAGGATGAGATGGAAAGGGTAGGGATACTCGGCTCAGGTTTGATGGGAAGTACCATCGCCTTAAGTTTTGCCTTGGGAAGGGTAGAGACTCTGGTTGTGGATGTAGATCTCAAGGCGATAGCCAGGGGTAATAGGCTCATCGAATCGTCCCTCGACGTTTTAAGGGAGGAGGGAGTTTTAAAAGAACCCGTGGAAGAAGTTATTAACCGCATTAGCTTCGGTTTGGATTTGGATTCGTTAAGAGATAGGACCTTTGTGATAGAGGCGGTGCCAGAGGTTCCCGATCTCAAAAAGAAGGTTTTTGAAGATCTTGATTTTCTTCTCGAAAGAGAGGCCATAATTGCTAGCAATACCTCAGGTATAAACATTTTTAGGCTTTTGCCAGAAAGGAGAAGAGAATACGGAGTAATCGCACATTTCTTTGCCCCAGCTCACATAATACCCCTTGTGGGGGTGGTTAAGGGGCCTGATATTTCGGAAGAGACTGTAAACAGGACCCTAAGGTTACTTCAAGGAATAGGAAAAATTCCGCTTGTTTTACCTGGATATGCTCCTGGTTTCCTTGTGAATAGGATCCAAAGAGCTATAGGAGAGACGGTTCTTCAGATTATCGAGGAAGAATACGCTTCGCCGGAGGAAATCGATAAGGCTATAAAATTTACCCTTGGCATAAGGCTTCCTATAATAGGAGTCGTTCAGACCTTTGATTTTCAGGGACTTGACATGCTTTATGATGCCATGAGGTTTTACGGAAAGGTCTTTCGGTTCATTGAGGAGAAGGTTAAGCAAGGGCATCTGGGGGTTAAGACTTCTAAGGGCATTTACGATTACGGAGGAAGGTCAGAGGAGGAAATTTCAAGGGAGCGTGATAGGAAATTTTTACGGCTTTTTGAGTTTTTGAAAAGCATAAAAGCCTTCCAACCCCTCTAAAAAACTCCCCGATCGATGTGGGCCTCTCTAACGGAGGCCCACTCCCTTCCAATGGGTTTAGTTGACAGGAAATCGTTCTTGCGTTTATCTTCAAGGAAAAAGAGATGTTAAAGACTATAATTATCGAGAGAAGCCCTCTTATACGCAAATTATTGATGGATATATTGAAAGAGTTAAAAATAAGCTTTGAATCCTTCGAAGATCCCCAAAAAGCCCTTCAGCATCTCTTAAACCATGAAATACATCTTCTCATAGGTGAGCTTCAAGCCCTTAGGGGAGTTGATATGTCTCTTTTAAAAGGAGTTCCCGTTATCTATATAATGGGTCTCTTGGAGGAAGTCCCTCCGGGGGTGAATTGGGATAACGTTATTTATAAACCTTTTCGGAAGGAGGAAGTGGTGGAGAAGATAAAAAGGGTCCTTGGAAAGGAGGAGGAAGAGGAGATAATAGAACTCACCGATGTGGTGGAAGAAGAAGCGCCTACAGGACGTCTTTCTGAGGAGGAGCTCAAGAGGGTAAGGGAGTTGATCAATGAAAGTGCTAAGGCCTTAGAGGATGTGAAAAAGCCCCTTAAAGAAGAGGACACCGTAACTCGGGAAGAAGAGACGTTAACTGATCAAGAGCTTGGTGAGGCTTTGAGGAAGATCCTTAAGGCTTTTGCTCGAGAGCTTTCCAAAAGTTTAGCCGAAGAGATAAAATGGGCTCTTAAAGAAGGGGAGAGGAGAGATGGAGCTTCCTAAGGCTTATGAACCGAAGGATGTGGAAGAAAAGTGGTACAAGTTCTGGCTTGAAAGGGGATTTTTCCATGCGGACCCAAGTTCCGGTAAAAGGCCATTTTGTATAGTCATTCCTCCTCCAAACGTCACCGGTTCCCTTCACATGGGTCATGCCTTGAATAACACCCTTCAGGACATCCTCATAAGGTGGAGGAGGATGCAAGGATATGAGGCGCTGTGGGTTCCCGGTACCGATCATGCGGGTATTGCCACTCAGCATATGGTTGAAAAGGAACTGGCTAAGGATAACCTCACCAGGGAACAGATAGGGAGGGAGGAATTTTTAAAAAGGGTCTGGGAGTGGAAAGAGAAGTACGGAAGAGTAATCATCGAACAGCTTAAGAGGCTCGGGGCTTCTTGCGATTGGGATAGGGAGCGCTTCACCATGGATGAGGGTTTAAAGGAGGCGGTTAAAGAGGTTTTTGTTAGGCTTTATGAGGAAGGATTGATTTACCGGGAAAATTACATAATCAACTGGTGTCCCCGTTGTAAGACCGCCCTTTCTGACCTTGAGGTGGAAAGAAAGGAAGAGGAGGGGAGGCTTTATTATCTCCGGTATCCTTTAGAAGGAGGAGGGGAGATCGTTGTCGCTACCACCAGGCCTGAGACCATGCTTGGAGATACGGCGGTGGCGGTTAATCCCGAGGATGAGAGGTATAAGGACGTTGTAGGGAGATGGGCCATTCTTCCGGTTTTAGGAAGGAGGATCCCCGTCATTGCCGATTCCTATGTGGACCCTCAATTTGGTACTGGAGCCCTTAAGATCACCCCGGCTCATGACGTCAATGACTTTGAGATAGCCAAAAGGCACGGTCTTCCCTTCGTTAAGGTGATGGATGAAAGGGGGATCATGACCGAGGAGGCTGGTCCCTATAAGGGGCTTGATCGGTTTGAGTGTAGACGCAAGATCCTTGAGGACTTTAAAAAGGATGGAACCCTTATAAAGGAGGAGCCCTATACCCTTATTCTTGGGCGTTGTTATAGATGTCAGACAGTGGTTGAGCCTTTTCTTTCGCTACAATGGTTTGTCAAAACCAAACCCCTAGCTGAGCCTGCCATTTTGGCCGTAAAGGAGAAAAGGACGAGGATCATCCCCGAACAATGGGAGAAGGTTTATTTCGAGTGGATGGAGTCCATAAGGGATTGGTGTATATCGAGACAGATATGGTGGGGGCACAGGATTCCAGCCTGGCATTGTGAGGATTGTGGAGGGATAACGGTAGACCGGAAGGTTCCCCAGAGGTGCAAAAGTTGTGGTTCAAGCAACCTAAAGCAGGATCCGGATGTGCTTGATACTTGGTTTAGTTCTGCTCTATGGCCATTTGCCACATTGGGTTGGCCTCAAAAAACGAAAGAACTCGAGGTGTTTTATCCCACTTCGGTTCTGGTGACCGGGTTTGACATTTTGTTCTTCTGGGTCGCCAGAATGATGATGATGGGGCTTCATTTTATGGAGGATGTGCCGTTTCGGGATGTTTACGTCCATGCCTTGGTGAGGGATATGGAAGGCCAGAAGATGAGCAAGACCCGCGGCAACGTTATTGATCCCCTTGAGATGATAGAAAAATACGGGGCTGATTCCTTGAGGTTCGCCTTGGCCATTCTTGCTGCTCAGGGGAGGGATATAAAGCTTTCCGAAGAGAGGATAGAAAGCGCCAAGACCTTTTGCAACAAACTATGGAACGCCTCAAGGTTCTGCCTTTTAAATCTCGATGAGGGAGTAAAAGGCGAGATCCCCGAAAGGCTTACGCTTCCCGATAAATGGATCCTTCTTAAGCTCAATGAGACCATAAAAGAAGTCACTCAAGCCCTGGAGGAGTACCGGTTTAATGATGCGGCCTTGGCCATTTATCATTTCACTTGGCATAACTTCTGCGATTGGTACATTGAGCTTTCAAAGGTCCAGCTTTCCCAGAAGGATGACCTTCAATTGCGGAAAAGTACTCAGAAGGTGCTCCTGTTTGTTCTTGAAAGGATTTTAAAGCTCCTCCATCCCTTTATGCCCTTTATAACCGAAGAGATATGGCAGAAGATCCCCCACGAAGGGGAAAGCATAATGGTCTCAGCATGGCCCGAAGAGCTCGACTTGGAAGAGGACTTGGAGACCCGAAAGCGCATGGAGAGGCTTATGGGTGTAATAACGGCCATAAGAAACATAAGAGGAGAAATGGGGGTTCCGCCCTCAAGGAGGATCAAGACGATTTTAAGGAGTGAGGACCCTCAAGTCCTTAAGGAGCTCCAAGAGGAGACGGGGTACATAAAGAGTCTTGCCCTTCTTCGAGAGCTTGATTTTTTGGAAGGAGGGGAAGCTCCAAAGGCCTCAAGTACTGCCATAACTTATGGGGTGGAAGTTTACGTACCCCTTTCAGAGCTTGTCCTTGAGCCGGAGAAGGAACTTCAGAGGCTCAAAAAGGAGCTTAAAAAGGTTGGGGATGATATCGCCTTTTTGAGCAGAAAACTTCAAGATCCTTCCTTCCTCCAGAGGGCACCAAAGGAGGTGATTCAAAAGGAAAAGGAGAAGCTTGAAGAACGTTTGAACGTGAAGGAGAAGCTTCAGATGCGCCTTAATGCGGTTGAAGAACTTCTTTCGTTCGGATAGGTATTTCGATGTCATTATACGAAGAGATCAATAAAATCCTTGAAAACTATTTGTCGGAAAGACTTAGTTTTAGAGAGCGGCTACTTTTACTTGGTAAAATTCAAGAAAAATTAAAGGAAGAAGAAATCCCCCTAAGGAAAATAGAAGAGGAACTAAAGTGTTTCTTTACTGAGATTTCCCAAGCGGATCTTTATGAACTCAAGAAGCTTCATTATTTTCTAACCCGTTTTGCCATAAGGGTGTTTGAAGAGACAGGGGCCGTTAAAGATGTTCATCTCATATGCAGTGAGGGAAGGGATTTCATTTTGAAAAGGACAATTGAGATAGTAAATTCCGAGCTCGGTCCTTTTCCTCCTTTTGTTTGGGTTGCCTTGGGAAGTGCCGGAAGGAAGGAGGAGACCCTCTCTACCGATCAGGATTACCTTTTGATTTATGAGGATGGAGCGGATGACGAGATCTTTAAAGGAATGGCCCAAAGGGTGGTGGATTCCCTGGAGGAAGTGGGCATAAGGAAGTGTAAAGGTGGGGTCATGCCGACCAATGAAAAATGGCGATCTTCCCTCACCGAGTGGAAAGAGCGCCTCGAAAAAACGATCAAAACCGGGAAAGGGCCCCTTTCTACGCTCGATCTCATGATCCTTATGGATTCGCGTTTTCTGACTGGGGATACTACCCTATGGGAAGGATTTCGAAACATGATGCCTCGACTTGTTGAGAACAAAGCTTTAGTGAGGGAGATGCTGGAAAAAATCATTTTCATCCCGCTTCCCCTTGGCTTGTTCGGAAAGTTCATATTGGAAAAAGATGGCCCCCATAAAGGTAAACTTAACCTTAAAACCGGTGGGTGGGCTCCTTTAGTGGTTTTGATAAGGCTTATGGCCTGCCTTTACCGAATCGATGAGACAAGTACTTTAAAGAGGATTGAAGCTTTAAGGGATAAAGAGGTATTAAGTCTTGAGCTCTCAAAGGACTTGATCGAAGCTTATCACATCCTCATGGGTATTAGGATATCCTTTCAGAAGGAACTGATTCTTAAAGGGGAGGAGGATTCGAACTTCATTGATCCTTCTCTTCTTAACTCTCAAGACCAAAAAAGATTGCGATTTGCCTTGAGAAAGATCGAAGAACTTCAAAAGCTTGCGCACGAAATCTTTTTTGGAGGGGGGTATGGATGAAGGTTTATGAGATAATGAATAAGGATGTGATCACTTGTAAGGCCACCGAGAAAGTCTCGGTGATCCTTTATAAACTCAAAACCTTTAACATAGCAGGAATGCCTGTGGTAGATAAAGGAAAGGTCGAGGGCATCATAACCAGAACCGATATAATCGATTACTTGACCATGGGACTTGAGGTAAGTGAGATAGATAGGGAGGAGATCATAAAAAAATACAATACCCCAGTAGGAAATATAATGAAACGAGAAGTGGTTACGGTTTCGCCCTCGGCTACCGTGGAAGAAGCGGCAAGGCTTATGATAAAGCACAATATAAACATGCTTCCGGTGGTTCAAGAGGGGAAGCTTGTGGGGATCTTGACTCGAGGTGATATAATAAAAGCCCTGGCTTTTCAGGAGGAGTAATGAAGATAACGATTGAACAAGTGGAATATGTGGCGAAACTCGCAAGGCTCAAACTCACCCAAGAAGAAAAGGAGCTCTTCACCCAACAACTTAATAAGGTGCTTGAATATATGGAAAAGTTGAACGAACTTGACACTTCGGGCATTGAGCCTACCTTTCATGTGGTCCCGCATAAAAATGCCTTCAGGGAAGATAAGGTTACCAATTCCAATCAAAGGGAAGAGCTCCTCAAAAACGCTCCAAAGGCCAAAGAGGGGTTTTTCAAGGTGCCGAGGGTGATATGAAGGAGATCTTGGAGCTCACAATTGACGATTTAAAGAAGGCTTACTTAAGAGGTGATCTTAATCCAGTGGAAGTCACGGAGGTTTTTCTTAATTGGATAAAAATTATCGATTCGAAGATAGGGGCCTTTTTAACCGTTGATGAGGAAGGGGCTATTGAACAGGCCAAAGCCTCTAAAAGGCGCCTTGAGAACAGTGATCCTGGGCTTCTTGTAGGGGTTCCGCTAGCCATAAAGGATAATATCTGCACTCGAGGTCTTCTCACAACTTGTGCCTCAAAGATCCTTTATAATTTCGTGCCTCCTTATGATGCTACGGTAATAGAAAAACTCAAGGCTCAAGGGGCCATTATTCTGGGTAAGACCAATATGGATGAGTTTGCCATGGGCTCATCCACTGAGAATTCCGCCTTCAAGATAACCCGTAACCCTTGGGATCTTGAAAGGGTACCTGGGGGTTCAAGTGGCGGTTCGGCCGCCGCTTTGGCCTCACGAGAATGTATAGGAGCCTTAGGTTCTGATACCGGAGGCTCCATAAGGCAACCCGCTTCCTTTTGTGGGGTGGTTGGCCTTAAACCGACCTATGGAAGGGTGAGCCGGTTTGGGCTTGTGGCCTTCGCCTCCAGTTTAGATCAAATAGGGCCAATGGCCAAAAGCGTTAAGGACTGTGCGTTGATCCTTGAGGTTATAGCGGGGCATGATCCAAAGGATTCCACCTCTTTGCCCATTTCTTTTGAGGAATTCACCAAATACCTCGATCAAACTCCCTCTGGGCTTCGGGTGGGGATCCCTAAGGAGTATTTCATACCGGGTCTGGATGAGGAGATAAGACAGAACCTCGAGGAGGCCTTTGAAGTTTTTGAGGATTTGGGGCTTGAACTCAAAGAAATTTCCCTCCCCCATACGGAATATGCGGTTGCTACCTATTATATCGTCTGCACCTCTGAGGCGAGTTCTAATTTAGCTCGTTATGATGGGGTAAGGTATGGTTTGAGGGAGGAGAAGGGCGAACTGTTTGAGATGTACTTAGAGACCAGGTCCAAGGGGTTTGGTCCTGAGGTTAAGCGGAGGATAATGCTTGGGACTTTTTCCCTTTCGGCTGGTTATTATGATGCCTATTACAAAAAGGCCTCTCAGGTGAGAACTTTAATAAAGAAGGACTTTGAGGAGGCCTTTAAGGTATGTGATCTCATCATCACCCCCACCTCTCCTACTCCTGCTTTCAAAATAGGCGAAAAGATAGATGATCCCTTACAAATGTACCTTTCCGATATTTTCACAATTCCCGCCAATTTGGCCGGGCTTCCAGCCCTTTCTCTTCCTTGTGGGTTTACCCGAGATGGTCTTCCCGTAGGAATGCAACTTATTGGAAGGCCCTGTGACGAAGGGACACTTTTAAGGGTTGGTTATGCCTTTCAAAAACTCACTGGCTTTCACTTGAGGAGGCCTCCCTTACTTGACGAAGAGTTGGAAGGGTTATAATAATGAATAGGGTTTGCCGGAGTGGCGGAACTGGGAGACGCAGGGGACTCAAAATCCCCCGAGCCTCGCGCTCGTGTGGGTTCGACTCCCACCTCCGGCACCATTTTTTATTTTTTATA
>CAZIZI010000024.1:12078-17399 GCA_964543765.1 uncultured Thermodesulfobacteriota bacterium
TATAAATGCATCTTGGGCAGTTAATAAGTAAAGCCTCAAGGCTTTATCCCCACAAAATAGGTGTCAAATGTATGGGGAAGTATTTCACTTATGGGGAAGTTTATCGGAGGGTGAGGAAGCTATGTTCGGTTTTAGAGAAGATGGGCCTTAAGACTGGAAGCAATGTAGGTATGTTGTGTTATAATTGTCATACTTTTTTGGAGGCCTATTTTGCGACTGCCCTTTTAGGGGCCATTTTGGTTCCCATAAATTACCGGTTAAGCGGAAGAGAGATTGGGTTCATCGTGGAGGATGCTGAGCTTTCCCTTCTCATAAGTCATTTTGATTTCGAGCCACTTGTAAGGGAATCCCTTTTGTGTGCAGGGAAGGATGTGCCCGTAATTTGGATCGAGCCCGAATCTCAGAAGGGGTTTTTATCGTATGAGGAACTCCTTGAGGAAGCTGAAGAATACAGTGAAGATGCTTGGGGTCCGGGTGACGATTGGACTGCCCAGATTTACTATACCAGTGGGACAACAGGCAGGCCCAAGGGAGTTATGCTTTCTCATAAGAACTGTTATATACATGCGCTTTCAGCTATAGCGGAGCTTCATCTTACCGACAGTGACGTCTGGCTTCATGCAGCCCCCATGTTCCATCTGGCGGATGCCTGGGCGACCTGGGCTATCACTTGGGTCGGTGGGACTCATGTGATGGTGAAAAAGTTTGAGCCTAGAACGGTCTTGGAGACTATTGAGAGGGAAAGGGTCACCATAACCAACATGATTCCCACCATGCTCAATCTCCTGGTAAAACATCCGGATTTCAAAGCCTTTGATTATTCAAGCCTGAGGGTGATGTTAAGCGGAGGTGCTCCCATTGCACCCGAACTGGTGAAAGCCATTATAGAGGGATTCGGTTGCGATTACGTTCAGACATACGGGATGACTGAGACAAGCCCCTACTTGACGGTTTCCATATTAAAAGAACACCTAAAAGCGTTACCTCCGGAGGAGCAATTCGCCTTTAAAGCCAAAACGGGTAGGGAGTTCCTTTGTGTAGACCTTAAGGTTGTAAAGGAAAATGGTGAAGAAGTAGAAAGAGATGGGAAAGAAGTAGGTGAGATCATCGTAAGGGGCGACAGTATCACAAAAGGCTACTGGAAGTTACCAGAAGAGACAGAAAAGACCATAAAAGGAGGATGGCTTTACACCGGTGACTTAGCAACGATTGACGAAGAGGGCTACGTGAACATAGTTGACCGGAAAAAGGACATGATCATAACCGGTGGCGAGAATGTCTATACCACCGAGGTCGAAAGCGTGCTTTACCAAAATCCGAAGATATTGGAAGCAGCAGTATTCGGCTTGCCCGATGAGATCTGGGGAGAGATAGTCTGCGCAGCCGTTGTCTTAAAGGAAGGAGAATCTGCCGATGAGAAGGAGATAATTGAGTTCTGCAAAGAGCGAATGGCCCATTACAAAGCTCCTAAAAAAGTTATATTCTTAAACGAATTACCAAAAACGGGATCGGGTAAGATTGCAAAAAGGATTTTAAGAGATCAATATGCTTCCCAGAAATAAGGAGAAGGATAGTGTTTCTTAACAAAGAAGATTATTAAAGAGAAAGGTGTTTGTTAAAAAATGTTGGAAAGAAGGGTTAATTATGATAATGGGAATAGGAGTGATTATTTTATATTGAATCAACCTGTTAATTATTTAATAGTTAAAGAAGTTGCAAAAGATGAAGTAATTGCTTTAAAGAAATTACGGCAAAAAGATATTGTAATCCTTTCGCATATAAATTCGATATATGACGCTGAAGTTAAAGAAATTTTTGAAGTAAGGAATAATTTTCTCGTTTTGAAAGATGTAGATACCTCTTCTTGGGGCGTAAAGGAGTATTATGGAATAGCCGATGGTCTTCCTGAGAGACGTTTTTCCAAGATAATCTTTAGGAATACCGGTAGGAGGGGTTTTACATTTAGCATCAATGGAAAAAACGTAGAGAAGATTTCAGAATGCAAGGATAGGAGCCTTCTGATTGAAGTTAAATCGATTAAATATTGGAAATACTATTGGGAAAAATTAATGATGAAATTAAAAAAGGAGGTGTTACCATGAAAAAGTTTTTCGTATTAATTGTGGGGTGTTTATTGCTTTTAGGTGTTCAGTGGGTTTTTGCTGAGCAGAAGATCAGGATTTCCATCGCCACAGGGGGTACGGGAGGGGTTTATTACATTTATGGTGGCGGATTAGCCGATATAATTAACAAGAATATCCCTAATGTGACTGCTACCGCAGAAGTAACCGGTGCTTCGGTTGAGAACCTTAGGCTTGTGGCCAAAAAGGAGGCCACTTTTGGTTTCACTATGAACGATGTTCTCTATCAAGCTTACAAGGGAGAAGGTAAGTTTGAGGGGCAGAGGTTAGATATGTTACGTTCGGTATTTCAGATTTATCCCCATGTTTATCACGTGATCACCTTGAAAAAGTACCCTATTTATAAGATCTCAGACCTTAAGGGGAAGAGGGTATCGGTTGGTGCTCCTGGAAGTGGTACTGAGTATAAAACGAGCCTGGTTCTTCCCCTTTTGGGTGTAAAGTATGAAGATATGAAGGTCTACCGGCTTTCTTTTGCCGAGACTGCCGAGGCCTTGAAGAACGGAACTATAGAGGTTGGTATATGGTCTGTTGCTCCGCCTGCTTCTTCGGTTATGGATCTTGTGACCACCCATGAAGTTCGTTTCATTCCCTTCAGTGAAGATGAGATAAAGAAGGTCACTTCCACCTATCCCTTCTATGGAAGGATCGTGTTGAAGGCCAATACCTATAAAGGTCAAATTGAAGACGTACCTTCCATTTCCGTATGGAATAGCATTGTGTGCCATAAAGATACACCAGAGGATTTGGTCTATCAAGTCACTAAGGCTTTATTTACAAACAAAGAAGCTTTAGTGGGAGTTCACAGAATGGCTGAGTATACAACTCCGGAGGTATCCGCCAAGGAAAGCCCAATACCCGTTCATCCGGGTGCTTTGAGATACTATAAAGAAATAGGCATCATTAAATAAGTGAGGTGAAGTTGAAGGGCCTTCCCAATTGGGAAGGCCCCTTTCTTTTGGGAGGGGGATATGTCACGGATTTGGGGTAAAGTGGCGGGAGGGATAGCCATTTTTATGTCGCTTTTTCATCTTTATGCGGGTTGGAGAGGAACTTTAGATCCATGGACTTTAAGGGTCACTCACCTGATGCTCGGTTTTCTCATCGTATTTTTGGCTTACCCTACTTGGAAAGGCAAAAAGATTAACTCGATAGATTTGGCCCTTTTTAGTCTTGCTTTGGCCAGTGGGTTATACATTCTGATCAACAAAGACGAAATCATCCAAAGAGCGGGTTTTCCCACCACCTGGGATGTGGTTTTTGGCATTATAACAATTATTTTGGTCCTTGAGATGACCCGAAGGGTGATTGGGCTTGCTTTAGTTATAGTGGCAGGGGTTTTTTTAATTTACGCCTATTTTGGCCCTTATATGCCATCCATTTTGGCTCATCGGGGTTACAGCCTCGAGAGGATAGCTACTCATATGTATACGACACTTGAGGGCATTTATGGGGTACCCATCGGGGTTTCGGCCAGTTTCGTAGTGCTTTTCGTCATATTTGGGGCCTTTTTGGAAGCCACCAAGACGGGCGAGCTTTTCTTAAATGTGGCTAACGCCATAGCTGGAAGATGGCGTGGCGGACCAGCCAAAGTGGCGGTTATAGCCAGTGGCTTTTTTGGGACCATATCCGGAAGTGCAGTGGCCAATGTGGTGGCAACGGGCTCCTATACCATTCCTTTGATGAAAAGGATAGGTTATGCGCCTCACTTTGCCGGGGCAGTTGAAGCAGTGGCTTCAAGTGGTGGGCAACTTGTTCCCCCTATTATGGGGGCTGCTGCCTTTATAATTTCCGAAATTTTAGGCATCCCTTATATAAAAATATGTGCAGCCGCCTTTCTTCCTGCCCTCCTTTATTATGTGGGGCTTTTCAGTGCGGTTCATATGGAAGCGGTAAGGAGTAACTTAAGGGGCCTTAGAGAGGAGGAGGTTCCCAATCTTAAGGAGGTATTGAAGAGGCAAGGACATCTTTTTGCTTCTCTTTTTGTTTTGATTTATCTATTGGCAGTCCAGATGAAAAGCCCGGGCTTTTCGGCCTTTTGGGCCATAGTGGCTTCTATAATTGTGAGTTTCCTTAGGAAATCCACTCGCCTTAACCTTAAGACAATTTTAAGGGCCCTTGAGTCAGGTGCCAAAGGAGCTTTGACTGTTGTAGCTGCCTGTGCGGCCGCCGGTATAGTAATAGGGGTTGTGACACTTACTGGACTTGGTTTAAAATTCTCGGCCACCCTTATACATCTGGCACATGGGAATTTGTATCTCACTTTAATTTTGGCGATGGTATCCGCGATTATCTTGGGCATGGGCCTTCCCACAACTGCTGCTTACATAATTTGTGCGGTATTGGCAGCGCCTGCTTTAATAAAATTGGGGATTCAACCGCTGGCTGCTCATCTATTTGTGTTTTATTTTGCAATCGTTTCGGCGATAACGCCTCCGGTAGCGCTTGCTGCCTATGCTGCTGCAGGTATCGCTAAAGATAGCCCCATGAAGATAGGCTTTACCGCTTGCAGGATAGGCCTTGCGGTTTTTCTGGTGCCCTATTTTTTTGTCTTTCAGCCCGCCCTTTTAATGAAGGGCGAACCACAAACGATTCTTTGGGTTACTTTTACCGGAATGGTAGGGGTGTTTCTTTTAGCTTGTTCCACTATAGGTTGGTTCTTTGAATCCATGAAAATATGGGAAAGGTCCTTGCTTTTTGCTTCATCTTTACTTTTGATAGAACCAAGGCTATTAACAGATGCACTTGGGGTTTGTTTGATTATACCCGTTGTTTTGTCCCAGTTAAATGAAAGAAAGAGAAAGAAAAGGGAACAACCTTGACTTATTCTTTAAACCTTCTTAAAGTCAAGAATAAAGCCGGCGTAGCTCAACGGTAGAGCGGCTGATTCGTAATCAGCAGGTCGAGGGTTCGAATCCCTCCGCCGGCTCCAAAGAAAAATGGAAGAGCTTAAAAGGGAAGAAGAAATAGACCTTTGGGATTTGTTTTTTGTCCTCTTAAAGAGGGCAAAGTTAATAATTGGGATAACCTTTTTGGGCTTTCTTGTAGGCCTTTTAATAGCCTTCTTAACCCCACCCCTTTACAGGGCAGAGGTTAAAATACTCCCTCCCCAAACCCCTTCACGGATCCCTTTTAACCTTCCAACTGAAATAGCCACTCAACTTGGTTTGCCCTATTTAA
>CAZIZI010000024.1:17499-25995 GCA_964543765.1 uncultured Thermodesulfobacteriota bacterium
ATCCCTTTTAACCTTCCAACTGAAATAGCCACTCAACTTGGTTTGCCCTATTTAATTCCTCCAAATGTATTTTTGGGTCTTCCAACTACAAAGGTCGTTTTGGATAACCTCATTAAGACCTTCAATTTACGTGAGGTTTATAAGGTCAAAAGTTTAGAGGATGCTCGGGAGATACTGGAAAAGAGAATGAAAACCACCTTGGATCAAAAAACGGGGATTTTGACTATAAGCGTAGAGGATAGGGATCCCGAAAGGGCTGCTAAAATAGCAAACAGTTGCGTAAAGGAGATGGAAGGGCTTTTAGAAAACTTGGCTTTAAGCGAAGCCTCTCAAAGAAGAAAGTTTTTTGAAAGGGAATTGGAAAAGGCTAAGAAGGAGCTTATTGCAGCAGAAGAGGAGCTTCGTAAGTTTATGAAAACGACAAAGATCCTTGAGGTTTCAAAACAAAGTGAAGCTACGGTGAGCCTTCTTGCTGAGCTTCAAGGGAAAATTGCCGCAAAACAAGCCGAACTTTGGGCCTTAAAGGCAGTTTTAGGAGAAGATCACCCGAGGATCCTCCAGGTCAAAAACGAAATCCAAGCCTTACAAGCTCAATACGATGCACTTGAGAAGAGGAGTTCAGGAGGGGCATTGATTCCGGTGGAAAAGGCAGCTGAAAAAGGGGTGGAATATATAGAAAAGATGAGGGAATTCAAATATCGAGAGGCCCTTTACGAAATGTTATTTAAACTTTTTGAACAAGCAAAAATTGAGGAAAGCCGCGAAGCCTTAATACAGATAATAGATCCAGCAGTACCACCTGAAAAAAAAGCAAAGCCAAAACGGCTCCTTATGATCTCCATCTCCTCGCTTCTAGGTCTGTTTATGGGAATCCTTGGTACCTTCCTTTTAGAGGCCCTCGAAAAGGCAAAAAATGATCCTTCTCGAGCCGAAAAAGTCCAAGAAGTTATCAAAGAACTTAAAGGACTTTTTCCATGGTTAAGAAGGCCTTAAGTCTTGCCTTGCTTTTCGTCTTTTTTTCATTTCAAAACGCTTTTGCTTCTTTTTTTATACCAATCTCGGAAAGGGATTTATATGAAGAGGCTGATGAGACTGAACTTTCCAATTTTACCATTATAGGAATAAAGCCATACACTTACGAAAAGATGCTTTTTCTTTTTGGAAAAGAAAATGAAGAAGTTAATCTTTGGCATAAAAGCTTTTTGGCCTTTTTGGATTTTGATTCCTATTTTCTTACTTCAAAGGATGCCTTTTCGTTTGTCCTTGATCGGGAAGGGGAAAGGCTTAAAGAGGGTTTAAATGGTTTTTTGCCTTAAATTTTGGAGCTTCTTTTAAGTGGTTTTCTTATACAGGACAGTTTCGATTATGTGAGTCTTATGAGGGCAAAAAGGCTTATTTACACCGAGGGGTTTTTTCTTTTGATTTAGGGCCTATGAGTCTTATTGGGGGAAGGGATAATGTAAAGGTTGGACCTTCTAAATATGGGAATTTGCTTTCCGGGCTCAACATTCCCTTTTATCAAATAAGGCTTCAAAATAACAGGGCGTTTAAGTTTTTGGGGTTATGGGAGTTTTTGATCCTTCACGGTTGGCTTTTTGAGGAGAGAAAGGATCATTCGGATCCAAGGCTACTTTTTTAAGAGCCGATTGGAAGCCCTTTGAGTGGCTTGAGTTTGGGATAAATAGAGCTACTTTTTATGGAGGCAAAGAAAGGCCCTCTTACCATAGTTTAAGCGATTACCTTTATATGCTCTCAGGAAGAGAGGAGAACATAAGCGGTTCAAAATGGGATAATGATGGCTTTTTGGGTTTTGACCTCGCTTTAAATATTCCCCTGAAGGGATTCCAAGTTTTTAGAATATACCTCGAAAAAAACGCAACCGATGTAAAATCAGGATTCCAAAAAGGTGAACAGTATCAATTTGACCTTCCTTTTATAGTGGTAAAACTATATGAAGGAGCAAAAACGATCGGCCTTCTTTTTAAAAAAGATAAAATAAGTTTTCGAGGCGAAGTGACACTTACAAAGGACACGATGTACATTCATCATGCTTACTTTCACGAAGGATTCTCCTATAAGGGCATAATCCTCGGGTATCCTTATGGAAGTGATATATTGCATGTAATGACGGAAATAAAATATAAAATAAATGAGAATCAAAAAATCGAAATGGAAATGGGGTTCATCGAACAGCCCTTTCGTAAAGATGTAAAACCAATTAAAGAACTAAACAGATATTATTGCCTTTTAAAAGGAAGTTTCTATCTTAAGAAAAAACTTAAATTTATGCCTTTTTTAAGAATAGATTATACTGAGGGGGATAATTATGCGTTTTTACCAAATCATTTTGAGCTTAAAAAGGGTGAGAAGTTTATTTTAAATTTTGGTGCTCGTTTTTCTTATAAATCTTATGATACAGGAGTTGTGAAATGAGGAAGTTTTTCAAAGTGTTGTTAATAATAGTAGTGTTATTGAGTTTTAGTTTTTATTCTGATGGTCAAGCTTTAAATACATCTTTTTCGCTCTTTGCATCGACGAATCAAACTGTTTCTTTAGGAGAGATGTTTAAAGAAGGAATTTTAGTAAAGCAAGAAGTACCAGAGCGGAAAAAGTCTGTCGAAAAAGAAGTATATTATAAAGAAAAGCTTTCATTGTTAGAGAAAGAAATTAAGGAAAGGTTTGGAGAATATTTAGAAGAAGAGCTTCGTCAAGTTGGGTATGATTTTTTTAGGGAGATTCAATGGACTATAACGCATGTGGGTGATGATTATATTCTTGGGCCTGGTGATGTGGTGAAGGTGATGCTTTATGGTCCGGCTGTTGATGTGGGGGTCCTTCAAAGTGAGTATTTGGTGGAAGTGAAAGGGGATGGTAAGGTTTATATTGCTCCTCTTGGAGGTCTTTTTGTTTCTGGTTTATCCCTTAGGGATCTTAAGAGTGTTTTAGGTGAGGAGTTGGAGAAAAAGTTCAAAGGGATACGGGTTGAAGCGATGGTTTATTCTCTTAGGACTTTTAACGTTTATGTGACTGGTTTTGTCGAACAGCCTGGTATGATAACGGTTACGTCGCTTGACACTTTAGTGAGTGCTTTAGCTAAGGCTGGGGGAGTTAAGAAGGAAGGGAGTCTCAGAAGAATCGTACTTCGTCAGCGAAAAGAAGGGGAGATTAAAGAGACCTTTATTGATCTTTATGATCTTTTAGTAAAAGGGCAACCTATAGATGTGGTTTTGAAAGATGGTGATGTGATTTACGTTCCTCCTATTGGATCAACTGTAGCTATAGCCGGACAGGTGAAAAGGTCGGGCATATATGAGCTTAAGGAAGAAAAGACCTTAAAAGAAGCCATAGAGATGGCAGGTGGGGTTTTTTCCTTTTGCCCTTGTGGATAGGATAAAGGTTTTAAGAGTTGAAAAGGAGGAGGTCAAGGTCTTTGAGCAGGATTTTAAAGGGACTGCTTTACAAGAAATAAAGATAAGGGACGGGGATCTTCTTATTGTCGGTAAGATAACAAAGGACCTTAAGGGAGTCATCTTCATAAGTGGAGAGGTGGAATATCCGGGGTTTTATTCCCTTCAAGAGAACCCATCTTTGAAACTTCTGCTTGAAAAGGCAAAGCTTAAGGAGACCGCAAATCTTGATCTGGGAAGGATCATACATAAGGATGGAAGGATAAAGAACTTCGTTCCTAAAGAGGTTTTGGAAGGGAAAATTGACGTAAACTTAAAGGATGGTGATAGGGTATTTATACCTTCGCTTTTTGCTCGCCCTCCAGTATATGTCTTTGGGGAAGTCAAGTTTCCAAAATTGATCCCTTATTATGAGGGTTTAACCCTTATTGAGGCTTTAAAAGACGTTGAGTTTAAGGAAGATCCCAAAGAACTTAAGGTAGTTATCTATAAACCAAAAGAAGAAAAGCCTCAGGAAAGGTATCTTTATGATCTTTTAGTATTGGGAAAAGAAAACCTGAACTTGCTCCTTGAAGAGGGGAGTAACATAGCCATTCAGCGCCTTTTACCGACCGAAAAAAGGCCAAAGGTTAGGATTTTGGGAGAGGTGCTTAAGCCAGGAGAGTATGAGCTTAAACCCAATGCCACCCTTTATGATCTTCTTAAGGAAGTTGGATTGACTGAAAAAGCCTATCTTAAAGGTTTGATCTTTTTAAGACAAAGCATAAAACAGTTTCAAAAGGCAATGATTGAAACTACTATGTTAACGCTTGAAGAAAACCTTTTAAGAATGGAAGAGGAAAGCAAATGGATTTCTGAAGAAGAGCAACAGCTTTTAGGGAAGACCTTAAGGGAGAGGAAGGAATATTTATCGCTTCTTAAAAAGAAAATTGAAATAGGGCTTGGAAGAATTGCTTTGGATATTCCTGAAAACTTAGAGATGTTAAAGGAAAATCCAAATAACCTCCTTCTTGAAGATGGGGACACCATCATCGTGCCTTCTTTACCTGGGCATGTGCTTTTATTAGGTGACATCCATAATCCAGTGGCTTTACCTTATGTTTCTACAAAGACTATAAAGGATTACCTTGATGAGGTTGGAGGAGGTACAAAGAGTGCCGATTTAAGCGGAGTTTATGTTATTAAAGCCAATGGAAAGGTCGTTTCCTCTCAAACCTTCAGAAAGTTTTTCCTTCCGAAGGCCGTTTTGGCTTATAAGCCAGAAAGGGGAGATGCTATCATTGTGCCACCAAAAATAAAGGTACCTGTTCTGTGGCGTCCGTTGATTAGAGACGTTGTCCAAATCATCTTTCAGTCGATTGCAACTGCAGTTATGGCAAAACAGCTTTAAAATTCCTTCAAGCGCTCTTTAAGGTATCGGAGGAAAGGTTCTCTTATTTCGGGGTGATTTAAAGCAAGTTCCACCTGGGCGATGATATATCCCAATTTTTCTCCCACGTCAAACCTTTTTCCTTCCAATATCCAGGCATAAAGGGGTTCATTTTGGCATAGTGTATTTAAGGCATCGGTCAACTGGATCTCTCCTCCTTTTCCTGGTTTTGTGTCTTTTAAGATATCAAACACAAGGGGTGAGAGCACATACCTTCCGACAATTGCCAAATTGGAAGGAGCTTCTTCTGGGCTTGGCTTTTCCACGAGGGATCTGACCTTAAAAAGGCCTGGCCTTATGGGGATCCCTTCAATTACCCCATAACGACTTACCTCCTCTTTCCCGACTTCCATTACCCCAATGAAGCTTCCTTTTATCTCTTCGTGAAGGGAAAGGAGCTGCTTTAAAGCAGGAACTTCTGAGAAAAACACGTCATCGCCCAAAAGAACTGCAAAATACTCGTTTCCCACAAATTCTCTGGCGCACCAAACCGCATGCCCAAGCCCCTTTGGTTCCTTTTGTCTTACGTAATGGATCTCTAAAAGTTCACTAATTTTTTTTATTTCTTCAGCAAGCTCCTCTTGCCCCTTTTGCCTTAAGAAAAACTCAAGTTCTGGGGCATTATCGAAATGGTCTTCAATTGCCCTTTTCCCCCTTCCCGTTATTATCAAAAGGCTCTCAATACCTGATTCCTTTGCCTCTTCCACTATGTACTGGATAGCAGGTTTATCCACTAAGGGAAGCATCTCCTTCGGTTGGGCTTTGGTCGCCGGAAGAAACCTCCTCCCTAAGCCTGCCGCCGGGATTACCGCCTTTTTCACCTTCATAGAAGAAAAATATAACTCAATTTTTGAGATTTAGAAACGTTTGGTTCTTTAAGGTTATAAAAGGGTATGGTATATCATGAAGGGGGAGAAAATGGATCGGCTTTGGAAAAGGGACTTTATTTTGGTGGTTTTAGTGAATTTTTTCATTTACATGATGTTTTACATTTTTATGGCGGTAATAGCTCCTTACTGTGTTGAGAGATTTCATACTTCGACAGGAGTAGCGGGTCTTGTTTCTGGGATATTTTTAATAGGGATTCTAGTTGGACGATTATGGATAGGGCGAATAGTGGAGGAGGTTGGAAGTAAGAAGGTTCTCCTAATTGGGACCTTTCTTCATATTCTTTCTTCCCTTCTTTATATGTTTGCTTCAAATGTTTTATTCCTTTTAGGCACTAGGTTTTTCCATGGGATCTCTTTTGGGATTGCTCATACGGGAGCAGGGACCATTGCGGCTCAGATTATTCCTAAAACAAGGCAAGGGGAAGGGATAGGTTTTTACACTCAGAGTCAAATAATAGCCACTGCTCTTGGCCCTTTTTTGGGAATCGTTGTGAGTAAAAACTTAGGTTTTAAAGCCGTATTTGGGGCAAGTTTGTTTATAGCTTTAATGGGCTTTTTAATGTCTCTAGTTATAACGCCATTTTCTTTTTCGGTCCCTTCGAGAGTCAAAAAAGAATTAAAGTTTTCTGAGTTTATTGAATATAGAGCTGTTCCTATCTCTTTGATCATATTGATTTCAGGGTTCATTTATTTTTCCTTAATGACCTTTTTGCCCCTTTATGGAAAAAAGGCCAACTTGGAAAGTGCGGTAAGTTTATTTTTCCCCGTTTACGCCATAACGGTGATATTTTCAAGACCCTTCTCAGGGCGTTTGCTTGATCTTAAAGGCCCCAATTTTGTGGTTTATCCTTGTCTTTTGCTTTTTGGTTTGGGAATGGTTTTCTTGGGGGTTAGTAAGTCTAGTTTTTTGCTGCTTTTGTCAGCCGTAATAATAGGTCTTGGTTATGGTAATTTCTTTTCTTGCGGACATGCTATAGCGATAAAAAGCGTTCCTCCCGAAAAATTTGGACTTGCAACAGCCACTTATTATATTTTTATTGACATAGGCGCAGGAGTAGGCCCTTATATTTTCGGTTCATTTCTTTCATTTATGGAGTACAGAAGCCTCTTTTTGCTTCTTTCTTGTGTAGTATTTGCTACTTTGTTACTTTATCACTTTTTTGTAAAAAGGTTTTTAAGGGTTTAGCATATTGCTTAAGATAACCTTCCTCAGCAATTTAGTGACTTTCCTATAAAACCTTACTTCGCTTTAATAATAGACAACTTTTTTAATCGCAACAATCGTGGAATGAAGCGGTTTTCAAGTTTAGGAACGAATCCTGCTTTCCAAACTTACAGTTATTAAGTACTGTACTTTTCAAGCCGATTCACCAATGACGTTTAATTACTGTGGTTTTTTAAGATATTTTTGTATTCATCACCGTATATCTTCGGGTTCTACGAACCATTGGAGGTTTATATTACGTTTGTATCCTTTAAATATTGCAGTATCCTTATTCAAGCTTGCTTTTAGTGCCCATTTTTAGGTATCTAAAAGATTTTAATGAATGATTGCCATAATCTGCTTCAATGCTTTTTTCTCGAGATATTATTATAATAGTAAGCTTAAACACTTTAAAAATAGGGAGAGGAGGTCATGAAGGTAGGGGTTTTAAGTGACAGTCACGGGGAGCTTGGGAATTTGAAAGAAGCGGCTAAGTGGCTTATTGAGGAAGGGGTTAGTGTTTTGATTCATCTTGGGGATGATTATGATGATGCGAAGGTTTTAGATGAGTTTGGGGTAAGGGTCATAAAAGTTCCCGGGGTTTTTGAATCTTATTATCACGATCCAAGCATAAAAAATCGAATAATTGAGGAGTTTGAAGGCAAAAGGGTCCTTATAAGCCATACAGAGGAACTTCATAAAAATGATCCACCTTCGGAAGTTAAGGAGTTGATAAATCCCCAAGAACTGATCGCTAAAAAGGAGGTTCATCTTGTTCTTGTTGGTCATAGCCATATTCCAAAGATTGAAGAAAAAGAAGGAGTTTTAATTTTAAATCCCGGACATTTAAAATCAGAAGACAAAAAAGGCTATGCTCCTACTTTTGGTTTAATTGATTTTAAAAACAAAAAAGTTCAGGTTATAACTTTAAATAAAAAAGTTACAATTATCCAAAAAAGTTTCGACTAATTACAGAAGAAGAAGCACAAATGAAAGTTATAATTCTTGCGGGAGGAGTTGGGGTAAGACTTTTTCCATTGTCAAAAAATTACAAAACAATTCCTCATACTCGTAGTGCCTCATTAATTGTGTAAAGTTTTAAGAAATAATAAGGATCCACTTATTAAAAACCTTGTGGAAAACCTCATGCTTGAAGAAAGATGTATTTGTTTGGAACAGCGACAGAAATGGCTTTTATACCGGAAATTTACTTACAAAGTATTGGGGGAATTGAAGGAGTAAGAATGCCTCGAATTAAAAAAGGGATTTTTGTCCTATTGTACTTCTTGAAAGAAGAACCACAGTGTAGTCATAGTAGCTTCCGTGTAGATTTCGGCGAATCCTCTGAGCGTACGAGTTTTCCATCTCGTATCGGCTAACTTAAAAATCAAGTTATAGAGAGTCTTTTCCACGGTGTTTTCCCTACAAAACGCTTCCACCAGCTGGGTTTACCTTTTTACCTTCTTAGCGAGCTCCTTCAGCTGGTTAGTGGTGTAGAGGTAGCGGTGGATGGGCTTAGGATGACATAAAAACTCAACAAAGGCTCCTGCAAGCTCCGCAAGGCTT
>CAZIZI010000025.1:0-23158 GCA_964543765.1 uncultured Thermodesulfobacteriota bacterium
AGAAGGTCCCAAGGGTCGGGCTGTTCGCCCGTTAAAGGGGTACGTGAGCTGGGTTTAGAACGTCGCGAGACAGTTCGGTCCCTATCTGCCGCGGGCGCAGGAGATCTGAGGGGAGCTGTCCCTAGTACGAGAGGACCGGGACGGACGCACCTCTGGTGTACCGGTTGTCCCGCCAGGGGCACAGCCGGGTAGCCAACGTGCGGAAGGGATAACCGCTGAAAGCATCTAAGCGGGAAGCCCCCCCCAAGATAAGATCTCCCTCCTTGTCTCGTAAGGGACAAGGGTAAGGCCCCGGGGAGATTACCCGGTTGATAGGCCGGAGGTGGAAGCTCAGCAATGGGTGAAGCCGACCGGTACTAATAGGCCGAGAGGCTTAACCATTAAGAACACAATCTAAGGGAAGAGATAGACCCTATTCTATGTGGTTGTGAAGTTTTATTGATATGTTGTGGGAAAAAGGACGCCTCCGGTGACCATGGCGGAGGGGAAACACCCGTTCCCATTCCGAATACGGCAGTTAAGCCCTCCAGCGCCGATGGTACTGTCCCCCCGACGGGACGGGAGAGTAGGACGTTGCCGGGGGCGTTTTTAATTAGAGCGGGAATAGCTCAGTGGTAGAGCATCACCTTGCCGAGGTGAGGGTCGCGGGTTCGAATCCCGTTTCCCGCTCCAACTAAGGCGGCGTAGCCAAGTGGCAAGGCGACGGTCTGCAAAACCGTTATACACCGGTTCGAATCCGGTCGCCGCCTCCAAGGCATTTAATCAATTCTCCATAAACTTCCCCAAATCCCTTTCCTAAATCCTTCAATTCCTCCCATACTTCTATCGCCATTTTCCCACTTGACAAAATTTCCACAAAAGCTACAATATGTAGTGGTTATTTTAAAACATCACACAACATATGGAGGCTGAGGTATGCTTTTTGCTTATAGTGAAAAGAAGGAGGATGTGACGGATGTAGCCCTTTTTGTCAGGACCTCAGAGGAGGTCTTGGAGGGTTGGGATAGGGAGAAAATAGTTTCGGCCCTTTTGAGGGAGACCTTTATTGATCCTGATACTGCCAGGAAGATAAGTCTTGAAGTTGAGGATTTGATAAGAAAGGCGGGTATAACGGTCATCACCTCTTCTCTTATAAGGGAGCTTGTTAACGCCAAGTTAATAGAGAATGGACTTGAGAAAGCCAGAAGACAGCATACCCGTTTAGGGATGCCCCTTTATGATGTGGAGCAATTGATCCTTCATCCCAATAAGGAGAACGCCAATGTGCCTCATGGTCCCGAGGCCACCAATTTGACCTTAGCAGAGGCCATAAAGAAAGAATATGCGCTTTTGAGCGTTTTCAGTCAGGAAGTGGCCGATGCCCATTTAAGGGGTGATATCCACCTTCATGACTTGGGTTTTATCGACAGGCCTTACTGTTCTGGGCAATCGCTTGAGTACATAAAAAAGTTCGGTTTAAACCTTCCCAACGCCATCTCTATAGCTAAGCCAGCCAAACATCCGGAAGTGCTTTTGGCCCATATGGTGAAGTTTGCGGCGGCTTTACAGAGTCACTTTGCCGGGGCCATAGGGTGGGATGCGGTGAATGTGTTCTTCGCCCCTTATCTTGTGGGGATGTCCGACAGGGACCTTAGGCAGTTGGCTCAGATGTTGATCTTTGAGTTTTCCCAACAAGCAGTTGCCAGGGGCGGACAAGCTATTTTTACGGATCTGAACCTTTATTGGGAAGTTCCTAAGCATTTTAGGGATGTGGAGGCCATAGGGCCTGGGGGTGAATTTACGGGGAAAAAATACGGTGATTATCAAAAGGAAGCCCAGAGGTTCGTAAAGGCGCTTTTTGAAGTCTATCTGGAAGGCGATGGGGCGGGAAGACCATTTTTCTTCCCCAAGCCTTTGGTGCACATAACGGAGGATTTCTTCAATACCGAAGGGCATGAGGAGTTTTTGGAATTGATCTGTGAGGTTGCAGCGGAAAAGGGTAATACCTATTTCGTCTTTGATCGAGGCGGCCAGGCGAAGATCTCCGAATGTTGCAGGTTAAGCTTTAAGCTTAACGAATTGGATTTGGAGGATGCCAAAAATCCCTGGAAAATGCGTTATTGTGCTCTTCAGAACGTGAGCCTCAACCTTCCGAGGGTTGCTTACCTTTCGCAAGGCGATACTACCAAATTGTTCTCCCTGCTCGGACAGTTTTTTGAACTGGCCGTTCAGGCACATCAGGAAAAAAGGGCTTTCATAGAGAGGCTTTTGTCGTTGGGTGAAAGAGGTCCATTGGCTTTACTGTGTATGAATCAGGACGGAGAGCCCTATTTGAGGATGAAAAGGGTCACTTATCTTATAGGGATGGTGGGTTTGAATGAGATGGTGAAGATCCACACCGGAAGGGAACTTCATGAGAGTAAAGAGGCGTTGAAGTTTGGCCTTAAGGTCATAGCCCATTTAAAGCTTTTGTGTGAAAAGATGTCCGAGAAGCTCGGGATGAGGTTCGTTTTGGAGCAGACTCCAGCTGAATCAACCGCTTACCGCTTTGCGAGGCTTGATCTCAGGTATCATTCGCCGTTGGCTCTTCATATGGTGAAAGGGAATGTGGCAAAGGGTGAGGTTTATTACACCAATTCCACCCATCTTAACGTCTCAGCGCCCATTAACCCCATCGAGAGGGTTCAGCTTGAGGGAATGTTTCATCCGTTGATAGAGGCGGGTTCGATAACTCACATATGGCTTGGGGAAGCGAGACCTAATGCGAGTTCTTTGGCTAATTTTGTGAAAAAGGTCTTTAAGCTTACCGAAAACGACCAGATTGCCTTTTCGCCTGAATTCACCACCTGTTTGGAATGTAAACGCACAGTAAGGGGGCTTAGGGAAAAGTGTGCTTATTGCGGTTCCGAAGAGGTGGAAGGGATAACCCGAATAACCGGTTACTTCAGCAAGATCAGCCAATGGAACAAGGGAAAACTCGGTGAGTTAAAGGATAGGTTTAGGAATCCTGGCTTCTTCGAAGCAGAGAGGATGGAAGTCCACGGGGCTTAGGAGGTAAAGATGGGAAGGGTGAAGATATTTATAAGTTCAAGTTGTCCCAAATGTCCTTCGGCCAAGAGGTTTGGTTTCCTTTTGGAACAGAAAGGTTTTCACGTGGATTATTTTAATATAGAAAGTGCCGAAGGTTTGGCCGAAGCCACCTTTTATAGCATAAAGGCGGTTCCTGCCTTTTTGATCGAGGAAGACGAAAGGGTCATCGGGAAATGGGTTGGGGAGATCCCGTCTTTAAGAGAGATAGAAAACTTATGCGGAGCTTAATCGGCGTAAAAGTTAAGGGCTTCTTGGAGACCTCCTTTTTGGATTGGCCTGGGAAAGTAAGTTCGGTCTTATTCTTTCCGGGGTGTAATTTAAGATGCCCTTTTTGTCACAATTGGAGGCTTTTTGTTGAGCCCGAGATCTTTTTGGACGTTCCCTTGGATTACATATTCTTTAAAATGGAAAGTCTGCGAGATTGGATCGATGGAGTGACCTTAAGTGGAGGGGAACCTACCCTTCAGAGGGGGCTTATGAGGTTTATCCAGGAGCTCAAAAGGCGTTCTTTCCAAGTCAAACTTGATACCAATGGTACAAACCCCCAGATATTGAGGACCCTAATTGAAAAGGAACTTATCGACTTTGTAGCCATGGACGTTAAGGCCCCTCTTGATCCTTTTCATTATAAAAAGGCCACTGGTGTTAATGTGGATGTGAAAAAAATAAAAGAGAGCATAGAGATTTTAAAAGAAGGGAAAATTCCTTACCTTTTTCGAATGACCTTCGTTCCAGGGCTTCATACCGAGGAAGACCTCCTCCAACTGGCTTCCCAGCTTAAGGGAAAGGGAAGATTGGTTTTACAGAATTTTGAGCCGACAAATGCCTTTGACCCTTCTTTAAGGGCTCAAAATCCTTTTCCCGAAAAACGTTTAAAGGAGCTTCAAAACCTCGTTGATGAGTTAATGGGTTTTACTTCTTTAAAGGATTCGTAAATAATATCCCTAATGCGCAAAATCACATGGGTTCTTTTAATCTTATTAGGTCTGATAGTTTTGGGGGTTTTTCTTTATCGTTACCCCATAAGCTCCAACTTTATTCAGGGACTCGTAAAAAAAGAATTTAAAAAAAAGGGAGTAATTGTAAATCTTGGTCGCCTTTATCTTTATGTATTTCCCCTTCGTTTGGAAGGAAAAGGAGAATTCTTTTGGGATGGGAATTACCTTAAAGCCCAGAAGATAGTTGTAGCCCCAAAGGTTTTTCCCCTTTTGAAGGGCAAAGTAGTTATCAAACGAATCGAATGCGAGGGCTTTGAAATAAGTGAGGAATTACGCGAAGGGAAGAAAGTTCCGCTTTTTTACCCAGAAGAGGGCATTTTTAAGGATGGAAAGGTTAGTTTGAGGATTAACAAGGCCTTAATCGAAGTGAAGATCTTAGAGGGTTTTTTTAGAAAGAAGGGACAAAGCGTTTTGTTTTTTGATATCCAAGGCATTAGGCCTCAGGGAAGGATCAAGCTTAAACTTGAGAAGGTGAATGGTAAATACCTTTTAAGCGTTGGGGCCAATGAGATAAGGGTCCAGGAGATAAAAGAGATTTGGGAGGAGATTTTTCCTGAAAGTCCTATTCCTAAGTTTCTTGAAGGAGGAAAATTCCAGGAGATTTTCCTTCAATACGGGCCATTTGAAAAAGGAGAGGAGTTTGATTCCAAAAAGCTAAAACTTAGGGGTCTTTTTAAAGAAGGAGGGGTCCTTTTAACCTCGGGTGTGGCCTTTACGGGTATAGAGGGTGAGCTTGACATAAAAGATGACCTTTTGACCATAAAGGCTAAAAGGGCCTTCCTTGAGGAGGCCAGCTTTAGAGGGGTTCTTTTTAAGCTTCCCCTTAAGGGGAATGGGAGAGAGTTTTACCTTCAGACTGAAATAGAGGCTTCTGCTCAGGTGCTTGTAAAGTACTTGCCTCTTTTCTTACCCCAAAAGGGCCTTAGAAAGTTTCTCAATCAATACGAGGATCCCAAGGGAGAAATTCGGGGAAGTTTAAAGCTAGAAAATGCCAAGATAGAAGCCCTTATCGATCACTTTGAGCTTAAGGTGACCCATAAAGGCTTTCGCTTTCCTTTCTTACTCACAGGGAATGGGGAGCTCAAAGATGAAAGTCTTAAGATAAGCCTCAAAGGGGAAACAGAAGGGGTAAGATTCGAGAGAGGAACCTTTTCGGTTTCTTTTAAAGATGGAAGGGGAGAAGCCTCGCTTAAAGACGGTCTTTTAGAGGTAGCCCTTTTAAAGGACTTTTTGCCTTTTAAAGATATGGGAGGTGAGATTCGGTTTAAAAGCTTGGAGGCTTCTTTTTCCCTATCGCCTTTCAGGCTTTATGACTATTCCTTAAAAGGAGAACCTCACTTAAGGGTGGCTTTTCCTGAGGTATGTGTGATTTCGATTAGAAAAGGGATTCTTACGGTGAGTCCTAAGGAATTGAGGTTTTACGGAAATGAGATAGAGTCGGAAGGGGTGTGGGGAAGGGTTTCGGGCCTTTTGGACCTGGAGGAAGGTAAAATAAAGAAAGGGTTTTTGGAAGGGGAGATTAAATTCGAAGAAAAGGGAAAGAGGCTTCTTTCCTCCCTTTTTGGACCTCAAATACCCTCGGTTTCTTTCCCCAATTCCTTTAAGGGAAAGGTGCAATTTCAAGATGAGATTTTCCAAATCCAAGGGGGTTTGGATTTTGTAAACGGAATAAAGGCAGACCTTTTGGCAAAAAAGGAGGGTGAAAGGGTCGTTGTAGAAAAGTTTAAAATCAATTCTCCAGAAAAAGAGGCCCTTTTGAGAGGTGATTTTGATCCTTGGCCTTCTTTGAAGGCGATCTCCTTTAAGGGGAAACTTGAGAAGGAGCTTGAAGTACTTACGGGGATAAAAGGAGGGATAAAGGGCGATTTTCAGCTTGATCTTAAAGGGAAGACCTTTAACGGTTGGGCAGAACTAAAAGATGTATCCCTTTTGGAGCTTTTGGATTTCCCTTTAAAGATTCATCAAATAAGTCTCCGCGCAGAAGGCAAAAGTTTTTTAGAACTTTATGGAGATGGAAAGTTTAAAGATCAAGGCTTCCAAGGAGGGGGTAGAGTAAGTTTTTTGGGTAATCAGGTTTATTTAGACCTGAAGCTTAAGGGGGAATCCCTCGACCTTACGAAACTCGATGAGGTTTTAAAGGGAAAGGGGGAAGCAAGGGTAAGGGGGTCTATTTTTATTGAGCTTAAAGAGGCCTTTTATAAGGAGTTGTGCTTAAAGGAGGTTGAGGCTGCGGTAAAACTTTCAGGCGATGAAGGCTGGAGGGTTTTTCTTAATAAAGGAGGACTTTGTGGTATTCAGCTTGAGGGTTTTTACCAGGAAAAAAAGGGGAAAAAGAACTTCGAATTTCAACTTAGCTCAACCGAAAGCTCCTTTAAGGATGTTTTCTCCTGTTTAGGGGTCAAGGAGTTTCTTTTAGATGGCAATTTCCTTTTTGAGGGGATCATTAAGGCTCAAGGGTCAAAGGAACCCCTTTGGGAGGATTCTGAGGGTTCAGTTTATCTTTATTCTTCCAAGGGGCGCATTTATAAGCTCACCCTTTTAAGTAAGCTTTTTGCCCTTTTAAACCTAACCGAGATTTTAAGAGGAAAAATGCCGGACCTTTTAGGGAAAGGCTTTTCCTATGACAAGCTTGAAGCCTTTGGCAAGGTAAAAAATGGCGTTCTGGATCTTGAAGAGTTTGTAATAGAGGGACCTTCGCTTAAGCTTTTCGGAAAAGGGAAAATTGAACTTAGGTCGGGCGAAATGGATCTTCTGGTAATAGCTGCACCCTTAAGGACAATAGACCTCCTTCTAAGTAAGATACCCCTTTTGGGATACTTAATAACCGGAAAAAGAGCCCTTTTAGCCTTCCCCTTTTCGGTTAAGGGCCATTACAAGGATCCGAAATTCACCCCCTTTCCGCCTCAACTTTTGGGAGGAGGGATTTTGGCCTTCGTAGAAAGGCTTTTTCAATTACCCCTTAAGGTAGTAGAACCACTAATTGGACAATGAAATTACAGAAGAATGCAAATTACTAAGGAACACATAGATTTAAAAGGTTTTACGATAATGTTAATCCTTACCCTTCTTTGGGGTTTAAATTATAGCGCTATTAAAATATCAAACATGGGTTTTTCTCCCATATTTAACTCCTTTTTGAGGTCGTCGGTGGCTTCTGTTTTGGGCATTTTTTATTGTCTTTCCATTAAGCAACCCCTTATTCACCGAGATATAAGACTTTTTCACGGTTTTATGGTGGGACTGCTTTTTGGATTGGAGTTTGTGTGTATCTATGTTGGAATGTTTTATACCGATGCCGCAAGGGCTGGGATTCTAATTAATTTTTCTCCCTTTGTGGTGGCAATTGGGGCTTATCTTTTCTTGAAAGAAAAATTGCATCTTTTAAAGATAATAGGTCTTATCCTTGCATTTTTCGGCGTATATTCGATCTTTTGTGGGAGACCTTCATATTTTGGAAAACACATGATACTGGGGGATATTTTGGAATTGACCGCCGCTTTTTTATGGGGTGCGACAACTGTGTACATAAAGAAATACCTTGCAGAAAGGATTCATCCCATTAATACTTTTCTTTATCAATTGGTCTTTTCCATACCAGTTATATTCCTTTTTTCTCTCATTTTGGAAAGGGAATGGATAAGAGGTGTAAGCCTTTTTCCCCTTTTAGCTTTTATTTACTCATCCGTGATTGTGGCTTTCATCTCTTACTTTATATGGTTCAAGCTCATTCATGAGTATCCTGTATCAGAACTTTCGGTTTTCACATTTCTCTCCCCAGTATTCGGAGTTATTTTCAGTTCCCTTATTCTTAAGGAGGAAATAACAAGAGGGCTCCTTTTAGGCCTTATTTTCGTGAGTTTAGGCATTTATCTTACCAACTATAGGAGAAAGGGCGATTAGTGGAGATCGATTTTTCCTTTTAGAGCTCACTTTGTTTTCTGGGCTTTTTACTCTGTTTTTAACGGGGGTAGGGGCAAGTGTTGTTTTATTTGTAAGAAGAATTAAAGGGAGCTTTTTCTCTTTTTCCTTGGGTTTTTCAGGTGGAATTATGATTTCAACGAGCTTCTGGTCGCTTTTGGGTCCGGCTCTAGAATTTGCTCAAATGGAATATCGTCTTTCTTTCATACCTCCAATGATAGGCTTCATTTTAGGAATGATTCTTCTGAGAGGTTTAGATGTTTTGATACCTCATTTACACTTGGCAAGTTCTCCTCAAGAACAAGAAGGACTAAGGATGTCTTTGAAGCAAGGGATACTCATTTTTTTAGCCATTACCATTCACAATATTCCTGAGGGATTGGCAATAGGGGTTTCCTATGGAAGTGTGATGGGAAGTAAAACTCAGTTGAGTTCTGCTTATAATTTATCCTTTGGAATTGGTCTTCAAAATATTCCCGAGGGTATAGCACTCTCATTAGCCTTAGTAAATAGTGGGATTTCTAAAGCAAAAAGCTTTTTGCTTGGTTTCCTTTCCGCATTGGTAGAGCCGATTTTTGCGATTTTGGGTTTTGGGATTGTTTCCTTATTTAGGTCTTTACTTCCTTATGTCTTAAGCCTTGCTGCTGGAGCTATGATATTTGTAACTATTGAAGAACTTTTGCCCTCCGCTCAGAGGTATGGAAATTCTGATCTCACAAGTTTAGGATTTTCCGTGGGTTTTCTAATTATGATGGTTCTTGATACCTATTTTGGGTGAGAAAACAAGTCCGATCCTTTTGGTTAGGGTTTTTAAGGTTGGCAAAAAGAGGAAGGTGGTTTATCATTAGTTGGGGTTCTCGGAATGGAAAAGAAGGATCTTTTTGATTGGATAAGTTGGGTTGAGAGGGAGACAGAGAGGCATTTTTATGATTTGTTGCTTGAGGTCCGAAGAGGGATCGGTTTTACCAAATGGCGCCCCCCTGCCGACGTGTTTGAGACGGAAAAAGCGTTGGTGATAAGGCTTGAACTCCCCGGTACTTCCCTTGAGGACATTAGAATCACCCTTTCGGAGGATAAGCTCACGGTAAGTGGGGTTCGAAGAGATCTTTATGAAGGAGGAGAGAGGAGGTTTTATCAGGCGGAAATTCCCTTTGGAGAGTTTGAGAGAAGTTTTTTCCTTCCGTGGTCGATCAAGGAAGAGGACATAAGGGCTACCTATAAGGATGGCATTTTGACCATCATCCTTCATAAACCAGAGCCTAAAAAACTAAAAGTACACGTGGAGAGGGAATAGTGAGATGAACGAAAAGAATCAAGACAGTGGGGAAAGCCCTGTTGTTTTACCTCGAGAAGAAAGTTTACCTCCTATCCCTTCTGAACTTCCCATAATGCCCCTTGAGGATTTGGTGATCTATCCCCATACGGTTGTGCCTTTGCTCATTAAGGCCCCGAAATTGGTCAGGGCCGTAGATATGGCCATGGCCGAGGGAAGGATCGTTGGGGCCTTCATGTTAAAGGATAAGGAAAAAGAAGAACTCTACAACGTGGGATCCGCCGTCTTTATACACCGAATGATGAAATTCCCCGATGGCACCACCCGATTGATGGTCCAAGGGATGGCGAAACTCAACCTCAAAGAGCTCATCATAAAGGAGCCTTACTTCAGGGGCAAAGTGGAAGTGGTGGAAGAAATACCGGAAAGGACCACCATAGTGGAGGCCTTGATGAGGGCAGTTCTTGGGCAGTTTCAACGGATGACCTCCCTTGCGCCCTATATGCCCGATGAGCTTCAAGCCATCGCCATGTCGATAGATGACCCGCTTCGTTTGGTTTACTTTATTGCCACTATGATAAGGATGAAGCCTGAAGAGCGTCAGGAGATACTGGAGATAAATAATGCCGAAGGAAAGCTCAAAAGGCTTTCAGCAATCCTTTCGCGGGAGATAGAGCTTCTTGAACTTGGCACAAAAATCCAATCTCAAGTCCAAGAGGAACTCTCTAAACTTCAGAGGGAACACTTTTTAAGAGAACAACTTAAAGCAATAAAACGGGAACTTGGAGAGGATGAGGGTGCGGAGACAAGGGAATTGCGTGAAAAGATCCTTCAAGCCGATGTACCCGATTATGTGAGAAAAGAAGCCGAAAGGGAACTTTCGAGACTTGAAAGGATCCCTCCCGCTTCAGCCGAATATGGGGTTATAAGGACTTACATCGAGTGGCTAATAGAACTTCCTTGGAATAAAGCTACCGAAGATAACCTTGACCTCGATAGGGCTAAGAGGATTCTGGATGAGGATCATTATGACCTTCGAGAAGTAAAGGAGAGGATCCTTGAATATTTGGCGGTCAGGAAGCTAAAAAAAGAGCGAGGGG
The DNA here is from genome assembly GCA_964543765.1 of uncultured Thermodesulfobacteriota bacterium. Lineage (GTDB taxonomy): Bacteria > Desulfobacterota > B13-G15 > B13-G15 > B13-G15 > B73-G16. The sequence continues at coordinate 10,359 of CAZIZI010000025.1, forward strand.
AACAGGTGAAGGGGCCCATTCTTTGCTTTTTAGGGCCTCCGGGAGTAGGGAAGACCTCCCTTGGACAATCCATAGCTCGGGCTTTGGGGCGTCAATTTATAAGGATATCGCTTGGTGGGATGAGGGATGAGGCGGAGATAAGAGGGCATCGAAGGACCTATGTAGGGGCTATGCCTGGGGCGATTTTACAGGCCATAAGGAGAGCGGGCACAAAAAACCCGGTTTTCATGCTCGATGAGATCGACAAGATCGGGACCGATTTTCGGGGTGATCCTGCAGCGGCCCTTCTTGAGGTATTAGACCCGGAGCAGAACCATTCCTTTAGGGATCATTATATAGATCTTCCCTTCGATTTGTCTCAGGTTTTCTTCATAGCTACAGCCAATGTGATTGACACCATTCATCCGGCCTTGAGAGATCGGATGGAGATTTTAAGCCTACCTGGTTATACCGAAGAGGAGAAGTTGATGATAGCTCGTAGGTATCTAATCCCCAGACAGATGAAGGAAAATGGCCTTGAAAGCGGGGAGGTAGCCTTTTCGGATGAGTCGATAAGAAGGATCGTAACCCATTATACTCGAGAAGCGGGGGTCAGAAATTTGGAAAGGGAAATTGCTCAGATATGCCGAAAACTGGCCTTTCGAAAGGCGCTGGGTGAATCCGTAGCGGTTATGATCACTCCGGAAAATCTCAAGGACTTTCTCGGACCCGAAAAGTTTTATCCCGAAATAGAATTAAGAACCTCAAGACCAGGAGTGGCCATAGGGCTTGCCTGGACCCCTACTGGAGGGGCCATTTTGTTTATCGAGGCCTTGAAAATGCCGGGAAAGGGCAATCTGATCTTGACTGGGTCTTTAGGGGAGGTGATGAAAGAGTCAGCTCAGGCGGCTTTAAGTTATGTGAGGTCAAAGTCCAAAGAATTAGGTATAGACGACAACCTTTACGAAAAGTTCGATATTCATGTCCATGTTCCGGAGGGAGCTACGCCTAAAGATGGTCCCTCAGCAGGCATCACCATAGCCTGTGCTATAGCTTCAGCTTTAACGGGGAGACTTGTGAGAAGCGACATCGCTATGACCGGGGAGATAACGCTTTCGGGGGTGGTTTTACCGGTTGGAGGCATAAAGGAGAAGGTGCTTGCGGCGAAATCCCGGGGGATATTTAAAGTGATCCTACCTGAAGGGAATCGAGGGGATGTGGAGGGGCTAGGAGAGGATTATAAGGATTTGAAGGAAAAGATGACCTTCTTCTTCGTAAAGGATGTGGATGAGGTCTTTAAGTTGGCTTTATCTTAAAAACTTTTCCCCTCAATTGACCACAGGCCGCTGAGATATCGCGGCCTCTGCTTTCCCGGATAAGGGCGGTAAACCCATGTTTAATCAGAATCTTTTGAAAGCTCAAGATCTCCTTTTCCGAAGGGACCTTAAAGGGAATCTCAGGGGCTTCGTTTAAGGGGATGAGATTTATCTTGCACTTAATTCCTTTAAGGAGAAGCGCGAGTTTTTTAGCATCTTCAGGTGAAGCGTTTACATCCTTTATTAAGACATATTCAAAGGTGATCCTATCCCTCGGGGGAATTGGCAATGAACGGCAACACTCAATGAGATCCTCCAGGGGATATTTCCGACTTATTGGCATAAGATAGGCCCGGGTTTCCTGATCGGCTGCATTGAGAGAAACGGCAAGCCTACATCTTACGCCCTCTTCAAAAAGCCTCCTTAGTTCCGGTATAAGCCCTACGGTAGAAAGGGTTATCCTTCGAGCCGAAAAATTTAAGGCCAATTCATCCTCCATAATGAAGATGGCCCTTTTAACGGCTTCAAAATTGGCCAAGGGTTCCCCCATTCCCATAAGGACTATGTTGGTGAGGTTCCGAGAATGGAGGTCCCTTCTTACTTCCAGGATCTGTTTAAGGATCTCTCCCGGGGTTAAGTTCCTTGAGAACCCCATTTGACCGGTTACGCAAAACTTACACCCCATGGCACATCCGACCTGGGTGGAAATGCATAAGGTTAGCCTTTCCTCATCGGGTATGAGAACGCTTTCGATAGCCTGACCATCTTCAAGTTCGAAAAGGTACTTGGTTGTTCCATCCTGAGATATTTCCCTTTTTGTCAGACGAAGGCTTCCGATGAAGGTTATTTCCTTTAGCTTTTTTCTTAGAGATTTTGAAAGGTCCGTCATATGATCTATTTCTCTTATGGCCTTCTGATATATCCATTGCATAACTTGCCTTCCTCGAAAGGCCTTCTCGCCTATACTTTCAAAAAAGGCCTCGAGCTCATCCCGGGTTAAGCCGATAAGATCAGTTAAAGTTTTCTCCATAAAATGACTCCCTCTCGTATTTCAGACTTCAGAAGGTTTTCCGTTTCAAGTTCCTTTAAAAGCTCAAAGATCATTCCTACATGAAAAAGGCGGGGATATCCTTTGGGTTTATCTCCTAATCGGAGAGAAATCGAATAGGCTGTTAATTTTTCGTTTTTCTCAAATGCATTGAGAATTTCTTTTTTCCTCTTGTTCTTTTTCAAATAAATCTCCGAAATCCTTTCTGTTACATTAGAAAAGGGTTCCCCATGCCCAGGGAGGATCAATTTAGGAGAAATATTGGCTATCTTTTTTAAACTCCTCTCATAGTCCTCCCAAAATGCGCCCTCCTCCCCAAAGCAAGGCCCAGAAAGCCAGGTTTCTTGATCCGAAGGAAGAAGAATGTCACCCGAAAAAAGGACGTTTCGTTTAGGCCACCAGAAAGAGACACTTCCTGAAGTGTGACCTGGGGTGTGAATAACTCGAAGTTCTTCGCTTTCGCTTATTTTAAAAGTAGGAGGTGAAGGCAAAACTTCATTTATTGGGTCCACATAAAGGGCTTGTATAGTCCCCAATTCCTTCCACACTTCCTCAAACTCCATAAACCCAAGGCTTCTCCAATGGGATTGGACTTCCTCCTTTCTTGAAAGGACCTCTCTTAAGGCTCCGATAGACACCTTCTTTACGTCTCTTGGATGAACGTAAATGGTGGTCCCGAAGGTCCTTTTTATCTCGAGATAAGATTCGTAATGATCTATATGACCATGGGTTAAAAGAACCTGAAGTTCAGCCCCTGAAGGAAGGAGTTCCTCAAGTAGTAAGGGCAAGCTTTCGTTTTTATAACCGGGATCAATGAGGAAAGATTTTTCTCCCACTATCAAGTAAGATGAACCCGGTACAACCCATTCACAAGGGGCTTTCCCTTCTATTTTATAAAGGCCTGGAAGGATTTCTTGGTATTTCACTTTTAAACCTCTATAAGGTCTTCTTGAGCTGAGGTGAGGGGCACAAGGCCTTCAGAGCTAACCAAATAAGTATTTTCAATCCCTACGGCTCCAAGATCAGGAAATACCATTTTGGGTTCGATAGAGACGATCATGCCTTCCTGGATAGAGTAATCGTGACCCAAAGCCAAAAAGGGAAGCTCGCTTATTTCTAAGCCTATACCATGCCCGACGAATTTGGTCTGGTAAGGTTTTGGGCCGAGAAAATAGTCCCCGAAGCCCTCCTGTTCAGCTATGCTTTTGGCCCTTTTATAAAACCACTGGGCTGAAGCCCCAGGTCTTGCATCTTTGGCCAATACATTTGCTATTTTCCGACATACCTCGTAACCCCTTTTTAAAGGTTCCGGTAATTTACCTATGGAGAAACAACGGGTTTGATCCGAATGATAGCCCCAAAAGCAAGTGGATAAGTCCACAAGGACCACTTCGTTTTTTCCTATGGGTTTTAAACTTGCCCCCATCGGATAGGCTGGAGACGGCCCAAATCCGCCCATAGGAGCATCTATATGACTCAGAATGGTTCCGCTTTTTCCACTTATAACGTGCCAACTATGGGCTTCACGATTAAAACCTCTCATCCTTATATATTCCTGATGCCCCTTTGGCATTATCAATCTCAAAAGTTCTCCTGCAAGCTCAAGTTCGCTCATTCCCTCTCTTAAAATATGGGGAACTTTATCCAAAGCAAAAGACGCAATTTGGGCAGCTTCCTTAATGAGTTCTATCTCACATTGAGACTTTACCATCCTCAGTTTGAGTATCAAAGGACTTATGTTTTTAAATTCCACTTGAGGAAAGATCTGTTTAAGTTCAAAAAATAGCTCCGCTGGAACGACATCAAGTTCAAGCCCTAAAAGCTTGGGCTTTTGAGGAAGAAGAGAAGGTATTTCCTTTAGAGAAGGAATTTCAATGACCTCTAAAGGCGATTCCTCCCTTGCTCGGGGGGCATATTTTTTGATGAAAAATAGTTCCTGGTTTTTATCTATATACAAAGCACCTTCCTGGGCACTAGCAGTGAAATAATAAAGGTCAACTCTTTGAAGAATCAAAGCTGCTTCTATTTGGTTTTCAGACATTAACGATCTTAAAGCCTCGATCCTGCGAGGGACTTCTTCTTTTAAGCTTTCAAGTTGATGACCGAACATAGTTTCTTCTCCACTATGATATGTCCTGCCAGATCGAAGACCCTTTTGGCCTTATCTATGAGGTGGCCATCGGCAGTACATACAATTCCCTTGAATTCCTCCAGTACCTTTTCGGGATTAATTAAGGCCTCACAGGACCCTTCAAGTCCAAGGTTTTTAAGCTCTTCTTTTATCCTTTTGGCCAGTTCTCGACTGTGGCTCATCGGGGCATCGAGCAAGAAAAGAACCTCTTTTACTTGGAGTTCCTTTAGCGTATCAAGGATAAGTTCTATTGCCCTTTGCCCCTTTTCGTCAACCTTAAAAGAAGCCGATACCCCTGCTATGTCCCTTATAAACCCATCATCGGCCAAAAGGATCATTTCCCCCCTGAGGGCACTGGAGAGAGTTATCAAGACGTTATGTCCATCAAGGCCCACCTTATTTCCCCTTAGAACCGAGGGTTCAATCCGTTTGGCTTTTCGGGAATCGGCCACCTCTTGGGGTAAAACGCCGCGTCTTAGGACTTCTCTTAACCGTTTTGGCAGACCAAACTTATTCCCTACAAGTGTCAAAGACGCTTCTTTGGGGTATCCTCGCGAAAGTAACCACCTTAGATCATTTGCGGCTTCTATGAGTTCTTCCAGGTTCATTCTTCCCTTAAAAGGAAGAGCCTTAAAAATCTCGGATCAAGCCCACCGGAGAGATCAAGGTCACCATATTCATGTTCGAAGTCTTTAAGCGCTTCCATGAAGAAGTCTTCCATTAACTTTTTCTTTTTGGTTTCAACGGTCCTTATTAAATCGTCAAAAAAGGCCGTTGCCCTTTGGAGGAAATCAGTCTTTAAAAAAGAGGTTCTGGTGTTTCGAATTTCAAAAGCCTCCCGGAGAAATTCTAAAAGCTGAGGTATCTTAAGGGGTTTGAACCTAAATCCTTCTCCAAGCTCCTGTTGGGCTAAAGCGGTAAGGGTGAGGGTATGAAAGGTAAGATCATAAAAATCTGAGGGGTAACACCCTTTGAAGTCCATGCTCACTATCTCTGGGGGATCCCATCCGTATATCTTGCTGTGAAGCTCGGAGATAGCCTCTATTTTTTCGAGTATCTCTTCGGCCAACCGGACTTCCTCCAGGTTTTTAAAGGTCCGATAATTTGTATTTGACCGGTTGATTATCCCCTCGTAAAACAAGGGCTTTTTGTTCAAAAGCCCTTGAGCGAACTCCCTCAAGGGTGGATCAAGAAGAGAGAGCCTTTTCTTTTCGCCAAAAAACCAAGGGCTTTCTTCCAAGATCTTTTGAAGTCTCAGATGAAGCCGGAAGGTTAAGCTGAATCCCAATTGAAATATCTCCTTCAAGTAAAGCTTCCTCACCGCCCTTAAAGCTTCCTCCAAATCCCCTCCCGAAAGATAACTTAAGCCCAGGTTAAGGTAGTCGTATACCCTTAAAAGCAACGCCTTAACCGCCTCAAGATCCGAAGGGTCGACCCCATCAGCCACCATGGCTTTGTTGCACAAATAAACCAATTCTCCCCGAATCCATCCAAATCCCTTTTTGGAGGCTTCGTCAAGGACCTCCTTTAAAAAGGAATCCCCCGGAAGCGGCAAAAGATAAAAGTTCGAACCTACTGCCTCCCATTGTTTCATCTGGTCATCGGGGCCATAGCGGTCCTTTATGCCATTTTCAATTCTTATAAGCTCGGGTTTGACAAACCGGTATATCTCCATGGCCTCTTCCCATTCGGGGAAACCTCGATCAGCAAGCCTTCCCTGACGCCACCTTCGAGCAAGCTCTTCCACCTCACCCGGTACCTCCCATATAACTCCTTCTAAAAGGTCCCTATAAAGAGCTTGATCCCATCGGAAAATCGTATCCAGAAACCTTTCCAGAATCTCTTCGGCTCGGCGGAAACGGATGTGGATGTAATAGTTATGATCGAGGGTGAAAAGGTCAACATCCAACTCCACCTCTTCGATGGGAGAATCGGGTTTATAAACCTTAAGATACCTCTTGAGGAAGGTCACCAGAAGCTCGTAATCGAGGTTTCTAAGGGTATGAATGACCTTTTCTTCTCCACAATCCATAAGAAGCTCTATCCATTTGAGCATCTTCTGAGGTTTGAGCCGGTTTTTCTTCCATACCTCTAAATCCATACAAAAAGCGATCTGCTGAGGAGAAGCCAATTCTAAAAGGGTGAGGGCATCTTCTTCGCCTATTTCTTTTACCGTGAAATAGAACTCCTCCTCTGGCATACTTTGGACAAGCCTTTGGGGCTCGGTTGAGAGCAAAATAAGCTTTTCCCGATCCCTTCGGCGCAAACTTAAAACAAGGGCCATTTTTTCGAAAAATGGAAGAGCATTAAAACGCCTCTCCGCTTCTAAGGGATCCTTTTCAGCCAATCGTAAAATCGATTGGGCCTTATGAGATAAGAGATCTATTGCTCCTCCTTTCATGGCCTTTCCAAATCCTTTAAGAGATTATCATCCCCGCAAAACTAACGCTTCCATACCCTTGAGGATCCCGCCATTGGCCGTAATCTATGAGCTTCCCCCTACAAGGTTCAAGCACCTTTAAGGTGGCATAAATGGGAGGAAGCCCGCAGATCCTCCTTTTATCCCCTTCATTTCTTATATAGTCCAAAAAACCCCTGGAATCACCCCTTTCGATAAAAGATAGCATTTCTTCATCTTGATCTTTCAGTCTTAAGAGCCTTTCGTAATCGATCAAAAAAGGATCACCAAATTGAGGCCCTATGTGGGCCAAATCAGCACTTGCAACGACCAAGACCTCCTTTCCTTGGAGGAAATCTCTGATTAATTGAAGGGTTAAAATATACTCCGTCTCTTCTTCGGGGTTTTTCCCTTGAAGGTATAATTCAAAGGACCTACATAAAACCGGAATAATTTCGAAATCGCCGTTCCACAAAAGTTGTAAAAATAAAAGCTGAAACTCGATAGTGTGTTCTTTACTGTGTAAAAATGACTCTTCAAGAGGATCGTAAGGTAAAGTTCTCCTTAATTGGTTAAGTATTTCTTTATTGGTTTTGACAAGTCCAAATGGAGTGGAAAAATCCTTATCAATAAAAGCGAAGGGATCTTTCATAGGCAAATGAGAAGTGCCAAAAATTACCACAAGTTTTGGAGGAGTTAATTTTCGCAAAACCCCATAAACCGCTCCATAACAGCTACCACCGCGGTAAAGGTCTATATGGGGGGCTATTATGCCTCTTATGGTGGAAGGAGTGTCTTCGGGTTGATCTTTTAAGAGCTTCCATAAAAATTCTCTTAAGGAATTTTCAGTTTCAGGGTAGGCCAACCCCCGAAAGGCTGATTCGCGGATGGGTGTTTGTTTCCATTCTTTAAGTACTTCTTGATATTTTTTCTTAAAGCGTTCGGTTTCTAAAAGAAAACAGTCGTCCAAAAACTTTACGAGCCTTTCAAGCTCATCGGAGAAAAGCAATTCCCCATATCGACGCATGAACTCCACCTGGATGCTTCGGAGGTCATTTTCGCCGTTAAAAAGACTGACTATAAGAAAAGCCTTTTCCGAAAGGACCACCTCTTGAGCGATTCCAAGGCGGTCTCGTAATAAAAAGTGTCGTTTCCCTTCCTTTAGGAAGGGGATAATCTCCAATGGTCTTAATTTTGGATTTTCCATAGGGGAAAATATTTCCATGCCCTTTTATAAACGTCAAGAAAAGGTTATATAATAAAACTGATGCTGAAAGAGGAGATTTGTAAGCTCTTGATAAAGGACCATAAGAAGGAGATCGAAAGGGAAAGAAAGAAACTCGCCTATTTTGAAGACTGGGAGGTTCTTTACTTTAAGCAAGAGGTACTTGAATACCTAAAGAGGGCAAAAAGCGAAAAGATCGTGGATCTCTCCAGGGTAAAGAGACTTCTCTTAAGCCTTTTAGCCATTGAGCAGAGGATGAAAGAGTCAAGTGGTGGAACTAAGTGAAAAGCTCCGTCAGATCCCCAAAGTGGATCAGATCCTTTCCGAGGAGGCCATAAGGCCTTATCTTGAGCGCTTTTCGAAGAAGCTCGTTTTAAAAAGCATAAGAAGAAGCCTTGATGAAGTAAGATCCGACTTAAAAGAAGGAAAGCTCCAGGAGCTTTCGCGGGAAGCCCTTTTGGGGCGTATACTTGAAAATTTAAAACATGATACCCGTCCGAGTTTAAGAAGGGTGATAAATGCCACCGGTGTAATCCTTCATACCAATTTAGGACGTGCCCCTTTGTGTGAAAGGGCTTTGGATAGGTTACTGGAAGTTGGGCGCTTTTATTCGAATTTGGAATATGATCTAAAAGAAGGCCGAAGAGGCCATAGGTATGCCCATGTGGAGGAGCTTTTAAAGGAGTTAACTGGAGCTGAGGCGGCAGCGGTTGTCAATAACAACGCGGGAGCCGTTCTTTTGGTCCTTAACACCTTGGCCGAAGGAAAGGAAGTAATTGTCTCAAGGGGGGAACTTGTTGAGATTGGTGGATCCTTCAGGATTCCCGAGGTTATGTCGAAAAGTGGTGCCATTTTAAAAGAAGTTGGGACCACCAATCGAACTCATCTTTATGATTACGAAAGGGCCATAGGCCCGGATACGGCGCTTTTATTGAAGGTTCATACCAGTAACTACAAGATCCTCGGTTTTACCAGCGAGGTGTCCCTAGAAGAGTTGGTTAGTCTTGGCCGTAGATACAATTTGTTGGTCGTGATAGATCTCGGAAGTGGTCTTCTCCTTGACCTTTCGGCTTGGGGTTTAAGGGATGAGCCTACCGTTAAAGGAGCCCTTCAGGCAGGGGCGGATGTGGTGACCTTTTCGGGGGATAAGCTTCTCGGAGGTCCTCAGGCGGGCATAATCTTGGGAAGAAAGGATCTAATTGAGTTAATAAGGAAGAACCCATTGAGTCGGGCTTTAAGGGTTGATAAACTTACCCTTTCTGCTCTTGAAGGAACGCTTTTAACTTATCTTGATGAAAAAAGGGCTTTTGAGGAGATACCTCATTTAAGGATGATCACGTCTTCCCTTCAAGAACTCAAAAAGCGCGCTTTAAAGTTCAAAAGGCTCATAACCCGAATGACCCCACCGGGGTTAAAGGTTCAGATTGTGCAGGAGCGTTCGAAAATTGGAGGAGGTTCCTTTCCGTTGAGTGAACTTCCAAGTTGGGCTCTTGCCATAAGGCATGATCATATAGAGGTGGAGAAGATAGAAAAAAAATTGAGGCAGTGGAATCCTCCTATAATAGTTAGGATTTCTGAAGGGTATTTGTTAATGGATATGCGCACACTTTTCGAGGAGGATCTTCCCATAATTGCTGAAGCTTTGGCTTATATCGTGAAAGAAGGATGAGGGAGATCGAGATTAAGGCCGATCGGCCTTCCTTAAGGCTTGATCTCTTTTTGGCTCAAACTCTTTCGGGTTTAAGCCGAACCAAGATTAAAGAACTTATCGAGAAGGGATTGGTCTTGATCGATGGCAAAAAGGCCAAACCTTCGTTTCGCTTAAAAGGCGAGGAGGTGATCAAGGTAATCTTAAAAGAGGAATCGGAACCTTCCACACTTTTACCCGAACCTATCCCCATTGAAGTCCTTTACGAGGATGGGGACATAGTTGTGGTGAATAAACCACCAGGGATGTTGGTTCATCCGACCTCCAGAATAAGAAGCGGTACCCTTGTTAATGCCCTACTTTACCGGATAAAAGACCTCGGTCCGATAGGAGGGGTCTTAAGGCCCGGCATTGTTCACCGGCTTGATAAGGGAACCTCAGGGGTTTTGGTGGTTGCCAAAAACGAAGAGGCTCACGCGGCATTATTACATCAATTCAAAGAAAGAAAGGTTCAAAAGGTTTACCTTGCCTTGGTTTATGGTCCTTTGGAAGGAGAAGGAGAGGTAAGGCTTCCCATAGGTTATCACCCCCGTTATGGTCTTAAAAGGATCCCTAAAGGTAAAAAGGCTAAAGAAGCCATAACCTCATGGAAAACCAAAGAGGTCCTCGGGGATTTTTCACTTCTCGAGGTTACTCCCATAACTGGAAGAACCCATCAAATAAGGGTTCATTTAAGTAGCATAGGTCATCCCCTTGTGGGAGATCCTATGTATGGGAGAAAAAAGTGGGCAAAAAGGATTCCTCAGGACTTAAAACCCATAATCAATGCCTTTTCCCGTCCTGCCCTTCATGCTTTTAAATTGGGTTTCTTTCATCCAAAGGATAATAGATGGGTCAAATTTACTGCCCCTCTTCCTCAAGACATGGAAGAACTTTTAGAGAAAATCCATGCCTATTATAAGGGCTAAACTAATCAAGGTCCCTCACCTTTTTGGGACCAAGGATTTGAGGTTCGAAGATTTAAAACCTTTGGGTTTTTCCTCTCGGAACTTAATCTGGCTTAAACAGGTCCACGGGACAGAGGTATTGGTCTTAAGGGAAAAGGAAAAGATCCCTTCATTTCCCCTTCCTTTTGACGCCGTGATAAGCGATCGGAAAGACACGGTCCTTCTTATAAGGACAGCCGATTGTATCCCTATCTTTATATGGGATCCTGAAAATGGAATAATAGGAGCCGTTCATGGAGGATGGAGAGGGGTTTTGAAGGGCATAATTTCTAAGACAATAAGTAAAATGCAAGAACTTTTCTCAAGTGATCCTCGGAAGCTCATTGTGGCCTTGGGTCCTTCCATAAAGGGATGCTGTTATGAATTTAAGGGAAAAGAAGTAAAGGATTTCCTGAAAAAATTTGGCCAGGAGGTCATCCTTCAAAAAGATGGAATTCCTCATCTTGACCTTCCCCTTTGTGCCATTCGAGAGCTTGAAAAATGTGGAGTTCAACAGATTGAGGAGATACCTTACTGTACCTTCTGTGACCCAAACTTTCACTCTTGGCGAAGGGAAAAGGAAAGAAGGAGAAACTACAATTTCATAGCCCTTTCGGAGTGAGCCCTTTATGAGAAACCCCTTTTATTTTGTGATTCTTCTTGGGATGGTCAGTCTCTTTTCGGATATGACCTACGAATCTGCTCGCAGTATCATGGGTCCTTATCTTTTTTATTTAGGAGCCACTTCAGCAGTAGTTGGGTTTGCCATGGGTTTCGGGGAGTTCATAGGGTATGGTTTGAGGTTTTTTTCAGGCCTGATGGCGGATAAGACCAAAGGATATTGGCCCTTGATGTTTATAGGCTATGCCTTAAACCTTTTCTCGATCCCAGCTCTCAGTTTCGTCAATTCGTGGCAAGAAGCCTTGGTCTTGATCATCCTTGAAAGAACGGGAAAGGCCTTAAGGACTCCTCCAAGAGATGTCCTTCTTTCCTATGCCACTTCCCAGATAGGAAGAGGATTGGGTTTTGGAATTCACGAGGCCATGGACCAGGTGGGTGCTCTTTTGGGGCCTTTGACGATAAGTTTTGTTTTTTATCTCAAAAAGGAGTATAAAGAGGCCTTTTTGATACTGTTGGGTCCAGCTATTATAGCCATTTTGTTTCTCCTTTTGGCAAGGAAGTTTTATCCAAGCCCTCAAAGCTTTGAAAAAAGCACTTCCCAGTTGGACATAAAGGGGTTCGATAGAGCCTTCTGGTTTTACCTTTTGGGCATGTGTTTTTTTGGAGCAGGGTTTGTGGACTTTCCTCTCATAGGGTATCACCTTGAGAAGAGTTCTTTATTTTCAAAAGAATGGATCCCTCTTCTTTATGCCCTAAGTATGGGAGTAGATGCCCTTTCGGCCCTTTTCTTGGGTTTTCTCTTTGATCGAATAGGTCTTAAGGCGGTCATACTCGGTATCCTTTTGTCGTTAGGGGGGGTTCCTTTTGTATTTTTGGGAGGAATTAAACTCATTTTTTTGGGCATGATCTTATGGGGCTTGGGCTTTGGAGCCCAGGAATCGGTCATGAGGGCCTTTTTGGCTCAACTTGCCCCTCCCGAAAAAAGGGGAACCGCTTATGGCCTTTTTAACACCCTTTTTGGCTTCTCCTGGTTTTTGGGAAGTTTCGCCTTCGGCATTCTTTACGCTTTTTCAATCCCCACTTTAGTAGGCCTTTCCCTGACCTTACAAACCCTCTCCCTTCCATTTATCCTAAAGGTGAAAACGAAAATAGGGTATTGACAAAAAGAAAAATTTTTTTTAGCTTTTGCGCAATGCGAAGTCTATTGAAATTGATATTTCTTCTTGTGTTTTTATTCCCCCTTAATCTCCTTTTCTCAACAAGCTCTACAAGAAAAACATCAGGTGGCAAGAAAAACTATCCTTGATTTTAAGGAGGAGTTAAAACTTAATGATGATCAGGTTAAATCCATAAAAAGATAATAGATGAATTTGAGAAGAATAATAAGCCTTTGTTGGAAAAACTTATAGTCCTTGACAAGGAGCTTAAGGAGTTGTTCGAGAAAGAGG
>CAZIZI010000026.1:0-18818 GCA_964543765.1 uncultured Thermodesulfobacteriota bacterium
TAAAAGGTAAGAATGGAAGGTCTAAAAAATTTAGAAGAGATTACAAAAATTTACCGTATGGATATCTTGCTTGCAGGCTTGAAACTTTAGCTCGCTTGGAAGGTTTCCAAGTGGTTAAAGTTTCACCTGTGGGCACTTCTCAAACCTGCCCTGTATGCAGTTTCAGAAGTAAAGGCAATAGAAATGGTGATGTGTTTAAATGTAAAAATTGTGGATTTAAATATCATGCTGATATAGTAGCAGCGACTAATATAGCACTTCGGGCGGGTTTGAGATATGGATCTCAGCCTGTGGTGGCTCAGGCTGTAGCTGAAGAGTGGAGGAGACTTGGTATCCAGCCACCAGTAGGATACTGGGTCGTTGGCACTCAACTCCAGAGTAGGCCACCTGCTGCTTCCGCAGGTGTAATCCTCTATGCCATACTTTGAATAAGTATGGTTGAGAATGGAGGAACGGTATTTAGTTTGGGCTATCAAGATCTATCTGATGCCTTACACTGTAATTTCCCTTGGGAAGCGGTTGGACTTCTGGTCTTAGGAAAGTTCATAGCGACTTGTATAAGCTATTCAAGTAGTGGATGTGGGGGATCTTTGCCCCCACTCTCTTTTTCGGCGGAATGATCGGGTTTTTTCTATCGGGGCTTTTTCCCATTGGATTCCCCTCGGGATTTCCGATATCACCGTTTTGACCGCAGTGGGAATGGCCACTTGTCTTGGAGCAGTTGTTAGAGCTCCTTTGACTTCGTTACTTATAGTCCTTCGAAATGACCCACCAATTTGAATTGGTACCAGGACTTCTGCTTGGAACTTTCATAAGCCAAATTGTAGCCCGATTAGGTGGTCCTTTGAATTTGTATGAGGCCCTTTTGATCCAAGACGGACACGAATTACACAAGATAAAACCGCCTTTGGATTTAAGAAATTGACAAAACTTGCCCGTTTCAGCTATAGCAAACTATAAACCAGTGGTCGCTCATTCTTTGGAAAAAGAAGAACTTAAAAAGTTAACAGTAAGTTGCCCTTATACTTATTTCCCACTAATGGTAATTGAAAAAGACAAAGTGATAGGAATTTTGAGTCGCAAAAATATTATTAATTATTTAAACGGAAAGGAGGATTTAAAGGTATTGTCACCTGTTTTTTGCTACGAAGATGAAACGCTCAGGGATGTAGGAAAACGTTTTGTAGAAAGCCCTACTACTCTGCTTTTAGTGAAAAGAAGATTTGATGACAAATTTGTTGGGCTGATAACTTTGTATAATTTAATTAGGGCTCAAATTTCTGTAGAGGATTAATATGAATGATTAAAAAACCTAAGGCCTTCGTTTTTGATCTTGATGGAACTTTGATAGATACTTTTAACCTTTACCTTTACTCTCTTAATGCGGGGCTTCAAGCTTTTGGTCTTCCTTCGGTTTCTGCGGAGAAGCTTTCGGAATTTCTTGACGAAGCGTTTCCTCTTGAAGAGATCCTTAAAAGGATTGCCCCTTTAAAATTTGCTGATGTTCAAACCCGTTTAAGTTGCGTGGAAAAGATAAAAGAGGCTTATTTCTCTGCTCTGGAGAAGGTGAGGCTTTTGGTGGGGGCTCGGGATTTGCTTTTCACTTTAAAAGAAAAGGGGGTTAAGGTGGGGATAGTCACTGGGAGGACCACAGAAGGGGAGGAAAAGTGGCTTGAACTTAAAAGGCTCGGAATAGCGGAATTTGTGGATGTATTTGTAACGGGGCTTGAAGCCCCGAGAAAGCCTTCTTCAGGAGGAATTGTGGTTTGTTTAAAAAAGTTAAGGGTAAGCCCAGAAGAAGCCATCTTCATAGGGGATTCGGAAGCCGATGCCTTAGCTTCTAAAGAAGCGGGACTTTCCTTCATAGGAGTTACAACAGGGGTGGGTAAAAAAGAAAGATTACTCGAATTGGGGGCTATTTACGTGGTTAAGGATCTTTTGGAGCTTTTAGAGATAGTAAAAAGGCTTGACACCTTGACCCCCTTGGAGTAATTTCCTTTCAACATGATTGACCCTAAGCTTTTGGAAAAGGAAAACGTCTTTTATGAAGAACACAATCCTTCCTATGGGGCTGTTTTCATCTATGAAGAGCATCTTGAGAGCGTTCGTTCCTCTTATCAGCAAATAGACGTTATAAAAACCAAAGATCATGGGAAGATGCTTTTTATCGATCACTACATGATGCTCACTGAGGATTCGGAGTTCGTGTATCATGAGACGTTGGCCCATGTGCCGCTTGCTGCCCACCGGGAGGCTGAAAGGGTTTTAGTAGTGGGAGGAGGTGACGGAGGAGTTGTAAGGGAGGTTTTGAAATACGACCGTATAAAAAAGGTGACCCTTGTGGAGATAGATGAAATGGTGATTGAAGTGTGCCGGAGGCATTTTCCGGAGATTACAAAAAGCCTCGATGATCCGAGGGTTGAAGTTAGGATAGGTGATGGCGTGCAATACGTTAAAGAGGCCCCACCTGGAAGTTATGATGTCATAATCGTTGACTCAACCGATCCTTATGGGGTAGCTGAATTATTGATAAGCGAAGAGTTTTTCCATAATTGTAAAAAGGTCTTAAGTAGCGACGGAATCATCATTGAACACATGGCTTCTCCTTTCTTTTTCCCCGAGGTTTTTGTTAAAGGTTTCCACAATATGATGAAGGTATTTCCTTATGTGGCGCCGCTTCTTGTGGCTGTACCTTTTTACGTGAGTTCAGACTGGTCACTTGGTTTTGCCTCTTGTTCGGAAAAATTCTTCAAAAAGGAGATACCCGATAAATGGTGGTCACCTCCAGGGAAACTCAAATATTACAACCCTGAGAAACACGCCTCCTATTTTGTCTTACCCACTTACGTTAAAGAATTGTGGGAGATAGCCAAAAGAACCCCAAAGCTGGAAAAAAAGCCCTGGATTAACCGTTAAATTAACCCGTTCCTTCGAAGCGAGCTAATGGCTTCCTTGAGCTCGTCTCCCTCACAGGGAGGATGTATCTCCAATATCCTGATGGCCTCCTGGGGTAAAAGCCCCTTTAGCTCATCGAACCTTATCTCCCCTTTCCCCGGAGGAAGATGATCTTTGAAACCGTTAGCATCGTGAAGATGAAGTCCGATCATTTTTGAACCGTAAATTTCCAAAAGCCCTTTCTGATCCAAAAGCCCAAGCTTTTCTAACGCATGGGCATGACCTGTATCATGCCAGTAAAACACAGGAGCACCTTCGAATTCTTTTAATATCAATCCGATCTCTTCTCCCAAGGGGATCTCATGAGGATAATACCGATTTTCAATCCCTATTTTCACCCCAAGAAGTTCGGCTCGTTTGAGAAGTACCTCCAATGCCCGGAAAAGGGCATCCAGGTGCTTCTTAACCTTCTCCTCCCTCCACTTGAGGAAATCGGGAAGTAACTTTTCCTTAAAATTTTCCTCGAAAAACTTTTGAGGATCTTCGCTAAAGTCAGGAATAAAACCCAGATGGAGGATCACACTTTGGGCTTCAAGTTCACAAGCAGTCTCGATGGTCTTTAAACTCCACTTAACACCTTCTCTTTGCTCTTCTAAGTCAAGGGAAGCCAGATTGAAGGCGTCTCCTGAAGCTTTATGAGGCGGGATGTTGTCCGGAAGGGGGCAAAAATTATGAAGAGTTATGGCCTTAAATTCTCCCTTTTTTAGCTTGGGTATCATCTCTCGCAAAAGATCTCTTGTCACGCGGATGTCAAGCTCCAGGTACCTTATACCGCATTTCTCGCAGAATTCGAAAATCTCCTCGGCTTTGGCGTTGCCTTTTTTCGTCATCAATGCTGTGGAAATTCCTACCATCAAGCCTCTCCCAATTGGGCTTTCCAGATCTCTAAATCCCTTAAAGCCCTCTGAACAAGTAAAAGCCTCCGTTCCTCTTTCTTTTTTGGCGTTATTTCCAGAGGGGGGAAAAGTCCAAAGTTTATGCCCATGGGCTGATACTCGGGTGAATACTCATTGGTAACGTGATTGATCAAAGCTCCTAAGGCAGTTGTAGGAGGTGGGGGGATGAGGGGTAAGCCCTTAATTATCCTTGCCACGTTTATGCCCGCTAAAAGCCCGGTTGCTGCTGATTCCACGTAACCCTCCACCCCAGTTATCTGACCTGCAAACAAAATCCGCTCTTCCTTTTTTAATCTCAAAAACTTGTCAAGAAGCCTAGGCGCATCTATGAAAGTGTTAAGATGCATACTCCCATACCTCACAAACTCCGCCTTTTCAAGTCCTGGGATAAGCCTGAAGACCCGGTCTTGTTCACTATACTTAAGTTTGGTCTGAAATCCAACCATATTGTAAAGAGTCCCCTCGCGGTTTTCAGGCCTCAACTGCACAACCGCATAAGGCCTCTTTCCCGTTCTTGGATCTATTAAACCCGTAGGCCTCAAAGGCCCATAGGCCAAGGTCTCAATCCCCCTCTGAGCCATATCCTCTATGGGCATACAACCCTCATAAGGAACAACCTTCTCGAAATCCTTAAAGGGAACCTTTTCGGCTTTCAATAACTCTTGAACAAATCGATAATACTCCTCCCTCGTCATGGGACAGTTCACATAGTCCTCGCCCCCTTTACCATACCGTGAAGCCCTAAAGGCCTTGGTAAAATCGATCGACTCAGCTGTAACTATAGGGCTTGTGGCATCATAAAAATGAAGATACTCCTTCTCAGTGAGCCTTGCTATTTCCCTCATCAAAGGCTCAGAAGTCAAAGGGCCTGTGGCAATTATAACGAAACCCTCCTTGGGGATCTCGGTCACCTCTTCCCTTATTATCTCCAAGTGAGGAAGCGACATAAGCCTCTCAGTAATCCTTCGAGAGAACTCTTCCCTGTCCACGGCTAAAGCGGAACCCGCAGGCACTCTGCTTGCAAGCGCCTCTTGAATGATGAGGGAATCAAACCTCCTCATCTCCTCTTTCAAAAGGCCATGAGCCGTATTGAGCTCAAGGGATTTCAAAGAATTGCTACAGACAAGCTCCGCCAAAAAGGAGGATTTATGGGCAGGGGAGAACCGCTTGGGCTTCATCTCATATAAGGTTACCTTAATGCCCCTTTTCGCAAGCTGCCACGCTGCCTCTGATCCAGCTAATCCACCTCCTATGACAATGACCTTTTCCACAATCTTCAATTTATTACCATTCGCTTAAGACATCAACTTGACTTTTTAATTACAGGAGCGAATATTGCTTGTACAACAATATTTATAATCCAACAAGGAGGAAAACATAAATGAAGTTAACCTGCAAGGAAATCTGGCTCAAAAATGTTGAATTTTACGGCAGTAAATTAGCAGTAGTTGATGAAAAAAGGCGTTTTACTTATTCCGAACTTAATGATAGAGCAAATCGTTTATATTGGACTTTAAAGGAAAGAGGGTTACAGAAAGGCGATAGAGTTGCTATTTGGGGTTATAATTGCGTTGAATATTTAGATTTAAGACTTTGTTGTGAAAAATTCGGTTTTGTGGGAGTTCCAATAAATTGGAGAAGTTCCCTTGATACAATTCATTATATCTTAAAGGATAGCGAAACCAAAGCGCTTTTGATCCATGCAGATTTTGTTGATCAACTTCGCTCTATTCTTGAGGGTTTGGATGATTTGATTGTTTTTGCATTTGGTATTCAAGATTCTCCTCCAGTTGGGGAAGCCTATGAAAAGGTACTTTTATTTTCTGAAAACAGGGAACCCGAGGAAGAGGGACCAAGTGATGATGATTTGGTGTATATAATCTACACGGGTGGTACCACAGGGAGACCGAAGGGGGTAATGTTTCATGAAAAAATGCAGCTCGAAGAAGGGAAGGGACATATTTATACGCTCAATTTAGACGCCAATGATGTGGCTTTAAACATAATGCCTTGGTTTCATTCAGGAGGGCATGCATTATCAAGCGCGGTAGCTTACGCAGGCGGGACCAATGTGATTCTTCCAAAATTCGAAGCGAAAAAAGCTTTAGAGTTAATTGAAAAGGAAAAGGTCACAGTTGTACAAATGGTCCCCACAATGATTGCTATGCTTTTGGAAGATCCAGAGATCGATAGGTATAACCTTCAAAGCCTAAGAACCATTATGTACGTAGGTGCTCCTATGCCTGAATCCCTCCTTAAAAAGGCCATGGAGCGATTCGGTAAGAATCGATTCCTTCAATCTTATGGCCTTACCGAATTTGGTCCTCTTGCAACCCGGCTAAGCCCTGAAGATCACGTTTTAGCGATGGCCCCTGAAGCTAGTGAAAAGGAAAGAAGCAGATTAAAATCGGTGGGGCTGCCCGTGTATTATGTGTGGCTCAGAATTCTTGATCGAAAGGGTAATCCTTTGCCTAAAGGTCAGGTGGGTAAAATAGCCCTTCGGGGTGAAACCATGACAAAAGGGTACTGGAAAAAAACCGGAACTCACGCAACAAAAAATTAAAAACGGGTGGCTTCTAACAGGCGATATGGGATATGTAGACGAAGACGGTTATCTTTTTCTTCTTGATCGCAAAGACGACATGATCATAACAGGAGGAGAGAACGTTTATCCTTCGAGGGTTGGGGAAATGCTCTGCAGTCATCCAGCTGTTAAGGAAGCAGCAGTTGTGGGATTGCCCGATGAAAAATGGGGCGAAAAAGTAGCGGCTGCTGTGTCTCTATGGCCTAATGCTTCGGTCACAGAAGAAGAGCTCATCGAATATTGCAAAGGACGCCCTGCGGGATACGAAAGGCCAAAAGCCGTCTTCATTTTCCCTGAACTCCCCAAGTCCTCCGTTGGGAAAATATTTAAGAAGAGAAGTAAGGGAAAACCTCAAAAAGATGCAATCCTAAAACCTGGCTCCCCGGGCAGGACTCGAACCTGCAACCTACGGGTTAACAGCCCGCCGCTCTGCCTGTTGAGCTACCGGGGAATTTCTTTTAAAAATTTATCAAGAAAAAACTCTCTTGGCAAGAACCTTTAAAAAACGTAGCATCAACGTAAATGATCATACTATCCCACCATACCGGTGAAAGCTACGGCCTTTTAGGGCCACAGCTGGCAGCAAGTTTCATAACTTCTGAATTGGGCATTTCTACAATTGTCCTTGGGCTTGTTAGGAACTTTGACAAGGAAAAGCTTTTTGAATTTATTAAGGAACATTATAAAAACCAAGAGAAAATCATCGGTTTTTCTCACCTTTGCGGGAGACCGGATCTTTTTGAACTTATGGGAAAGCTCAAAACCTTGGGCTTCAGAACCATTCTCGGAGGCCCTCAAGCAGTTTCAGACCTTATAGGGGAAGGTGAAATTGAAAAGTATCCTTGGCGTTTCAAGGGACTTAAGGATCGAGTGGACTTCGGTTTTGGGGGACCAGTTGATGGCTTAAGTAAAGAGCTTTTAGAAAGCTCGAGAGGCTCCTTTTATTACCAATGGAATACAGACCTTTACCTGAAGGTCGATTGGGATAATCTTTTCATTTTTGATGACCATCCGGAAAAACTTCGGATAGAGACCTTTCAAGTTTTGAGGGGGATTGGTTGTCCTTATGCTTCGTTAAAGAAAACCATATCCCTCGATCCCCCCTCCTTTTTTAAGGAAGGACCAAAGATCGAGATCGAGCTGAGAGGGTGTAGTTTCTGCGATGTGGCCTGGGATAAAGGGTTCTGCGGCTTTGTGGATGATGAAAAGGTCCTCGAACAAATCGAAAACCTCCCCGAAAGGCGTAAAAGAAAGATGCCCTTTGAGCTTATAGATGAATACCCCCTCGTTTTTCTCCCCAAACTTTTGGACTTTATAGAGGAAAGGGGGCTTCTTCTCGAACAGATAAACTTAGTTTTGAGACCCGATGACATATTAAAACACCGAGATAACCTAGAAAAAAGTTTAATTCGACTTAAACCCCAGGGCACTAAGCTTCTTCTGGCTTCAATTGGTTTTGAATCCTTTAGCTCTAAGATCCTTTTAAACCTAAATAAGGGCATAACCCCCGAGATGAACCTTGAAGTTGTAAAAATCTTAAGGGATCTTAAAAAGCGTTTTCCTGAAACCTTTCTTTACCGGCGGGATGAAGGGGCCGTTCATGGCTTGATTCATCCGACCCCTTGGGATGACCCGGATACAGAAGTGGAGACCTGGAAGAAGGTGGGGGCGTATCAGCTTTTTGAGGATATATTACCTCCTTATAGTACACCTTTGGTTATTCACCACGGTTCACCCCTTGGTGAATGGATTAGAAAACTTGAGGAAAAGGGATTTGGTCCTTTCAAAAGGCATTGGACCATTATCGAGTGGTGGCAATATCAAGGGGTTTAACCAAAAGCCTTTCATCCTTAACTTCCAGGCCTAATCCCTCAAACTCTTGTCCTTGAGAGATTGATTCTTCGAAAATACATCTTATGTAGTTTCTGGAAAGCCCTTTGAAAGAAACTTCTGCGAGAATTTGAAGTCTTCTTCCGATAAAGGTTTGGTAAAATTTTCTTTTCTTTTCCAATCCGAGCGTTCGTAAAACTTCTACCCTCCTTTTTTTCTCCCCTTCGGGAACCTGATGGGGAAAATTCGCGGCTAAAGTTCCAGGCCTCGGAGAAAAAGGGAATACGTGAAGGTAAGAAAAGGGGTGTTTGAGGACAAAATCCACACTCTCCATAAATTCCCTCTCCCCTTCCCCAGGAAAACCCACAATGAAGTCGGAACCGATTGCCACATCCGGTATCTCTTCTTTGAGCTTAAAGAGCAATTCCGAAACTTCCAAGGGACTGTAGGGTCTTCCCATCATCTTCAAAATGTTTTCGGAACCGCTTTGAACGGGAAGGTGAAGATGGGGACATATTTTCCTTGAAGCCTTAAGTATCTTCATAAGGGATTCATCTAGCTCCTGGGGCTCGATGGAACTTAACCTTATACGGGGAGGGGTTTCGGATTGCTCCAAAAGTTCCAAAAGCTCCGAAAAAGACCTCTTAGGTTCAAGATCCTCTCCCCATTTGCCAAGGTGAATGCCACATAAAACAACTTCTTTTATCCCCATTTCATGATAGAACCTTAAGGCTTCCAACACCTTTTCAAGGCTTAAACTCCTCGGTTTTCCTCTTACTTTAGGAACAATGCAAAAGGTACAGTTGATGTCACACCCATCCTGGATCTTCAAAAAGGCCCTCGTCCTTCCTTCGGGAAGGGAAAGGGAAAAGTGAATAAAAGGAGAGTCTCGAATATCCGAGACTTTCTTTGGCCTTTCGCCTCGAAGGGCTTTTTCACATAAATTTACAATCTCCACCTTCTCTTTATTTCCAAAAGAACCATCGGCTCCGTATAAAAGAGGCTCCTCTGGAAAAAGCTGAGGCCAGCAACCCCCAACCAGCACCTTTTTCCCCAAACGTTTGAACTTTTTCAAAAGCTTTCGTGATTCGCTCTCGGCACGATGGGTCACAACACACGTGTTAAGGACAACAAGATCCGCCTCTTCGGGCTCGGTGATCAAAAATCCCTTTTCCTTTAACAAACGCATCATCCCCTGGGATTCAAATTGATTGACCTTGCATCCCAGAGTCACGAACCCAATCTTCAATCTATCACCTCTTCGATCCATCCTCCGCCTAAAAGCCTATCACCCTCATATAAAACTAGTGCCTGCCCTGGCGTTATTGCCATCTGAGGCTCTAAAAATTCACAGTAAATTTCCTCCTCTTGGACCAAAACCTTACAAGGAGCTCCTTCATGTCGGTAGCGTATCTTCCCATGGCAGAAAAACTCCGTGGAAGGAGGTTCCTCTAAAATCCATTTCGCTTCTTTTGCCCGAAGACGCTTTTTAAAAAGAGCCTCCTTAGGACCGACGATGACCTTATTATCCTCAATCTTCAAAACGTAAAAAGGCCTTTCCTTCTTTAAACCAAGCCCATGCCTTTGCCCAATGGTAAAAAGGTGAACCCCTTTGTGCCATCCGAGCACTTTCCCTTCAAGGTCCACAATGGGCCCTTCTTTCCTTTCAAAGGGGAAACTTTCGATAAAAGTCCGGTAATCGCCCTTAATAAAACAAACCTCCCGACTCTCCTCCCGTATAAGCCCGTAGGAGCTGGCTAATTCCTTTACCTCTTCCTTCGTCTTATCCCCCAAAGGGAAAAGTGCCTCTTCCAAGTCTTTTTGGGAAATCCGCCACAAAAAATAGGATTGATCCCTCTTCAGATCCTTTCCCTTTAAAAGCACCCATTTACCGTTCCAAGGCACTTTCCTCACATAATGTCCTGTGGCAAATAAGGCAGCCCCTATTTTTTTAGCCTCTTCTTTTAAAAGGGAAAACTTCATAAACTCATTGCAGACTACGCATGGATTTGGCGTTTTACCCTCCAGATAAGATTTAACAAATGGCTCAATCACCAACTTACGAAAGGGCTCCCTTAGGTCAACGATGTGAAGTCGTATGTTCAAAAGGGAAGCGGCAAAACGAGAGCCCTCAAGGAGCTTCTCATCCTCGCTAATTCTCATAAAAATCCCTGTGACTTCATATCCTTCTTGTTTTAAAAGAAGAGCAGAAACGAAGCTGTCAACGCCTCCGCTTAAAGCAACTGCGACCTTCAAGCTTTTATCCCTTCATAAAGGGCACAGATCCCAAAACTCAAAAGGCCACATTTGAGATTTATAAACCCCAAAAGGGAGAGTTTCTCAAGGATCTCCTCTGTTTTGGGAAAAGTCGAAATTGAATTGGCCAAATAAAGATAGGATTCCTGATCCCCCGTTATAAGGCCACCCACAAAAGGCAGAATCCTTTTAAGATAAAGCTTATAAAAGGCACCAAAAAGGCCCTGAGGCCTTTTGAACTCAAGGATCACAAGCTTGCCCCCTCTTTTAAGAACCCTATGTATCTCCCTTAAGCCCTTATCCATCTGGGAGAAATTTCGCAAACCAAAGGCCATCATGACGCCGTCAAAGCTCTCATCGCGAAAGGGCATCCTTAGGGCATCCCCGCATATGGTATAAACATCTTTAAGTCGCTTTTCCCCCCCAACTTTTAGCATCCCCAAGCTGAAATCAAGGGCTAAAATCTTCCCGTTGAAATGCTCTCGATAGGCTTCGCTCAAACTCAGAGTCCCGGCACAAAGGTCAAGTACCAAATTTCTCTCCCCAAGGGCTTTAACGGTTCTTCGTCTCCAAACTTTATCAAGCCCAAAGCTTAAAACTGTGTTCGCCAGATCATACCTTCTGGCTATCCGCTCGAAGGCATTTCGAACGAATTCCTCTTTTTTCATTTTAAGAGTCCACTAAAAGAGCCCTTAAATGAAGGCACATTTGAGGCGTATCTATGTTCATGGGACATCGAAGCTTACAGCGCCCACAAGTAAGACAAGTCCAGGCCAAAGGAGCAGCCTCCTTAAGATCTCCACTTATGAAAGCCGTCCATATGGCCCCAATGCCTCCAAAATACCTGTCGCCGAACCTTCCAGCTACCAGCCGAAAGACCGGACATTCATAAAGACATCCGCCACACCTTAAACAATAAAGGGCTTCCCGGAAAATAGGGTCTTGGGCCAGTTTCCTTCGGCCATTATCGAGAAATACCACGTAAAGCTCCTCAGGACCATGAGCCCCAAAAGTGGTGACCTTTTCTATGTCTCCAGTCTTTGAAGGCGTGGAAATGAGGCTCACATAGGCGGGCATTGTATAATTGGCAAAACGCCAGGTAACTTCGGCTACCTTCATGGCCTGAGAAAGGGAAAAAACGAGCTTCTCAAGCCCAACAAGGGCTATGTGAACTGGAGGCAACCCACTTGTAAGCCTCACATTACCCTCATTCTCTATCAAAATCAGAGTTCCCGTCTGAGCCGAGACCACATTGGCTCCGGTTATTCCCACCTCAGCCTGGAAAAACTTCTCCCTTAAAAACTCCCTTACCGCCTTCACCTCTTCCCCTATATCCGGAGGGATCTCTTTTTTAAAATAGGCCGAAAGAACCCTCGCCACTTCTTCCCGTGACATATGGATGGCCGGAGAGAGAATGTGCATCGGCCTTTGGTCGGTTATCTGAATAAGAAACTCCCCGAGATCGGTCTCATAAACCTCATACCCCCTCTCCTCTAGGTATTCCCTCAAGGAAATCTCCTCAGCCGTGAGGCTTTTTCCCTTTACTACTACTTTCCGGTTCCCACAAATACAACTTATGATCTCACAGGCCTCCTGTGAGGTAGAAGCTAAAAAGACTTTGGCGCGGTTTTTCTCAAATTGTCGCTTGGCCTCTTCAAAAAGGGAATCAAGGTTTTTAATGGCTTCTTCCTTTATGGCTCTTACTTCCTGAGCGAGTTCTATGGTGTAAGGAAAGCGTTCTACGGCTTCCCGAAGATTACGTCGATAGCTTTCGCTTGCCCTCTCAATGGCAATTGGAATCTTCCCTTCTTTTATTGCCTCTTTAAGCCTCCTCTTATATTCCTTAAGCCACAATCTCAGTCTCCTCCAAAAGCTCTACTAAATCCAAAACCCTCACCTTTCTTCCGAGGGCCTTAACGCCTTCCTCAAGGTTTATCACACAGCCCGGACAAGCCGTGACAATAAGCTGAGCCCCCGTTGAGAGTAACTCCTCTACCCTCCTTTTGGCAAGTTCTCTGCTCACGTAAGGAAAGATCATTTCAAACCCTCCACCCCCCCCACAACAATTGGCCCATTGACCTGAGGCTTCCGCTTCAACCAGCGTCAAATACTCTATGTCCCTTAGTATCTCCCTCGCTTCCTCTATTACCCCCAGATACCTACTTAAAATGCAAGGATCATGATAGGTAACCTTAAGGGGTTCTTTCAAACGTCTTTTTTTCTTTTTGTTTTTAAGCCAAAAAACGGGAAAGGGTTCGACTAAATCCTTTAGTCCCCACAGTTCCTTTAAGGCATAACAACAAGAAGGGACCATTCCTATGATCTTCTTTCTGTTTGATAAGAGATCCCTTTTTGAGGAAAGATTTTCTAAGAAATCCTTTCTGAACCCCGAAAAATACAGGGGGGCCCCGCAACAAGGCTCCTCTTCACCAAGGTAAGAAACCTCGATTCCCTCCTGGGAGAAGACCTTTAAGACCGACCTTAAAGGATTGCGTCCATTTAAAAAAAAACGAAGAAAGGGCGAAAACCACTTTAAAACCCTAAAACTCCCCTCCAACTCAACCCCAAAACCTTCCATCCTTTGAGCCATTGAGGAAAAGGTCTTGCCCAAACTGAGGTACTGATAACCACATCCCCCAAACAGGAGGCACTCGCCTTCTTTAGGAAGTTTCAAATCCTTTGCCCATTTGGCCTTCGGCAAAGCCAAAAGGCTTCCTTTCTTAACGATATTATCCCTCAGAAACAAGAGGGGTTTTGGGATTAATAATCCCATATCTTCTTATCCACTCCGAATATCATAGCGATTAAAGCGGTTCTCACCCACATCCCGTTTCGCACCTGTCGCCAATATACCGCCCTTCGGTCTTTATCCACCTCCACGGGAAGTTCATCCCGTCGAGGCAGAGGGTGCATAATTATCGCATTTGGCTTCAAGATTTTCAAATACTCGGGCTTAAAGTGATAACGCTGGTAGGCTATGAGTTTTGATTCTCCTTCTTTATCGTATTCGTCCTGAATCCTTGTCATATAGACCACATCCACTAATGAGATGATCTCCTCAAGGTCATCGTGTTCTTCGAATTTTACGCCCTTTTCACGAAGATAACTTTTGAGATCCTCCCCCATTCTCAGTTCCGGCGGGGAAACGAAGTAAAGCTTCACATCACGGTAATTTTTCATCAAGTAAGCCAGGGACCTGACGGTCCTTCCTCGCTTAAGATCCCCTACCAACGCTATATGTTTGCCATCAATCCCCCCATGATCCTCAAAAGAACGGTGAATGGTGTAAATGTCAAGCAAAGCTTGAGTAGGATGTTGATCGGGACCACTTCCTCCATTTATGATGGGCACAGGCCTTGGAGTCTGATTTAGCAAAAAGGCCATCTTTTCCG
Source organism: uncultured Thermodesulfobacteriota bacterium (assembly GCA_964543765.1). GTDB lineage: Bacteria > Desulfobacterota > B13-G15 > B13-G15 > B13-G15 > B73-G16. The sequence goes on from CAZIZI010000026.1 coordinate 13,914, forward strand.
CAAATTTAGGCTCTGGATGTCTCATTATGATGAGATCGAAATAACTGGAAAAGGTCCTCACCGAATCCTCTGGGCTTTCTCCCTTCATCTCGGAAGAGGTGGAGGGATCCCTCACCTCCGCCCATTGCATACCTAAAATTTGGCAAGCGCTAACAAAGGACAAAAAAGTGCGAGTGGAAGGCTGGGTGAAATACAGCATGGCCCTCTTGCCTTGAAGAAGGCTCAAAAGGAACTTTGTTCCCTCATTGCTTTTGGCTATTTGTCGGATCCTGGTGGTGAGGTTACATAGTTCATCTAAAAAAGGCCTGTCAAACTGTTGGGCCATTACCACGTGGTAAATTCGCCCATTTCTCATAAAAAAGGCCTTCTTTTCACTACCCCTTAGATTTTTAAAGGTTTCCCAATCCATACCCGATCACCTCCTTACGGGTAGTTCGATGATAAAACGAGCACCCTTAGGATCGTTATCCTTAACCCGGATGAACCCATTGTGGTCGGCCACTATGGCACTTACAATCGCAAGCCCCAATCCCCTTCCTTCACCCTTGGTCGAAAAATGGGGTTCAAAAAGACGCCCCTTAAGATCATCTGGAACCCCACAACCGTTATCCCTCACCTCCAGCGTGGCCATTTGTAAAAGGGAATCGTAACGGGTGTGAACCTCCACGGTCCCGGAGCCATTAAGGGCTTCTATGGCATTATCCAAAAGGTTCATAAGGACCCTCTTCATAGCCTCCCGGTCCAATTTGAAATGAGGAAGTTTCGGGTCGCAAACCACTTTAAAGGTAACTTCGGGATGAGCCTGTTGATAAAGAGAAACGCTTTCTCTCACGACGCTATTAAGGTCATCTGTTTTGAGAACCAAAAGGGGCATTCGCGCAAATTGACTGAACTCATTGACCATTCTCTTAAGTTCTTTCACCTGGGATATGATGATCCGAATGCATTCCTCGAAGACCTCCTTATCCTCCGTCAACTTTTCTTTATAGCGACGCCAAATCCTCTCCGCCGAAAGCTGTATAGGGGTTAAGGGGTTTTTGATCTCATGAGCAATTCGGCTCGCCACCTCCTTCCAAGCCTCAACCCTTTGCATCTTGACTAACTGCGTGAAGTCATCGAAGGTAACGACCATCCCCACGTAATTACCATCGGGATCTTTCATGGCGTTTAGGGTCACTTTTAGGATCATCGGTTTGCCGTTTATTGAGATCTCCATCTGTTTCTCAAGCCTTTTTGTTTCGGTTTGATTCATCTCCTTAAAAAGCTCTCGCGCTACTTTGAGTAGATCCGGATTGAGGACTTGGCGGTAGTATTTGCCTATTACCTTTTGATCTTGGATGCCCAATATCTCTTTGGCTTTTTCATTCAAAGTAGTGATTCGCCCGTTCCGGTCAAAGGAGATAACCCCAGTGGAGACATTCTCCAATACCACTTCCGTATATCTTCGTCTTTCCTCCAGGGCTTTTTGGGTCCTTTTGAGATCTTGGGTCATCTTATTGAAGGCGTCCATCAATATCCCCATCTCGTTCTTGGGAGTTTCTCGAAGTTGAACCTCAAGATCGCCTTCGGCCACCTTTTTCGTAGCTTCTAAGAGCTCTCCTAAAGGATTGGTTATGTCCTTGGCGATTTTAAACCCCAACCACACCGACCAGAAAACTACAAGTAACGATATTAAAAGAAGGAGCAACAGATAATTGATGGTTATCGGTCCTTTCATGGCCTCAGAACGGCGGTATTCGAAATAAGCCTGAGAGATGGACTCGAGCTTCCCTGAAAGCCCATGGGGCAAATAATAAGCACAGAAAACCAATTTGCCTTCACCTTTATATCCGCTCCATATAATCTCTCCGCCTCGGAAAGGAAGGATCTTGGTGACCTCATTTTTCCTCAAAACCTCTTCCACCAGTTCCTTGGGGGGTGAAACTGAAAAAGGCAGGTCCTTCGAGGAAGCAAATGAAAGACATTCTCCATTCTCATCGTAAAGGCCGACCCAATTTAAAGATCCTTCAGAAAGCGCTTCTTCTAAGGGCATCCCTTGGGCCACCCTTTTTGACCAATTTAAACTCTGGTTGAGCATATGGGTGTAATAAATCTTGGTAGCCTCCAAGGCCACCTCAAGTGACCTTTCAATCTGGGAGCTAAACCAACTCTTTATGTTCTGGGAAATGAAAAAAGCCGAGACCAAGAACAAAAGCATGGAAGGCAGCAACGACAGAACCAGAAATGAAAGCGTTAGCTTCGTCTTTAGCTTCGAACCCAATAATCCTCTTTTGTATTCCAGAATAAGTTTGGTGAAGTTTCTTATCAAAAGGAACAACACGAGCAAGAGGAGTATTATGTTGAGATTGAGCATGGTGAAAAAGAAGACGTTTTTGCTCCATAAAAGGGATTCCCTAAAATAGATTTGGAATAGGAAAAGCGCTCCTATTACACCGGAGAGCACAAAAATTACATAAACTTCCTTTCTTCTTTTTTCCCTTTCTTTCAGATCAACCATCAAATCTTCCTCTGAGCTGCCTTTTTAGCCAATTTGTCGGCCTCACGATTCTCCTCTCTATCAATATGCTTGATCTCCCAGTAGGAGAAACGCCCAAGAAGCGCCTTTGCCTTTTCATAAAGAACCTGAAGCTTTTGATCCTTAACCTTGTAGTTTCCGTTTATCTGTCGGGCCAAAAGTTCTGAATCAGTAAAAACCAAAATTGTCTTCCATCCCCTCCGATAAGCCTCTTCCAATCCCCTTATTAAAGCTCTATACTCAGCTTGATTATTCGTAACCCTTCCAAGGTACTCACCCCCAAAATAGATGAGCCTTCCCTCCATATCTTTCAATATGATCCCGCACCCTCCCTCACCAGGATTCCCTAAGGAAGCACCATCTACGAATAAGATCCCATCAACTTGCACTTTCTTTTTCGTAATAGAGGATCCTCTTACAATTGGGACAGGTGTAAATGCGCTCGTTCTTCAGGATCTCATTATAAAGCTGTGGGGGAATATGAAGAAAACAACCTTGACATATCTCATCCTTTACCCTTGCGATCGCAAAGCCTCGTTTTTGTTTAAGATTTTTATAAAGCCCAAGCAACTCCTCGGGCACACTCTTTACTAATTCACCTTTTTCCTTTTGCCACTCCAAGACCTTTTCCTTGAGTTCTTTCTGTCGGTTTTCAAGACGGGAAATGAGCTCGTTTATCTTTCCCTTTTCGAGTTTCGTCTCTTCTTTAAGGCGTTCAAATTCCACCTTCTTCTTGTCTATCTCCTCCAGGATCCCCAGGATCTCCTCTTCTAAAGAACTTATGGCATTTTGGCCCCATTCTATCTCGTGTAAAACTGCTTCGTACTCCTTATTGGTTTTGACCTCGAGAAGCCTTATCTTCGATTTCTTAACCTTTATCCTCAAATCCTCGAGCTCTTGTTCAAGCCTTCGGCGACGTTTTTCCAAGTCCTCCATTTCCTTTTGGGCCTCTTTTAATCGTTGATCCATCTTTAAAAGCTCTTCCTCTAACTTTTTCCTCTCTCGAGGATAACGCGAAGTCTCTTCCTCCGCCTCTTTTATGGAGAACTCAAGCTCTTGAATCCTCCATAATAACCTCAGTTCTTCCATAACCTCTCCCTAAAAAGAAGGGGTGCGCTCGGCACCCCTTCTTTTTCCCAACGATCCCTTTCTATCCTTTGTTTGTTCCTCCTTCATCCCCACCAAATTTGGTGGGCCCACCAGGAATCGAACCTGGGACCTTCCGGTTATGAGCCGGTGGCTCTGCCAACTGAGCTATGGGCCCAATAAAAATTTATCATCATTCTCCTAGGGGGTGTCAAGACTTACTGGAAAAAGCCTTAGCTTCGTAATGGTTTTACCTTCTTTTACAACTTTAAAAGAAAATAAGGATTAAAGATGGGATCCTTCACCACACTCCAAAGCCGATAAAGAAGAGAAAAAATCGCTCCAAATTTTTCATCTCCTCCACACAATGCTTTGCCCACACCTCATGAATTCTCTCCGGAGGTTCTAAGTTAGTAGGAATCACCATCGAGATTCCCACTACATCCTTTTCACTCCCTTTCCAATGGTGAATCCTATAACCTATAGGCGGAGCGCCCTTTTCAACGTTTTCTCCAGTCAGGCTTATAGCTGCTGCAACGATCACATACTCATACGCTATAAGTTCCTTCAGCTCCTCAGGAAGGCTTTGTATATCTTCCCACCTTATATGAGGCCTTATTACCTTACCATCAGCCCATACTTGAGGACCACACGAATTGCACCAATAGGATCATCGGGATTTGGCCTTTTAGGCCAGTAAAAATCCTTTGAAAACTGGGGTGAGTGAGGGGCTTCGAACCCCCGACCTCTGGAGCCACAGTCCAGCGCTCTGGCCAGCTGAGCTACACTCACCACCTTGGCGCGCCTGGGAGGAATCGAACCCCCGACCCGCGGATTAGAAGTCCGCTGCTCTATCCTGCTGAGCTACAGGCGCCCTTCCTTTAAAAAATTATCACTCCCCTTTTGAGGTTGTAAAGTGGTCAGCTTCTCCTTTAATTTCTTCAAAGCTTCAATCTTAAGTTCTACAAGTACATCCCCAATCCTTACCCTTTGAGGGCACATCCTTTGGCATTGATAACACCCCCAACAACTCACAAGCATCCTCGTTTCGTAAGCCAGCTCCCTTAACCCCATGGCACAAGCCCTCATTATCTGATGAGGCAAAAGCCCAAGCACCTCTTCCGGGTTCTCGAATTGGGAAACAACTGGACAGACATTTGAACAAACCTCACAAGTAAAACAAAAGGAAAAACTTTTCTCTTCCAGCTTTTCGTAAAAAGGCCCAACTTCATCTGGAAAATCGGGCTCGGTACACCCCTGACATCCCATCCCCGCGTCTATGCACCAGTTAACCCCATTGTTCC
>CAZIZI010000027.1:0-18477 GCA_964543765.1 uncultured Thermodesulfobacteriota bacterium
GATTATTTTGAGGTGAACAACACGGCATATATGGTGATGGAGTTTTTGAGGGGGAGGTCTTTGGCGAAGTTAGTTGGGAAGAGGGGAGGAGCATTGGAAGAGGAAGAGGCGGTCGGATACATTTTGAAGGTTTGTGATGCATTAAAAGTAGTTCACAAAGCAGGATATTTGCATCGGGACATAAAGCCACAGAACATCATAGTTTGCGAAGATGGTAGGGTGGTGTTGATAGACTTTGGTGCTGCGAGGGCATATATGGCGGGGAAGACGGGAAGGATGACGGTGATATTGATGCCGGGATATGCACCATTGGAGCAGTATGTAGAGCAGGCGAAGAGGGGAGCATACACGGACATATATGCATTGGGTGCAACATTGTAATTATTTGTTGACGGGAGAGGTCCCTGTTTCTGCTCCGTAGAGGGTTTCAGGGGTAGAGTTGAAGGGTTTGAGGGAGAAAAACCCGAGGGTGAGTAGAGAAGTAGATGAGGCAGTTATGAAGGCGATGGAGATGGAGGTATATAAGAGACCACAGAGTGTTGAAGAGTTTATGAAGTTGTGAGGCTGTTCTAAAATATGATTTTCTGGCTAATAAGAGATAAAATAAAGCTTTATGAGGAAAAGCACATTACCTTTGAAAAAACTTTACCATTTAGTTACACACTTCCTTGAAAGAATTAACCCAAAACAACAAACCCCAAATAGAGGAAGACCAAGAAAATATTAAGACACTCTTATCATTACCCTATGGTTTTGCCAAACACGGAACAAGTATTCCTACAGAGAAACTATAGAAGAAGCTAAAAGAAGGTTTTGAGACTCCATCCCTCTTTGATTGTCACTACAGAGTTAGAAAGCTAAAGAAAGAAATTCTAAAACTCATCTTATTTGTCAAAAGGAAGACAAAATACAATTCTATGTAGCTGATGCGACTGGATTTACCTTTAGGGAGAGATATAACTTGAAGTGGCGGAGAGGGACAGAGATAAGAACCGTATCATCTCATGTTAGGCTTGAAGTTGGTTGTTATATATTTAATTTTTATTTATATATCTCTTTTTGAAAACGCAGTAAAACTTCCTTTCTCCTTTCCCTTTTTTACAAAATACCTCCCCTTTTTCGCGTTTTCCCTCCAAAAGTCCCCCCCTTAAGACGATAACCTCACAATTTTTGAGCGCCATATCCCAATCCTCATAAGAAGGAATGGGTCCTGTTTGATCCAAATAAAAATATAAATTTTCGCTCACCCATTTATAAGTACATAACCTCCCTTCAATTCCATTTTTTTGAAGCACTTGTAATTTATTTTTTGCAAATTCTGCAACTTCCATGTAAGATCGTGTGGACAACAAAGGTTGTAAAAAACAAAAATATAAAATTTCAATGAAAGAAACTAATAAAATTAGTTTAACTATCTTCTTTAACTCTTTGCAAATAACAACAAACAACGCAAGAATGGCAATAATTGATGAGTATAAAATAAAAGGCACAATGTTGTTAGTTTTTGTAATTTTTAAAAATATAAAAACAAGCAAAGGACACAATAACGACAAAATAGCAAAAATGCGAAGCATTATGTTCAAAATTAAGTGTATAATCTTTCGGTTTGTTTCCAAATAATACGAAATTATTATTATGCTATACGGAACGATCGGTAGGATATAATAAGAACGTCTTGCTTTAGCTAAGGTAAAAGCTATAAAGATTACAAAAACTGCGATTATAGCTAATTGTAATTCTGGTTGTAATTTTCGGTAATTTTTTAAAAAATAAAACAATGCTAATGGCAAAAAAATGCTCCAAGGAGCAAGCCAAGTGGGCCACCACAACAGGTAAATGTAAAAAGGACGCAGATTATCGTAAGGATTAATCGCTTGTCCGATATTTTCTCTTATAAGGAGGTTTAAGGGCAGATGGGATCCAGATTCTATGCAGCTTCCGATTATGGGCAATGAGTAGAGGCCAAAAGCAATTAAGGCAGCTATGAAATTTTTATAATTCAAATGGTAATACCTTTTGTTTACAACAACATCAATTACCATAGGGAAAATAGTTGCTACAAATGAAGTATGACCTTTGGAAAGGGCTCCCATAATTGAGAATATCCATATTAAAAAATAGCGCCAAAACGAAGTATGGTTTATAGAATAAACATAAATGGTCAGAGCGCAAGTTATCCAACACAATTGAAATATTTCGGATTGAGCTAATCTTACAAAATAAACAAAACCCATGGAAGTTAATAATAAATATGGTTGCCACAGAGTTTTTGAGGTAAATAAACGTTTAGAAAGGAAGAAAAAAGCAATTAATGTAATGAAACCAGAAAATGCTGCTGGTAATCTTACGGAGAATTCGTTAAATTTTCCTAAAAGCATACCAGAGATTTTAATGAGCCAAAATGGTAACAGAGGCTTTGTTAAATGTGGTTCAAAGTTAATAGTGGGAACAAACCAACTCTTACGCAAATACATTTCCCTTGCGGCTTCAGCCCATCTTCCCTCTACTCCAAACAGAGGGCGTATCTGAAGGTTTAAAAAGAGGAGAGCTAACGGTATTACGATAAATAAAATGGAAGGAAAGTAATTTTTAATTGCCCTCACATTTTTTTCTCCTTATAACGATGGGATAATTGGTTAATGAGTAAACTATTACGCCCAAGATTCCACAAATTATAGTAATAGCTAAAACCAAAAGACCGCATGCTAATCCTTTTGAAGGTTCTACCCCCAAGAATTTAAAGATCAATACATACCCACTCTCCCTTATTCCAAGACCGCTTATGCTGATAGGAAGGATACTTAAGAGATCCACTATAGGCACAATGAAAAAATATGACAACAAAGGTACATTTATGTTTATGGACATACCCAATAAGGCTACAGTAAGTATGTTTATGAATTGAAACACGAAAGAAAGTATCAATACCCATAATAATTTTGTAGGATGTTTCCAGTATATTGTAAAATCTTCAAGGTTAAATTTTCGGGCAAGTTTTCGGATCCATGGAAATATCCTTTCCCAACTAGGTAATGTTAAAAGAAAAAACCAACCTATGGCTAGTAAAGCGAAGATTAATGTGCTTAAAATAGTGGGCAAGCTTGAACGGAAGTATATTCCAATTGCAAGGGCACAGAAACTTAAAAGCGCTATTCCTCCGGTGTAGCGTTCGGCTAACACGCTATAAGCTGCCCTTCTTCGGCTTTTTTCCAAACCGGCCAGTAAAGCTGCTCGATAAAGGTCTCCCCCTATGCTTCCGGGCATGAATAGGTTAAAGAACATGCCGATGAAGTAAAAGAAGACGAAATCAAAGAAAGGCCTTTTGAAGTCTAAGGGTTTGGCTAAAATGGACCATTTGTAAGCGGAAAGCACCTGTCCCCCCAAATACATTAACAGCGCTGAGAGGAAAAAAGAAAAACGAGCTTCAATTAAGATCTTGAAGACTTCTTTTCTCGGTATTTTTACGAACAGAATCACTAAGAGAGAAAAGCCCAAACATATCTTAAGTATCGCTTTGAGGTAATTAGGGATCTTCACACCAAAACCTTACTTCCACCTTCCTTAAGTGAGCGTGCCCCTGCATCGAGTACTTTTAACGTTTCGATAGAGTATTTGCCCAAGGAGGGTACATCCAGGCCCTTTTCAATAGCTCCAATGAAGGCCTCAAGAGAAGCCTGCAGGGGTTCTACTTGACCAAAATCATTCCACGTCTTTTCTTCGATCACCTGAGCAGGGATAAGGTTAGGGGAGGGTATTCCCCATATGATCTCCTTTGGTTTTTCGCCGAATTTATATCGATAAAGAACAACCTTTCGTTTTTGGAACCTTCCCTCGTAAAAAAGAGCCCCCTCTTCGCCTATAACGGTCAAACTTGCAGTACTTTGAGGGTGGCACCAGCTTAGATGTATAAAAGCCGAGATTCCTCCTTCCATCTCCAAAAGGGCCATTGTCACATCTTCTATACCTTGTTGAATAAAAGCATTTCCCCAAGCTATGACGGAGCGAACTTTATAAGGCAAAAGAAACCTGAGGATGGAAAGGTCATGGGGAGCGGAGTTCCACCAAACGTTTGAATCACACCTTATCCTACCCATCCCAAGCCTTTCCGAGAGCACATGCCTCACTCTTCCTATTGCCCCTTCTTCGATCTTTTCCTTTAAAAGCCTGAGGGCGGGGTCATAAAGAAAAGTTTCATCCACAAAAAGTACTTTTTCTCCCTTTTGGGAAAGTTTCAGTAATTCCCTTCCCTCTTCGTAACTCATAGCCAAAGGCTTTTCCACAAATACGTGTTTTCCAGCTAAAAGAGCCCTTTTGGCTGGCAAATAATGGAGCGAAGGAGGAGTTACTATAGCTAATGCTTCCACTTGGGGATCCGCGAGGATCTCTTCTACCTCTTCCACTACTTGGACCATGGGGAATAAATGCTTTATTTCATCCCTTACACCCTTATAGGGATCGCATAGATAAAGGACTCTAACCTCCGGGATTTTCAAAAGGTTTCTTAATATGTTCTTCCCCCAATAACCCCCTCCAACTACTGCCACATTTACCACTTTATTCCTCCTCTTTGGTCCAAAAATATTTTACCCTGTAGGCTCCTCTTTGTTGAACTTGTAAAAAACGCTCAAGGTTTTTGTAAATCAAATAGGAAACAATTAACAATACCCCCAAGCCGATCACCAGGGGTAACGATTTTAATAGGACCCCTAAACCCGTTAAAATAGCCAGGATCAGATTGATTTTTAAAAACTTATTTTTCCACTTCCTTGGCCCAGAAAGCACGAACCTGATGGTCAAAAGTTCCCTGATTACTTCAAAAGTCCTCGAGAGCCCGTAATGGCTTTTCCCCGCTTTACGGCTACGATCTTTAACCATCACCTCCGACACCTCTTTTCCCTTTACTCCAAAAAGGGCCGGTAAAAACCGATGAAACCCATGAGGTATCTGAAATCCCCTTACAAGCTCAGCCTTATACGCCTTAAGACCGCACCCAGTATCATGTATTTTACAGCCTGTGATAAGAGCTATCATCCAATTGGCGATCTTGGAAGGGAGAACGCGTTTTAAAAAATCCTCCTTCCTTTCTTTACGCCATCCGCTTACAGCTTTATACCCCTTTTTTAATTCTTCCAAAAGAAGGGGTAAATCCCTTGGGTCATTTTGACCGTCACCATCCATTGTCAGGACCACTTCTCCCTTACAAAAAGCAAATCCAGCTGATAGAGCAGCAGCTTCTCCGAAATTACCATCCAGTTCAACCACTTTGAGGTATTTATCCTTCTGAAACATTTCCATCAATATTTCTCCCGTTCGATCAGTACTTCCATCATTTACAAACAATATCTCATAAGATGTATTTAATTTTTCTAACACTTCCTTTAATTCCTCATAAAGGTAAGGCAAATTTCCCTCTTCGTTATGAAGAGGTATTACTACTGAAATGAAGGGTTTCATGCTTTAAAGAACTCCTTTACCGATTCGATCACATATTGGATTTCTTCCTCTTCTAACTCAGGATAAAGGGGAAGGGAAAGGACTTGGGAACATAATTTTTCAGAAACAGGCAGTTCATACCTTTCGAATCTCTCTTTTATCCATGCTTCCTGTTTGTGTAAGGGAAGTGGATATTGAACGCCCGTTTCTATTCCTTTTGCCTTGAGAAATGAGGCGAGTTCATCTCGTTTAGGTGTTCTTATGACATATCTGTGGTATACCGACAAACGGTCCTTGAACTCAGGTGGTGGAGTGAGGTCTTTAATATTTTGGAAAGCTTGGGTGTAAGAGTTGGCGATTGCACGGCGTCTCTTGTTGTCTTCGTCCAAGGTTTTAAGTCTTATCCTGAGTACCACTGCCTGAAGTTCGTCTAATCGGCTATTAAAGCCATATAAAGCATGTTGCCCCTTTTTTCTTTGGCCGTGTACCCTTAAAAGGTCCAGCTTCTCGGCTATATTAGGATCATTGGTGGTGCAAAAGCCCGCATCACCAAAAGCCCCCAAGTTTTTAACCACCCCACAACTGAAACACCCAACATCTCCAAAGCTTCCGACCTTTTTTCCCTTATATTCGGCCCCATGGGCATGGGAACAATCTTCGATCAACTTGAAACCATATTGGTTTTTTAGTTCCAAAACCGGATCAAGCTCAACCGGGTGACCATACATGTGGACTACGATTACAGCCTTGGTTTTTGGGGTTATGGCCTTCTTGAGGCCTTCGGGGTCAGGACCGAAGTCATTTTCATTAGCATCAACCAATACGGGTTTTCCTCCTGCCCATTTGATGGCTTCCACCGCTGCCATAAAAGCATTCGCATGAACGATAACCTCATCCCCCGGCCCAACCCCTGCTGCTATAAGCCCCAAAAGAAGGGCATCGCTTCCCGAAGCTACCCCAAAGGCGTACTTAACGTCAAGGTAATTGGCCATCTCTTTTTCGAAAGCTTCAAGGTTTTTTCCTCCCAAAAGGCGCATCTCATCAATCACCTTTTCCCATTCCTCAAATACCTCCTTTTTTATTCTTTGAGCCATTCTCTTTAGATCAAGAAGCGGGATCTGCATCAGACTCCCCCCTTATTTGTTATTATGGCTAATTCTTTATTCCCTACCTTTTCGATAGTTATTACCCTTATTTTAAATCCCTGTAAACTCTGCAAATCGCTCTTTTTCAAAACACAGATTACCCTCTTCTTTAAAAGAAGGTCCTTTAAAGTAGTTTCATCATAAACTCTGTTTAAAGACAGGATTCCAGTATAGAAATTTATCTCCGCTCCTTGAAGCTTATAAACCACCAGTTCATCTCCTTCTTCGTAAATTTTCATTATCTTTTCACAGAAAGGTCTATAGGATGCATAAGGATTAATAGCTGGAAAGATCTTCCAACAGCAAACAAAATACATTATTACACAACATACTACGGTAATGCCAAATCTTTTGACATTATTCTTTAAAAAAAGAATAATAACTCCCCCGATTGCAGCGATAATAGCAAACATAATACCCATAAAAGGAGCTTGAGATAAAAACTTCTTTCCATATATTCCCGCTATAGGAGCTACTATGGCAAAAAGTAAAAATAATAGGCCAAGCGCAAAGAAAGGATACTCTACGAGTTTATCTCCCTCTTTTATTTCCTCAAGGAAGTGGCCAACCATTAAAGAAGCGGCTGGGAATATAGGTAATAGATAAAGCCCCCTTTTGGCTTCTGCCAGAGAAAAGAATACAAACACAAGCCAAAACCAACTTAACAAAAATATTCCATCTGCGTCTTTTTTTCGTATAAGGAAAATAACAGTTGATACCCAAAGAAAGGTCCAGGGCAAAAATTGCAATGGAAAATCATAAAGGTAATAATAAATGGGCCTATTATGACCCGAAGATTCCAAAAAGGTAGAGGCACTTTTTTCCCATAAAAGGCCTTTGAGGTAATCCACCCCTTGCGCTTTGAAAGTTATTAAGCTCCACCAAAGCATCAAGCTCAAAAATACGATTATTCCTGGAATATGAGATTTATCAAGAATAAAACGAATTCCCCTTTTCCACACAAAGTAAGGAACAATTGCTAAAAAAGGCACTACCAGAGCAGGCTGTAACTTCGCAAAAAATCCCAACGCCATTGATGAGTAACCGATTAGATACAATAGCCATTTTTTTCTCTGATAACTTGCGCCAACATAAAAACTAAAAATGCTTAACGTAGTAAAAAAAACAAGCGTCACATCAATATTGGCACGTCTCGAAAGCCAAAAGAATTGAAATGATGTTGCGAGAACAAGGGCAGAAATTAACCCCGTGGTTTCATTTTTTAACCTCTTTCCGAAATAAAAAACTAAAATTAAAGTCAAAAGCCCAAAAAAAGCCGAAGGCAATCTGGCGGAAAACGAGTTAATTTCACCTATCAATTTGTAACTTAAAGCTATCAAGGCGAAAAAAAGAGGTGGTTTATCGTAATACACTTCACCATTTAAGTGAGGTATTATGAAATTACCACTTTTAAGCATCTCTTTGGCTATTTGAGCATAGCGAGGCTCGTCGGGGTTCCATAGATCCCAGCCACCTAAATTGAAGAAAAACAAAACCGAGCCACAAAATAAAACCAGCAATATCCTAATTGCTTTTTTTCTCAATTTTCTTGATCCAAAATTTAAAATATATTAAGGCAACGATAAAAACCAACAAAATTAACCCTATGGAGACTTCCTTTAAGTGTTGTCTGAGAAGTTCTTGATTTTCTCCAAAATAATATCCCATAATTGCCAGTATTGTAACCCATATGCCAGCTCCCAAAGTCGTAAAAAAGCAAAAACTTAAAAAGGGCATTTTTAAAAATCCTGCGGGAAGTGAGATATACTGTCTTATTCCTGGTAAGAGTCTTCCCAAAAAAGTGCTAACTCCTCCGTGTTTAAGGAAGAATTTCTCCGCTTTGTTTAGTGCTTTTTTATTCACCAGCAGTTTCTCACCATAACGTTCGAAGAAAGGCCTTCCTAATTTAGCTGCTATCCAATAATTGAAAATGGCTCCCAGAAGGCTTCCCAAGGTTCCGGAGATTATGACCAGATCCAATTCCATTTTGCCCCGAGAGACCAAATATCCCGCAGGTGGTATAACTACTTCACTTGGGAATGGGATGAAGGAGGATTCGATGAACATAAGGGCGATGATCCCAAAATAACCTAAACGGTCAATATACCCCAGAATTGCTTCAAGCGTCCCCATATTTTAATTATACTTTATCCAAGGGTTTTTAAAAAATCGGGGCTTAGGGTAGGATGAAGGCATGATAAAAGTGCTGATTCTCGATTGCGATGGCGTGATGTTCGATTCCAAGGAGGCTAACCGGGCCTTTTATGATGAGTTTCTCAAATCCTTAGGTCAAAAAGAAATGGATGAGGAGGAGTTGGAGTTTGTCCATGCGAGCACTGGCCCAGAAGCTTTGGCATATCTCTTAAAAAAGCGGGGACTTGATCCTTCCAATTTAAGGGAAGGCAATATAAGTTATGATCAGTTTATTCCCCTTATGAAACCCGAGCCCAATTTATATGAACTTTTAAAACGTTTACCACCTGCTATAAAAAGATCCGTGCTGACCAACAGGACCACCACAATTGAGGCCGTTTTAAAGCATTTTGGTTTAATAGAATATTTTGATCTTGTTGTCTCGGCCAAAGATGTAAAAAGGCCGAAACCCTATCCCGATGGTCTTATCAAGATCCTTCAGCATTTTTCAATAGAGCCCCCTGAAGCCTTATTTGTAGGTGATACTTTAAGAGATGCAGAAGCCTCCTTTAATGCTAATATTCCCTTTGTGGCTTATAAAAATCCTTCTCTTCCCGCACAGTATCACATAAATGATTTGCTCGACATATTAGATATTATCCAAAGTAAAAGATTCTAAATTTGGGTGGTTCTTGTAGCAATTCGTTAATTTTCTGCTGTAGCTCATTCCTTTCAGGATCTTGCTCCCATCGTTGCCAATCTTCAAGGCTCTTCCACGTACTTATTACTACAAATAAGTTAGGATCATCTATTGCACGTAATGTCTGTCCTGATATATAACCCGGAGCTAATAAAGCCTTGGCTCTTAATGCTCTTAATAATTCTCCTATTTCTTTTTCCTTTCCTTCTTTAATTTTTCTTTCTATTATCACTTTAATAGCCATATTTACCACCTCCTTTTTAAGTTCTTTCTCTTTAAAGGATAGCTAAGTTTTAAAAACTTGCAACAAGAAGACCCTCCGTGATAAATTGAAGAAAATGCGCGTTCTCTATGTGGATTGTTTTTCGGGTATAAGTGGAGATATGCTCCTGGGAAGTCTAATAGATTTGGGTATACCCCTTGAGGTTCTGAAGTCCTCATGGGAAAAAGTAGGCTTAAGGGTCCAAGTGGAGGTAGAAGAGGCTATTCGAGGGGGACTCAGAGGAAAGTGGATAAAAGCGAATTTTGCAACAGAACGATTAACTTCTGAAAAGATGCACGAACTCATTGAGAAATCCGGTTTAAACTTCAGAATCAAGAAGATTTCCCTTCAGGCTCTTAGGTTGCTTGAAGAGGCGGAGAAAAAAGTTCACGGACAGAGGAGTCATACCTTTCATGAGCTTGGTGATCCCGATACCATTTTTGACCTTGTTGGAGTTGCCACCTGTTTGGATTATCTTCGGATCGATCGAGTTTTTTGTTCTCCCATTCCCTTGGCGAGGGGGAAGTTGGTTCGGTCTGAGCACGGTTTCATCCCGATCCCTGCCCCTGCTACTTTGGAAATTTTGAAGGGGGTCCCGGTGAGGGAGTCTCCTTTGGAGATCGAAAACGTAACCCCTACAGGGGTAGCCCTTCTTAAGGCAATTGTAAATGAGTTCACCGGTTTCCCCCCTATGAAGATTGAAGCAATCGGTTACGGAGCTGGTACGATCGACACTCCGCAATTGCCAAACCTCTTAAGAGTGGTAATGGGCGAGTTGATGGAGGAAAACCAGCAAGAGATTTGGCTTTTAGAAACGGATATAGATGACCTCAATCCTGAAATCTTTCCCCATTTGGAAGGAGCTCTAAGGGAGGCGGGAGCCCTGGATGTGGTTTTTATACCCAATAGGATGAAAAAGGGGAGAATAGGAATCACTTTAAGGTGCTTAAGCGAAGAAAAAGACAAGGAGAAGGTTCTTGATGCATTATTTGCTGAGTCGAGTACCCTTGGGGTGAGGGGATGGAAGGTTTCCAGATGGACACTTCAGCGGGAGGAGAGAGAAGTTAATACTTCCTATGGTCCGGTAAAGGTTAAAATAGGTTTTAAGGGTTCTAAAATGATTAATCTCTCCCCCGAATACGAATCTTGTTTAAAACTGGCCAAAGAGCACGGTGTTCCTCTTAAGGAGGTTTATCACGAGGCCATTTCAGCGGGTTTGAAACTTTTAAAAGAGAAGAAGGAATGACGGTTTCCCATTTGGTTCAAGCCGCCCGAAGGAAGCCTACCCCTTATACTCCAGTGTGGTTAATGAGGCAGGCAGGGCGTTATCTTAAAGAGTACAGAGAGTTGCGAGAAAGGTACTCCTTTCTTGAACTTTGTAAGAATAAGGAGCTAATAGTCGAAATAAGCCTCTTACCTCTTAAGAAGTTTCCTCTAGATGGCGTTATCGTTTTTTCAGATCTTCTTATGTGTCTGGAAGCCTTGGGCCTGAATGTGGTTTATCCCGAAGAAGGAGGTCCTAAGGTTTTGAATCCCATAAATTCCTTAGAGGATGTGGAGAGACTTTCGAATTTTAAGGCTTATGAGACGCTCGCACCTCTAACGGAAGCTATAAAGACTTTAAAGAAGGAGATTCCTCCTCAGGTGGCCCTAATAGGGTTTGTGGGAGCGCCTTTTACTTTGTGTTGTTATGCTATTGAAGGAAGGGGCTCGGAGGGTTTTTTGAAGACTAAGCGTTTGATGAGAGAGGCCGAAGAGGTATTTCATAAACTTATGGGGAAATTAACTCAGGTGTGCAAATTGTTCTTGGAGGAGCAGGTTAAAGCCGGATGTGAGGTGGTTCAAGTTTTTGACACGTGGGTTGGAGTTTTGGGGCCTTTGGATTATGAAAAGAAGATATTACCTTATATGAAAAAGTTAGTGGAAGGCGTTGAGAATGTCCCAATAATTAATTTTTCCACCTCTACTTGTGGGTTTTTGGAGTTAATAAGTGAAGTCGGTGATGTAATAGGGGTTGATTGGAGGATAGAAATAGGAAAGGCTTGGGAAAGGATCGGTTATAGGAAAGCTATACAAGGGAACCTTGACCCTTCCGTTTTATTGGCCCCAAAAGAGGTCATAAAGGAGCAAGTAAAAAGCATATTGGACTCGGTGAGTGGGCGAGCTGGTCATATTTTTAATTTAGGCCACGGGATTTTGCCCGATACCCCGGAGGAAAACGTGGGCTTTTTGGTGGATCTTGTGCATTCGTTAACAGGGGGATGAGGATGAAAAAAGGGCTTCTTTTTTTAGCCTTTGGAGGCCCAAGGGATGAAGATGAGGTGGAGGAATTTTTAACCCAATTAAAAGGAGATAAGATTCACCATGAGCTTTTTCGGGATGTGATTGAGCGTTATAGACGCATCGGGGGTTCCCCTTATTACGCAATCCTTGAGCGCGTGGTTTCAAGTATTAAACGGAGGATACGAGGCGCAGAGATCGAATATGGGGTCATCTATGGATATCCTCCTTTAGAGGAAGCCCTTGAAAACCTTGAAAAAAGGGGAGCCATTGAGATAGTTCTTTTTCCCCTCACTCCTTATAAGTCTTATCAATTGCATAAAGGAATTGAAAGGCTTTATAAGAAAGCCGATGAACTCCTTTTACAGCTAATAGAAGCCGAACCCTGGTTTAAAGATCCGGAGTATGTAAGATTATGGGCAATACGAATTCGCGAAAGCCTTTTTCCTAAGTTAAAAGTCTCTTTGCTTTTTACCGCTCATTCTGTTCCTCAAGAATCTTCTACCCAATACCTGAAAGACCTGGAGGCCACAGTTCAAGCCTTGTCAAATCTTTTTCCCGATATCCCTTGGAACATAGGTTTTCACAGTTGGAGGGAAGGATGGGTTGGTCCTTCGTTAAGCGAGGCCCTTAAAAGCCTGAAGAAGATGGGCAGTGAGAGGATCCTTGTTGTACCTGTTGGCTTTTTGTTCGATCACTTGGAGACGTTGTACGACCTTGATATAGTTTTAAAAGAAGAAGCCGATTCCGAGGGAGTGGTGATGGAGCGGATACCTTGCCTTAATGCTTCGGAAGATTTTTTGAATTTCCTGACCAAACGCGTGTATGATGCCCTAAAAAAATGAGAATCGCTGTCGTTGGAGGGGGAATAACCGGGCTTGCGGCCGCCTACCAGTTAAATAAGGAGGAAGGCCGTGAGGTTTACTTAATCGAGAAAGAAAAAAGGTTAGGTGGGGTAATAATATCGGAATTCATAGACGGCTTTCTTATGGAAGGAGGTCCCGATTGCCTTTATACTGAGAAGCCATGGGCTCTGGAGATCGCAAAGGAAGTGGGGCTTTTCCCTGAGTTGGTTTATCCCATAAAAGAAACGCGCGGAACTTACATATTTTGGGATAAAAAACTGCGAAAACTCCCCGAGGGTCTTCTTTTGGTCGTTCCCACTGACCTCTGGTCCTTCCTCTGGTCAGACCTTTTAAGCCCCTGGGGCAAGATCAGGGCTTTGTTGGAAGTGTTAATTCCTCCCTCTAGGGAAGAAGAAAGCGTCAAGAACTTTATCTTAAGGCGCTTCGGTAAAGAGATTTTCGAAAGAATAGCCGAACCTTTAATAGGAGGGATTCACGGAGGAGATGCGGAAAATCTGAGCTTAGAGAGGGTCCTGCCTCGCTTTAAGCAGCTTGAAAATGAGTATGGGAGTGTACTTCGAGGTTTAAGAAAGGTATTGCCCAAAAAGAGAGACGGTTTGCCCTTTGTGAGTTTCAAGCAAGGCATGGAAGAACTTGTTAGGGGCCTGAAAGGGGCTATAAAAGATAATATAAAGACAGTTTTAGGGAAAAAGTTGATAGATATAGAACCACTTAACAAAGGTTTTAAGCTTATTTTAAATGGAGGAGAGATAGAAGTAGAAGGCCTTATACTGGCTATCCCTTCTTATGAAGCCGAAAAGATCGTAAGAGGTCTTTTCCCTTCCCTTAAAGAACTCCTTTTGAAAATACCCCATTCCTCTTCCATTGTTATTTCTTTGGCCTTTAATAAGGACGATATAGAGGAGATAAACGGATATGGTTTTTTGATTCCCAAAAAGGAGGGGTTTAAAATAAGCGCGGTGAGCTTTTCCTCCCGCAAATTTCCCTTCCGTGCTCCAGAAAATAAGATCCTTTTAAGGTTGTTTTTAAAAGGTGATGAACTTTTGGAACTCGACGATGAAGAGATATTGAGAATTTCACTCAAGGAGCTTTCGAGGATTATAAAGATAAAGTCAAACCCTATTCTTTGGCGCCTTTATAGATGGCCAAAGAGAATGGCGCAGATGGTGGTAGGTCATAGGAAACTTGTTGAGGAGATCAGAAAGGAGATATCCCCTTTAAAAGGTTTGCTCATTGCAGGTAGCAGTTACGACGGGATTGGTATAGGAGATTGCGTAAGAAGTGGCAGAGAAGCGGCTAGGATTTTATTAAAACAATTGAAAATCAAAGGATGAAAGTGACGGATTTTAAAGAGAAACTCTCAATTTTTAACAAATTTGGATTCGAGATACCACCCGTGGCTCTAAAGTTTTCCCCTACAAAACCGCAAGGACTTGAACAGTTAGATGGGGTTTTGGATTTTTGTGAGATGCTTCCTGAGGCTCAAAAGGGGAAATCCTTCTACGCCACCAAAGAAAACTTCTCGTGCGTAGCTCCTTTCCTTTTGGGAATGAAAGAAGGAGATCCAGTATTCGAAAGCGGTTGTGTGGGGCCATTCCTTGGCGCTTTTAAAGACTCAAAAGCTAATCAAAGGGTTTATTATACGATTCCAAAACTCCATAGAGGTACCGTTAATTATGTGATGTTTTCTCCGATAGATGATTTAAATTTTGATCCCCATGTGCTGATATTTACCGCTAAAGTTAATCAAGCTGAGATTATTTTAAGGGGTTTATCATATGATAATGGCAAAATGTGGATAGCAAAAGGTACTACTGTAATAGCTTGTGCTTGGTTGTTTATTTATCCCTATTTAACGGGAGAAATAAATTTTACAATTACAGGTCTTGGGTTTGGAATGCGTGCACGTCGTCTTTTTCCAGAAGGATTGATTTTATTGTCTATTCCTTCAGATCGGCTTGCTCAACTTGTTAATAATTTAAAAGAAATGCCGTGGCAGCCAATCTCATATTCTTTGGGGAGAGAGGGACATAAAAGAAGAGTAAAAGAGATAACTCAACAAATTAAAAAGGAATTGGGTTTAGAAGAATAAAGATTTAAGGAGGAGAAATGGTAATTTTGAAGGTTAATCCACAAAATCCGCAAAAGAGGATTGTCCAAAAGGTGGTGGAAATTTTGAAAGAAGGAGGGGTTATTATTTATCCTACCGATACCATATATGGGCTTGGATGTGATTTATACAATAAAGAAGCGATAAAGAAGATATATCACATAAAGAAGGCAAATCCTTCTAAACG
Source organism: uncultured Thermodesulfobacteriota bacterium (assembly GCA_964543765.1). Taxonomy (GTDB): domain Bacteria; phylum Desulfobacterota; class B13-G15; order B13-G15; family B13-G15; genus B73-G16. The sequence goes on from CAZIZI010000027.1 coordinate 15,117, forward strand.
ACTAAGTATAGTTTGTCCAGACCTTAGTTATATAAGTCTTTATGCTCAGGTTACGGACTCAGCCTATCGCTTGATGAAGAGGCTTATTCCGGGGCCTTATACTTTTATACTTGAGGCTTCGGGGCTTGTTCCCAAAATAATGTTGAGTCGGCAGAAGACCATTGGCATAAGGGTTCCGGATCATCCGATTCCTTTAATGATAGTAAAGGAGCTTGGAAATCCTATAATTACTACTAGTGTAACTCGATCAGATCAAAGCCTCTATGACGATCCAGAAGAATTGGCCGAGCGTTTCAAAGGAGAAGTGGATTTGATCGTGGATGGAGGTAAAATTGTTCCGCAGCATTCATCAATTATAGATCTCACTACCGATCCACCTACGGTATTGAGGGTTGGTAAAGGTGATGTAAGTTTCCTCCTTGGATGAGAGGAGAAATAAGGATAGGAACTTCTGGGTGGATATATCGCCACTGGAAAGGCAGGTTTTATCCCGAAGGGCTTCCTTCGAAGGATTGGCTTGAGTTTTATTGCCGTTATTTTGATACCGTAGAGCTCAATAGCCCTTTTTATCGTATCCCTTCGCGACAAGTTTTCGAATCTTGGAATAGAAGAACGCCGGAAGGTTTTCTTTTTGCGGTAAAGGCTTCGCGTCTCATAACTCACAAAAAGAGGCTAAGAGACGTAAATGAGGAATTGAATTGGTTCTTTTTTAATACGGAAGGGCTTGGGGATAAACGCGGCTGCATACTCTTTCAAACACCTCCGAGTCTAAAAGCTGATCCTCATTTGTTAGAGGAATTTTTAAAGCTCCTTCCTCCTGGAACTTACGCTTTTGAGTTTCGACACCCCTCTTGGTTTGATCCTTCGATTTATGATCTCCTTAAAGCATTTGGGGCAACCTTATGTGTGGCCGATTCGCCTAATTTCCCTCAAGTTAAACTTATCGTGGGAGATTTTCTTTATTTGCGCTTACATGGGAGCCAGAGGCTTTATTCCTCGCTTTATACTTACGAGGAACTTAAAGAATGGGCTTCTTTCATCAAAGAGGCTTTAGATTTAGGTGTAAAAAAGGTCTTTTGTTATTTCGACAATGATTATGAGGCTTATGCTGTAAGAAACGCTTTAGAATTAAAAGAAATACTAGGAGTTTAAGGAAATAAGCGACCTTCTTAGCCGATCAAGCGCAACCTCGGAGGCCATAAGTTTTATCTGTTCCCGGTCTCCCCAAAATTGATATCTTTTGACTTTTGTTCCTTTGGGTCCGGCCAAACCTATATATACTGTTCCTACTGGATGTTCGGAAGTACCCCCTCCAGGTCCTGCTATTCCAGTGGTAGAAAGCCCATGGGTACTTTTAAAACGTTCCCTCACTTTTTCTGCCATCAATTGTGCACATTCAAAACTCACAGGACCATACTTTTCTATTATCTCTACGGGTATTCCGAGTTCCCTTATTTTTGATTCATTACTGTAACATACGATCCCTCCCAAAAAGTATTCGGAACTACCGGGTATTTGAGTAATCCTATGAGCTATAAGCCCACCCGTACAAGATTCAGCGGTAGCTAAGGTAAACCCGTTTTCTTTTAATTTCGTCCCCACCACTTTTTCTAAGGTCTCATTTTCTAAGCCTATAAAAGCTTCCCCCAAGCGTTCTCGGATTAAATCAATGGCCTTTCTCAAAATCTGATCTCCCTTCTCCTTGTTTTCCTCCTTTACCTTTATTCTCAGGTGTAGCTCTGGGAGATGTGGAAGATAGGCGATTTCAACTGGTAGTTCGTCCTTTATGTCCCGGAGAAGCTTTTGCGCTTGGCCTTCGGTGAGTCCAAAGCATCTTATGGTTTCGATAAAATACCTGCTATGACTTTTCTCTTGGAGAAAGGGCAAGAGGCTAATTTCCGCTATTGCTTTTACCTCTTGAGGTATACCTGGTAAAAAGAAAAGGCTTCGATTTCGATAAGTTAGCTTAAATCCACATAATCCCAAGGGATTTGGCAATATCTCTGCCCCCTCAGGCAAAAGGGCGAACCTTTCTTCAGCTTCAGTAAAAGGAATTTTGAATTTTTCAAAGATTTCCTTTATCCTCTCCAAATAAGCCTCGTTTTTGACCAAAGGTAACCCCAATGCCTTAGCGGAGGCCTCCCGAGTCCGATCATCAGGGGTTGGTCCAAGACCTCCAGTTACTATGATTAAATCAGATCGTGTAACGGCTTCTTTAAGAAGTGCGGAGATTTCTTCTTCATCATCCCCCACTTTAGTTATCCTTTGAACTTTTAAACCCACTTTATAAAGGATTGAAGCCAAATATTGGGAATTTGTATCCTCGATAAATCCTTCGATTATTTCATCACCGACAATTATAAGTTCTATTCTCATATTTTGTTGCTCATTTAAAGATCTTCCTCTTCTTCATAACCATATGATAAGAATTGATTAGGATTTTCAAGAAGTTTTTCAAGACGTATCTTCATCGTTTCCATTATTTCCTCATACGATTCCTCTATAATTCTCTTACGACCTATTGGGTTAACGTAAGAGACCACTGCCCTTGGTAAAAATGGGTTATTTACACCAAGTTTTTGGATTTCTTCTACAGCTTGCCTTACTAAAGTTTCAACTTCTAAAACCATATCTGCCCGTTTCTTACGTTCGTTTATAGCTTCATTAAGCGGTAGACTAAACCAATTGTCTATTCTGTGCATGAGGCTTTCAAAGGCTGAACCGAAAAGTCGAGGCTGGCTTTCGTAAGCTAAGCCTAAGGTGACATAATGTATTGACTCTATCGAATCACGGATCTCATCATCGTTTTCGTACCTGGAGGGATCTACATCTAAGTACCATCTATATACGTTTAATGACACATAAGCCTTTTCCCTTAAAGACATTTGTTTTTCTACGTTGAATTCCATAAGGTCAAAGGCAAATTTTTCCGGGAGAATTATTACTGGCAATTCTTCAATTCCAAGGTCTTTGGCTGCTAAAAATCTATGTTGACCATCAATTATGACTACTTTTCCATTTCTTCGAATTCCCATGACGGGGACGACAAAACCCACTTTTCTTATGGAATCCTTGAGACGTTGAACATGGTAGGAAGAAGGTTTCCTTTGTATCTCTATAACCGTAAGCTCTTCCGTAGGTATCATTTCAATTTCGAGTTCATTTCCCCATACAGGTTCTTTAAATTTTCCCACTTTTGTACCCATTTTTATCCTCCCCAAATCAAGTTATCATTTAAAATTTTAATAAATGTTAGAAATCATTCAAGTTTTTAGATAGGCTTTATGATGAAAAAAATAGGCATAGTGTTGTACTGCACCCCGTTTGTCAAGACATTTTTTGGCCTAAAAATTGTAGAGCT
>CAZIZI010000028.1:0-18213 GCA_964543765.1 uncultured Thermodesulfobacteriota bacterium
TTACATATTGTTTTAACAACTAAAACTCCCATCATACTTCCTTGGAATTATCCCAATATGCTTCGAGGGGTTCTTTATAGTGCTATAAAGAAGTCAAATTCAAAATTAGGGGAGTTTTTACATAACCAGGGGTTTGAAATTCAAGGGCATCGATATAAACTTATCACTTTCTCTTTACTTTTTCCGAAATCGTCACAGAAAGAAAAAACCGGGATAAAAATGATACCTCCCATCCATTGGTGGATTTCTTCACCGCTTAGTTCTCCTTTAGAAGCTTCGGTTACTACATGGTTATGTGAAGGTAAAATTAGACTTGGAAGAATTGAATTAATGATCGAAAAAATAGAAGTTGAAAAAACACCAACATTCAAAAATCCATGTGCATTCAAAACTTTGTCACCAATTGTTGTTTCTTCCGGTGTTTATTCTGGTAAAAAATTGGAACACCGCTTTCTTTCGCCACAGGAAGACGAATTTTGGCGGATAGTTGAATTAAATCTTCGACGAAAAGCACTTGTTTTAGGCATTAACGTTTTTCAAGAACCATTAAGGTTTCAAAGTATAGGAGAATGGCGCTCCAAGCTTTTGGAAATACAAAAGATTAAAGTCAAAGCGTGGGAAGGAAGTTTTTCGGTTGAAGGATGTCTGGAGCTCATCAAACTCGGATATGAAGCTGGATTTGGAGAACGAAATGCCCAAGGCTTTGGAATGGTTAAAATTCTGTAAATACATCCACCCAAAAACAAACCTACCTCAAAACTTCCGAGTGTAGACGAGTGCCCACTTCCCAATATACTTCTTTTGTGGAATTCACCTTCCATAAATATCATCAAACCTAATTACATCCTCCTCTTCCACGTATTCGCCCACCTGAATCTCTATTATCTCTAACGGGATTTTACCGGGATTCATCAATCTGTGCCGGGTGGTTTTTGGTACAAAGATACTCTCGTTTTCGTGTAAGAAGTATTCCCTTATGGCTCCATTTTCTTCCAATATCACCTTAGCTGTACCTCCCACCACCACCCAATGTTCACTTCGATAATAATGCATCTGTAAACTTAACGATTCCCCTTGATAAACGGTAACCCTCTTGATCCTGTACTTTTAGCCTCTCTCAAGCTCGGTATAGCTTCCCCAAGGGCGAAAAACAGTAGTATGAAGCTGAGTAAATTCCGTCAAATCCTTTCTCTTTTGTAAATTCTTGACCATTTCTTTTACCCTTTGTCCTTCCCCACTTTTGGCCAAAAGGATCACATCATCAGTTTCAATTACCATCGTATCTTCAAGTCCAATGGCCATTATAAGCCTCTTATTTCCGATAAAAAGCGAATTCTTTGTTTCAATCTCCAACACTTTTCCGACTTTTACGTTGTTCTTTTCGTCTTTTGGAAGTATTTCGTATACGCTATCCCATGAGCCTATATCAGACCACCTGACATCCAGAGGAATTATAACAGCCCTTTTGGTTTTCTCCATTATCGCATAATATATGGAAATATTCGGCATTTTTTCGAAATTTTTGCACAAGTTCTCAAAATCCGGAATATTCTCTAAATTCTTCCAAAATGGTCTTAATGCTAAAAAGAAATATCCCACTGTTCCAAAAATTTCTTTTCTTAAGATACTCCCTTGCTTTCTCTAAGGAGGTTTTTTTCATGAAAAGTCTTAACTTTATAACCTATGTCATAAACATCTCCGACTTCAATATATCCATAACCTGTTTCGGGTTTCGTGGGCTTTATACCAAAGGTCACAGTAAAGCCTTCTTTTGCCACTTTTTGGCTTTAATTACCTCTCGGGGAAAATTATGTGATCAGAAGGACTTAGAAAAAGCGTTTCTTCAGGAGATACGCCAGCCTTTTCAAGCAAATATTTAACCGTCAAAGTGATGGCAGGAGCTGTGTTTTCCCGTTGGTTCATTTACGAAATGAAAACTCTCCGAGGAAAGCCCTAATTCTTTTAATTGATACTTAATATGAAAATAATGCTCCTTGTTGGAAACGATAACCACATCTTCGGGCCTCTTTACCAGCTTCAAAACCCTTTCGACCGTTCCCTGGAAAGACGTACTTTCGGAGCCTATTTTGAGAAATTGCTTGGGCAAGCTCTTCCTCCATAAAGGAAAAAGCCTCACCCCACTTCCACCCGCAAGAATAATCGCCTTCAATTGACTCCCTCCTAAATCCTAATGACATCCATTATTTAACTATAAACCTTTAACCAAACCCATACCCACCAGAACACAAAACAAAGAGGTTGACAAAAATTGAAATGAATATATATTCATTATGTGCCGCGTCGAAGGCGTAGGAGGAAGATCGGTTTTTTTCCGGAGTGTAGGTATGTGTGGTTTGGGGGAGGGGGGTTTAGGGAGGAGGTGGTTTTGGGTTTTGATGAAGTTGAAGCTTTAAGGCTGAAGGATTTACTTGGGTTTCCCCAGGAAGAGGCGGCTAAAGTGATGGGGGTCTCGCAACCTACTTTTCATAGGATTTTGAAGGGGGCGAGGAGGAAGGTAGCGGATGCGCTTGTTAACCATAAGGCCTTAAGGATTGAAGGTGGGTCTTATGTTTATGATCCTTATGCGTTTAGGCCTTGTAGATGGATGAAAGGGTGGGGAGGGTTTTGTGAAGGGTTCGCCTTAATGGCTGAGGAGGAGTTTCGGATAAAGGATGTGAAAGGAGGTGGAAAAATGAAGATAGCATTAACGAGTACAGGGGATACGCTTGATAGTTTAATGGATGAAAGGTTTGGAAGAGCAAGGAAAATTATCGTTTATGACCTTGATTATGGTTCCTTTGAGGTTATCGATAATAGTTCTAACCTTTCTGCGTTTCAGGGAGCTGGGATTGAGACTGCAAGAAAGGTGGTGGAAGCGAGGGTTAAAGCAGTTATCAGTGGTCATTTTGGTCCTAACGCGGTAAGGGCACTTCAAGCGGCAGGGGTGGAGATTTATCAGGCTTTAGGGATTTCAGTAGGTGAGGCAATTGAAAGGTTTAAAGAAGGTAAATTGCAAAGGCTTTATGGCCCAGATAAAGGGCCACATTGGTAAAAACTTAAAAGAAAGGAGGTGGTTAGGATGCCATTGGGTGACAGGACAGGTCCAATGGGTTTAGGTCCCATGAGTGGAAGAGGTATGGGGTACTGCGCGGGATTCCCCACACCGGGTTACATGAATCCAGGTCCCGGAAGAGAATGGGGATGGTGATGGTGTTGGTGTGGACCTGGAGGGTGGGGAAGAGAATGGAGGTGGTGGGGCTGGGTTTCGCCCTTTTGGGGTAGGTCACCGGAGAAGGCAAAGGAGACGGAGCTGGAGTTCCTAAGAGAAGAGGTAAAAAACCTGGAGGAGGCCTTTAAGGAAGCCCGGAAAAGGACGGAGGAGATAGAGAAGGAAATCTCTCAGGGAAAAGCTCAATGAGAATAGCCTTTGCTAGCGGAAAGGGAAGGACAGGTAAGACCACCTTGGCGGTGAATATGGCTTACCTGCTCTCCCTTTCCGGTTATAGGGTAAAATTTCTCGATCTGGATGTGGAAGAACCAGATGCCATCTTTTTCTTAACCTCCAGATAGAATCGGTAGTTCCAGTAAAGGTCTTTGTTCCCCTTTTTGAAATGGAGAACTGTACCTCTTGTAAAAAATGTGTTCAGAGTTGTGCCTTTCATGCCCTTTTTGTGCTCGGAAAAGAGATGCTCTTTTTCCAAGAACTTTGTCACAGCTGTAAGTTATGCCTTAGAATTTGCGAGGAGGGGGCGATAAAAGAGGGAGAAAGGGAAGTGGGCGTTGTGAGGATTGGCAAGACGGATTCTTCCATAATTTTTGTGGAAGGGAGGTTAAACGTAGGTGAAGCAAGGCCTATGCCGGTAATTGATGCGGCAAAATCCCATTGCGTGGATGGAGATATCCAAGTCATAGATGCGCCTCCTGGGACATCCTGTCCCTTTGTAAGAAGTGTTTATGACAGCGATTTTGTGGTCCTTGTGACCGAACCGACGCCCTTTGGTCTTCATGATCTAGAAAAATGCATAAATTTTCTTAAATCGATAAAAAAGCCATTTGGCCTTGTGATAAACAAAGAAAAGGGGAAATTCCCTAAATTAGAAGAATACGTTTTACAAAATGAGATACCCGTACTGGGAAGGGTGCCAGAGGACCTGAGGATCGCGAAGGTACTGTCAGAAGGTAAAATCCTTTTGAAGGAACTTCCCGAATACAGAGCTTGTTTTGAGGAAATCTTTAAAAGCTTGAAAAGGATGATCCATGGAAGGAATTAGGGAAGTGGTTTTTCTGAGCGGAAAAGGAGGAGTGGGGAAGACCTCAATTCTCGGAGGGATTTACTCCCTTATGGACGGGGAAAAGGGAGTCGTTGATTGCGATGTGGATGCGGCAAATCTTTTTCTCATTTTGGGATGTAAAGTAAAAGAAGAAAAACCTTTTTATGGTTCGAAAAAGGCCGAGATAAAAAAGGACAAATGTCAGAAATGTGGATTATGTAAAGATGTATGCGAGTTTGGAGCTATAAATGACCTTTTCGTAGTGGACCCAATTGTTTGTGAAGGATGTGGCAGTTGTTTTGTGTTTTGCCCTCATTCTGCCGTTTCCTTATGGAAGAGAGGGCAGGGACCATTTACATCGGCGAGACGAAAAAGGGCGATCTTTTCCTTTATGCCGAACTTTTCCCTGGCGAAGAGAATTCAGGAAAACTTGTACAAACCTTAAGGGAAGAAGCAAGGAGAAGGGCCAAAGAGAAGGGGCTTTCGCTCATTTTTAATGGACGGTTCTCCGGGGATCGGCTGTCCCGTAATTTCCAGTGTGGTAGGGGTTGATTTGGTGGTTGCCCTTTGTGAGCCCCAAACTTCCTCAGTTCATGACCTTTTGCGCCTTTTGGAGCTTACTGAATGTTTTCGCATAAGGACCGCCCTATTGATAAACAAATCCGATGTGAATCCATCGCTTTCTGCGAGGTTGAAAAAATCGCTGAGGAAAAAGGCCTTCCGGTACTCGGTGAAATCCCTTATGATCCTTTAATGATTGAGGCTCAAAGGGAAGAAAAAAACATCGTTGAATATTGGAGGGATTCGGTTTGTTCGAAGGCATTAGAAAGGGTATATGAGAGATTTTCGATGATCTTGGAGGAACTAAGATGAGGGATGAGGCCATAAAAAGGAGGTTTGAAGAGATAGGTCACGCTTTTATAGTCCTTTCCGGTAAAGGGGGTGTCGGTAAAAGCACCGTTTCAGCCAACCTCGCCTTTGGCTTGGCGATGAAAGGGTTTAAGGTGGGAGTATTGGACATAGATATCCATGGCCCTTCGATACCCAAGCTTTTTGGAATCTCCGATGGAAACCCGCTAATCGAGGACGAAGAGATTATTCCCCTTGAAGCTCACGGAATAAAGGTCATGTCGGTGGCTTTTTTGCTTAAAGACCGAGCAGCACCCGTTATATGGAGAGGTCCGCTTAAGGCGAATTTGATAAAAGAATTCTTGAAAAATGTGAGATGGGGCAAACTCGACTTTTTGGTCATCGACTCTCCTCCAGGGACCGGAGATGAACCCCTCACGGTGGCTCAACATATATGTGAAAAGGCAAGCGGTGTAATTGTCACCACTCCTCAAGAGGTAGCTATAATAGATGTGGAAAAGTGCGTTGTTTTTTGCCAAAAGGTAAACCTTCCCATTGAGGGGATAATAGAGAACATGAGCGGTTTTGTTTGTCCGAAGTGCGGTGAGGTTACCTATATCTTTTCAAAGGATGGGGGTAGGAAATTAGCCGAACGTTTTTCGGTTCCGTTTCTCGGATCTATTCCTCTGGATCCTTTACTTGTAAAAAGTGGTGAAGAAGAGATGCCTTTCCTTCTCCATTGGAAGGACACCGAGACGGGAAAGAGGATGGAAGAAATCATAGAGAAAATCCTAAAAAGGAGGTCCACATGAAGTTTGCAATTCCTACTTACCAAGGCAAACTCTGTCCCCATTTTGGGCATTGTGAAGCCTTTGCGATCATCGAAGTGGACGAAAAAGGAACAATAGTATCAGAGACCTATATAGAACCACCTCCTCATGCCCCAGGGGTTATCCCCAGATGGCTTAAGGAGAAAGGGGTTGACAAGGTCATCGCGGCTGGCATGGGACCGAGGGCCCAGATGTTTTTCTCGGAGATGGGAATAGAGGTCATTATTGGGGCAATAGGCGAAGATCCGAAGGATATAGTTAACGCCTATTTAAAGGGGACTTTGGTCACCGGGCCCAATGTGTGTGAGCATTAAAGGAGCAAAGAATGATAATGGAAATAGACGCTTTGTCTCTAACTTGTGTGGTTGATAATTACTATGATTCCTTGAGAGAAGACCCACCCTGTGGGAAGAGATTCAATACGAAGCCCTTTTTATCCATTTATGCGGAACATGGCCTTTCCTTTTACGGGGTCGTAAAGAGTGGGGATCGATCTTATTCGTTCTTTTTCGATTTCGGAGTTACCGGGGATCTGCTGCTACATAACTTGAAAGTCCTCGGGATCGATCCTCAAAAAGTAGATGCCCTTGTCCTAAGTCATGGCCACTTCGACCATTATGGAGGGCTTATGGCCCTTGTGGAAAGGATACGCCCTCGATCCATCCCGCTTTATGTTGGAAAGGGCGCTTTTACCAGAAGATTTCACGAGAGAAAGGGAGAGGGACTGAGTGACCTTGGAAGACTTGAAAGGGAAAAACTCGAGGAAATGGGGGTAAAAATAGAAGAGATAGAATCCGAGAAAGAAATCCTTCCAGGCACATATATAACGGGCTTAATCGAGATGGAAACCCCTTATGAGAAAATCCCCGAAACCCTCTTGATGGAAAAGGAAGGAAAGATAGAAAGGGACTACTTCGAAGAAGAAAGGGCCATCTTTTTCTCCGTGAAAGGTAAAGGCCTTGTGATCATTTCAGGCTGTGCCCATCGAGGAATTGTTAACACCGTTAAACAAGTCATAAAACTCACAGGTATAAAAAAGATCCACGCCATAATAGGTGGGTTCCACCTGATGGGTGCTTCGGAAGAAAGGATCTTAAAAACAATCGAAGACTTAAAAACCCTTTCCCCCAAATACATCATCCCTATGCACTGCACAGGCCCGGAAGCTTCCTTCCTTTTCTTCCAAACGATGAAAGAGAACTTGATCCTAAATACAGTCGGAACCACCTACACTTTCTAAACTACTTGACATTTGGATCATATGAATATATGTTAATGTTATTATGAATGAATATTTTGGACTTTTGGCGGATTTTTTGAAGGTCCTTGCTCAGCCTACAAGGCTTAAGATCCTTGAGGTCTTGAGGAAGAGGGAGTTGTGTGTATGTGAGATTGTGCCTTTGGTCAATGGAGAGCAGTCCAATATTTCCAAGCATATTTCTGTACTTGAGAAGTATGGGCTTGTTTTCACGAGGAGAGAGGGAATTAGGGTGTTTGTGAGGGCGAATCCTCTTGTATATGAGATTTTGGAAAAAGCCTCTCAAGCCTTGAAGAGCCTTTTGGAGGTTCAGAAGAAGAGGCTTGAAGAGATAGAAAGGAGGGTGTGATGTCTTTTGTTTATGAACTAGTGGGGGCAGGGCTTATTGCGCTTAAGGAGTATGTGGCTCTTCATGTGCTAACTTGTCTTATACCGGCTTTTTTGCTAGCAGGGGCTATAGTCACCTTTATCTCAAGAGAGAGCATTATTTATTATCTCGGGGCGGCTGCTAATAAGGTTAGGTCTTTTGCCCTTGCTTCAGGCGGGAGTTTCTTTGTTGCGGCTTGTTCTTGTACGGTTATTCCTGTTTCGTCAGGCCTTTATTATGCAGGAGCAGGGGTTGGGGCAGCCTTCATTGTGCTTTGGGTTGCTCCGGCTTCAAACATCTTAGCTATCATTTATACGGGGGCGCTACTTGGTTCGAAGATGGTAATTGTGAGAATCGTAGCGGCCTTGTCTATGGCCTTTATCGTCGGGTTTGTGATGAGTTACCTATTTAGAAAGGAGGAAGCAATAAGGTCTTCCTTTCCTAGTCTAAAAAGGGAAGGAAGTATCATAGGAAAAAAAGAGGTGATCCTTCTCATTCTTCTCGTTTTGACGTTGCTTTCGCCTAATTACCTTGTGGCGAAAGGCCCTTATTCGCATAAGGTATTGGTGTGGGCTATAGGAATGGTGGTGACCTTTCTTTATGCTTTAAAGGCTATAGATAGAGAAAGGATAAGGAGATGGTTTGATGAGACTTGGTGGTTTGTTAGGATGATATTTCCTCTGCTTCTTATAGGCGTTTTTATAGTTGGGATAATAGGAAGGGTCCTTCCTTCAAGTTTTGTTGAAAAATACCTTGGGGGAGCTTCGCTTTTTTCCTCTTGGTTTGCCACCGTGATAGGTCAATTAATGTACTTTGCTACTATGACCGAAGCCCCCTTTGTCCATAAGATGCTTGAGCTCGGAATGGGAAAAGGTCCGGCCCTGGCTCTTCTTTTAACGGGTCCTGGGATGAGTTTGCCCAATATTCTTGCCATAATTAGGGTTTTTGGAGTGAAAAAAGGGGTTGTTTATGCTTTTCTCATAATGTGTCTTGGGGCCTTTGTTGGATGGTTTACGGGAAATTATGTCTTTTAGATGGGAAATTATATCTTTTAGGAGGTGAAATATGAGGAAAATTGAGATTTTGGGGAAGGGTTGCCCCAAATGTAAGGAGCTCGAGGCTCGAGCGAAAAAGGCAGTAGAGGAGTTAGGAATTGAGGCCGAAGTGAAGAAGGTGAATGATGTTAACGTATTTGCAAGGTATGGGGTTTTTATGACTCCTGGCCTTGTGATCGATGGGGAGGTTAAGTCGGCAGGAAGGGTTCCTTCGCTTGAGGAAATAAAGGAGTGGCTTAAATGAAATTGGAAGAATATAAACTTCGGCTCGTTTCCCCGGAATGTAATCCTTCTAGCGAGAAGGTAAATGCTATTTTCGAGCTTAATGAGGACCTCAGTGAGCTCCTTCCTTATTTAAACACGAGCCTTAAAGGGTTCCAGTACAATCATCAGGCAAAGATACTCGTGCTAAAGAGGGGTGGCAGGGTCATCACCATAAGGCCTAAGGAGATTTCGATTACCAAGCTCAGTGATGAGAGGGAGGCTAAAGAGCTTTTCGAAAGCCTTAAAAAGGATATCCTTGAAACGGAGAGGAACAAGGAAAACATAAAGCCCTCTTATGAATCACGGCCTATTCCCTCACCCGGAGAGATCTTTAAGTTACTCCCGGGTAAGAACTGCAAGGAGTGTGGAAAACCCACCTGTAAAGCTTTTGCTTGGGATATTTACTACAAACTTGCCAACATAGGCGATGAAAAAATTGAGCTTGAAAAGTGTAAACTTCTCTTTTCCCAAGAATATAAGGAAACGTTAGAAAAACTTAGAGAGCTTTTAGGTCTTTAGGAGGAAAAAAATGGAAAAAGAAAAAAGCCAAGAAATGGTAAGTCATGAAAACGTTATATTTTCATGTTACGGAGGGTTTTCGAATACAGGCATTACCAGTGCTCTTGCTTGCCTTGAAGTCGTGAAGGAACTGGGGCTGAAAAAGGTCTGCGTGGGTTGTCTTTCGGCTTTGCCTCTGGGTATTGAAGGGGTGATAAAGAAAATAAAATTAGCCAAAAAGGCGATCGTCGTAGATGGGTGTGACGCTCAATGTGCAAAGAAAATCCTCGAAAATGCTGGTTTTAAACCCACCAAAAGCATCGTACTTGCGAGAGATATAGGAATGAAGAAAAAGGCTCTTAATGAGGACATAGGTTGTAACCTAAAGGGCGTTATGGAATATATTTCCGAAGAGGATATAAAACGCGCTAAGGAACTCATAATAAAGAGTTTGCTTGAGGAGTAATGAATTTTTGTAAATTAGATTAAAGTAATTTTAAATTTCACTTGCAGTGAGGAAGGACCGGCGAATTTTTTGAAATGAAGAATAAACTTTTTCTTAGCCGATGGCTAGTATTCTGCCTCTGTGCCTTATTGTACATCTGCTCTCAATTTTACAGGGTTTCCAATGCTATAATCGCTCCTCAGCTCCAACGGGATCTGGGCCTCTCGGTTGAATCCTTAGGACTTCTCACAGCTCTCTTCTTCTACACCTTTGCCCTCGTCCAATTGCCTTTGGGGGTGTGCTTGGATAGGATAGGAGCACGCCATACCATGGCGGTTCTCACTATGGTCGCCTCCATAGGAGCCTGGATCTTTGCTTGGGCTGAAAGATTGGAAGGGGCGGCCTTGGGGCGAGTGTTATTAGGTGCAGGGATGGCAGCCAACCTCATGGGTTCCATGAAACTCTTTGCCACCTGGTTCTCACCGAGGGAATTTGCCACGCTCTCCGGACTGATGCTTGCCTCTGGGACTCTGGGCAATATTGTGGCCACAACCCCCTTAGCCCTGTTAGTCCAGGCCTTGGGATGGCGATGGTCCTTCACCATCCTCGGGGGTTTTACCGCTTTTCTGGCTCTTCTCTTTTACGCGTTGGTGCGCGAGGGACCTTACGGCGCAAGCCGAAAGGAAACAGTTCTTTCCATCAGTCAAACAGCTTGCATGCTACTTGGTCGAAGGGAATACTGGATCATTTCCCTCAGCACCTTCCTGCGTTATGGGATCTTTGTGGCCATTCAGGGACTATGGGTAGGTCCCTATTTAATGGAGGTGGTGCGACTTTCGGCAGTAAAGACGGGCAATCTCCTCCTGATACTGAATTTAGGCCTTATCACAGGTTCACCCCTAAGCGGCTGGGTCTCAGACCGGGTCCTTTCCTCACGCAAGAAGGTTGTGATGGCGGGGCTAGCAGGGATGGCATTATCGCTTTTTGTCTTGGCCATGGGGTGGGCAAAAAATAACGCTTTTCTCTTGGCTGGGGTCCTGTTCTCCTTCGGCTTTTTTTCAGGGGCGGGCATTGTGATGTATGCCCATATTAAGGAGCTCATGCCCAAGGCGATGACAGGAGTGGCTCTGACGGGGGTCAACCTATTCACCATGTTAGGCGGTGGTTTCTTTCTGCACTTAATGGGGTGGGTTCTCGAACGCCTGAGCGGGGGTGACCGCGTGGGACCTGAAGCCTACAAGGTTGCTTTCCTCCTCGGAGTGGCGGGCTTGGTGCTTGCTTTTTCCCTTTACATCATGACGAAGGAAAAAGAGTCTTTTCCTGATTCATAGATGGGCTTTCAAAGGTCAACCCCCTTTAAAGGTCTGTTTCATGGTTTTTTTAAAGTAATAAAGAAATGAACCATGAACAGAAGCGAATTAACGCAGAAGGATTTCACTACTGCTTTTTAAGCCTTAACCTGAGAATTATCAAAGAAAACTCCCTCTTAGGGCTTGACCTCCCCTACCTTCCCCGAAAGAAGGTGGATAGTACTGACCCTTTCCTACCGTCCTTATTCCCTCAAGTAGTGCGGAACTGGCAGCCCTTTTGGGGATGAAGCCATAAGCCCCTGCCTGCCTAGCAACTAACAGGTTTTCTTCCTCATCGTATTGGGTGAGGATCAGGATCTTGGACTCAGGGCGGAGCTTTAGGATCTCCTTGGTGGCTTCCAAACCGTTCATGACGGGCATCACGATATCCATAAGAACCACCGTCGGCATGAGCCTGAGGGTCTTTTCCACCGCCTCCCTTCCGTTGGTAGCTTCTCCCACGACCTCCATGTCTTCCTGCAGCCTCAGCACGGCGCAGATCCCATCCCTGACCATGGTGTGGTCATCTACCACCAGGACCCTTATTTTGTCTGGTCTCCTCTCTAAGAAGTTTCTCACCAGAGGATAAATGGCCGAAGGTTCCACCGGTTTTATTAGATAATCCTCAGCCTCAAGTTGCATACCTTCTATGCTTAACCAACCTCTCATTCCCCTTTGTTGTGGAGGGGCGTCGAGGACAATAAGAGGAATGTGTCGGAAATGGGGATCCTTTTTAAGCCAGTTGTGGAATACAAAAGCCTCGCCTCTCGGATAAAGGGTTCCCAAGACCACCAGCTGAGGGCCATGCCTCCGTACCACCTCCTGGGCCTCAATTCTGTTTGAGGCCGTAAGGACCTCGTAGCCTTTGGCCTCGAAGGTTACCCTAAAGGCTTCCACAAAAGCCGGTTCGTCATCTACGATAAGTATTTTCTTTTTCTCCATGTCTTACCTCCTTTTCTCATCTGGCCCTTCCATTAAGGCCAGCTGCTTCTATAAGCTCGGGGACCACCTTCTCGTTTCCGATGGCCATAATGTGAACACCGGAACACAAGCCCTCCTCCTTAATGGTCCTTATGGTCCTTGCGGCGATTTCTATTCCTTTCTGCAGGGCTTTACCCTTTTCTGTACCGGAAAGTTCCTCGATGATCTCATTGGGCACGGTGATCCCCGGTACCTTCTCGTTCATATAACGAGCCATCCGGGCCGAAGAGATTACGATGATCCCGGCCAAGACCTTCACGCCGAACTGGGACGCATAGGGCATGAACCTTCTCAGACTCTCCACCCGAAAAATGCCTTGAGTCTGGAAGAACCGGGCTCCTGCCATTACCTTCTTCTCGAATTTCATCAGTTGAGGTTCCATTTCATCAGCCTCCACGTGTACAGAGGCCCCAAGGTAAAACTGGGGTGCGCCTTTTAAGGGATTTCCTCCCATGTCATGTCCCTCCTCCATCTCCTTGATTCCTCTCAGCAGTTGAACCGAATCCAAGTCAAAGACAGGCTTTGCACCCCTATGGTCCCCCACCTCCACTGAATCACCTGTAAGACACAATACGTTCCTTATGCCTCGGGTGTAGGCGAAAAGGAGATCAGCCTGAAGTGCCAAGCGATTTCGGTCCCTGCAGGTGACCTGAAGGATAGGTTCTCCTCCCCTTTCCTTCACTAGAAGGCATCCCCCTAAGGAGGGGAATCGCATGACAGAGCTCTGGTGGTCGGTCACGTTAATGGCATCAACCCAATCCTTGAGAAGATCGATGTTATGGATCATCTCAGTTAGGTCAGTGCCCTTAGGCGGTCCCACTTCGGCCGTTACCACGAATTCCCCTGCCTCGAGTTTTTCTTCCAAAAGAGACAAAGCCATCTTCTTCCTCCTTTATGTCCTCCTGAGGATCCTCTTAGGCCTCTCAAAGTTACGCGGAGGATAGAACCTGCGCATCTTATCCAGTTGTCCCAATCTCTCCAGGCGGCGGTAGATCAATACCCATGCACAATCCCTCTCACCATCCACTTCGCATTTACCGCCCTTAGGGCCGGCACACGGGCCATTGAGGATCCCTTTAGCACACCGGGTTATAGGACATATTCCTGCAGTTTCCCCAAGCAAACAATGACCACAGGCAGCACATCGCTCATCCCAAACCCCCCATTCTCTGGCCATTCCTAAGAACGAGGTATCCACCCCGGGGAGGATTGGTAAGTCCGGAAAGCGCTCAGCAAGGGCTTGAACACCGATGCCGCAACCAAGGGTGAGGATGGCATCCACATCCTCAATGCGGTCAGTCAGAAGGTCAAGAAATTCGGGATCGCATTGTCTCTTGAGGGTGTAGGGAATAAAGGTATGCTTCTCCTCTTGTCTTCGCCCTGCTATCTCTAAAGCCTTTTGAAGAAAGGCCACTTCCCTTTCCCCTCCTGCCCCACAAACGGTCATGCAGGTCCCACAGCCGAGTATCATAACCCTTTCATAGGGGTCGATCATGCGTAGGATCTCTTCCAAAGGCTTCTGTTGGGCAACTATCATGCTTAACCTCCTGCCTCACCAAAGAGGCCAAATAAAGCCCGGCTACCTTCTGGGAGAAATCCCTCAAGTCCACCAACAGATCTCTCCCTTCGCCAGGCATAAATAACTTAATCCGTTCGGGCTCAAGCCCCATCTCACCAAGGCTCTCTCTCACCTTCTCTATTCGACGTCCAAGCCATAAGGCCGTGTCCTCTCTTGAACACTGGTCTCCACAACCAGCCACAAAGACCCCTTCGGCTCCTAAACTGAAGGCTTCAAGAAGGTGTTCTGCCTCCACTTTACCCACACACGCTACAGGGATAATGTAAACCCCAGCTTTTTTTTCCCTATACAAACCCGAAAGTACCCCTGTCCCATAGAGACCATACTGACAACAGAATCCCACGATCATCGGCTTGGACGGACCGTATCTTGCAAGGTGGTTCAGTTCTTCCTCGATCTGTCTACGGTCCTGAGGCTTACGCAGGATGATAACCTTAGCTGGACATTGGGCAACGCAGATGCCACAGGCTTGACACTGGTCGGCGGGGATTTCCACTTCGCCCGTACCGTTCAAGCGCGGGACATGGTAGGGGCATACTCTCAAACACGTGAGACAACTAGCGCATCTGTCACGGGAGAAGATTTCCGCTCCTGCCCCGCATTTAAGGCATCGTCTTGCCTCCTTTATGGCCTCATCCCAGCTGTACACCATCTCAACAGGAATAAATTCCTTTACCCTTACTTCGGGAGGAAGGTAAGGAGGGTCCACGCGAGATATTTTTCTGATCATGGCGATGGTCTCGGGTAAAAGATCCCCTACAACTTGTCTTACTTCCTTTTCGGGGACTGGGTAACGGTGGTTCAGATAGTCGTCGATTCTGAAGGCAGCCCTCTTGCCTACAGCTAGTGCCTCTACCACTGTAGCCGGTCCAGTAACCGCATCGCCTCCTGCGAAGACACCGGGCCTGTTGGTGGCAAGACTCACGGGATCCACATGGATAGTCGCTCCCTTGCCTATTCGAAGTCTAAAATCTTCAGGAAGTTGAGGGGCCTGACCTATGGCCACAATTAGGGTGTCCAACATTAAGGGAAATTCACTGCCTTCTATCGGAACCGGACGCCTTCTGCCACTTGAGTCAGGTTCTCCAAGCTTCATCCTAATGCAGATCACCTTGAGCTTATTCCTTTCTCTCTCGATACGAAGGGGGGCTACTAGGTAGTCGAACTGTACCCCTTCCTCCTTCGCCTGGTGAACCTCCGCTTCGGAAGCAGGCATCTCCTCAGGCCCTCGCCGATAGAGAACCCTCACTTCTTTGGCCCCTAAGCGGAGGGCTGTTCGAGCCGCATCTATGGCGACGTTTCCACCACCCACCACCCCCACCTTCTCTCCTAACGAAGGCCTAAACCCCAGATTCACTTCTCTCAGAAAGGTGGCACCATCTACGACTCCAGGTCCCTCTTCTCCTTCTATTCCCAGCCTAAGGCCTTGATGGGCACCGATAGTCACAAAGATGGCTTTATATCCCATCTGGAACAGGAGGTCGAGGGAAACGACCCTTGTGCTCAGCCTGAGTTCCACTCCCATGCGAATGAGCCTGTCAAACTCCCTTTGGACTATCTCCCGTGGAAGGCGATAGCGGGGTATCCCAACCCTAAGCATCCCCCCTGGTTCTGAGTGAGCCTCAAAGATGGTTACCGGATATCCGAGCCTCCGAAGGTAATAAGCACAGGCCATTCCCGCAGGCCCAGAGCCGACAACTGCCACCTTCTCCTTGCGCCGAGTCTCGGCCTCTATCTCCACCATTCTGTCCCCGCCAAACTCCACTGCAAACCTCTTGAGGGCCCTTATGGCCACGGGTTTATCAACATTTCCCCTCCGACAAGCCTCCTCACAGGGATGGGTGCAGACATGAGCACAGATGGAGGGAAATGGATTGTCCTCACGAATCACCTTTAGGGCTTCCATGATCCTACCCTGGGCTATCAGATCCACATACTCCCTGATCCTCATATGAAGGGGACAGGCGGCCTGGCATGAGGGGATTAGCGTCCGATCCTGGTATGCTGTAACTTTTGTCCTCATCCTTTTCTCCTTTCCGCTTTTGTAATCTATTTTTCTTGGGAAAAAAGAAAAACCCGGAAAATCCCTTAAAAAAAGTTGGGAAAAATCCTTAAATTTTCCCCAGGGAAATCCCTGGTATCTAAGGAAATCCCCTGAGCCTAAGGGGTAATTATTCCCTTTCGGATGGCGTACCTTATAAGTTCAGTTCTGTTTCGGAGCTTAAGCTTGTGCATCATATTCCCCCTATGCCACTCCACCGTCTTGGGGCTGAGAAAGAGTATCTGGGCTATTTCTCGGGTGGTGTGCCCCTCGGCTATCAGTTTTAAAATCTCCCGTTCCCTCTGGGTTAGGCTGTTATAAGAATTGCCCTTGGTTTGTTCGGTATTTCTACGCCGGCGCTCCTCAACCAACACAGCAGCAGCCGAAGGGGAAAGATAGGCTCCTCCCTGCCAGACGGTCCTCACCGCCATGGCCAAATCTGAAAAACTAGACATCTTTGTCACGAAGCCCACCGCCCCAGCTTCGATGATGGGTATTACATAATCCTCAGAGTCGTACTGAGTAAGAACCAAAACCTTGGTTTCAGGAAAATCGCGGAATATCCTCCGAGTTGCCTCAAGCCCTCCCATTACGGGCATGACTATGTCCATGAGGACTACATCGGGACGTAGATCCCTCACCTTCTTCAGGGCCTCCCTTCCATTTTTTGCCTCGCCCACCACCTCAATGTCAGAAGCCAGCGACAAAAGGGCTCTTAAGCCTTCCCTGACCAAAGCGTGGTCGTCCACTATCAGCACTTTAATCTTCCTATCCATCTTTTCCCGGTATAGGCACCCTCACCATGACCTTCGTCCCCCGCCCGGGCTGGGACTCTATATGACAACTTCCACCAACAAGACTTACCCTTTCCTTCATGGTGAAGAGACCTGCCCCCCTGCCACTTGGTTCGACCCGAGTTATCTTTTTCACGTCGAATCCTTGGCCATCATCCTCTATGATCAAGAGACACTCCTCCGGAAGGAACTCCAGCAGGATGCGAGCTTCTTTTGCTTTGGAATGTTCGAGAATATTTCCTATTGCTCCTTGGGCAATCCGGTAGAGGGTTATTTCAATTTCGGAAGGAAGCCGCCTTACTTGCCCTTTTTGCTCCATTGTGACCTTTATGCCTTGGGGCTGTAGAGTTTCCTTAGCATAGTGATTGATGGCCGTTGCAAGACCTAGTTCATCCAAAAGCGTAGGTCTGAGTTCCTTCATGAGCTTTACCACCTCGTTGCCAGCGTAAACCGCATAGGAGTAAGCTTTATACAACCTCTCCAAGAACTCGGCATCACCTATGCCCCGGCTTTTCGCCATCTCCAACAAGGCCTGAAGGCTCAAAGTAAGACTAGTTATGGCTTGACTGGTCTCATCATGTAGTTCCCTGGCAATTCTTTTCCTCTCCTGCTCTTGGGCGGTTAAAGCATGTTGGAGCAAAGCCTGATACCGCTCCCTTGCCTTGGCCAAGCGCTCGTTAAGGTGAGCCTGTTCAATCACGGTCCCTAAAAAGTACCCTAAAGTTGTAAGAAGGAACAATTCTTCTTCACCAAAGGTACGCTTTTCGGCACTTGCCACGTTCATAACTCCCACCACCCGATCCCTTGCCATCAAGGGAATACTAATAAAGGCCTCAATACCCTCAAGGGCCCAGAAGTCGGGATGAAAGCGGGCTTCTTCTCCAGTTCCCATTAAAGGCTTTGCATTTTCAGCCACCCTTCCAGCAATACCATCTCCTATGCTTATCCTCAGAGAGCCTATGTCAGAAGCGGGAAGACCCCTATGGACCCGATAACGCAGTTCTCTACCTTCCACAACGAGAATACCTCCTACTGAACCATTGACCAGCTCAAGTACATTATCAAGGGCCACCTGGAGGACCTGATCAAGTTCCTTGGGGCTGCTGATAGCACTGGATATACGACTGAGAACCTGAAGCTGATGACGACGAGACAATAAAACCCTCTCAAGCTCCCTCTCCGCCGTAACATCCCTCCTAAGCTCAACCACAACCCATGAATCACTCCAAGGATCCTGCAATGGGGTCCACACAACCTTCGTATACCTTCTCTTCACATTGGAACCTTCGGACAGTAATAACATTTTCTCCCTGCGAGCCTCCAAAACCTCCTCCAATGGACAGCTCCAAAAAGGCCCTCGACAGGGCCCTTCAAAACCAAAAAGTACCTGATAACAAAACCCCTCCCCAATCTCTGAGATCCCATACCTTTGCTTCACTGCCTTGTTTGCCATAATTAAACGACGGTCATCTCCCACAATAACTAGCTCATCTTCTATGACATCAAAGAGTGCTTCGATCAAGGGATTTACCTTCACGTTTCCCTCCATCCATTAGAGTAAAATATTGTTCGACTTTGTCAAGATGCCCTTTATGTTTTTTGTAGAGGGCTTTGTCTTTTATTGCTTAAAGT
>CAZIZI010000029.1:0-17578 GCA_964543765.1 uncultured Thermodesulfobacteriota bacterium
GGGGAGACGCCCATCGCCTACATCTGGAGCCGAACCATCCGCTGCCCCAACCCTGCCTGCGGCGCCGAAATCCCTCTCTTCCAGCAGTTCTGGTTCGCCCGCAAAGCCAACAAGAAAGTCGCCCTGAAGCCTATGCCGAACCGAACGGCGAAGCGAGTGGACTTCATCATCGTGGAAGGAAACGACATAGACTTTGACCCCTCAAAGGGCACTGTTAGCCGAGGCAATGCGGTCTGTCTCGTTTGCCACACAAGTGTCAAGGACAAGTATGTGAAAGCCGAAGCGCAAGCAGGACGAATGGTCATCGCTTGGTCGCCGTCGTGAGCACAAAAGGCAAAGGGCAAGGACGAAACTATCGGCTGGCAACCGAAGAAGACATGGAAGCCTTCCGCAATACCGAACAAGCCCTGCAAGCCTTGACGCAAACTCCTTACCTTTGGGCGTTCAACCTCCCCTGGGTGCCTGATGAGCTGATGAACCAGCACAATCCCAACATCGTCAGCAGGCGTGGCTCCGGTTTCGGAGAATGGGGTGAACTTTTCAACCTTATTGTCCCAAAAACTTTTATCGGGAAGCCCACCGAGGAGACGGAAGAAACGAAAAAGTATATAGAAGAAGTTGGAATGCAGGTAGCAATGGAATACGAGCGGAAATAAGGCCGCTTTCCTAAAGATGTAAGTGGCCAATTCTTTGGTTATTATATCATTCCATGCTCTGAATCCGAAATCCGTTATATTGAAGTTAAAGCTTTTGCAACTACCGGTACGTCAGAGCTTACACCACATGAATGGCAGATGGCAGAGCGATTACAAAATAAATACTGGATTTACATCGTGGAAAACACCTTAAATGAACCAAAGCTTTATACTATCCAAAATCCTGCCTCAAACTTAAAAGCACAGCTTGTAATAGGTGTTATTAAAATTGCGGTTAACAACTGGAAAGAAACAATTCAAAAATGAATATGTTGCTATTAATGTTTAAAGAGACCAAACCGACTATTTCAGTTTCTTATTAAACTTATTCGACATGTTTACAAAAAGATTCAATTTTTCATCTTAAACGGCAAAGGACAGGGTATTTGTTGTTCGAGAGTGTTTTAGAATAACGGATTTCACTTGGCAAAAAGCCATTGTTAATGCTGTTGCTTATAGAGATTATCGCTTGACAAGCATTGACATTGAAGTCCGTCTTTTTGACAATTTAGTGGAGATTTGGGGGCTTGGTAAATTAGTAAAATTTGTAACTTTAGAACCATTGTATAACCAAGAGCAAGTTCATGCTACCCCTCTATTACCATGAAAACTATGCGATAATTTCAGCGAGTTGGAAACAAAGGGCTAAGTCTAACCTACATCCGCATGCTGGCTTACGCCTATGAACATGGAAACGGTTTTACTACTCGAAAACTTTAAAAAATTTTGGGGTAAACACTTATAGAACCAACTAAAATTTCGGTTATAGTTATAACATAAGCGCCTTTCACGGGGTTAGAGTGAAGAAGAAATAAGCGCTATAAGCCACGAAGGTGCTTTATTGAGAGGTTTTTATTTATATTTTAAAACAAAAGTAACTTTAAGGCAATGATAAAATTTCGGGGCCATCATCGGTTATGGCCACCGTATGTTCAAAATGGGCAGAAAGTCCTCCATCCGCAGTAACAACCGTCCAACCATTCGGAAGAATCCTTACTTCCCACGTACCCGTATTCACCATCGGCTCAATCGCCAAAACCATCCCCGGCTCAAGCCTTGGCCCTCGATTAGGAGGTCCGAAGTTTGGGACTTGAGGCTCTTCGTGAAGCTCTTTGCCAATTCCATGCCCAACAAATTCCCTTACCACTGAAAAGCCCGCTTTCTCCACATGACTTTGAATCGCATGGGATATATCGCTTAACCGATTCCCAGGCCTTGCCATCTCTATGCCTCGATAAAGGGCCTCTTCCGTAACTTTGATTAACCTTCTAGCAAGCTCCGAAACCTTCCCTAAAGGAACCGTAATGGCCGCATCCCCATAATACCCATCCATCAACACCCCCAAATCAAGGCTCACGATATCCCCCTCTTTGAGCCTCCTTTTCCCGGGAATCCCATGAACCACCTCTTCGTTCACCGAAACACACAGACTCCGAGGATAACCCCGGTAGCCCTTAAAGGCCGGAATCCCCCCATGACGCTTGATGTATTCTTCAGCCAAACGATCAAGCTCTTCAGTGGTAATACCTTCCTTTATAAAAGCTTTAAGGTACTTTAAGGCCCGCGCCACAAGTTGGCTGCTCTTCCTTATCTTCTCTATCTCTTGTGGCGATTTGAGGTAAATCATCCTCATATATTGACATAAAAATCCAAAAAGGGTAATTTTTGAAGAAAGGCCACGAAGGCCTTACGTGCCCCGAAGGGCAAGGTCTTCGTGGTTTTTTATTTTGGGGAAAGGAGGAGTAAGATGAGAGGGTTTTTCTTTGTCCTTTTAGCGTTTCTTTTTCCTTTAAGCGGTCTTTGTCTTGATTTAACCAAAGGCCTTTTCCTTTCCGGAACGGGCACTTTTGTCTATCAATATATGGCAAAGGAAAAGGGAGATTTTAAAGATGAAAAGAAAGGCTCAGGCGTTTTGGATTTGAACCTCTCCTTTAAACCAAGTGAAAACAATGAGTTTTTCGTAAGGGCAAGTTTTGCTAAGGGAAACGGCTTAAAAAGAGTGAATCCATTTGTCCTTTCCCCCAATGCGGATGATCTTTTCGACGACCTTCACAACATAAACGGACATCCCAGGGACCATTTGCAAGAACTTTGGTACTCCCATACCTTCCCTTTGGAAAAGGAGAGAAACCTGAGGATCACCCTGGGAATTATCGATTCCACTTCCTTCATTGACGATAACGAGTACGCGGGGAATGAGATCGAGCAATTTTTGAACGAAGGCCTCGTCCATAATCTCCTCCTGAACCTTCCGAGTTACGATCTGGGAGTTGCTTTGGAGTTGGAAAGAGGAAATCTCCATTTAAGGCTTCTCGGAATGAGGTCGAAAAACGAGCTTGACAAATACTACACTTGGGTTGGAGCTCAAGTGGGTTATAAATGGGAAAACGCGCTCGGAAAGGGAAACTACCGATTATGTGCCTTTACGACTAATAAGAAATTTGAAAGCTGGACCGAAAGTTATAAGGCCCTAAGGGGATTCGGCCTCTCAGTAGATCAAGAACTTATAAAGGAAAAGCTTGGTGGATTTTTACGATTTGGATGGCAAGATGATAAGGCTAAAGTGGATTACAAAAGCATGGCCTCTTTTGGACTTAATGTGAAGGGATCAATCTGGAAAAGGGAAAAGGACGAAATGGGAATCGGATATTCTTATCTCAAAGGACCTAAAAAAGGAGAAATATCCCATACTCATCTTTTTGAAACCTATTTAAAGTTCCATCTTTCTGAATTTAAAAGTATAATTTCCAATCTCACTTTCGATTACCAGTATATGGTTGACAAATTCCAAAAAAACGATAAAAATGAGGCTCATATTTTGGGCTTAAGGTTTAATGTCTCATTTTAAGGAGGGGAAAAGATGAAAAAGGCTATTCTAAAAGCAGTTGTATGGATTTTAATGCTATTGTGCTTTTGTGGGGTTAGTTTTCCCCATTTTGCTGTAATTTTGCCTTCGGATGACATAATTGAAGAAAAGGATCCAAAGACCATCATCTTAAGGCTTTACTTTATGCATCCCTTCGAACAGGAATGGATGAATTTGGAAAAGCCTAAATCCTTTTTCGCCAAAATTGGTAAAGAGAAAATGGACCTTTTGAAGACCATAAGGGAGATTAAGGTTCAAGGCAAAAAGGCTTGGAAGGTTTCTTTTGAGGTAAAAAGGCCCGGGGATCATGTCTTTTTCTTTGAAATGAATCCCTATTGGGAGGAAGCTGAGGAGAAATTTATCGTTCATTGTCCGAAGGTGATACTTCAAGCCTTTGGCAAGGAGGACATATGGGAAGAAGAGGTGGGTTTGCCCGTGGAGATAATTCCCCTTACAAGGCCTTACGGGCTTTGGGTTGGAAACACCTTTAGGGGCATGGTTAAAGTTAAGGGGAAACCCCTTCCGTTCTGTCGGGTGGAGGTGGAATACTTCAATGAGGGTAAAAGGGTTAAGGCTTCTAAAAGTCCTTATATCACCCAGGTCATTAAGACCGATGCGAATGGCGTCTTTACTTATTCCTTTCCCAAAGCGGGATGGTGGGGCTTTTCGGCCATAACCGATGCTCCTTATAAGCTCAAAAAGGATGGAAAAGAGTATCCCGTCGAATTGGGCGGAATAATGTGGATAAAGGTGAGGGAGATGAGATAAATGCACATATCTGAAGGAGTGCTTTCGGGATCGGTCCTTTTAGGAGGGACTCTTCTTTCGGCAGGGGGAATTGGTCTTGGATTGAGGCAGATAAAGCCGGCGGACCTTCCAAAGGTGGCCATCCTCTCTTCCGGGTTTTTTGTGGCTTCTCTTATCCATATTCCGGTCGGTCCAACTTCGGCTCACCTTCTTCTGAATGGGCTTATAGGTTTAATTCTCGGTTTTAAGGCCTTTCCTGCCATATTTGTGGCTTTACTTTTCCAAGCCCTTTTGTTTCAATTTGGGGGGCTCATAACCCTCGGGGTTAATACCTTCAATATGGCCACCCCTGCAGTTCTCTCCCATTACCTGTTTAGGAAGTTATTGAAAAGGGAAAGCAAAACTTCGGTATTTTTAGGCGGGGCTTTGGGAGGGGGGCTTTCGGTTTTAGGAGGTGCACTTCTTACCTGTTTTGCCCTTCTTGAAACCGAGAAAAGGTTTTGGGCAGTAGCAATATCGTTTTTCACGATGCACCTTCCCCTTGCCTTTTTAGAGGCCTTAATTACTGGTTACATTCTCACTTACCTTAAACAAGTTAAACCGGAGGTCTTGGAATGAAAACCTTTTTGCTATTGGTTTTGACGGTCCTTTTTCCTGTTTTAAGCGAAGCCCATAAGGTGAACGTTTACGCCTTTAGAGAAGGGGAGACCATAAAAGGGGAGTGTTACTTTGCGGATGGTTCACCCTGTAAAAGGGCAAAAATAGAGCTTTATGACCGAAAGGGAAGAAAACTCGATGAGGCTTTAACGGACGAAAAGGGACTTTTCTCCTTTAGGACCCAAGAAGAGGGCAGATTAAAAATAATAGCCTCGGCTGGACCTGGACATAGGGCGCAATATGAACTTGAAACCCTTGAGAAAATTGAAGAACATCCTCAAACAATCACAAACAAAGCCCTTGAGGAAAGACTTCAAGGACTTGAAAATGAGATAAGGGATTTGCGAAAGAGAATGGATCGTTTAACCTTCAGAGATATAATAGGCGGCATAGGTTATATTTTTGGCCTGTGGGGGGTCATAAATTTGTTGTTGAGAAGAAAGAATGCATCTTGAAGCTTTTGCTGAAGGAGATTCTTTTCTTCATCGAATGGATTCAAGAGTTAAAATTATTGTCTTTCTGATTTTTAGTATCCTTTGTGCCACCTCAAAGGCTTTAAGGATCCCCTTCCTTTATCTTTTGTTCTCCATTTCTTTGATCCTTTGTTCGAAGGTGAGGCTTAAGGTCCTTTTTATAAGGCTTTTAGGAGCCAATTTTTTCATAGGACTCATTTGGATTTTTGTCCCCCTTGGATATTTCCCATTGGATCAAGCCTTAATGGTGACCCTGAAGGCCAATGCCATCGTAATGGCCACAATAGCCCTTTTGGCCACCTCTTCCATATTCTCCTTGGCCCGAGCGAGTTTGGATTTGGGATTTCCCAAAAAACTTGTCTCAATCGTCTTCCTCCTTTACCGATATTTCACGGTGAATCACGAGGAGTACGAAAGGCTTAAAAGGGCCATTTCCGCAAGAGGCTTTATCCCAAAATTAAACGTTCACACTTATAAAACTTATGGTCACCTTATAGGGGGGCTTTTGGTAAGAAGTTATGAGAGGGCAGAGGAGACTTACAAGTGTATGCTTTCAAGGGGCTTTAAAGAGGATTTTCCCATTTATGAGGTCTTAAAATTGAAGAAAAAGGATCTGATCTTTGGCATTATAATGATATTAATTTCGGCTTTCATCAGGTTTAAGGCATGAAGGAACCGATAATTAGGCTCAAAGGGGTAGTTTTTAAATACGATGAAAGATACGTCCTTAAGGGGGTTGATCTTGAGATTTTTGAGGGTGAAAGGATCGGCCTTTGGGGACCCAATGGGGGAGGAAAGACTACGCTCCTTTACATAATAATGGGGTTTTTGAAACCGGAATCGGGCATTGTGGAAATCCTTGGGAAGGTCCGCAATAAAGAAGAGGATTTTCTCGAGGTGAGACGGAAATTAGGCTTTCTATTTCAGGATTCTGACAACCAACTGTTTTGCCCAACCGTAAAAGAGGACATCGCCTTTGGTCCTTTGAATTTGGGCAAATCTCGAGAAGAGACCTTCAAAATAGTGGAAGAAACTTGTGAATTATTGGGCCTCAACGGCTTAAAGGAAAGGCTTAATCATAAGCTTTCTTATGGAGAAAAAAGGTTAGTCGCTCTTGGTACAGTAATGGCCATGAAACCAGTTTGTTATCTTCTTGATGAACCCTGTTTAGGACTTGACGAAATGACTCAAAAAAGAATCCTTTCCATTTTAAGAAACAACGCAAAAACTTACCTTTTAGTCTCCCACAACAAGGAATTTTTACGTCAAACCACCGATAAAGTTTATTTATTGAAAGACGGCAGACTCTTTCAAATCCTACCAAATTTCTTATAACTCTACCTCATATCCAGCAGATAAAAGGAGGCTTATGAGAGTCTCTTTTATTCCTAAGTACTTCGGGTCTTCAAAAAGCAAAGGACAATCCTTTAGGTTCCTTTCTCCGTTTAAAAGTTTAAAAGAATAGGCCATACACGTTTGTTCACCACATTTCTTACAATTTGTCTTCGGTAGGTATTTATAAATATCAAATGGACTGACAAAACTTTTTTTCAAAGGTTTAGTCACATCAATCTCATCCCTTTTTTGCCAAGCAAGTTTTGCCTTCTCTTCAATTTCCTGGAGAATACGTAATGCTTCCTCCTTGTCCTTTATCATCGTCATTGTCACAAAACCATCCTTGTAAATCGTGATTATCCTCTGTCCTTTCTTGAAACTAATCCAACCTTCTTTTGAGTTGTAAGTGGAATTTGGAAGAACCCTGGCCAGATATGGAGCTACCTCTTTTAGGTTATCCACCTTAATTCGCCCTATTACCCTATACTTTGTCGGATCGGCAATACAAGGAAGAAAATCTTTTATCTCCATTTTTTACCTCCATTCCCATTCTATAAAGGGCCTTTTTAGGTCAACCATAGCGTTTACCACGAGTTCTGCAAGCCCACCGTAAAAAATCTTACATTTCTCCCACACATTGTAAAAGGAAAATAAGTCCCTTATCTGAGCTTTACAATTTGAACAAGGTGCACACACGTATTTATTTATATCCGGGGAAATCACATCGTGAAATGCCTCTATTATCTGCTTTAATTTCATCCTTCCGGCTACTAAACTTCTCCAATCCGGAAAGTTAGCTGTCTTTATTACAGCAAAACCCGAACCTCCTCCACAACAGTAGTTTTCCACCCCACAAGGATTCATTTCCCTAAAATTCGGACATATCCTCCTTAGTATCCTCCTTTGGACCTCCACTATCCCCGTCCCTCTTACAATACCACAGGGATCATGAAGGGTAACTGGAAAACCGTTTTTCCTTGGGTCAAGCCTTATTTTTCCCTCACTTAGGATCTTTTCAATTAGGATTAATGAACTTTCCCTCGGGATATTCAGCTCTTTTGAAAGGACCCTATCAGCAACGCCAAGCAGAGCCTTATGGGCATGTCCGCATTCTCCAAGAACTATCTTTTTCACCTTCAACCTCTTTGCTATTTCCACCTGTTTTACGACTATCCTCATGAACTGCACATCGTCGTACCAAAGACCATAATTTACGGCATCATAGCCCATAAGCTCAGAGGAAAGTGTCCAATCAACATGAGCTATCTGAAAAATAATGGCAAAGGCTTCTATGTTTTCTGGAAAGGAGAGAAATTCGCCTGCATTGTGAATAAAAAGTATCTCTGCACCTTCCTTATCGATAGGAATTTTTATCTTTTTTCCCGTCCTTTCCTCTATGTCTTCTTCTATAAACTCCACCAGGTTCCTCAAAGCCTCAGGGGTGATTCCTGTGGGAGAACCAATTTTAAGGTGTTTCATCGTCCCAAGTTCATGAAGCTCTTTTGGAGCAATGCCAAGTTCCTGAGAAAAGAGCTTCCTTATTTCACGGGCAATAAGAGCATTGTCAACCCCCAAGGGACAAACCTGTGTGCACTTACGGCACAAGGTGCAACGATAAGAAAGCTCACAAAGCCTAGCAAGACCCGAGAAGGTGAGTTCAAAATTGCTTCCTCCAAGTTTCAGAAAAAACCTTTTCCTCTTTATATACTTCTCTATAATCCGTCTTAATATTTCGGCTCTAAAAGAAGGCCTGTAGATTTCCTTTCTACCAGAAGCTATGTAGATGGGGCAAACACTGCTGCAGAGCTGACACTTCATACAATATTCAAGAGAATAAAAAAGGGGCCTGAGAAAGGTCCAATTATCATCTTTTGAGAGAAGCTTTTTTAACCCGGAAAGAAAACGATTGATAAACTCCCTCTCCTCTTCTTCGGTTTTTGGTTTATAAATTCCAACAGCCATAACGCCATCAAGAGAGACCTCAAACTCCTTACGCCTCTCTTCCTCCAACGATCGAATCTCTGGGATCTCATCGGGATTTTCAAAGGGAAAAGGAAGGTTTAAAAGCTCTTTCTTTTTTATTTGACAAAGTAATTTGTTGTTTTTAAAAAAATCGTGTATCTTCATTAGAAAAGATGTTCTCTTTCCAGCTCAATCCCTCTTTGATTTGGGACCCACTCCAACTTATTCTTCTTTGAAGCTCTTTCTCCATAAGCTTCTCTATTTTTCCACCTTTTCTATTAGGCTTATTGTCCCACCTTATAAGGAAGAAACCCAGGATTTTGGTAAGATAATGAACCGAGCGGGTGAAAGGCAAATATATTAAAAAGAGGGAAAAGATAATAATGTGAAAGGTTAATCCCTTGCTTACATTTATAAAATCAAAATTCAAAAGCCCATCCCAGAAATGTCTGTACTCTCGGAAGAAAGGATCAAGAAAAACTACAAAAAGGCCACTTGAAAAAAGAAGGAGCGTAAATAAATAGGTAAAAAATTCTTTAAAAGTCGTATACGGCCTTAGGTCCGAGTCTTTAAGCCTTTTTATAAAAAGTCCAATAGCTCCAAAAAGCCCACTTAAAAAGCTTATTACCGCAACTGAAGTCGTAATCGAAAAAAAAACTTCTCCTGATCCCAAGAGACACGAAAGGCAACAAAGAAAGTGAAAAAGAATAAGAGCCATAAACCCTATATGCCAAGGGTAAAGGAAGACCCAATAGGTCTTTTTACGTTTGAAGTACTCGGAAAAGGTAAAATATTCCATAAAAAACTTAAGCTTCTCTTTAAACCCTAAGGGATAAAGTTCCCACCGTAGATGAAGAGGCATCTTTAAATAGTGGACCATCTTACGGGCATAAAGAAAAACAACAAAGAAATAGGAAAAATAGGCCAAAAAACCGAGAAAAAAGGCCACCTCTCACCCTCTATACACAACCCGTTGCCTTGGGTAAACCCGCTATCTTACAGGCCCCTTTGGCGGGTCCTGAGGGGAAAAGCTCATATATCCTCTTAAGGTCAAAACCCGTCTGCTTTAAAAGCATCCTTATAGGGGGAGCTATCCCGTACTTAAGATAATACCCACGAATGCAGTTTATAACCTTCCAATGATCCTCAGTTAAAGGGTAGGTGTTCTCACGCTTGGCCAGATCTTCCGCCACCTTCTCATTCCATTTCTCTGGTTCCTGAATAAAACCCTCTTCATCTACTTCAATCTCCACTCCACCCAAGAGCACCTTGGCCACAACCAACCTCCATGAACCAAAAAGCAAAAATTAACCCGCTTTTAAAAACTTTTTGTATTCTTTAAGGACCAAAGAAAGGATTTTCTTCCTCGCTTCTTCGGACGGAGGAATGTAATTATAAGGATAAGCCTCGAGTCTCTTTAAAATCTCCTCCCCAACTTCAGGCGTTGCTTCCTTCCCTTCTCTTTTAAATTCCTCCATTACCTCATTTAACCCATAGAAACTCACATATACACCCTTCTCAAACTCAAACGCTCGCCAACTTACAGTTGGCTCCTCTGAGGGGGGACCTCAGGCATCCCCCACTCACTGAAATTGGGCCTTCATCTTCTCTATCTCTTTTTTTAGGTCCTTTTCCTCCATCTTATGCCTCCCTTCTTTTAGAATAATACCTAACCCCCAAGGGAGTCTCTACTGCATAATTGAAAAACTTCTCTTTTATCCACAAGGACAAACGAACCAGGTTCACCAAAACCGGAACCTCAATCAAAGGCCCGATCACTGCCGCAAAGGCTTGCCCCGAGTTTATCCCAAACACCGCTACCGCCACCGCAATGGCAAGCTCAAAGTTATTAGAAGCAGCAGTAAAGGACAAGGTGGCAGCTTCCGCATAATGTGCACCTGCTTTAGCGCTCAAGTAAAAGGAAACAAGAAACATCAAAATAAAATATAAAAAAAGCGGTAATGCAATTCTCCCAACATCTATCGGGAGTTTCACTATATATTCTCCTTTAAAGGAAAACATAACTACAATCGTAAAAAGAAGTGCAATAAGCGTTATAGGACTTATCTTTGGCACAAATTTTTCATGATACCAAATTTTCCCTTTAAATTTTAAAAATATAAAGCGAGTAAACATCCCTCCCAAAAAGGGAATACCAAGATAAATAAATACGCTCTTCGCAATTTGACTTATACTTACTTTCACAATTGCTCCTTTGAGCCCCAATAACGGCGGAAGGAGCGTGATAAAAATATATGCATAAATCGAATAAAAAAGTACTTGAAATACGGAATTAAAAGCCACAAGCCCTGCACAATATTCAGTATCGCCTTTTGCAAGTTCATTCCATACGATAACCATGGCAATACATCTAGCAAGACCAATCATTATGAGTCCAATCATATATTCTGGGTAATTTCTTAAAAACACGATGGCCAAAATAAACATCAATATGGGTCCTACTATCCAGTTTTGAATAAGGGAAAGGGAAAGTACTTTATAGTTAGTAAAAACTTCCCTAAATTCTTCGTATCGGACCTTAGCGAGTGGAGGATACATCATTAGGATTAATCCAATGGCTATGAGAATATTAGTAGTTCCAACTTGGAATTTTTCCCAAAAGACGGTAATAGAAGGAAAAAGGTAGCCCATTCCAACACCACAGAGCATTGCCAGGAAAATCCATAGGGTTAAAAACCGATCTAAAAGCGGAAGTTTTCTTTCCTCCACTTTTCTCCTCCTTTTCTCCTCTTTTGGTTTTGAAATATAACACGCGTAAAAAAAAAGTAAATTGGACAAATTATTGACATAGGGAAGAAAAGGAGGTATAAAAATTTTTGATGAGACTTAATAGGCAAAAAGGCTGGTGGTGGCGGTGGCACAGAGGGGGTGCCACCGGTCCACCCTTTTAAGTTTTTGAGATAAAAAGGGCCGTGTGGCACCCAAAGGGTGCCCACGGCCTTTTTATTTTAGGGCCGTGGGTGATAAGCTCACGGCCTTTTTATTTAAAAGCCACAAAGGGAGGTGTTAAGATGGAGGTAATTATACGAAAGGATGAGCTTCCTCGCTATTGGCTTAACATCGTTCCTTATTTACCTGAGCCTTTACCCCCTCCTCTTCACCCATTGACGAAGGAGCCCCTTGAGCCTAAGGCTTTGCTTGCCATTTTCTCGGAACCGATTGTCGAGCAAGAGATCGCCCAAGAGGAATGGCTTCCGATTCCCGAAGAGGTGCTTGAGGTTTATGGGCTTTGGAGGCCTACTCCTCTTCGTAGGGCCAAAAACCTTGAGTCTTATTTGGGAACGCCGGCTAAGATCTTTTTCAAAAACGAAAGCGTCTCTCCTCCGGGAAGTCACAAGCCAAATACAGCGGTTGCTCAGGCTTACCTCAATAAAAAGGCCGGAGTAAAGAGACTTACCACCGAAACTGGGGCAGGGCAATGGGGAAGTGCTCTTGCTTTCGCTACCCAGTTTTTCGGTTTGGAATGTGAGGTTTATATGGTTCGAGCAAGCTATAAACAAAAACCCTACCGAAGAACCCTTATGGAACTTTGGGGGGCAAAGGTATTTCCTTCGCCAAGCCCCAATACGGAAGCGGGAAGAAGGTTTTACGAAAAGGACAATGAACATCCTGGAAGTCTTGGAATAGCCATAAGCGAGGCGATCGAAAGGGCCTTAAGTGTGCCTGATACCAAATATTCATTAGGAAGCGTATTAAACCACGTGCTTTTGCATCAAACCATAATAGGGCTTGAGGCTAAGCTTCAGTTTGAAAAACTTGGGCTCTATCCAGATTACGTTATAGGTTGCGTGGGAGGGGGAAGCAATTTTTCAGGCCTTGCCTTTCCGTTTCTTAAAGACAAAATAGAAGGGAAAAGGCCTCAAACCGAGTTTATCGCGGTTGAACCCAAGGCTTGTCCTACTTTAACAGAAGGAGAATATAGGTACGACTACGGTGACACGGCGGGGTTAACCCCTCTTTTAAAGATGTATACCCTTGGAGCGGATTTCATTCCGCCTCCGATTCATGCGGGAGGGCTTAGGTATCACGGGGATGCCCCTTCTTTGTGCCTTCTTTATAACCATGGGCTCGTTAAGGCCGTGGCCTATGAGCAAAGGGAAATTTTTGAGGCAGGAGCTATTTTCGCTCGAACCGAAGGTATAGTACCCGCCCCTGAGTCAGCCCATGCCATAAAGAAAGTCATCGATATAGCTCTGGAGTGTAAGAAAAATAGGGAAGAAAAGGTGATACTTTTTAACCTCTCAGGCCACGGATATTTGGACCTTTCGGCTTACGAAAGTTACCTTCGGGGTGAGCTAAGATGAAATGTCTCAACCTTCCCGCAGACACCCTTACCCCTCTTTCGGTTTTTTTAAGGCTCAGGGAAAGGGGAGCTAACATATTTCTTGAAAGCCTTGAAGAGGGAAAGTATTGGGGGCGTTTTTCCTTTATCGGGTTTGGAAAAAATAAGCTCCTTTTCCCCAAAGCCGATGAAAGGGCCTGGGATGAACTTCGGAGATTTTTGAAAGAAGAGAGAAAACCCCCTATATTGGAAATCCTTCCCTTTCAAGGGGGATTAGTGGGACATTTTAGTTATGAGCTCATAGAAAACCTTGAGCCCGTACCTTTGCCCGAAAAAAGCCTGGTCCCACTTCCCCAAATGGCCTTTTTGACCGTGGAAGACCTTATAGGCTTTGATAACCTCAGGGGAGAGCTCTTTGTTATTTCGAAAAACAAGGAAACCTTCGAAGAGATCCTCTCTGGCCTTAAGAGGATCCGGGAAGATATTCTTAACCAAGAAATGGGTAATGAAAAACCCCTTTCTTCTTTTGCCAAAGAGGAATTCCTTAAAGCGGTTGAAGAAGTTAGGGAACTAATCCTTTCGGGCGAAGCCATTCAGGTGGTACTTGGTCAAATTTTTAAAGTCCTCTCACCAAGGGACCCGCTTTCCGTTTATAGGCATTTAAGGCGGATAAACCCTTCGCCTTACATGTTCTTCATAGATTTTGACTCGTATGTGCTTTTGGGTTCGTCGCCAGAGGTAATGGTAAAGCTTAAAGATGGCAAGCTCAAAACAAAACCCATAGCCGGCACAAGGCCAAGAACAGGCAACCTTCAAAAGGATAAAGAAGTGATGGAAGAACTTTTGAAAGACCCTAAGGAATCTGCGGAACACGTTATGCTTGTGGATCTTGCAAGAAATGACCTTGGAAGGGTTTCCAAAATAGGGAGCGTTAAAGTTACGCGCTTCAAGACAGTGGAAGCCTATTCGCATGTGTTTCATCTGGTTTCCGAAGTAGAAGGGGAGCTAAAAGAGGGATGTGACGCCTTGGACGTGATAAAGGCCACTTTCCCAGCTGGAACCCTTTCGGGCGCTCCTAAGGTGAGGGCCATGCAGATTATCTCAGAAAAGGAACCGGTAAAAAGGGGTTTTTATGGAGGGGCAGTAGGGTATCTGGACTTTAACGGAAATGCGGATACTGCCATTGCCATAAGGTGTACCCTTTATAAAGACGGCGTCTATTACGTAGGAGCAGGAGCAGGGATTGTGGCCGATTCCGTGCCCGAAAGGGAATATGAGGAGTGCCTCCATAAGGCTTCGGCCTTATTTGAAGCTTTAGGGGTTCAAAGACTATGAGGGTTTTGGTGGTGGATAATTATGATTCCTTTACTTATAACTTGGTTCATCTTTTGGGTGAACTTGGAATAGAAAGTGAGGTCATCAGAAATGATGACCCAAACCTTTTGAAGGACCCTTCAGGATTCCAAGCCATAGTTATAAGCCCAGGCCCTTCCCGACCTGAAAAGGCAGGGTTTACTTTAAGCCTCATAGAAAGAAATTTCCGGAAAATCCCCATTCTGGGAATCTGCTTGGGGCATCAGGCAATAGGGCTCTTTTTCGGCGCGAAGGTAAAAAGGGCAAAAAGGATCCTTCACGGGAAAACTTCCCTTATTTTTCATTTAGGGAAGGGTATCTTTAAAGGTATTCCCTCTCCTTTTTCGGCCTGTAGATATCATTCCCTTATCCTTGATGAAGTCCCTTCGGAACTTGAGATCATCGCTTGGGATGAACTTGGGGAAATCATGGGTATAGCTCACACTAAATACCCGGTTTTTGGCCTTCAGTTTCACCCGGAAGCCTACTTGAGCCAGTACGGAAAGGAGCTTTTGAAAAACTTCTTGAAAATCCCAAAAGGAGGAAGGCCATGAGGGAAGTTTTGGAGAAACTTGTTGAAGGAAATTCCCTCTCCAAAGAAGAAGCCCTCGTGGTTTTTGAAAAAATGGCCCAAGGGGAAGTGAGCGACAGCGTTGCCGGAGGGATTCTTTGTGCTTTAAGGATGAAAGGGGAAAAAGCAGAAGAATTAGGGGCCCTTGCGGAAGTCATGTTAAAGAAAGCGAGGATTCTTAACCCTCAAACACGCCCCCTCATCGATATAGTGGGGACAGGGGGTGATAACGCAAAAACTCTTAACATTTCGACCCTTTCGGCCCTCATTTGCGCTGCAGCCGGTCTTAAAGTGGCAAAGCATGGGAATAGGACTGCGTCAGGCCTTTTGGGAAGTGCTGACCTTTTGGAACATTTGGGCTTAAAGATCGACAATCCTCCTCATCTTACCAAAAGATGCATCGAAGAAATCGGTTTCGGTTTCCTTTTTGCTCCCCCTTTATCATCCTATATTGGCAAACTTGACAAAAGTAAGGCGGGAGCTCGGGATAAGGACCATTTTCAACTTCCTGGGGCCCCTCATAAACCCCGCTCTTCCCGAAAAACTCTTGATAGGAGCCCCTACCCCTGAAGGGGCAAAAGTTATGGCTCACGCATTAAGGCTTCTTGGTCGGGAGGGATTTGTGATCCACGGCTTAGAAGGCCTCGATGAAGTGAGCCCCCAAGGGGAGACGCTTCTAATCGAAGTCTCCTCCGAGACCCTGAGGGAGAAAATCCTCACCCCCAAGGATTTCGGCCTTGAAGGTAAACCCCTTTCATCCATAAGGATAAAGGACCCAAAAGAAGGCATCGAAAGGGCAAAAAGGATTCTGGAAGGAGAAGAAGACGAAGGGATTGAAGCGATTTTGATGGAGTCTTCTTTGGGGCTTTTGCTCTCGAAGAAGGTGAAGGATTTGAAGGAGGGAATCCAAGTGGCAAAAGAGATTCAAAGAAAGGGAGAGGGGATGAGAATTTTAGAAAAAGTAAAGGAACTTCAGGATGAAGGGGTTTTTGAAAAAGGCGTATGAAGAAAAGCTCAAAGAAATAAGAGTCTTAAAGGGCAAAGGCTTCCCTCCCAGAGAAAGGCCCTTTTTTAGCCTTTCCCACGCCCTTAAAAGGGGCTCACCCCCGAGGATCATCGCAGAAATAAAACGCGCCTCTCCAAGCCGAGGAGTTTTAAGACTTGACTTTGATATTTTAAAACAAGCCCACCTTTATGAACTTGGAGGAGCCATTGCCATATCGGTTCTTACCGATAAAAACTTCCAAGGTTCCGTAGAGGATTTGAGGCTCATAAGTGAAAAGGTGAGCCTTCCGATTTTAAGAAAGGATTTTTTGATTGATCAGCTTCAACTTGAGGAAGCGGTCTCTTACGGAGCTGATGCGGTGCTATTAATAGGAGGCCTCCTTTCAAAAAAGCTTAAGGAGCTATTAAAAGAAGCCAAATTTTTAGGCCTTGAGGTCCTGGTTGAAGTTCACCGGGAAGAAGAATTGGAAATGGTTCTTGAAACAGAAGCTTTTATAATAGGAATCAATTCGAGAAACCTTGAAACGTTAACGGTTGACCTTGAAATTATTGAGCGTCTTTTTGTGAAAATACCAAAGGACCGAATTGCGGTTGCCGAAAGCGGAATAAAAGAAAAGAAAGACATTAAAAAGCTTATGGAAATTGGAATCGAAAACTTCCTTATAGGAGAAGCCCTTATTTTGGCCCAAGATCCTTTGGAAAAGCTAAAGGAACTACGAACTTATGGTCAGGATTAAAATATGCGGCATAACCTGCAACGAAGATGCCCTTTTTTGCGCCAACTTGGGAGTCCATGCCTTGGGGCTTGTATTTTACGAAAAAAGCCCTCGCTTCCTTCAAGTGGAAAAAGCAGAGGAAATCATAAGATATGTCCCTCCCTTGGTCTCATGGGTAGGGGTTTTTGTGGATGAGGATCCCAAGAGGATCTTGGAGATATCAAGATACCTTGGCCTTTCCGCAGTTCAACTTCATGGATCAGAGTCCCCTCAAGTTTGTGAGATCCTAAGGAAAGAAGGACTGAGGGTAATTAAGGCTTTGAGAGTTAAGGAAGAAAAGGATCTTGAGGGATGGGAGGAGTACCGAAAAGTGGTTTCGGCCCTTCTGTTTGACACCAAAGTGGAAGGACTTCCAGGAGGGTCAGGACAAAGATTTCGTTGGGAGATATTAAAAGGGTTAAAAGAGGTACCCTTTATTTTGGCCGGAGGGCTTACTCCAGAAAACGTTAGGGAAGCCATAGAAATCGCAAAACCCTGGGGAGTTGACGTGTCTTCAGGGGTTGAAAAAAAACCCAGGGATAAAGGATCCGGAACTCGTTAAAGCTTTCATAAGGAGGGTTCTCCAAGTATGATATTCGGAGGGAGATTTGTTCCGGAAACTTTATTTTGGCCTTTAGTCGAACTTGAGGAGGCTTGGAAAAGGTTTAAAGAGGATGAGGGATTTAAAAATGAGTTAAACGCCCTTTTGCGGGATTATGCGGGAAGGCCAACTCCTCTTTATTTTGCTCGAAATTTGAGTCAATTCTTGGGGTTTAAGGTCTATTTGAAAAGGGAAGATCTCTGTCATACAGGGGCTCATAAGATAAACAACACGCTTGGCCAATGTCTTTTGACC
>CAZIZI010000030.1:0-16493 GCA_964543765.1 uncultured Thermodesulfobacteriota bacterium
AGAACCCCCAAGAAATTTTGATGCATCACTATGCGATACATTTTTCCATATAAACAAGTATGAGTAATTTTGCTTTAAATTTCGAGAGAGGTTTCTATCCTTAATAATAAAAAAAATAAAAAGTAGAAACAGCTATCTCTCACATTATAAACGGGAGACCCGTAACCAACAGGGAGGCCATCGTTAATGCTGAATGCTTAGATCTTTATGGAAAAATAGCAAAAGAACTTGCTGAAAAAGAAAGATGATTTCTGCAA
Organism: uncultured Thermodesulfobacteriota bacterium; assembly: GCA_964543765.1. Taxonomy (GTDB): domain Bacteria; phylum Desulfobacterota; class B13-G15; order B13-G15; family B13-G15; genus B73-G16. Next base: position 258 of record CAZIZI010000030.1, read on the forward strand.
ATGGTTAAACCGGCATTCTGTAAGCGTTTGCCGCAAGAAAGCCCTGGAGGTTTCCCACGTCGAACCCTTTGCCTTTTAACAGAACACCTATAACCTTCCCTTTCTCACAAAGGGTTTGGAGAGCGGGGGTATCGTCCCATTCTTCCATTTGATCTTTGGTACTCTCTAAAAGGGGAAAAACCTCATCCCATAAAACCCACCTTCCGACTGCTTTTAATAACTCCCGGGAAGATACAAGTGGCTCTTTTCTTTTTCCCGAAAGGTTTTTTATAAGGATTTTCTTTCCGTCAAGCTCTTTACCTTTGATTATGCCCACATTACCAAAGGAAGTAGCTTCTTCAGACTGTATTTTTAATACTCCTACAAGGTTTAACCCCTTCTCTAAACAACCCACCTTTAACAATTGAAGAAAAGGAGGTTCCTCATTGAAGAGGATAAAATCGGGCATAACCCATAAAAAGGGTTCGTCATTGATATAAGGCCTTGCTCTAAAAAGGGCTTCTCCTGAGCCATAAGGCTTGGGTTGGGTCACGAAGATAATCCGAGGAAAAAAAGGAACCTTCCCTTCGAGTTCCTTTGGGAATTCTTCTTGGATGTACCTTTTAAGCATTTCCTTTTCCGGACTTATGATTACTATTATCTCCTCAAGGGCCAATTGGCATACTTCAAAAAGAGAATAGAAGATCATAGGACGTCCCCTCACTGGGAGAAGCTCCTTGGGAAGGTGCTTTGTGAAGGGATAAAGCCGTGTTCCCTTTCCCGCTACGGGAATTACGGCTTTTTTTGGAAAAAATTTGTGGCGGAGAGAGAGGGATTCGAACCCTCGATCCCGGTTTTTGCCGGGATACCCGCTTAGCAGGCGGGTGCCTTCAGCCTCTCGGCCATCTCTCCGCCCTATTTTAAACCTATCAAATAAAACCGCCGTTGGCAAGATATTTCCTCTTCTTTTTAAAATTTAATCAATTTTTTAATTATTGAATTTAATTGGTTGACTTTTTTTCTTTTTTTATCTAATCATTAATAATGCCATGAAGGAAAGGTTTTGGTTTTATTACTTTACTGATCCGAGCCCTGGTTCCTAAGGGGTGAAGTACCCCTGTGGGAGCCATGGGCTAAAAGGTCCATGGCTTTTTTTTATCTTTAATGAAGGAGGTGTAATATGAAGATCATTTCCGATCGGGTTCAAAAGATGATCGAAGGTTCCTCTTGGGTGAGGCGTATGTTTGAGGAGGCTTCGTTGTTAAAGTTTCAGTACGGAGAGGATAAGGTATTTGATTTTACCTTGGGGAACCCAGTGGACGAACCTCCTCCAATCTTTAAGGAGGCTTTGAAAAAACTTGTCGAAAACTCCGGCAAAGGATGCCATCGTTACATGCCCAATCAGGGATTTAGTGAGACGAGGGCCTTTCTGGCCGAAAGATTGAAGAAGGAAACAGACTTACCTTTCACCGAGAATCACATCATCATGACCGTTGGGGCTGCAGGGGGGTTAAATGTAGCCCTTAAGGCCATCCTCGATCCAGGGGATGAGGTGATCGTTCCGGTACCGTACTTTGTGGAGTTCAAGTTTTATACGGAAAATCACGGAGGGGTGATGTTGCCGGTAAATACGAAGGAGGACTTCTCCCTGGATCTTGCTGAGATAGAAAGGGCCTTAAACAAAAGAACAAGGGCCATCATCATCAATTCTCCTAATAACCCTACAGGAGCTGTGTATGAGGAAGAAGAACTCAAAGCCCTAAGCGAGCTTTTAAAAAGAGCCTCTCAAAAGAACGATAGGGTCATCTATCTTCTTTCCGATGATACTTATTGCGATTTTCTTTACGATGGGCTTAAACCCGTGAATCTCTTTACCCTTTATGAAGGGACCATCTCCATAAGGTCCTTCTCTAAATCGCTTTTCATCCCAGGAGAAAGGCTTGGTTATGTGGCGGTGAATCCCCTCTTTGAAGAGGCACAACCTTTGATAGAAGCCCTTATTTTGGCCAATCGAGTTCTGGGGTTTGTGAATGCCCCGGCTTTAATGCAAAGGGCTGTAAGGTTGCTTGGGGATTGGAACTTTGACCCAACAGTTTATCAAAGACGAAGAGACCTGATTTACGAAACACTTGTTGAAGCTGGCTTTCAGGTTCAAAAACCCAAGGGAGCCTTTTATATCTTTCCGAAAAGCCCTATAGAGGATGACGTGGCCTTTGTAAGGGAACTTCAGAATAAATATCTTTTACTGGTGGTGCCTGGAAGTGGGTTCGGGAAGCCGGGTTATGTGAGGTTGTCTTTCTGTGTGGAAGAAAAGACCATCGAAAGAGCGAGGGAAAAGTTCTATCAAGTGGGAAAGGACTTCGGGCTCATTTAAGATCGAAACGTTCCAGCAACATATCCACTTTAATGGAACCTTCAACTAAGGGAAGGAGTAAACTTTTCCTTTCCGGGATCGAATGACCTTCCCCCAAAAAGGGAAGAGTCCCAAAATATGGAACACCGGAAAAATGCTCGATCCAATAGGGATTTGCTCCTTCCGAACCATCAAGGGAAGGGTTGATTTTGTTCAATAAAAAACCTCCCACCGGAATGTTTTCCTTATCACAGTAATAAAGGGTCAAAAGGGTGTGATTGATGGTACCAAGACCTGCCCTTCCTACGACCAAAACCTTAAGCCCAAAGGCCTTTATAAGTTGAGGCAGAAGCACATTCTCTCTTATGGGAACTAAAAGCCCACCTACGCCTTCGACGACCATAAGATCGTGTTTTTTTAAAACAACCTCCCAAACCTCCAAAATTTTATAAATTTCCACTTCCCTTCCTTCGCGTCTTGCTGCTTCAGCTGGAGCAAGTGGTTCTCGAAAATAATAGGGAACTATAAACTCCAAAGGATCTTGCGATCCCGAAGCTTCTTTTAGAAGCAGGGCATCTTGAGGTACCAATACTCCCTCAACTTCTTTCACGCCCGTTTCAATGGGCTTCATCACCCCTACGTCATATCCCCTTTCCTTTAAAAGAAGGCATAAAAGCGCACTTACGACCGTTTTTCCAACCCCTGTATCCGTACCTATTACAAAAATGCCCTTCATTTTTTCAAAAACTCATTGACGATCTTTATCGCACAGAACTTACCGCACATGGTACATACGTCTTTTTCACTGGGCAAACGTTCATCCCTCATCTTTTTGGCTTTTTCGGGATCGATGCAAAGAGCCATCTGCCTTCGCCAATCGAGTGCTTGACGGGCCTTTGACATCTCCAAGTCCCTTTGCCAAGATGAAAGGTTTCCCCTCGCAAGATCTGCCGCGTGAGCGGCTATTCTTGCCGCAATAACCCCTTCCCTCACATCCTCTGGCTTTGGAAGCCTTAAGTGTTCAGAAGGGGTCACATAACACAGAAAATCAGCTCCATAATAAGCCGCCAACGCTCCTCCTATGGCACAGGCTATGTGATCATAGCCCGGAGTAATATCAGTAACAAGAGGACCAAGGACATAAAAGGGAGCTCCTTTACAAACCCTTTTTTGAATCTTAACATTTGCCTCTATTTGATCAAGGGGCATATGGCCCGGGCCTTCAACAATTACCTGAACGCCTTCCTCTCGGGCTTGATCCACAAGTTCTCCAAGCGTAAGAAGCTCCTCCAATTGAACCCTGTCACTTGCATCGGCAAGGGAGCCGGGTCTCAGACCATCTCCCAGAGAGAGGGTCACATCGTATTTTTTGGCTATCTCAAGGAGCCTACCGAACTGTTCATAAAGGGGGTTTTCCCGCTCGTTGTATATCATCCAGGCCGCCAAAAAAGCGCCTCCACGGCTCACAATCCCAGTTATTCTTCCCTGCTTCTTTAACCTCTCAAGCCCCCTAAGGGTCAAGCCGCAGTGAACTGTGAAAAAATCCACTCCGTCTTTGGCCTGTTTTTCAATTATTTGAAACATCTCATCCGGGCTCATAAAGACTATGGAACCGTATTTTCTAGCCGCCTCAACTGCCGCTTGGTAGATGGGGACTGTTCCAATAGGAAGGTGACAATTTTTAAGGATCGCCCTCCTTATCTCATCCAGATCCCCTCCCGTGGAAAGATCCATAACCGTATCAGCACCGGCAGAAATGGCTATTTGAAGCTTTTGAAGTTCTTCTTCCAAATCCGCATGATCAGGGCTTGTTCCAATATTAGCATTGACCTTAACCCTCAGTCCTTTCCCTACTCCTTTTGGGTTGAGAGGACGATGATTGGGATTTGCTAAAATGACAACTTCACCTTTAGCTACCCTTTCGATTAAACTCTCAGGGGAAATCCCCTCTTCCTCGGCTACAAATCGCATTTCGGGGGTAATTTCCCCCTTTTTAGCCTTGATCATTCGAGTTTCCATTCTTATTCTCCCAAAAGCTCTAAAACTTTACTTACAACTTCTTGAGGATTCTTTCCCAAAACCCTTATCATGGGTTCCTTTCCAATATCACCTTCATCGTAAATTATATCCGGAACCCCCTGCGCTTCTTTGAGTACTTCCCTTACCATCCACTTTAAAGAAGCTCCTTCCTCCCTTTTAACTTCTTCAGGTTCCTTTTTTCGATCGACAAATAAGATCTTAAAGCCCTTCTTTTTCCCCCTATCTATAAAAATATGATCATATCGTATGTTCATTACAGACCTTAAAAAGGGATAAAACCGCATAACCTCAAGCACCAAGCGCGCCATATGTCTTGAGGCCCCAAAACTGATCTCCCCGACCCTTTTGAAGCCCTTTCCGACCTTGACGATCCTTCCCTCAAAGCCTGCCACCTCCTTTTCATCCTGAGCCCCTTCCAAGGCATATACCAAATTGGAACCCACTTCAGGGATGATTGCGTTTGAGGCCATTGATTCAAGTTTACAATAAGCCTCTTTTAAACTCTTAATAACTTCCCACCTAGAGGCTTCTTTTTTTAAGGAGGCCAAGGGGTCAACCACCTTAAACCCCCTTCCCACGGATTTAGCCATCCTTATTCCTTCTTGAACAAACCGTTTTGCTCTAAGGGCTGCCTCTTGGACTTCATAACCCATCCCCAAAAAAGTGGCCAACGCCGCTGAGAAACTACACCCTGTCCCATGGGCTTCCCAAGCTATCCTTTCCCCTTTAAGCCATAAATGGCCATCACTAAAGACCAAAAGATCCCATGGCTCATCCTCAAGATGTCCCCCTTTTATGATGACCGCTTGAACCCCAAGCTCAAGAAGCTTTTTTCCGGCTTTTATCATCCCCTCCCTGCCTCTTATCTCAAACCCCAAAAGCGCTTCAGCTTCAGGAAGGTTGGGGGTTATGACCTTTGCCAAGGGAAAGAGCTTTTCCCTTAGGGCTAAAACGGCCTCTTCCTGGAGAAGTCTATCCCCGCTTTTAGCCACCATAACCGGGTCAATCACAAGGTTTTTGACATCGTATTTTTTAAGGCTTGAAGAAACTTGTTCTATCACCTCTTTGTCCCAGAGCATTCCCGTCTTTACTGCTTGAACCGAAAAATCCTCAAAAACGGCCTCAAGTTGTTTTTCTATAAAATCAACCTCAATCCCTCTTACCGCTTTAACCTCTGAGGTATTTTGAGCTGTAAGAGCCACAATGACCGAGAGTCCATGTGCTCCTAAGGCTCCAATAGTCAAAAGATCTGCTTGAATACCCGCCCCTCCCCCCGAATCAGAACCCCCGATGGTCAAAACAGATATCATCCTTCAAGCCTCTTAGCTATGAGTTCAGCCACCTTTTTCCCTGAAAGTAACATTCCCCCAAATATGGGACCCATCCTGGGGCTTCCCGAAATGGCATTTGCCGCCATTCCAGCCACATAAAGCCCGGGGAAGACTTCCCGGGTGTTCTCAACCACCATTTTTTCCCCTTTTTCAGCCCAAAGAGGAGCTTCTTTTAAAAACTCAAGTCCAATGGGTATTCGTCCCTCAAGAAGCCTAACCACTTCGGCTTTATGACCTGTAGCATCAACCACACTTTTAGCCTCTATGGTCAAAGGATCCACATGTAATGAAGCTAAAACCACCGAAGACCAATTAACCACTACCCCCGTAACCCTTCCCTCTTTTACCATCAGGTCCTCAACGGTTATGAGGTTTAACACCTTAGTGCCCGCTCGAACCGTAGCAAAACATAGACCCGAGGCTACCTCAATGGCATCAGCAGCAAAATAACCATCTCCAAAGGGCTTTGCCCTTATCCCCATCTCTTCAAGGATCTCTTTTCCCCCCTCTTGGACCACGATCTCATTAAACATCATCCCTCCGCCCCATATGCCTCCGCCAAGGCTCAAGTTTTTCTCAATAAGTACAACCCTAAACCCTCTTTTTGACAAATAATAAGAAGCCACCATCCCCGAGGGACCACCTCCAACGACCACAATATCCGCTTTCAGACACTCCTTTAGCTTTTCAAAATACCGCTCAACGATGGCCTTACTCACGGTAAATTCATCAAGGACCATAAACCCCTCCTCTTTTAACTTAGATCCATTTTACCAATTCCACTTTTATCTTAAAAAAAAGCTCCATACAAATGCAACTATGTTTAGATCAAAGGAGAATTTTAGAAACCTATTGAGCTTTCTGTTTTAATCTGAGTTCTTCAAAAAATGCCATAATCTCTTGAAGAGCTATGCTTGCATCAATTTTTGAGATAATGCGGCCAAATCTATATTTTCTGACTTTCTCTGCTTGAGCTCCAAGATCAAAACAGCAAATTGGCATTTCTAATTGTATTAACTCTGAAGTTACATAAGAAAAAGTTTCAGGCCATATAGAAGGCAAAAAACATACATTTACACGACATGATTCAATAAGATCTGGTAATTCGCTAACTTGATAAGGACCAGTTATTATGAGACTTCTAAAAGCTGGCGCATGCGGTAATGTACCAATCACAGTTATTTTAACATCCAAATTTTCTTTGTCTATAATTTCTGCCATTTTAACTACAATTTTCCATCCTTTAGCATAGTGAATGATGCCCACAATTCCGATATTTAAACCAGACGAAAAATCCACAACAGGTTTTTTATTAAAAAGAGTAAAAACTTTATGTGGGCAAACTACAATTTGTTGAGGTCGTAATGGATAAACTTTTCTAACCAATGCTAAAGCACTTTCAGAAGGGAAAAGCACACAATCCGCCATTTCAAATAACTTTTTCCACTCTTTTCTCCATATAGTAATATCACGTTGTTGATCATCTATAATTCCTAAGGGATTTATAAAAGGGTTTAATCGAAGGCATTTTTGACATTCTTTTAGATTTTCCGGAATATTACAATACACTCCTTGCCAATTAAGCAAATGAGGACTTGGGCAAATAGAAAAGAAATCATGTATAACCAAAGTAAGCTTTGTTTTTGCTTTTTCTTTCATTTTTTGCAAAAGACGTACCATATCTAAACAACAGTCAAAACTAACAAGATTGTTATAGATCAACTCTTCAAATGTAATGTAGTTTGTTAATTGCAACAATTCATATGGATTATGTATCAAAAAAGAAGCATCATATTCCTTATAAATGAAACGCAACTTAGGAATTCTTTTATTTAAATCAAACGTAAGCAAAAATATTGGTTGACCTTCTTTAATGCGTTTGTTTATAATTTCGTACCGATATTTATTTGCTCCACCTCCTATTTCATGATCTACTATAAAAAGCGGATTTTTAGGAGCAAAACGGGATATCGTAAACATCATCAAATAATTTCTAAAAGGTGTACTTGGCCTTTGGAAAAAAGAATGCGTTTGTTCTTGCTCTCCATGATTTTTTATCCTTTCTAATTCTGGTTCATTTGCCCAAAATTTGTTCTCAATAAACTTTGCTACCTTATTTTTTTCTACGTCAATTACGATATCTCCTAACTTTGTTATCGATTTGAGTGATTCAATTTCTTTTTGTGCCCATTCCCCGTATTCTCTTAATGAACAACCAACAACTGGATCTGATTTAAAATATGTCAATAAACCATAACGAAAATGGGCCCTTTCGAGTAATTCTTTGGGTAAAGCCAATGTGCCCATCGCAATGGCCTCCTCGTTTTCACTTCACCCTCATCTAGCAACATCCGTGCCACTAGAATTTTATTAATATCTTTGAAGTTTTGTGGTTAAGGGGTTTATCTTTTATTTTGTGTTTTGTTTGGAAAATTTTTCCACGTAGTTTTTATTTTTCAAATTTTTTAACTCTTTCAAATGTGGAAAAAGGAGCGTTAAGGTTAAAAAGGTGGTTAAAACGTCTGCTATTGGGAAAGTGAGCCATACACCTTGGATGCCCATAAATTTTGACAGTAAAAGAACCGAAGGAATGGTGAAAAGTAAGGGTCTCGAAATTGAGGTAATAAAGGCCTCAAGGGCCTTTCCCATCGCTTGAAATATAAAAGAACCCACTATGGCAAAACCCACAAGGTAAAGGGCTGAAAACATCCTTTTGGAGGCAAAGTGGGTGATGGCTATAAGTTCATCTTCCGAGGTAAATATCTTTATGAAGGGTTCAGGCCAAAAAAATATTAATAAAAAGACAAAACCACATATCATCTCGGAAGCAAGAAGGCTCAAACATATGGATTTGAAGGCTTCTTTTGGCCTGGAAGCACCATAATTAAAACCCAACACCGGCATAAGCCCTTGACCAAGGGCCATTATAGGCATGATGGCCGATTGAGCCAAACGATTAAGTATCCCAAAGGCTGAAACTGCTAAATCTCCTCCATAAAGGATGGCCATTCGGTTTATTATAACCGCTGAAAAAGAACCTGCGAGTGTTCGTAAAAAGGCTGATACCCCTAAGGCATTCATCTCAAAAAGGACATCTTTATGTGGCTTTAAGGCCCAAAGGTGAAGTTTAACGAAACTTTTGCCAAAGAGGTAATAAGAAAAAAGCCAAACCGTCGAAACGATCTGGGAAAGGACGGTTGCCAAAGCGGCCCCTTTAACCCCTAGATTCATCTTTATGACGAAAAGGGCATCAAGACCTATGTTGAGTAAGGCACCCCCGACCATACTTATAGCAGGCACAATGGCATTACCCTCAGCCCTTATAAGGCTTCCAAACACAAGGGGCGCGACTTGAACAAAACTGCCCAAAATTATTACCCCTAAATAATCCCTTACATAAGGAAAAAGCACAGGAGAAGCTCCAAGAACAAGGCTAAGCCAATCCTTCTTCCAAACTCCTAATAATAGAAAACACCCAGAAAGAAAGAGCGTTTCAAGAAAGGCGTTTTCTAAAGCAAAATGAGCCCTTTTTAAATCACGAGCGCCAATTGATCTGGAGATAATGGAAGAAGCTCCAAGGCCTATCATCTGACCTACACCAACAAAGAACATCTGAAGAGGTAAAACCAAAGAAAGGGCCCCTATCCCCTCGGAACCCACCCAATGCCCCACAAAGATGGTGTCAACAATGTTATAGATGGTCATAGAAAACATACCGATGAAAGCGGGAAGTGAAAGCTTAAAAAGCAAAAGGCCTATACGCCTGTCATCTAAAGGGGTATTTTCCATGCTTTTGTCCAAAGGGATAAAACTACAAGGAAACCGTTTTGTTTATCCTAACCTTGGCCCCTGGCTTTAGGTTCTGTCCTCCCGAACTCACCACCAATTCGCCTTCTCTTAAGCCCTGTTTGATCTCCACAATATTCTCTTCTCTTATGCCGGTAGCAACCTCCCTCCTTTGGGCCGTGTCGTCTATGACTACAAAACAATATTCGATACCCGTTCCAGGGGCTCTCAAAATGGCATCCCGTGGAATAACCAAAGCTTCTTCTTTTCCCAAAAACACGCGAGCACCTACGAACATGCCTGGCTTAAGGATTCCCTTTGGGTTATCCATCAAGACCTCAATCCTAAAAGAGCGGGTGGAAGGATCGACCTTGGGATAAATCCGATTGACCTTTCCTTCGAGTTTTAGTTCAGGAAAAGCATCGCTTCTTATTTCCACCTTCGCTCCCGGCTTAACGAAAGGAAGGTCCCTTTCCGGAAGGTCAAGATGTATCTTCACCTTGGAAATGTCTATAAGTTCCAGGATATCAGTGGGAGGCATGGTATAAGCCCTTTGGCCGGGATCCACGAACTTAGCGCTAATATAACCAGAAAAAGGAGCATAAATAATGGTATCCTTAAGTTCAGTCTGAGCCTGTTTGAGAGCTGAGGAAGCCACCTTAAGCTGAGCTTGAGCGACTTCATACTGGGCCTGAGCAGCTTTAAAATCGGTCTCTACTTTCTCATATTCTTTTTGGGAGATCACCTTCTCCTCAAACAGGGCTTTCGCCCTTTGATAATCTCGCTCTGCGTCTTGAAGTTTTAATTTCGCCTGCTCAAGTTGCGCTTGGGCACTTTTATAAGAAGCCTCGGCCCTCTCAAGAGCCAAAAGAAAATCGGTTTGATCAAGTTTCACTAAAGGTTGACCTTCTTTGACCAAATCTCCTTCTTTAACGTAAATGACCTCTATCTTTCCCGGAACCTTAGGGGTAATCCTTATCCCCTGATAAGGAAAAACATTACCAACTGCTTCCCCCCACCTTTCAAGGCTAATCCTTTTAACAGGTGTAACTTCAACCGGAAATACCTCTTCTTGAGGTGCTTGAGGACCTTCCTTCTTACACCCTAAAAACACCATAAGGCTCATAAAACCCAGAAGCAACATAAACATTTTCATCTATCAACCCCCATCGCCCTTTTTAACCTAGCAAGAGCCATATGATAATCGCATAAAGCTATCCAATAGCTGTTTTGAGCCCTTACCAAAAGAGCCAAGGCATCAAGCACATCGGAACTTGTCGCTGCTTGAAGCTTATAACGTTCCTCATTCACCCGGAAATTCTCCTGGGCCCCTTCAAGGACCTTCTCCGAGGTCTTGACCTTGTTGATCGCCTCCTTAACGCTTAAAAAGGCTTCCCCCAATTCGAGGGTAATGAAATCCTCAATCTCCTTTTCCTTATTTTCTGCTTGAACTATACGAGCTTGTTTCTCTTTAACGCCAAAATAACTCTCACCAAAATCCCATAGTCGCCACTGCAGAACGGCCATAAATTGCCAATTGTATTCCTTTTTTCTATAAGAAGAACCGCTCACCGAAGGATCATCGCCCTGCCTTTGATAATCAAAAAGCAAACTCACCTTAGGTAAAAGCTCGGCCCGTGCGATCTTAAATTCCTTCTTTGCCGCCTCAGTTTGAAGTTTCCCAAGTTTTAATTCAGGACGATTCTCAAAAGCCTTTTTTAAAAGGGGACCAAAATCCTCATCAAACCCAATAAGGTCAAGTCTCTCATCCAAAATCACCTCTTCGTTTAAAGGGCGTTTTAAAAGGATATTAAAGTAATAACAGGCCATTTCCAAATTTTTCTGAGCTGCTATTACATCCTGTTCCCTTTGGGAAAGCTCCACTTCGACCTGTAAAAGATCGTTTTTGGGAATGATGCCTTGTTGGTAAAAGACTTGGGCTATTCTGTAATGTTCTTTTAAAGCCTCAACAGCCTTCTGGGCTACTTCCAGAAGCTTCTTAGTTTTGATTACATTATAAAAAGCCTCCTTTACCTTCAAAATAAGATCGAGTCTTGAAAGTTCATATTGAAGCTTGGAACCCTCCAACCCTAAACAAGCCAAATCATACCCATTTCTCAAAGCACCACCGGTAAAAACCGGGAGACTCATTGAAAGATCAAGTACCCAGTTATCTTTCGTCCCCACTTTTAAAAAGAGGGGATAAGTCAAAAACTCTTGTGGAGGCCTCTCAAGGGTGAGGCCTTTTAAAGGCGGTATGACCATTTTTGGTGTTTCGTCCAAGTGCAGATAATAGTATTTGGCCTCAAGTTTGGGGAAAAACTTCGATAGAGCTTCCTTTCGTTTGTATTCAGCCTCCCTTATAACCTCTCTCTGAGCCGCAAGCGTAGGGCTTTTTTCAAGGGCGATTTTTATCGCTTCATCAAGCGTCAAGGGACTTTGGGAAAGGGCAAAAGTCGGTAAAAATACCAAAAAGAGTATAAAAAGTACCTTTTTCATTCTACCACCTCCTCACAATCCCAGACAAAACCCCTTATGCCCGGCCTTCGGGTTAAGTCTGAGATTTTGCCTTTTACTTCTTCCCATTTCTCATCGGAAAGAACGATCATCATCAATTGATTAAACCCAGGCCAAGTGGGAGTGTCTAAACGAGGGTCACTCCTTGTACCTTTTCCAAGGACTTTTTCCCATAGGGTATATTCTTTAATACCTGTTTCTTTAAAGATTTCTTGAACCTCTTCTTCGAAATCCACATCGTAAACGAGAAAAAGAAGCTTCATCTCCTTCGCTCTTCCACAAGGGAATAGATTACAGGTACAAGCACTAATGTTACAAGCGTTGAAACCGTCAACCCCCCTATCATGGCTATACCTAAGGATGACCACATCTCCGAGCCCTCGCCTCGCGAAAGGGCCATGGGGATCATTCCAAAAAGGGTCGTCAAGGTGGTCATCAAAACGGGCCTGAGTCGCGTTTTTCCCGCTTCTTTTATGGCTTCCCTTAGAGGAAATTCCCTCTCGCGTAAAGTGTTGGTGTAATCCACAAGGACTATGGCGTTTTTGGTGACGATCCCAAGAAGCATGATTAGGCCTAAAAATGAATAAAGGGAAAGGGTTGTTCCCGTGAAAAAGAGGGCAAAAAGGGCTCCACTTACCGCAAAGGGCAGAGAGAACATTATCACAAAGGGGTGCTTATAAGATTTAAAAAGGGAAGCCATAACCATATAGACGAGGATAACCCCTAAAACAAAAAGGGTCTTTAAATCCTTAAAGGCCTTCTGCTGCTCCTCGGTCTCTCCGGCGAACCTTACTCCTATTTCTGGAGGGATCTTCATCTCCTTTATGACCTTTTGGATATCACCCACCACATCCCCAAGTGGCCTTCCCTTAACGTCCGATTCTACCCTAACCACCCTTTGTCTGTCTCGGCGTTCGATTGAGACAGGTCCAAAGGCCTCCCGGATTTGGGCCACATTTCTTAAGGGAATTGCCACTCCACTTAAGGTCTTTATGGGGACCTCCCCAAGGGTCCTTAGGCGGTTCTTATCTTCCTCCCTTAAACGCAAAAATATGTCGTAGTCCTCACCCGCTTCTCGATAGGTGGTGGGAGTGAATCCGTAAAAGTATTGCCTTAAAGCCGAAGCTATAAGGCCTGTGTTTAAACCAAGTTGTGAAGCCTTCTCTCGATCAACCTCGACCCATATCTCAGGCCTTGGAGGCCTCTGACTTATGGTCACATCAAGTGTCCCCGGAAGTTTTTCTATGCGATTTTTGAGTTCATGCGCATAAGACACAAGAAGGTCCAAATCCTTTCCCCATAATTCGATGGAAATCCTCCTGCCACCACTCCCCATAAGAAGTTGACCTATAGCAGGGGTAGCCGAGACGTAAAATTCACTTATACCGGGAATTTCTAAGACCGCCTTCCTTAGAGCAAGGGCCACTTCTTTAGCCGATCTTTTCCTTTGTGATTTCTCAACAAGCTTTAACCCTACGCTTCCTACGTTTGAACCTTCTTCAAATCCCAAAGCAGTGGCAATTCCCCTTTCACTTTGACCACAGTAACCGAAAAAGCTTTTCCGTTCAGGAACAAGCCGGATTACCTTTTTTTGGATCTCTTCAAGTACCTTTTGGGTCTCTTCGACCTTGGTACCTTCTGGCAACCTAAAGTTAAGCCTCACTTCTCCCGAATCCATCTCGGGCGTAAGCTCAGTACCAATAAAGGGAATCAAAAGGATCGATATCAAAAACACAAGCCCCGTTATACCTATTACCTTAATTCTATTTTCCAAGGCCCATCCAATGAGCCTCTTATAACCCTCCTCAATTTTCCTGAAAGTACTTTCAAACCTCTGATCCACTTTACCCCAAAAACCCTCTCTCTTTTCATGAGGGGGTTTTAAAAATTTGGAGGAAAGCATGGGGGTCAAAGTGAGGGCATTAAAAAGGGAAGCCATTATGGTAGCCGTTATCACAAAGGCAAGTTGTTTAAAAAAGATGCCGGTTAAACCACTTATGAACATTAAAGGCACAAACACCACCACAATCGTAAGGGTTGCAGCAGTAACCGCGAGCCCAACCTCTGAAGCCCCAAATATGGAAGCCATTTTGGGTCTTGCCCCTCGCTCTATATGACGCATGATGTTTTCAAGAACCACAATGGCATCATCAACCACCATCCCCGAAGCAATGGCCAAGGCCGAAAGGGTTATGACATTTACGGTGTAACTAAAAAGAAGCATCAGAATAAAGGAACCTATTAAGGAAAATGGAATGGGCAAAAGAACTATGGTACTTGCCCAAAAACGGCGGAGGAAAAGGAAAGTAATAATGCTTACAAGGAAAAGTCCTATATAAAGGGTTTCTTTAAGGTTTTTTAGAGAAACCTTTATGAATTCAGAGCTGTCAAATACCACAACCATTTCCACATCAGGGGGTAAAGACTTCTTGATCTTCTCAAGCCTTTCCCTTATTCTCTCCACCACCTCCACGGTATTGGCTCCCGCTTGTTTCTGAATCGCTAAAACAACTGCCGGTTTTCCGTTTCCATAACCGATTCTCATAGGTTCTTTAAAACTATCGGAGACCTCAGCCACGTCCTCAAGCCTTATGAGCCTTCCACCTTTTACCCCCACTACTATTTTTTTAGCTTCTTGGGGATCTTTAAACCTTCCAGGAATCCTTATAGCGTAACTGATCTTCTCCAACTTTATCTCACCTGCAGGAATATCCAAGTTCTCAAGGCTTAAAACCCTTCCCACCTCTTCCAGCGAAAGCCCATAAGCCTCAAGACGCCTTGGATCAAACCTGATGTTTATCTGCCTTTGGAGCCCCCCTTGAATCATGATGGTTCCTACCCCGGGGATCCTTCTAAGCTCATCGCCCACAACCTTATCGGCTAAGTAGTGGAGTTGGGGGTAACTCTCATTGGCGCTGAGGAACATGTAAAGGACAGGTATAGTAGCCGTTGAGAATTTAAAGATCATAGGAGGCTCTATATCCGAAGGGAGGTCCCTTTTGGCTAACTCTAAGGCATCACGTACATCATTGGTAGTTGCATCAAGATCCACCCCCCATTTAAAACGGCAAGTTATAACCGAAAGCCCATCCAGAGATTTTGATGTGAGCCTTTCGAGGTTTGCCACTTTGGTAAGTTGGTCTTCAAGGTATTTAGTGACGCTCATCTCCACATCGGTGGCTGAAGCCCCAGGCCAGATGGTAATGACACTTACCTGAGGAGGTTCTATATCGGGCATGAGATCGATCTTTAACCTTGTGAGTGAAAAAGCTCCAAGAAGAATGATTCCAAAAAAGATCATTACTGTCATAACTGGATTTTTTACCGAAATTTCTGGAAGCTTCATGCCTTAAGCCCTCTTAAACAAAACTCCAAGATTGCTTCCTTTAATTCTTTCGAACTTAACTTCATCATGCTCCGGTGGATATCATCGTCATAAAGGAACAAAGCCCCCATCATAAGGGCCCAACACAAAAGTGCAAGCTTCCACGGATCGTCCTTTTTGAAAGTTCCTTTTTCAATCCCTTTCTCTAAAAGCTCCGAAAAACGTTGTAAATACCTCATACCTCTTTCCACATTGGACCTACCTAGTTCCTCGGGAATGAAGGAGAGCCTCCTTCGACCAAATACAAAAAGCCGAAAAAAAGCCTTGTTATCTTCGTAAAAATTCCAAAACTCCTCCCCAACCCTTCGAAGGACCTCCTCCACCTCTCCCCCTTCTTCGAGCTTCTTTTCAATCCTTCCAAAAAGCTCATTAACCCCTTCTTGAAGAAGAGCCAAATAAAGGTCCTCTTTACTGCGAAAATAAAAATAAAGAGTCCCTTTCCCTAATTCACACCTTTCGGCAATATCCTCCATCCGAGAGGCCTCAAACCCCTTCTCTAAAAAAACCTCCTTGGCCGCCTCAAGAATCGCCCTCCTCCTTAACTCCCGCTCCCTCCTGTGCCTCTCCCGAACTCCCATATTTCGACTTATAACCGATTTCCGACTAAAAGTCAATAAATTTCGGTTCTTTGATTGAAGGGAATCTATTGGAATTTATTGGAATAGAGAAGGTGATAGGGAAGATTATGAGTGTAAAAGGGAAATGCAGTACGGGTCATTAATGTAGGGGAAACCATGAAGTTGAGTTGTTAGGATTTAAGGGGGCTATGGCTTTTTCTACCATGATCTCTTCCCCCTTTCTACCTTCCAATTTGGGGCAATATGGTCTTCTCACCCGGGGGATGA
>CAZIZI010000031.1:0-13886 GCA_964543765.1 uncultured Thermodesulfobacteriota bacterium
CTTTATATAGTAGAAGAAGTTTTTAAAAGGGCCCAATTTTTGACGGTATTCATTTTCATATAGAATCCTTACATTTACCTTTAGCTACTCGATATAACGTTCCTTTTGTGACTACTTTACATGGAAGGCTTGATCTTCCGGAGCTTGTGTTGTTTCCAAAGAATTTAAAAATGCTCCTTTTGTCTCTATTTCTTATTCACAAAGAAAGGGGCTTCCTTGGTTGAATTGGCAAGCCACGGTTTATCACGGTCTTCCTGAGGATATGTATAAATTTTATCCTGAAAGAAGAAAATATTTGGCTTTTCTCGAAAGGATCTCTCCTGAGAAAAGACCCGATAGAGCCATTGAGAGTGCAGAAAAATTTGGCATGGAATTGAAAATCGCAGCAAAAATTGACAAAGCGGATAAAGTTTATTGTGAGGAAGTGATCAAACCCATGTTTAAAAGCCCATGGGTAGAATATATAGGGGAAATCGGGAAAAAGAGAAGAACGAATTTTTGGGTAACGCTTATGCATTAGTATTTCCCATAAATTAGCCAGAACCTTTTGGTTATGATAAAATCCCTTGCCTGTGGAACCCCGGTTGTGGCCTGGAATTGTGGTTCCGTCCCAGAGATTATAAATGATGAGAAAACCGGTTTCATTGTTGATAGCATAGATTTAGCGGTTCACGCCCTTGATAAAGTTGCAAACCTTAACAGATATGATTGCCGAAAGGAATTCAAAGAAAGATTTACCGCAAGAAGAATGGCCGAAGACTATCTACGGATTTACCAAAAAATTATAGGAGAAAAGATCTTGGTAAAAGCGGTATAAAAGTTCCTCTCTTTTCCTTGACATCCTAAAAAGTCGGGGCATAATCCGAAGGAGAAAAAATAGGAGGTGAAAAGATGGCGTATTACGTTGTTTTGAGCACTTTAACCGATGAAGGTAGGGAGACCATAAAAAAACACCCAGAAAGGATCTTAGAAGTAAACCGCGAGATAGAGGAGAAGCTCGGGGTAAAGGTTTTATATCAGTTTGCCGTCTTAGGCCCTTACGATTTTGTAAACATCGTGGAGGCCCCTGATAACGCCTCAATAGCCAAAATGTCCGTTGAACTTGGTTCCAGAGGGACAGTCCAACTTATGACCATGCCCGCTATCCCGGTTGAGGAGTTCGTAAAAATGTTAAAGTAAATTTTTAAAATTTTTCTTGACAAATACCTGATTTTTCGTTAGACTTAATCTTGTGAAGGAAGAAGAAATCAAAAAGAGGATGTCTGTTCTTACAGAGCGGGGTGTTAGGTGGACGGTCCAGCGATATCTTATTCTGAGTTATCTTTACGATCATAGGACCCATCCTACGGTCGAAGAGGTTTATCAAGGTATAAGGAAGGCCTTTTCTACCATTTCAAGAGCCACCGTTTATAACACGTTGGAATTATTGAAGGAACATGGGTTAGTGCAGGAGCTTTTGATTGAGAAGGAAAGGGCGCGTTATGATTTTGACATTTCGCCCCATATGCATTTTAAATGCGAAAAATGCGGGATGGTATATGATCTTGAAATAAGCCTTCCTCCTTTGCCTTCTGAAGCGGAAGGGCATCTGGTAAAAGGGTTTCAACTTTATGCAGTAGGGATCTGTCGAAAGTGTAGGGGGGAAGGAGAAGATGCCGGAACTTCCGGAGGTTGAGACCTTAAAGAGGGAGCTTAAGGTCGAGTTACTTGGGAAAAAGATAAAAGAGGTTTTTCCTTTTGACCCAAAGCTTAAAGAGGCCCGAGAGCTTTTAAAAGGTCAGGTTAAATCGGTAGAACGTCATGGGAAGGTTCTTATCCTTCAAATTGACGATCACCTCGTAACCTTATGGCTGGGGATGAGCGGAAGGCTTAAACTAGGAGATGCGGATTTTCCCCCTCGTCTGAGCTTGAAGTTTACCGAGGGTACTATTCACCTTATAGATCCCAGGCGATTTGCGAAGATCGGCCTTCAGGATGGGCTTCCCAAGGGGATCGATCCCTTCCAAAAGGAAGCGACCCAATTTCTTTTTGAAAGGGCAAAGAAGATTAAGAGGCCTATAAAGAGCCTTTTAATGGATCAAGATTACGTATTGGGTATCGGTAACATTTATGCTTGTGAGGTCCTTTTTAGAGCAAAAATAAACCCATTTCTTCCTTCTTCTGACTTAAGCTTGGAAGATTGGAGACTCCTTTTCGAAGTAGCTAAGAGAGTCCTTGAAGAGGCCATAAGCTTAAGGGGTACTACTTTTTCCCAGTGGCGTGACCTCTATGGGCAAGAGGGGCTTTTTCGAGAAAGGTTAATGGTTTACAGAAGGGAGGGAAGGCCTTGTTTTCAATGCGGGACTTTAATCCGAAGAGAAGTCCTTCAAGGCAGGGGGACTTGGTTTTGTCCGAGTTGTCAAAAGGAGGGGTGAGGATGTTTTGGTGGTTAGTAATTTTTCCTTTTCTTTTGATCTTTGGAGGCACAGGATGGACTTCTCAGTGTGTGGAATGTCATAAATCGAAGACTCCTGGAATAGTTAAGGATTGGGAACTGAGTAAACATTCGAAGGAGGGGATTGATTGTTCCGTGTGTCATGGGACTGAACACAAGAACGAAAAGGATTTTAAAAAGGCCAAACTCCCTCAAGAGGATACCTGTGGGAGTTGTCATAATGAGCAATTTGAGCAGTTTTTGCGAGGGAAGCATAGTTTAGGGTGGAAGGCCATGATGGCTCTCCCGGTTTCACCCCTTGAGCCGGAAGAGCTTATAGAGGGAAAGAGGGGGTGTGGTGGTTGTCATAATATGGGGATAAAGAGCGAGGAAGAAATAAAGCGCCTTGAAGCGAAAGGTTATCGGCACGAGGTCAACTCCTGTGACGAATGTCATATTCGACACCTATTTTCCAAGCAAGAGGCTCTAAATCCTCAGGCCTGTCAAAAGTGCCATATGGGTTATGATCATCCCCAATGGGAGATGTGGTCAAGTTCTAAACATGGGTCCAGGTGGATGGCCAAAAAACTTGGCGACGCTCCCGAAGGAGCCCAAGTGCCAACTTGCCAAAGTTGTCATCTGCCAGGTGGGACTCATGAGAACCGTACTGCCTGGGGCTTTCTGGGAGTGAGGCTTCCCTTACCTGAAGACCCTCAGTGGGCCAAGGACCGAGTTACGATCCTTAAAGCGCTTGGGGTTTTGGACCCAATTACAGGTAAGCCAACTCCCGTTTTTGAGGCGGTTAAATCCTTGAAGCTTGCAAGGCTAACTGAGGAGGAGTGGAAATCCGAAAGGGAAAAGATGATAAAGAGGTGTACCGAGTGTCACTCGGAGCCTTATGCAAGGAAACAACTTGAGATGGGTGACCAGATACTCAAAAAAGCCGATCGCTTAATGGCCGAGGCCATTGAGATTGTGGCGGGTCTATATAAAGAAGGGATCCTTAAAAAACGGGAGGGTTATCCTTTCGCGTATCCGAACCTGTTGTTCTTCATGCAGACAGGTGGAAAAGAGAAGGAGAAACTCTCTTACATAGAGCAGGTTTTGTGCCAAATGTTTATGAAACATCGGATGAGAGCCTATCAGGCCTTTTTCCACGTTAATCCAGATTACGCTTATTGGTACGGTTGGGAGATGATGGTGAAGGACCTTGGTGAGATAAAGCATTTGGCCGAGGAAATGAAGAAAAGCCAGGTTAAAAAGAAAACAAAATGAGGAGGGGTACCATGGATAAGAAGGAACAAGTTCTTCAAGCTTTAAAGTCTGCTGGTAAACCCTTAAGGCCAGCTGATATTGCTAAACTCACCGGTATCCCGAGCAAAGAGGTTTCTCAGATCATCTCCGAATTGAAGAAAGAAGGAAAAATCAGTTCGCCCAAAAGGTGTTTTTACGCACCGGTGGGATAAAGAAACTAAAGTGAGGAGGTGGTTGGATGGGGATCAAAGGTACAAGGACTGAGAAGAACCTTCTTACCGCTTTTGCGGGTGAATCTCAAGCAAGGAACCGTTATACCTTTTTCGCCTCACAAGCAAAAAAAGAAGGGTACGAACAGATAGCGGCTATATTTTTGGACACGGCTGATAACGAAAAGGAACACGCAAAAAGGCTTTTTAAATTCCTCGAGGGGGGAGAAGTTGAGATTCAGGCCGCTTTTCCTGCAGGAATAATAGGCACCACTGAGCAAAACCTTGAAGCTGCAGCTTCAGGAGAAAAGTACGAGTACAGTGTGATGTATCCCGAATTCGCCAGAATAGCAGAAGAGGAGGGGTTTAAGGAAATAGCCGATATCTTTAGGGCGATCGCAGTGGCCGAAATGGGACATGAAAGGCGCTATTTAGCCCTTCTCAAGAACCTGCGTGAAGGGAAGGTGTTCAAAAAAGATCAACCCGTTAAATGGCGCTGCCGTAATTGCGGTTATATCCATGAGGGTTTTGAGGCTCCCGAGAAATGTCCTTCGTGTGATCATCCGAGGGCTTATTTTGAGGTCTATGTTGAGAATTGGTGATTTTTAGAAAAGGAGGTGGACCGTGTCTGAAGAAAAAGTTAAAGGTTGTGTGGCTACAGCAAAAGGCCCTCTGATCCAGGGGCCGAAGGAAAAAGTGGAAGAAACAAGAGAGAAGGGGGTGATAAAAATGTTAGCCAAAGTCGGTAAGGAAGCTCCGGATTTTGAGGCCATTGCCTATCACCAGGGTGAATTCAAAGTTATAAAACTCAGCGATTTCCGAGGAAAGTGGGTGGTACTTTGCTTTTACCCCGGGGATTTTACCTTTGTCTGACCCACAGAGCTTGCAGCAGTTGCTGCAAAGTATGATGAGTTTAAGGCCTTGGGAGTTGAGGTTTTGGCAATAAGTGTGGATAGCCGATTTGTGCACAAGATTTGGAACGAGGTAGAACTTTCAAAAATGGTCCCCGGTGGGATTCCTTACCCCATGCTTTCGGATCCAGGCGGAAAAATCGGGGAGGTTTATGGGGTATATGATACTGAGGCAGGGGTTGACATTCGAGGTCGGTTCATTATCGATCCCGATGGCATAATCCAAGCGATGGAAGTTCTCACTCCGCCGGTTGGTCGAAACCCCGAAGAGCTCATAAGGCAGATTAAGGCCTTTCAACATGTAAGAAATACCCAAGGTGCTGAGGCCACCCCGAGCGGTTGGCAACCGGGTAAAGTGACCCTTAAAGTAGGACCTGAACTTGTAGGAAGGGTTTGGGAAGTTTGGAAGCCCGAGTCTTAAAAAATTATAAACAAGGAGGTTAAAAATGGCTCAGAGATTTGGCGTTTACAAGTGTAACGTGTGTGGGAATGTGGTTAGGGTGAATCTTGCTGGGGTTGGCAATTTGGTATGTTGCGGTCAACCCATGGTTCTCATAACGCCCAAGACCGAAGAACAGGGCTATGAGAAACATCTGCCCTTAGTTGAGAAAACTCCAGAAGGGGTGAAGGTGAAAGTCGGTTCCGTTCCCCATCCCATGGAGCCAACTCACTACATTGTTTGGGTTGAGGTCGAAGTAGATGGGTATTGTTTACAGAAATTCTTTAAACCGGGAGAGGAACCTCAGGTTGAGTTCCTCATTGGGTCAGGTAAAGAGATCAAGGCGGTAAGAGAATACTGTAATTTGCATGGTTTATGGGAAACAAAAATGTAAAAGTTTAAGGAGGGACAAAATGGCAGAGGAGAGGCCTTTAAAAGGATGTGCCGTTGAGGGAAGGAATGTAAGTGTCATTACTTGTAAATGCCCTGGATGTGGTAATGAAGTGGAGATGTTTTCCGATGAAAGTAAGGTGACTTGTAAAAAGTGTGGTCGTGAGATAACGCTTGAAGAATGTAGGTCCCTTTCCTCCTAAAAGGAAAGGGAATTAAAAGGGTTATTTTTAAAAGATGGAAGTGAGGGTTTTTCATCTCTTAGGATATGGACTTTATGTGCTTGGTTCTAAGGATGGAGAGAAGTACAATGCCCAGATAGTTAACGCCTTTATTCAGGTTACTTCCAAACCGCCACGAGTTGCCTTTGCTTTAAATAAGAGTAATTTGACTCATGACTTTGTCAAAGAGAGTCGGGTCTTTTCGCTTTCTATACTTTCTGAGGAGGCGCCTTTGGATTTTATAGGTAAGTTCGGTTTTCGTTCGGGGAAAGAGGGAGACAAGTTCCTTGGGGTAAATTACAAATTTGCCAAGAATGGGTGTCCAGTGGTTTTAGATTACACTTTAGGTTATTTGGCGGGCAAAGTTATAGGAGAGCTAGATGTGGGTACTCACACTTTATTTGTGGGTGAGGTAGAAGAAGCGGAGATATTGGGGGAGGGGATCCCTCTTACTTATTCAAATTATCAAAAAATAAAGAAAGGAGTTACCCCTAAAAGAGCTCCTAATTATATTGAGACAAAATCTGAGGAGGTGAAAAGGATGAAGAGATATGTGTGTAGTGTATGTGGTTATGTTTACGATCCTGAAGAGGGAGATCCCGAACACGGAATCGCTCCAGGGACAGCCTTTGAGGAGTTGCCCGAGGATTGGGTATGTCCAGTCTGCGGTGCTTCAAAAGATCAGTTTGAAGCGGAGACTTAATATGACGGTTAAGGTAAAAGAGGGGATATATTGGGTAGGGGTTATAGATTGGAATCTGAGGGAGTTTCACGGTTACTTAACCGATAAAGGGACCACTTATAATTCCTATTTGGTTTTAGACGAAAAGGTCGTCCTTTTTGACACCGTTAAAAGTGAGTTTTTTCCAATTTTCATTGAAAACATGAAGAGGATCATCGACCCTCGGGAGATCGACCTTATAGTGATTAATCATGTAGAAATGGACCACTCGGGGGCTTTGCCCAAGTTTATGGAAATTGTTAAGCCGGAAAAGATTATTTGTTCTCCAAAAGGGAAGGAACACTTAATTAAGCATTTCCACCGGGAAGATTGGCCTTACGAGGTGGTGAAAAGCGGGGATCAGCTTTCCATAGGAAAAAGGACTATAAAGTTCTTAGAGACCAGGATGCTTCATTGGCCCGATTCCATGTTTAGTCTGCTTGTGGAAGATAAAGTTTTGATCTCTCAGGATGCTTTCGGTCAGCATTACGCCACTTACAGGCGTTTTGACGATGAGGTGGATCAGGCTGAGCTAATGAGACAGGCTAAGAAGTACTATGCTAACATTCTTCTTCCCTATTCAGCGCTTGTTAGCAAATTGATCGAAGAAATCGAAAAAATGGGGCTTGAGTTTGACGTAATTGCTCCAGATCACGGCGTAATTTGGAGGAAAAATCCGAATAAGATCATCGAAGCCTACAAAAAGTGGAGTGCTCAAGAAAGGGAAAAGAAAGCGGTCATCGTTTATGACACCATGTGGCACAGCACTGAACTTTTGGCCGAGGGGATTTCCAAGGGACTTGAGGACGAACGAGTTGATTACTTACTTATGAACCTTCGTTTTAACCATCGAAGTGAAGTCATCACTGAGATTCTTGAAGCAAAAGCTATCCTTGTGGGTTCTCCCACAATAAATAATTACATATTGCCCACTGTTTCGGACTTTTTAGCGTATTTAAAGGGTCTGAAGCCCAGAGGGCTTAAGGGTGCGGCTTTCGGTTCTTACGGATGGAGCGGTGAGTCGGTCAAGGTGATTGAGAAAGAACTCCAAACAATGGGGGTTGAGTTAATAAGCGAAGGACTTAAAGTTAATTTTGTGCCTTCCGAAGAGGATATAAAAAAGGCAAGGGAGTTTGGCCAGAAGGTAGGAAGGTATGTGAAATCATGAATGAGTTAAGGATATTGGGCATTATACAAGGGCATTATGGGGAGAGGATGCTTGAATGTTGGCGAAAATATGGTCCATCCCATTGGAAAGTGGAAGGTCTTAAAATCAAAGGGCCTCTTCCTTTTGAATTGGAAGAGGTTTCTCCTTATATACCCCAAGAGATCCCGGAGAGCGATCTTATAATAAGCCTCGGGGAAGAGCCGGGAATATTGGAACTGCTTCCGGAAATCGTAAAAAGGGCCAAGGGGAAGGCCGTGATAGTGCCTGTTGATAACCGGGCGTGGGTCCCCCCCGGCCTCTTTAAACAGGTGGAGAAAAGGCTTAAAAAGATGGGAATTTCGGCCATTTCCCCAGTTCCCTTTTGTTCCCTTAAGGAGAGCGATTCGGATAATCCCTATATAAAAGAGTTTGCCCACCATTTCGGACTTCCAGAAGTTCGATTGCAGGTGGACCGCGAGAGGATAAAGGGAGGCGAAGTTATAAAAAGTGCTCCTTGTGGGAACACCTTTTTTGTGGTCGAGAACTTAAAAGGCGAGAGGGTTCAAGATGCAGAAGAAAGGGCGGGGATATTACATCATAATTACCCCTGTCTTGCCACAATGACCATTGACTGGCAATTCCAAGACACCCTTATGCATCGAGCGGGCTTTTTTACTAAAGAGGCGATAAAAAAGGCGCTTAAAGCCTTAGTAAAAGAGGAGGAGGTTTAAAATGGCGAAGGTGAAGATTTATACAACTCCTACTTGACCTTTCTGCCATCAGGCGAAAGGGTTCCTTTCGCAAAAGGGGATCGAGTTTGAAGAGGTTGATGTATCGAAAAACCCACAAGCCATTGAAGAAGTGGAGAGATTGGCTGGGGCAAAGGTAGTACCGGTTATGGTCATAGGAGAGAAGGTGATTGTGGGATTTGATCCTGCAAAGATAGAAAGTTTTCTCAAGGAGTAAAGTGTGGGATTAGTTTTGGGTTTGATGGGTAGTCCAAGGAGGGGTGGTAATAGTGAAATAATGTTAGAATATTTTTTAAAAAATTTCCATGAAGAAGCTTTTATCGAAGTAATAAGAGTGGGGGAAATTGAAGTTGGGCCTTGTCAAGGTTGTAGGTTTTGTGAAGAAAGGGGTTTTTGTAGGATCTCTGACGGGATGAATAAGATTTATGAGCTTTTTTTGGAGGCCGATTTAATTGTGGTATCATCTCCTATTTTCTTTTACGGTGTACCTTCTCAGCTTAAGGCCGTAATAGACCGTTCTCAAGCCCTTTGGGCAAGACGATATATGTTCAACTTAAGGGATCCTAAAAGTCCTTGGCGAAAGGGGATAGCCCTCTGTGTGGGGGCTACAAGAGGTAAGAATCTCTTTTTGGGAGTGGAGCTTACTTTCAAGTACTTTTTTGACGCTATAGGTGCTTCCTTTGAGGGGGTGATGGGATATAGAGAAGCAGAAAAAAAGGGAGATATCCTTCGCCAAAAAAATGCCCTTGAAGAACTCGAGTCTCAAGGAAAAGCCTTTGTGGAAGCTTTCAAAAAAAAGAAGAGAATCCTTTTTGTGTGCCGAGGAAATTCTGGAAGAAGCCAAATGGCGGAGGCATTTTTACAATATTATGGAGGGGACCTTTTTGAAGCTTACAGTGCAGGTTCAAGTCCTAGAGAGAAGATTCTTCCTGAAGTAACGGAGGTTATGGCCGAAAAGGGGCTTGATCTTTTTCTTAGAAAGCCCAAGGAGATCGAGAGCGTCCTTAAGTATGGTCCTTTTGATCTCGTGGTTACCATGGGTTGTGAGGAAGTTTGCCCTGTCATTGAAACAGAGAGGAGTTTAAGCTGGAATCTGGAAGATCCTGAAGGAAAGTCCCTTTCGGTCGTGAGGGAAATAAGAGACAAAATAGAAGAAGAAGTCAAGAAATTAATAGCGGAGGTGAAGGATGGATCTGAAGAGAAAGGTTGAGGAGGCTCTGGGAAAAATAAATCCCAAACTTGAAGAACTCGCCGAAGGAACTGTAGAGCTCATAGAGGTGGACGAGAAAAAAGGGTTTGTGAAGCTAAGATTAAAAGGTGGAAGCCTTTGCTGAGGGGGACCCGATGTGGCCCTTAGTTTATGGGCTGAGCACCTTTTGTTAAGGGAAGTTCCGGAGATTAAAAAGGTGGACTTTTTGAGATAAGGAGGGAATTATGGCATTTTCAAATAAATATGGAAAAATAAACATACCTGGCATCGGGGAAGATGAGCCCGTTTTTATATTAAGAGCTCAGGATAAACTGGCACTTTGGACAATCGAGATGTATCGAATATTATGCCAGTCGCACGGAGCCAAGGTCTCGGAGACTTTAGGAGAAATAGTAGAAGCTTTTAAGAATTGGTCAGGTCATCAAAAATTACCGGACTAGAAGTTTCTAGAGTGTTTTAAAGTTATTGCGTTTTAAGGAAAAGGGAAAGTGTTAATTGAACGTGATGAAGAAATAAAAGAAATCCTTGAGAATACAAAAACCGTAGCGGTAGTGGGAATTAGTCCAAAACCTCATAAACCGAGTAATTATGTGCCAAAATTTTTAAAAGAAAGAGGCATAAGGCTTTTTGGGGTAAATCCAAAATACGAAGGGCAAAAAATCATGGGTATAAAGGTTTCAAAGTCTCTTTTGGATATTAAGGAAGATATAGATGTTATTTTGGTCTTTAGACCTCCCGAAGAGGTTCCTAAAGTTTTAGAAGAGGCCTTACAAAAGGGTTTCAAAGCCTTTTGGATGCAACCCGGAACCGTAAACGAAGAGGTTAAAAACAAACTTATCCTCCTCGGACGAAAAGTGGTGGCTGGACGTTGCATAAAAATAGAGACTCAAAGGCTCGGGATCCCCTTCTTATTCCACCCTCTTAGAGAGTAATACTCTTCTAACATTTTCCTATACCTTTCCTTTTCGAGTTTTTTCCTCCAGGCGAGAAGGGTTTGTCCTCCCCATCAGGTACTAAAACCTGTTGACCTATAGGATTTGGTGGTAGTGGATGTGTAAAATGCCCCTGTGGCGGCCAATCGCACTGAGGGGGTAACCAACCTTCCTTGATCAGGATTCGGCGTTGTAGTGTAACCGTTCTTTTTCCACACTCTTCCATAAGATGTTTTGCTTCTTCGAGAGGTATCCCGATTACCGCATTGAGGAACTTTGCTTCCAGATAGGGATTGCCCACATGGTTGGGGGTATTAAACGAATAAGTTATCGGCCAACCGAAAGTACACATCCCTAAACTATCAAGAGCGTAAATGCGATTTTGAATTTTAAAGGCTGCTAAGGCTTTACCTCCAATTTTTATGGAATAAGAAATTTTTAAATTAAATTAAAAAATAAGGAGGGAGGAAATGGAAAAAGGAAATAGAAGGGTAAAAAGGTGTGCGCTATTATGTGGAATAATAATATTGTTTATTATTCTAGGGTTAAAAACCCAATTGGGTTTTGCTAAGATCATTCTTCAATATAGCGATCATACCCCTCCGGTCACTCCTCCTGCAAGGGCAGCGGTTTATTGGCAACAGTTAATCACCCAAAAAACAAAAGGCGAAGTGGAATTTAAAAAATACTTTTGGAGGAGGATTGTTAGGTGAAGCGGAGATATTTCGAGGTGTTGAAAGCGGTATAGCGGATATCGCGTGGTATCCAGTGAATCCTAAAGACGGATTTAGGTTAAGCACCATTTCTCTTTTGCCTTTTCTTGATTGGCCGAATAGAAGGGGAGCCCTTCAAATTTATGAAAAACTTTTGAACGAATTTCCACCGATGAAATCTGAATGGGACTCAGTAAAAATACTTAGTATTTCTTTTATGCTTCCTACCCATTTTCACATGGTTAATCCTAAAAAAGTGTTCAAGTTTCCTTCGGATATAAGAGGGCAAAAAATCATCACCACAGGGGAACATACCGAAATAATAAAAGCATTAAAAGCTATTCCCGTTGAGGTCCCCATAGGAGATTGGTATACTGCTTTAGAGAGAGGTGTTGCCCAAGGTGCTTTAAATCACTTTGGTGTAGCTTATATATTTGGCTTTTTGCCTCTTTTAAAATCACATACTGTGTTTGAAGAAGGAGGAATTAACATAATTCCTGTGTTTATGATTATGAATAAATCCAAATGGGAAAAGTTGTCTCATGAAATTAAGAAAGTATTTGATGACCCCGAAATCAAATATGCATGGCCTAATAAGATGTGGGAGTTGGAAGAGACAGAGAGACTACAAAAAGCATTAGATTTCTGTAAAGAAAAACAGCATACTTTTGTTTATCTCGATTCAAAAGAAATTAAAATGTGGAAAGAAGCTGTTAAAGATATTATAAATCAATGGATAGAATAAAACGAAAAACAGAAATTACCTGCAAAACACTATATGAGAGATTGCTTCAGTTAATTGAAGAACAACATAGAAAATAGGAAATGTATTTAAAAAAGAAGATATTGATGGTAACGTGTAAAGTGGAGTCTCTGGAGTATAGAGAGCTTAGGAGTCTGGAAGAAAGGCCTTTTCTTTGGGAATGAGGATTAAGGAGCCAGGCGATCCCTTTCGAGGATGTTTAGAAGAGGGAAGGAGGCCTTTTTGAGCTTGGACTTTGAGTAAAAAAGAAGCAAGAATATCTAGAGTAAAGTTTACCAAAATAGGAATATAAGTTATATAGGCTTATACGAAGGACAAAAGGAAGTGGACTTCATGAATTTTGAGATTTCTGAAGATCAAAAACAAATCAAAATGTTGATCAAAAAATTTTGCCAAAAAGAATTAAATGAGGAATATCTTAAAGAAATTGAAACGCGTATTGCTCAGGCAAAAACGAAAGAAGAAATTAGAAAGCTTTTTCCCTATCATTTGTTAGATAAACTTCATGAAATTGGTATTCGACAATTGGCTATACCACAAAAACATGGTGGGAATGCCCCTGAGCAACAAGTGAATATAACTTTGACATTAGCGGCAGAAGAAATTGGGTATTGGGGAGGTAATTGAGTAGGAATTGTTATGATACCGTGGATTTTTTTGAGAGCAATTGCTATTGATAAAACTATAAATGAAGATCAAAGGAAATGGATTTTTCAGAAATTTGTTCAAGATTCTCGTTTTTTGATAGCTACTGCGGTGGGAGAAACTTCAAGTTGTATGGATATACATTATCCCTATGACGAAGGTGGCAGTGCCATTTTAAAATGTAAAGCTTTTAAAGAAGATGGATGCTAGATAATCGATGGAGAAAAAGCCTATTGCAGCGGAGGAGCCGTAGCTGACTTAATTATGGTAGCAGTAAGAACAAATCCAGAGGGTCCAGTTTCAGAAGCAATGTCCTTTTTCTGGATTCCTCCCAATCTTCCAGGAGTGACAATTACTCCTCATCAGATGTTAGCCACTGATTTGGGTGGTAATTGTCAAATATACCTAAACAATGTAAAAGTTAGTGAAGATTATCTCCTTGGTGAAATTAACAAAGGGTTTTCTATTATAAAGAGCTTTTTTGATTCTCATTTACCAGGAATAGCCGGTTTAGTAGGAACAATGCGTCGAATTTATGAACATATGAGAGAATATGCTAAACAAAGAAGAGCAGGTGGTAAATCTTTAATCGAACATCCAAATGTAGCTTTGAAATTAGGTGAAATCGCTACTGATTTGGAGGCTTTGCGTAATTTGATGTATAGAGCTGCATGGGAAATAGATGTAGCTCAGAGTTCATATAATTATAAGCATAATCTATTTTGGTATTCAGCAGCTTATGCTTTTTTAAAAAAAATTTCATGGCATTTTTGTAATTTGGCAACCGATATTTATGGGGGAATGAGTGCTGCTAAAGAATTGCCTTTGGGCGAATTTATGAAACATATCTTTTATGTAAGAGCTGCCGGTTTGACGTTTGATATAAACCGTTTGATAGCGTGTAGAGATTATGAAGGTCGTTACCAAAAAGGAGTGTGATTTTTTTCTTCTTTACCAAAGATTTTCCAAAATTAAATGCATCAAAGCCTTAAAGCTTTTTGGGGGCTAGAGAAACATCCCAAAAGTAAGTAGCGAAATGGAATAAACCTATGAGGCTGTTCTAAAAATATTTTCGTCCCTCCAGCCTCTAAAGGGACTAGCCTTAGCCCTCACCCCATCCCTTGAACTAATATCCACTTCAAGGGAGAGAAATCCCTCGATTTCCCAAG
>CAZIZI010000032.1:0-6691 GCA_964543765.1 uncultured Thermodesulfobacteriota bacterium
GCCAGCTACCCGTCTTAGCCTTGGTGGGCCATTACCCCACCAACTAGCTGATGGGACGCGGGCCCATCCTCGAGCGGTAGCATGCTAAGCAGAGGCCACCTTTAACTACACCTACCGTAGTAAGCGTAGCCTTATCCGGTATTAGCCCCCCTTTCGAGGGGTTATCCCGGTCTCGAGGGTAGGTTACCCACGCGTTACTCACCCGTCCGCCGCGGTACTTGACCCCGAAGGGCCTTTCCCGCACGACTTGCATGTGTTAGGCGCGCCGCCAGCGTTCGTCCTGAGCCAGGATCAAACCCTCCAGTTTAAACTCACTGGAAGCGCCCGCCTTTCGGAGCTACTATTCAGTTTTCAAAGATCAATCAACGACCACTTTGAATTATAATCACCTTAAAAAGGTTGTCAAGGGGGTAAATTGAATGGAAGAAAAGGTAATATTATTTTACTCCGTTCAAGGGGCACTTAAAGCTGAGAAAATCTTGAAAAAAGAGGGGATTCCTTATAAACTCATTCCCGTGCCAAGGCATTTGAGCTCGGATTGCGGGATCGCTTTGAAGTTTGAGGCCGAAGAGGAAGAAAGGATAAAGGAGCTTCTGGAAGGTAAGGTTCCCCTTCGGGGCATCTTTAAACTCTGAACTGAGATCATGGAGACAAAAGAAGCCATTAGAACCCGAAGGAGCATAAGGCAATTCGAAGAACGAGAGGTCCCGGTGGAGTTTTTGAGAGAAATCCTCGAAGCAGGGATTTGGGCCCCTTCGGGAATGAATAATCAGCCTTGGAGGTTTGTTATCATAAAGGATAGAGACACAAAGGAAAAGCTCTCGCACCTTACCCATTACGGGAACATACTTAGAGGCGCGCCTCTCCTTATTGGGGTTTTTCTAGATCATAAAAGCTCTTACGATTACGTTAAGGACGTACAATCTTGCGGCGCTTGTATCCAAAATATGCTTCTTTCGGCCCATGATCTGGGTTTAGGAGCAGTTTGGATAGGTGAGGTTTTGAAATCTAAGGATAAAGTAAGGGAGGTCTTAGGTTTAAGTGAAGAATACGAACTTATGGCCATTGTTTGCGTTGGATTTCCCAAGAAAAGATCCCACGAAGGAAAAAGAAGGCCTCTTGACCACTTTATCCTGAAGGTGATCGAGTGAAGTTCTTTCTATCCCTAACGACTACCCTCTTATTGGTCTTTTTGTTGGCTTCCCTATTGGTAATAGGAACTCTGATCCCGCAAGGCCTTCCGTGGGAAAAGTACCAGCAGATTTTCTTGCCCAAAACCCTTTCCCTTCTGAAAGCTTTTGGTTTTACCGACATTTACCGATCTTATCCCTTTTTAATCATCTTGGCTTTACTTGGATTTAACATTTTGCTGTGCACCTTCATTCGGATAGGCCTTCCCACAAAAGGTATGCCCCTTAAAAAATGGGGAAGTTATCTCATTCACTTAAGCCTTCTCATCGTAATAGGTGGAGGAATCGTCACTGGGAGTCTGGGGTTTAAAGGATATATGGAGATAGAAAAGGGAGAATCCTCCCAGGTTGTGATTTCGGGAGAAAGGGCCTTTGCCCTTCCATTTTCGGTAAAGTGTGAAGACTTTCAAATAAGGTATTGGCCCAATGGGACACCCCGGGAATTTTTGAGCCGTTTGAGTTTTTGGAAAAACGGGAGGTTAATTGAGGTAAGGGATCTCCGGGTGAATCATCCTATAAAATTCGAAGGTCTGACCTTTTACCAGTCGCACTACGGAGAAAAGGTTTTGGGTGAGTTTCTCCTCAAAAAAGAAGGTAAAAACTTGAACTTTCTCTTATCCTCCGGGGAGATTAAAAATTTGGAAGATGACCTGAGGATAGGTCTAATGAAGCGTCTTCCGGGAAAAGCCCTTCTGCTCTTGTTTCTCCCCGGAAGACCTCCTCAGGCTTATTGGATGAAGGAAAGAGAAACCTTTAAGTTCGACGAGTTTACCGTCACCTTTTTGGGGGAAAGGTCCATTATGTGGACTGGCATCCAGGTTTCTCATGATCCAGGGGCGGTTTTAGTATTTTTGGGGGCTTTTTGTTTTGTAGCGGGTTTAAGTTTAAATTTTTATGGAAGGGCAAGAGGGTGAAAGAAGTAAAGGTACTCGTACTTGCGGGAAATGGCATAAACTGCGAGTATGAAACTGCTCATGCTTTTAAATTAGTTGGTGGGCAACCTGAAATCGTTTACCTTTATGAGTTATTGGAAGGGAAGAAAAACCTTGAAGATTATCACATTCTATGTTTTCCAGGGGGTTTTCTCGATGGCGACCACCTTGGAGCAGCAAAGGCCTGTGCCCACCGGTTTTTACATGCTCGCATAAGAAAGACGGGAAAACGCTTTTGGGATGAACTTCTAAGGTTCGTTCAAGAAGGGAAGCTCATACTGGGTATCTGTAATGGTTTTCAACTTCTGGTGAAAATGGGCCTTATTCCAGCCCTTGATTTCCGGTATGGACTACAACAGGCGAGTTTCACTTTCAACGATTCCGGACATTTTGAAGATCGATGGGTGTGGCTAAAGGTAAATCCCCGTTCAAAATGCGTGTTCACCCAGGGGCTTGAAGGCATATATCTACCAGTAAGGCACGGGGAAGGGAAATTTGTGACCCCAAATGAGGCCATCTTAAGAGATCTGTTTGAACATGGACAGGTGGTTCTCCAATACGCGAAGGAAGACTTCACTCCCACCATGGAATATCCTTTTAACCCCAATGGTTCTTACGGAGCCATAGCCGGCATTTGTGATCCTACGGGTAGAATATTCGGGACTATGCCTCATCCGGAGGCCTTTTTACATTTCACCAACCATCCGAGATGGAGAAGGGAAAAAACCAAAGAATTAGGCGAGGGAGTAGCCCTATTTCATAATGCGGTTCAATACGTGAAAAAAAATCTCTAAGGAAAACCCTAATGACCAAAAGGGAATTGGTGCAAAAACTCGCTCAAAGATTGGATATAAACCGAAAAGAGGCCAAACTCATAGTGGATACGATCATTGAGGAGATAGAAGAGGCGTTGACCAGAGGCGAAAAGGTCCAAATAAGGGGTTTTGGAGTTTTTTCAATAAGGGAACACCAAGGGTTTAAAGGCAAAAATCCGCGCACTGGGGAAGCATTTTTTGTCCCTCCGAGAAAAATACCCCATTTTAAGACCGCAAAAGAGATGAAAGAAAGGCTTAATCAACCCCTTTAAGTTGATCCTTTTTACCTGAGGAAAACGGCTTGCTCAAGCTTTTCGCAAGGTTTATTCTTATTTTCGAAAAAACCAAAAGTTAAAATTTAGAGTTATGAAATTATTTAAAATTAAAAAACTAGCGTCTGCGCTTTTAAAATCCACCGAAAACCTCTCGCTAAAATGGAATCTGATTTTGCTCCTTTTGTCACTTAATTTCGTTTTAATCCTAACCCTTTATATTTTCTATACCCAAAGCGAGAAAACCCTTATTAAAGAAATCGAACGCACCACTGCCGAACTTACCAAAGTTATTCAAATTGGTGTGACCGAAGTTACTGCTAATAATCCCTATAAATTGGCATATTATTTAAGACAAATGGAAACCAAAGGAGTAAAAGAAATTTCCATAATCAGCAACACGCAACAAATTATTGCAAGCACTAATCCTCAAAAAATAGGAAAAGAAATAAGTCATAAAAAAAGAGAATTGATTATTAAAGCCGAACTCGGAGAGCCTGTGTCAGATGAAGAAGAAGGTGCTTATAGTGTCATAATTCCTATAACTGCTCATAATGTGCGATATGGATATATTTACTTAAAAATAAACAAAGAAAATTTTTCAAAAGTTTTAAAAACTAACGCTTTAAAAAGAATGCTTATTACTTTTGTTAGCTTTATATTGGGCATTATCTTTAGCTATATAATCTCCACAAGATACACTAAACCGATAGAGGCTTTAAGCGAAGCAGCTATAAGGGTCGCTAAAGGGGATTTGGAGTGTGAAGTAAACATCAATAGGAAAGATGAAATAGGAAAAATAGCAGAAAGTTTTAATTTTATGATTCAAAAACTTAAAGAAAATAAAATGTTCCAAGAAAGACTGAGAGAAGCCGAGCATCTTGCCACATTTGGAGAACTTAGCAAAACCATTGCCCATGAGATTAGAAACCCACTTAATTTTATTAATTTGAGTATAGATTACTTATTAGATAAGTTAAAAGCGGAAACCGCAAACGACAACTTTGTAAATCTTTTGCAAAATATGAAACAAGAAATTTACAGGGTTAATAATTTGATTACGCAATATCTAGAATATGCAAAACCATTAAAACTTAAAAAAATGCCAGTTGAAATTACAAAAATAATAGACGAAGTTGTATCTTTAGTAGAAATATCTGCAAAACAGAAAGGAGTTAATATTATCACGAAATATAATACACTCAATGGCCTTTATTTAAATCTCGATGTGGATTTAATAAAGAGTTGCCTTTTGAATATAATCACTAATGCTTTACAAGCAATGGAAAATTCCCTCGTTAAGGATTTATTTATTGAAAGTTTATTAGAGAATGGTAATATTTTAATTAAGATTAAAGATAGCGGGGAAGGAGTATCTGAGGAAATTAAAGAAAAAATATTTGAACCATTTTTCTCCACTAAGAAAGGTGGACTTGGACTGGGATTGCCTTTAGCCAAAAAAATAATTGAAGAGCATAATGGAAGGATAGAATTTTTGAGCCAAAAAGAAAAGGGAAGCGAAGTCAAAATTTATTTACCCATTGATTCATGACTTCTATTTTGGTAATAGAAGATGAACAGTTACAAAGGGAGCTTTTAACTACAATCCTTACAGAAGCAGGTTATAATGTTTTCTCTGTGAGTTCTTTACAAGAAGCAAAAAGTATAGTCTCCACTTATCATCCAGAAATTATTCTTGTTGATTTAAAATTAGAAAATGAAAATGGGATGGATATTTTAAATGACATTCCAAAAGAACCTTTTAAGCCTGCTGTAATAATTATCACTGCCTTTGGAAGTATTCCTTCCGCAGTCGAAGCAATTAAAAAGGGAGCTTTTGATTATTTAACCAAACCCGTTAACAAAGAAGTCCTTCTTTTAACTATTAAAAGATCTGAAGAAAAGATCAATCTTGTAAGGGAAGTATTGCGCCTTAAAAGCGAACTTTATGAAAAGTTTAAAATAGATGGTGTAATTGGTAAATCAAAAAAAATGCTTCAAGTTATCGAACTGGTAAAAAAGGTAGCTCCTACCAACGCAACAGTACTCATCTGCGGAGAAAGTGGAACAGGAAAGGAGCTTATAGCAAGAGCTATTCATTATAATTCTCCAAGAAAGGATAATCCTTTTATCCCAATAAATTGCGCCGCTATTCCAGAAACTTTGATTGAGAGCGAACTTTTTGGTTACGAACCTGGCGCTTTCACAGGAGCAAATACGAGAAAAATAGGCCTTATAGAAGCAGCAAATAAGGGAACTCTCTTCCTTGACGAGGTCGCGGAGCTTCCGTTATTAACTCAATCAAAATTACTAAGAATGCTTCAGGAAAAAGAAATCAGAAGAATTGGAGGCAAAGAAACGATAAAAGTGGACGTGAGAATTATTGCAGCAACAAACAAAAATCTTCTTGAAGAGGTCCATAAAAACAGATTTAGGGAAGATTTGTACTATAGATTAAAAGTTGTAACCATAGAAATACCACCGCTCAGGGAAAGAAAAGAGGATATACCTGAACTTGTAAAATACTTTATTGAAAAATATTCAAAAGAGTTTGGAAAAGAAATCAAGGGAATAGAAGAAAAAGCAATGCAAGCTTTACTTAATTATCACTGGCCTGGAAATATAAGAGAGTTGGAATCTGTCATTGAAAAAGCAATAATTGTTTGTGAAGGTGATAAAATAAGGTTAAAAGACATTAAAGATGAACTTAAAACTCATTTTCCTAAAAATGTTTTGGAGATTGAAATACCTGAGGATGGAATTGATTATCAAGAATTAGAAAAAGAATTACTTAAAAAGGCATTAATTAAGTCTAATTATGTGATAGCAAAGGCAGCTCGTATCCTTAATATGAGTTATAAAACCTTTTGGTATCGATTGAAGAAGTACGGACTCTTAAAAAATTTCCCCAAAAGGGAAAATTTCCCCAAATGGTAAAATTTCTGAAGGAAGATTTGTTGAAAAGCCTGTCTCTTAAATTGGCATGAATTTTGATGAACCTAGAAACAAAACTTTGAAACAAAACTTTAAGGAGGAGGTGGTAGCATGAAGAAGCTTGTGGCGATTTTAGTAGCGTTAGGGGTCGTTTGTCTAAGTTTATCGGCTATGGCTCAAGCTCCTGCTCAGAAGCAGCAAGTTCCTGCTCAAACGCAACAGGCTCCTGCTCCGGCTAAACCTGAAGCAGCTAAAGAAGAAGTTAAGACCGTTACCGGTGAGGTAGTGGCGGTTGATACAAAGGCTAATACTTTCACCGTAAAAAGTGATACGGGAGAGCTCCAGATTAGTGCCACCGCAGAACAGCTTAAAGGTATTAAGAAGGGAATTAAGGTTGAAGTGCAATATGTAGAGAAGGAAGGAAAGCTAGTGGCGAAAAGCATTAAAAAGGTGAAGTAATTAAGTAAGTTTAAACTTTCTGGAAAAAACCCAGGGGTTTAAAAGATCCCTGGGTTTTTTTATATTTTTCAAATTCCCAATAGGGTTTA
>CAZIZI010000032.1:6791-13143 GCA_964543765.1 uncultured Thermodesulfobacteriota bacterium
TATTTTTCAAATTCCCAATAGGGTTTAAGGACTTCCTGAAAGGTGGAAAGAAGGGGGGCTACTCGAGAAAAGGCTTTATCTTCTTCCTCTTCGCATTGTTTCTGATCAAAGCTCAATTCACCTCCAAGCCTTTTCAAAACCTCCACCACCGATTTAGCTAATCCTTCTGGGTGATACCCTCCCTCAAGGGCAAAGACCAGAGGGGCCCCCGTTTTTTCGCTTATATCCACCAAGATGTCGCACAAACGGGCAAAACCCCTTTCGGTGATCTTCATCCCACCTAAGGGGTCACGACAATAGGGATCAAAACCCGCTGAAACCAAGATGAGCTCAGGAGCAAAAGAAAGGGCTATGGGCTTCAAATGATGACGGAAAATATTGGCATAATCCAAATCGTCATGGCCCACCCTTAATGGACAATTTACCGTAAAGCCCTTTCCTTCACCTGCTCCAATTTCTTGAAAATGACCCGTTCCCGGATAATATGGATACTGGTGAACCGAAAAGTAAAGGACACTCGGATCCGTCCAAAAGGCCTTTTGGGTGCCATTTCCGTGATGAAGATCCCAATCAACTATAAGAACCCTTTTTAAACCACATTTCCTTTGGGCATACTTTGCCCCAATAGCCACATTGTTGAAAAAACAAAACCCCATGGCCCGATTGTTTTCCGCATGATGTCCAGGAGGTCTTATAAGGGCAAAAGCGCTTGAAAAGTCCCCACTCAGAACACCATCAATGGCCTTAAGAAGACCCCCTACTGCTAAAAGGGCTACCTCATAAGTATGGGGACAGGTGGAGGTATCGGGATCAAGTTGAACGTACTTTCCCCGTGTAGAGGCCATATATTCCACATAATGGTAATCATGAACACTTAAAAGTTCCTCTTCTTTCACCAACTCCCCTTCAGCGTATTCGAAAGGACCTTTTAGGTCCTCCAAGTGTCTATAAATGGTCTCAAGCCTCCTTGGGCTTTCCGGATGAAAAGGGCCCATCTCGTGCAAAAGATAACGATTATCCTTTATTATCAACACCTTCATCCTATACGCTGTGAAAGCGTCTCCAAATAAGCTTCAATACGGCTTCTAACCTGTACCTCCGAATAGAAACGGGGATCTCCCATATCGGCTTCGAAGACCAGCGCAGGAATCCCGGTTTTCTCCGTAAGAAGCTCTTTTAGTTCGTGAACTGCAAAGGAAACGGCCTTACAACTTCTATTGATGAACATTATCATCCCGTTAAGGTCATACCTCTCAAATAACTCCAAGGCCATATCCGCCCGCTCCTCAAGGGTCACGTTGGAAAAACCCGAGACGTAATTTTCCGCAAGGGTAAGAAGAGGATCCTTATCAGGCTCAAACTCATGAGCCCAATCGTGAACATAAAGGGAGGTCAGGATAGCAGCTCCATAAGACGCAAGGAGGTTAAAATGATCCCGAAATTTAAACCAAACGGGAAGGTTTTCCCAGTATAATCGGAATCTCTCGCCCGGAACAGCCGCTTCTTTTCTTTTCACCTTCTCCTCTATTTCTTGGACTAAAACCTCGTAATAAGTAACCGCTTGAGGGGTACCCCTAAGGTAAACGATTATGGCCATATGGATCAGGGCATCGAATATGGTAATGGGAGAGGGCTTATAAGCAGCCATATCGAGGAACTTCCTATACAGTCTACAAGCTTTATCCGAGAGCCTCACCACTTCCCTTAAACGATCGTAATCGAACTTGCGACCCGTAATCTCCTCAAGGGTAGAGATAAGCTCTTTTAACTGCATCACGCAGTAGTTAAGAATCTCCTTCCTCCTCTCCCCATCTCTTATCCATTGAGGGGTATCGAACACGAAAAGAGGCACCTTATAGCGCCTCGAAAGAATTTCAAACCATTTGACTAAGGTAAAACACTGGGCGTTACAAGAAAGAAGGAAATCCGGATCCGGAATCCCACCAGCGGGGCTCTCTCTCACGTCCCTCCAACCCAAATCACACCTGGCATAGGCACAAAGATGGGAGGTGTATCCCTGTTTTTCAATCACCTCGGATAAGCTTTGGCATAACCTTCGAGTTATAAGGGATACGGAATGGTTTTCAGGATAAAT
Organism: uncultured Thermodesulfobacteriota bacterium; assembly: GCA_964543765.1. Classification (GTDB taxonomy): domain Bacteria; phylum Desulfobacterota; class B13-G15; order B13-G15; family B13-G15; genus B73-G16. The sequence goes on from CAZIZI010000032.1 coordinate 8,887, forward strand.
GGGTATAAAATCATGGGCCCTTAAGATCTCGACGGGCGAAACCGCAGTGGTGTAAGCTACGAATTTCCCCACCTGATGGGCGTTTCTCGCCTCCTCTAGGTATTCTTCGGTGAAGACTTTGGCCAACTCTTTCGCGTTCATGGTTTACGCCTTCCCGAGAAGTTCTCTAAAAGCCTCAATCCGAGTCCTAAGAAGCCCCACGTGTTTCGTTTGAAAATCAGTGGTTATTATAAGTAGCGGAATCCCCTTTTCCCGCAGGTACCTTCTTAAATCGGGTAAATCAAATTCTTGGGATTCGCAATACTGGATGTGAAGGTAAATCACACCTTTGGCTCCGCTTTGGTAAAAAAGACTAGTCACATCCTTTATAATCTTAAAAGGATCATCATGAACAGGACTTAGATTCGGTCTCGAGAAATGCCTATCTGTAAGCGCCTGCAAGGGATTATCAGCTTCTTTACATATGCCGTAAATATATCTCGACCCCACAATCAGGTTATCTCCCACCACGTTTAAGCGGTATTCATCTAAAAGGTCAAATATCTCAAAGGGCTCAACAAAAAGACCACACAGCACCACCGGGATCCATTCTCCTTGCCCGTTGATCCTTTGAGAGGTTTCAAGTTCATCAATCACTTTTCTCAAAACATTTAAGTGCTCTTCTTTTTCCATTAACAGAGAAGCCTTTACCGCCTCAAAAAAGGTCCTGTTTGAAACAAGATCTGGTGATCGTTTCTTGATATCGTATAACCTCAAGAGCCACTTTTTGTCCTCATTGAACAATTTGATGCTTTCCCAAAGCTCATTTTCCTCGATAGTTTTCCCCGTAAAGCCTTCAAGTGCTTTCTTTAAATAGTAAAGCTCCTTTTCAAACCAAAATCGGGCCGAGGGCCTTGAAAGCTGTCTTGGTGCAAGGAATTTATGAAAGAATCGATCCCTAAACCTTCTCTCCCACAGATCAGACATATGTTGGGTAGTATCATCCACCTGAGAGATAACAAAACCATCAAAAAAATCCCTCTGATACTCGAGGACAAGTTCAAGGCTACTGCGAGCAAAAGAACAGGCGTTATCGGGAATCAGTGCGGTGACGCGCTTTATCGGAGCGGTGGTTCCCATAATCCAAAAGGGTAAGAGACCGGAGGCATGAATTAATTCTTCAGGAATATCAGTCGGTGTAAGCCCGATCACCTTTTTTGAAGGGACTGAACGATAAGGATCTTCACAAATCTCCTTGAAAGTTTTAAAGGCCCCTTCCATCACCATTTTACTTTATCAAACTTGGAAGTAACAAAGCAATCCTTGGAAAAGGAATCAGGATTAAAGAAGTTATTATAAGCCCTATTAAGAAGGGCAAAGCCCCTTTAAATATCTCTTCAAGCGGAACATCCCGAGCAATCCCCCCAACCACATAAACGTTCACTCCAACAGGTGGAGTTATAACGCCCATCTGCGTAACAAGCACTATGATGACTCCAAACCAGATGGGATCAAACCCTAAGGCAGTGACCACGGGGTAAAAAATGGGAATTGTCAAAAGTATTAGGGCCAAAGCATCAAGAAAACACCCACCTATAAGGTAAATTAGAATTATAAGGGCCATTATGCCCCATCGGGGTAAGGGCAAATGCGAGGCCCATTCTGCAATTTCGTAAGGGACCCTGGTTATAGCCAAAAAGTGCCCGAAAACCATCGCCCCAGCTACGATCATTAGGACCATGCAAGAAATCTGCGTGCTTTCAGTCAAAGCCTTTTTGAAGCCTTCCCAACTTAAGCTCCGTCTCAATAGGGCAAGCAAAAGAGCTCCTCCCGCTCCTACTGCTCCGGCTTCGGTAGGTGTGAAAAAACCGGCGAAAAGCCCTCCCATCACTAAAAAGAAAAGAACCAATGTTTCCCAAACGCCCTTTAAAGACCTTAAGCGCTCCTTCCAATTCGATTTGGAACCTGTTGGAGCAGCTTCGGGCTTCATTTTTGCCCAAATCCAAATGGTAATTGACCAAATACCCGAAAGAAGGATTCCGGGAAGTATACCGCTTAGAAAGAGCTTACCGATGGACTGTTCCGTAGCTATTCCGTATACGATAAATATAACGCTTGGCGGGATTAAAATCCCCAAGCTTCCCCCTGCCGCCACAGTCCCTGTAGCGATACGCCTTTCGTAGCCGAACCTTTTCATCTCACTTAATGCCACGGTGGCCATAGTAGCTGCAGCGGCAGTGGTAGAGCCGCATATGGCTCCAAAGGCCGCACAAGCCCACACGGTGGCTATAGCTATACCACCCCTTAAGTGCCCAAACCAAGTGTAAGCCGTATCAAAAAGCTTACGACTTACACCCGAATGAAAGGCAATCTGTCCCATTAATACGAAAAGCGGAATTACGGTGAAACTATATGAACCAAAGGTCCCAAATATGTCCTTGCCCAAAATATTTAAAGCGGCCTTAAAATTCACCATATAGGAAAACCCCAAAACTCCTACCAAAGCCATAACAAATCCAACAGGCATCCTCGTAAAAAGAAGACCTATAAGTACCAATATGCCGATTAATCCCACAGTAATAGGACTCATATCATTCCTCCTCCCAAGAATACCATTTCAAAGGCCCTCGGAAGAGCATCAGAAGAATATCCCCAAATAAAACAAGACATACCACTAAGGCCGAAAAGAAAATTCCAAACATTATCGGGTAAAATGGGATCTTTAAAGTTAAAGAAACCTCACCACTTGCTTTAAGGTCGAGTCCATATCTCCAACACTCATAAGCTATAAAGATGAAAAGCATTATGCTCAAAAGATGCGTAATAAAATAAATTATCCCTTGCACTCTTAATGGAAGGTGCTTCACTAAAGCTTCAACTGCCACATGGCCTCTTCTCAACGTGGTATAACTTAAAGAAAACGCTATAACTATAGCTCCTAAAAACCCTACAAGTTCGTAAGTCCCCAAGATGGGATGACCGAATCCCCTTAAAACCACATCAGCACACGTAAGGCCCATCATCACTACAAGAGCCCATTCGGATATCCGATTTAAAAAACGAGAAAACCACTCCATCAAGCGTAAAAAATCATACATTTTGCCCTCCTAAATAAAAAGGGGGCAAAATGCCCCCTTAAACTTGAAAAGCTTATTTAAATTGTGTGATGAGTTTTTTTATGGTCTCAACCAACTCTTTCCCAGGAAAACCTTTCTTGGAAATGGCATCCACATATTCATCTATAACAGGCTTTACAGCCTCAGCCCACCTCTTGTTCTCCTCAGCAGATAGAGTTATAGCCTTATTCCCCAAGCTTAAGCTATATTCTTTACCTTCCTTATCGGCATCATCCCACGCTTGAGCGTGTTTTAATATCCACTCTTGGCTCACCTCTTCAAATACCTTTTTCACTTCAGGTGGAAGGGCATCCCATTTGTTTTTATTCATCACCACAAACATACCTGTTGTGTAGCCTACTCCATAACACTCAATCGTATATTTTATGACTTCTGCCTGTTTCCATCCCTTAAGGACCTCATAAGGGCTAAAGGTAGCATCAACCACGCCTTTCTGGAGGGCCTCATAGGTCTCGCCTTGTGGCATGGCTACCGCTACACCTCCTAAGGCATTTGCCACTTTGGCGCTAAAACCAGTTGAACGGATCTTCAACCCCTTAACATCTTCCAGTTTCTGAACCAACTTCTTGCTGTGAAGTAAACCTGGCCCATGGGCATGAAGGTAAAGAACTTTTACCCCTTCTAATTCCTTTGGCTTAACGGTTTTGTGATATTCGTTTATAACCCAAGTAGCCATGCGTCCGCTTGTGTAACCGAGAGGTAAATCAATAGCTTCCATAGCTGGAAAACGACCCGCCGTATAAGCAAAACAGCTCATCCCAATATCCGCAACCCCCTTAAGAACCCCGTCGTATATTTGGTCTCCCTTAAGAAGAGCACCACCTGGAAAATAGGTAAACTTCACCGCGCCATTTGTCCTTTTTTCGATCTCCTTCATCCAAGATTCAGCCAGTTTACTGTGAATATGAACCGGCGGGAAAAAGTTGGCGTAAGTGAGCTCTATGGCATTTGCGGAAACTTTAAAAAGCCAAAGCATAAAACCCAACATTAACACAAACCTTAAACTTTTCATGTGTCCCCTCCTTCGTTATTTTTAAAAACTGTTTATATTTATTTTATCATGACCAAAACCCCAGTCAAGGGGATAAGTAGTGTCTCATTAATTGTGTAAGACTTTAAGAGGTAAAAAGGGCATGGTAGC
>CAZIZI010000033.1:0-10532 GCA_964543765.1 uncultured Thermodesulfobacteriota bacterium
ACCTTGAATCCATAAAACTGGTACCTCCTTCCCCTGAGACATCTCAAAGCCTCCTGCTCAACTTGTTAGTGGGCTTTCTGAAGACCAAAGGCCATATTAATGAGGTTGGTTATTAAAATAGTGGAAAGGACCTTCTTCCCAAATAATCTCTCCTGGAAGTTTTCCAATTGAAGCTTGCAATATGGACAAGCTACACACAAATACTCTGCTTCATTCTTAAGAGCATCCGCAATCTTTTCCCGGGTGAAGTTCAAAGCCACCTCATCGTTTGTCCCAAGAAGAGGAGCTCCACAACACTCAAGCCTCTTATTAACCAAAAGGCTCTGAGCCCCTGTTATATTTATGAGCTCTTCCAAAAGTCTCGGATCAGATGGATCGTCCAACTCCACAATGGAACTTGGTCTTAAACTGTGGCAGCCATAATGGGTGGCAACCTTAATATCACTTAGGGGATTTGAAACTTTCTCTCGAATCATCTCGGGGCCCAAATCTTTATAAAGCACGTGAAGGAGGTGTTTGACCTCTACTGTTCCTCGGTAATTAAGACCATCTGCTTTTAAAAACTCGTTAATTTGATTTCTAAGGGAAGGATCCTCATCGAGCATCTTTTTGGCCTTCTTTAAAGTTCCATAGCAACATTGACATAAACTCAAAATATGCCGATTCTCCCTTTCGGCCAAAGTCAAATTCTTCGCCGAAAGCACCAACGAGGTAGTCAAATCTATAACCTTAAAGGGATATCCACAACAGCCAAATCCCTCAATCTCTTTGAAATCAACTCCAAGCTCCTTCAACAGAAATTTGGCCGAAGTCTCATACTCCGGTAACCTCGCCGGTATATTACACCCCAGAAATAGAGCGTATCTCATCCCTTTCCTCCTTCAATGCCTTAAGGGCCTCCATCTTTAATCCCATCAATATGTCCGTCACCACAACGCCCTGCGGACATGCCTCTTGGCATTTGTAACAGGTCAAACAGCTTAAAAGCATCTCCGATCCATAAACGGCTTCCTTAAGACCCATGGCACATAACCTCATAATCTGATGAGGCAAAAAACCAAGCACCTCTTCCGGTCTCTCATATTGGAAGACCACCGGGCAAACGTTCGTACAGGTCTGACAAGCAAAACAGCCACTAAAAGTCCCCTCGTAAAATTCGAACTCCTTTTCTTCTGGCATTTGTAACACATTATCCTTAGGCTCAAACCTTCGGAGGAGCTTCTCCTTGATCTCCAAAATCGTCTTCTCATACCTTTCTCCGAGTTCCTCTGCTCTTAAGCCTCTATAAAAGGACAAGGGGCTCAAAAGGGCTGGCTCCAGAAGCCCACGCTCAAAAAGCGCTTCTCTGGCTTCGAACCAGAGTTCCTGTAAATTGATCCCCGAGGGACAAGAGACTGTACACCTTAAACAATTGGTGCATAAATAAACGCCTTGAAGGATCTCCTGCAGTTCCGTCTGTGAAAACTTTCTCCTTGAAACAAGCCTCTTAAGAGGTTCAATTTTTTCTGACGGCAAAATCCTTATATTCCCCAAGGGCTTTTCGGCGTCCAAAACCGCACACTTCAACGTACAAGTCCCACAATGGACGCAAGCATCAAGTTCTATCATCTGTTTGGTCTTAAGGTTTAAAGGACGTGACCGCTTAGGATCCCATAAGGCATTAATCACCAGGCTTAAAGGCACACTGATCAAATGTAAAAATTTCGTAAAAGGTAAAATCGCCAAAGCAATAAGGCAAATCAGAACATGAACCCACCAAAGTTTTGCTGTAAAGTTAAGTCGATCAAACCCACTGGCAAGGGGGACAAAAGTTCGAGAAAGGCCATAACTTAAAAAGGCCCACCTCGGATTAGCATGACAAAAAGCACACTGAGATTGATGGATCTCTTCTCCTTTGGCAATAAGGGCTTCCTCAACTTTTTCGGGCGAAACCAATCCCATCCTCTTTACCCAATAGGCCTCAAGGGCTTTTGCCTCTTCCTCCGATCCAAAAGAAGCGTATTCATCAACCATCCTCGAATAATTGTTATAAGAGATGATCTTTGCTCCCTTTAAAAGAAACCCCGAAAACACAATCACCAAAACCACAACGATGGCGTAAAGGTCCATTCTACTGGTTCTAAGAGTAGGGGCCTTCCGAAGCCTCCTCCAAATGGCCATTCCTAATCCTACTAAAACCATGCTTCCAAAAAGATCCCTTAACAGAGCATGGGGAAACGCAGTGGACACATAATCCTCAAAAACGAGCTTTCCCAAAGCATGAGTGACAATAAGAAGCGCAAAGCCCCAATAAATGAGAATATGCATAAGCCATCTATAAAGGCTCTCTTTTAAAGTGCGCCTCTGGAGGATCCCATCAAGCAGGAGGACCTTTAAGATAATCCCTGTTTTTGAACTAAAAAGGGCTTTTCCCAAGCTTGAAAATCCTAGGACAAACCTTTTAAATCCTTCTCTTTCCCCTCTTAAGGAGCATCGGAACCAAGAAGAAACCTTAAACACCAATCCGCCTAGAAAAACCAAAAACGCGAGCAACCCCACGCTTCCTAACATTTCTAAACCCTCCCTTAACTCTGGAGGCCCTCTTCCATCAAGCCATCTATCTCACTCAATATCTGTTCCTCGGTAAAATGCCTAAGCCTTATTGCACCAGTAGGACACACCGAGCTACATAGACCATCGCCTCGGCAAAGAACAGCGTTACATTGGGCCTTCTTTAAATCCTTTTTGGGTTCCACTAATTGAAGGGCCCTATAACTACAAACCTCCACACAAGCCCCACATCCCATACACAAATCTTCTCTAACTTCACATACGACCCCGCTTCCTTTAAGTTGGTCCTGAGAAAGGATAAGGGCAGCTCTTAAGGCCGCACTTTTTGCCTGCACAATGGTCTCCGGAATGAACTTAGGATAATGAGCCATCCCACAAAGGAAAAACCCATCCAACGTGAAATCCACCGGCCTGAGCTTAATGTGGGCCTCCATGAAAAAGCCATCACTGCTCAAAGGAAGCCCTAATTGCTGAGAAAGCTCCAGATTCCCCCTAGAATCCACCGGAACGCTTAAAACCAAAAGATCCGCCTCTACCTCGATCTCCCTTTTAAGAACGGGTTCCCACGCTTTAATCTTTAACTTATCGTCGTTAAGTTCCACCTGAGGCTTTCTCTCAAGATCGTACCTTATGAACAAAACGCCTTTTCCCCTTGCCTTTCGGTAAAGATCCTCTATAAACCCATAAGTTCGCATATCTCGATAAAAAACCATAATTTGCACATCAGGACATCTTTCTTTTAATTTTAAACTATTTTTTATAGCTTGTCCACAACATATTCTACTGCAATAGGGGCGCTTCTCATCACGTGCTTGAACACATTGGATCATAACGACTGTTTTAAGTCTTTCAGGCAGTTCCCCTCTGGCGATTTTTCCTTCTAGTTCACGTTGAGTTAGTATCCTTTCGCTTTTTCCGTATTCATATGCGGTGGGTTTAAGTGGCTTTCCGCCGGTAGCGATTATCACAACTCCATGAGAAAGCTCAATTTTCTCTCCATCGGAAGATTCGATGGTGCTTATAAAATTACCCACGTATCCCGAAAGGGAAGAGAGTTTATAACCTTTAAAGACCTTTATTTTCTCTTCGAATTCGACCTCATTTATAAGCCTTTTGAGGAAAGGTCCTGCCTCTTCCCCCTCTAAAGTGAAGTAAAGCTCACGCAAATTGCCCCCGAGTTCTTTTTCTTTTTCCACCAAATAGACCTCAAATCCTTGCCGTGCTAAGCTCAAGGCAGCCACCATCCCCGCAAGCCCTCCTCCTAACACAAGGGCGCTTTTGGTAACGCCGAAAAGCGGCTCTTGAAGTGGTTCAAGTTCCCTCACCCTCCAGATGGCCATTCTCAGAAGCTCTTTAGCCTTTTGGGTGGCTTCCTCTTTTTCAAGCGGATGGACCCAACTGCAGTGTTCACGGATATTGACCATCTCCAGAAGGTAAGGATTTAATCCCGCTTCCTTTAAAGCCTCTCGGAACACCGGTTCATGAGTCCTCGGGGTACAAGCAGCCACAACCACCCTGTTTAAACCGTGCTCTTTGATCAATTGGGTTATTCTGGTGAGCCCTTCGTTTGAGCAACTCACCACTTGATCCTCGGCACAAACCACACCTTTTAAGGTCTTCACGTATCGGACCACTTCCTTCACATCCACTATCTCCGCGATGTTGCTACCACAATGACATACAAAAACACCGACACGCGGTTCTTCATTTCTTACAGGCCTTTCAGGCGGGTACTCCTTTTTAACGGCGAGACTCCCTCTACTTGAAGAAAGAAGCTCGGCTGCTTGAGCTGCTACTGCAGAAGTTGAACAGATGGTATCGGGAATATCCATAGGAGCTATGGTGTTCCCGGAGACAAAAATCCCTGTTTTTCCGTCCTCCAAGGGGTAAAAAGGAGAAACCTCAAAGAAACCATGATGGTTAAGTTCGAGACCGAATAACTCGCTCATTTTTCTATTGGTCCTTTGCGGTAAAACGCCTACCGAAAGGATTACCATTTCAAACTCTTCCTGTCTGAGCTTACCTTCGGAAAGGTATGTCACAATGAGGTTGTGATTTTCGGGATTTTCCTTGATCAAGGGCGACCTTCCCCTTATGAATTTCACGCCCATTCGATTAGCCCTTTCATATAAGTCCTCAAGGCCTTTGCCAAAAGTCCTAATATCGTTGTGGAAAATGACGGTCTCTATATTGGGGTGATGATTTTTGGTCACCATAGCCTGTTTTATGGCATAACCACAACAAGTGGCAGAACAATAGCTTCTACCATTTTTCAAATCCCTTGACCCAACACATTGGATCCAAGCAATCTTATGAGGGATTTTTTTATCCGAACGCCTTAAGATCTCACCTTGAGTCGGTCCCGAAGCGCTTAAGATCCTCTCATATTCAAGGCTTGTAAAAACATTTTCAAAAACCCCATACCCGTAAGTCCCCCCTTCGGGTTTAAAGACCTCATAACCTGTCGCAATTATGATGGCTCCCACTCGAACCTTTCCACGGACCCTTTTTTGTTTGAAGTCTATAGCCTTATTTTTACAGACGGCTTCGCATATGGTGCACTTTCCGAGGAAGTAAATGCATTTTTCCTTTTCAATGTAAGCCTTTGCGGGAACCGCCTGAGGACACCATACCCCTATCGCCTTGGTGGTTCCGAGGTATTCGTCAAAGGGATTGGGCATCACTTCGGGACAGAAGCTTTCACAGGTCCTACATCCGGTGCATTTACTCTCATCAACATACCGAGGCCACCTGAGGATAGTCACCGTATAATTACCCGGTTCCCCCTCAATCTCCACCACTTCGCTGTTCGAGAGGATCCTGATATTGGGATGCCGACCGGCATCCGCCATCTTCGGCCCAAGTATTCATATGGAACAATCAAGGGTGGGAAAGGTCTTATCGAGCTGGGCCATCTTGCCCCCGATCTGGGGAGCCCTTTCGACCAAGTAAACTCTAAAGCCCAAACTCCCCAAATCAAGGGCTGCTTGGATCCCCCCTATACCGCCTCCGATAACTAAAACTGCCCCAACAGGCGTCTTATCTTCCGCCATCAAAGCTCCTCCACAACCTCCTCTTCTTCCTCTTCGGGAACTAATACCTCTTCAATTCTTTCAGACAAATACTCTAAAGCTCCTGCATCGCAGGCTTGAACGCACATAGGGCCTCCTTGAGGCATGGGCTCCCCGCAACCGTCACACAGAAGGGGAAGTCCTGTATCTGGGTCGAAAAAGTCCTTTCGCGAAGGACAAGCTGCCCTACAGAAGGTACACTCTTCATAGTCTCTATCGCCCACCACGATCCGGTAACGGACTCTACACTCGGCATCGGCATACCTTCCGGAGATAATCGGAAGATAAACGTCATTCAATTCATCCACAAACACCCTGATTCTGGATTTGGCCGGATTTACATAGGAGTAACGGGGCTCCGCATGATAAGCCGAACAATAAACCTCACAGGTACCACAGCCCGTACACTTTTCAGGATATATCTTTATAGACTTTATAACTTTCTTTACCTTCTTCATCTTCGTCCTCCTACAGCAAATTACGGCGTTCAAATTCAGGAATTACGAAATCCAAACCATACTTAAGAAGGGTCTCTTTGGTGGGTATCCCCTCTTCATTCCAACCTTTGAACCGGTAATATTCGTCCAATAACTTTTTCTCAAGCTCTGGATCCCTTATAGCCCAATGGTCTTCAGGAGGTTTTTCGTCCTCACGCCTCAAACCCCTTATGTTGTTCATAGCCCTTATAAGGGTCCTTATCCTTCCGGCTGTCTCCCAGAGTTTCTCTTCATCGTACTCTATACCAGTGGCAAGACTTATCAGGTAAGGGATATTGTGGATATGATAGGCTGGACCTGCCCCCACCAGCTGATCCGGCCCAGGAACCCCACCAAATTGCCCCCTGAAAGCCGAAAGGAACCCACAAAGCCCGGTGCTATTGTCTATGTAATGCATTCTCTCACTCCAATCAGCAATGGCGCAGACCCTCTCAACAGGTATCACTTCCCTCTTCTCCCATTCCAAAAACCATTTCTTGAATTCCTCATTGGGTGGAGCTATCCAACTCTCCACAAAGGCCTTTCTCTTTTCGGGGTCAGGAATCGGATCCTGGGGCCAGGTGCCTTCTATTTGGGTTATGTTCCACTTTTCATTAGTAGACCACCATAGGAAGTAAATGGGGTTCAATTTTCCGAGTTTTATAGGAATTTGTTCCACTTTCTTTATGCTGTTATGCTCGATCTTTTCGGCGCCACGCCCTATCTTTTGGGCGCCCCACCAAGTACCCTCGGCCAAAATGTCACCAATGCCTTCCCTTTTTACTATCTTCTCAAAAAGATAATAAAACCTACCCTTAACATCCTTGGGGAAACCGGGTAGATCTTGATCAGTAAGGATGCCATTCTCATAGAGCTCAATGGCAAAGGCTATGACCTGAGGCATTGAATAAGCGTCGACCCCGTAATCGACCACAAGAGGCAGAAACTCATAACTAAAATCGAGTTCCTGAAAGGCTGCCATGTGGAAGGTATCCTTAGCAAAACACTTATAACCGAAGATGGGCTTACCCGGATATTTGATGACTATCTCGCATTCCTTAGGGCAGTTAAAGCACCCTACTACCCTTAATTGATGCTCCTTCCTGATCCGGGCAAAACGTTCCTCCACCTCAGGTGTCCAATACCCCTTTCTCCTCACCCTGGCATAACCCCAAGCGAAGTTATCATGATGAAATGCATCGTTATCACTGTAAGCCATCCAGTCACCGAGGTTTGGGTTTCTACGAATCTCCTCCCTCATGCGAAAACAAAGCTCAAAAAGTTCCTGGGGTTTAGCAGTCCGAAGATCTTTGGTGCCCCTCACGGCAATGGCCTTAAGCTTCTTATCTCCCATAATCGATCCCAAACCGCCACGACCAGCTGTGTGCCAAGCATGTTGTATTGCTGCAAAATAAACCCTCTTCTCGCCCGCCGGCCCTATAGCAGCAATCTGGGCCCTCGGTTCTTTAAGTTCTTCCCGAATCACTCTGAAGGTCTCAAGAATCCCCTTCCCCCATAAGTGCTTGGCACTTCTTATCTCCACCTTATCGTTATCAATCCACATATAAACTGGCTCAGAAGCCCTTCCTTTCACTATAACCCGATCATAACCCGCAAACTTGAGCTCCGCCCCAAAGTGCCCCCCGATCATACTGAAAGCCACCAGGTTATTCACGGGAACATAACTTGTCACCACCGTCCTTGTGGCCCCTACAACGGGCGTTCCCACCAGAAGCCCTGCCCCAAAGATAATGGCGTTCTCCGGAGAAAAGGGATGACAATCAAGAGGCGCCTTCTCCCAAAGATACCTGAGATTCGTCCCAAGCCCACCCAAATAAAGCTCCGTCCAAAAAGGATCACTCTCGTACTTCTTAATTTCGCCCGTGGAAAGATCTACTTCCAAAGTAATGCCTGTCTCACCATATCTCATCTTCTAACCTCCTTCTATGTTCTCTTCAAGAGAACATTGTTCTTTGTTCTATGTGAAGAATAGGACAAATTTTTTGGGCTGTCAACTTCTTTTTAGCAAAATAGTGAAGGCTTCCCTATATGATGGAAAAAGGTACAATTTTTTGAAAAATAAAAGGGAGGATTCCGTAATGAAAAGACCTCTTTGGGTACCGAGTGAAGAACGGAAAGGAATAAGCAATATGAAGAGATTCTTGGATTTTTGAACCTTAAATATGGCCTAGGCTTGAATGAATACTTTGAGGCCTATTATTGGTCTATAGAAAATTTACCCGAGTTTTGGGCAGCGGTTTGGGAATTTTGCAAAGTAAAATCCTCTCAACCTTACGAAAAGGTGATGGATGACCTCTCCAAATTCCCCGGCGCGAAATGGTTTGTTGGAGCCAGATGTAATTTCGCAAAAAACCTTTTGAGAAGAAAAGACGAGAAAACCGCTTTTGTCCTCAGAAACGAGTTAGGCGTAAGAAGGACCATTACTTACAAAGAGCTATACCATTTGGTAATTCGAGTAGGTCTCACCTTGCGGCGATTCGGGATAAAAAGGGGCGATAGGGTTTGCGCTTACATGCCAAACATCCCAGAAACAAGCATCGCCATGTTAGCCGCTACAGTTCTAGGAGCCACTTGGTCCTCTTGTAGCACAGAGCTGGGGGTTCAAGCCGTAATAGATCGCATAGGACAAATTGAGCCTAAAATTTTGTTCACGGTGTATGGATATCCTTATAAGGGCAAAGTTTACAGCATATCTCCCAATATGATCGAAATTGCTAGGAATGTACCTAGCTTAGAGAAAATCATAGTAGTCCTTTACGTTAATGAAAATATGGCTTGGAGCGAATTACCAAAAGCAATACTTTTTGAAGAAGCCTTAAAAGAGGCCAAAGGCAATTTTAAGTTTGAACAAATAAGCTTTGACAATCCTGTATAATATTATGTTTTCTTCTAGCACCACAGGTAAACAGAAATGTATGTTACAGGGTTTGAAAGTCTTAATTAATCATCTAAAAGAGCTAATAATACATGTGGACTTAAAAGAAAGCGATGTTATAACTTACATGACAGCCACTTCCTGTATGATGTGGAATTGGCTTATGAGTAGTTTAGCCACAGGGTGCTCTATCGTCCTTTTCGATGGCAATCCAGGCTATCCCAATCTTTCGTTAATGTGAAGAATTGTTGAGGAAGAAAATGTAAGTATTTTTGGCACAAGTGCGACTTATATTTACATGTTGAAAGCAGATAATTTCCGTCCTAAGGATATACTTTTAACTTCTTTAAGAGAAATCCTTCAAACTAGTTCTCCTCTTTCGAATAAAGGTTTTGAGTACGTTTATGAAGCTATTAAAGATGGCGTCCATTTCAATTCCATCTCCGGGGCACTGACATTAATGGATGTTTTGGTATAGGCAATCCAATGCTTCCGGTGTATACCGGTGAACTTCAAGCGGCTGGGTTGAGGATGAAAATCAAAACTTAGGATGAGTCGGGAAGGCCGATTTATGATCGACAAGGAGAGCTCGTGTGTGAAGCTCCTTGTCCTTCTATGCCTCTGTATTTTTGGAACGATTCGGATTTTTTCCAAATATAAAGAAGCCTATTTTTCTCTTTACCCGGGCGTTTGACGATATGGAGATTGCGTGATTTTTTACAGCGATACAAAAGGCATAACTTTTTTGGGTAGATACGATGCCACCCTTAAGCCCTTGGGAGTGAGGAGCGGTTAGAATCGGAACGGCAGAGATTTATAACATTGTGGAGAAAATCGAAGGGATTATGGATAGTATGGCCGTTGGGCAAGAATGGAAGGATGATCAGTGTATAATATTGTTCGTAAAACTTAAAGAAAGTTATACTCTATCCCCAGACCTTGCAGACATATACCCGCATTAATTTTCCAGGTGCCTGATATTCCATTCCTCCATTCTCAACCATACTTATTCAAAGTATGGCATAGAGGATTACACCTGCGGAAGCAGCAGGTGGCCTACTCTGGAGTTGAGTGCCAACGACCCAGTATCCTACTGGTGGCTGGATACCAAGTCTCCTCCACTCTTCAGCTACAGCCTGAGCCACCACAGGCTGAGATCCATATCTCAAACCCGCCCGAAGTGCTATATTAGTCGCTGCTACTATATCAGCATGATATTTAAATCCACAATTTTTACATTTAAACACATCACCATTTCTATTGCCTTTACTTCTGAAACTGCATACAGGGCAGGTTTGAGAAGTGCCCACAGGTGAAACTTTAACCACTTGGAAACCTTCCAAGCGAGCTAAGGCCTCTAACCTGCGGGCAAAATATCCGTATTCACCTTTGAATTCCAATTTCTCAAAAGCAAAGTGACATTATTCCACTTCTCGTCAAACCAAACATTTCCTACGCTATCAACTGCACCATTTGTATAATCAATATCTATTCCAATAACTGGTGCCTCTTCATTTAAAGGCTTTTCTGGAACATCTA
>CAZIZI010000034.1:0-9693 GCA_964543765.1 uncultured Thermodesulfobacteriota bacterium
ATTTTAGGAGACCCCCAAGGGCTTGAAGGGGTTTTTGTTAACCTTCTTTCCAACGCCATAAAGTACACGCCAAACGGAGGAAAAGTCACCGTCTCAGTCAGCCTTGAAGGGGATTACGTCCGGGTATCCGTCTCCGATACAGGGGTTGGCATCCCCAAGGAGGACCTTCCAAGGATCTTCGATAAGTTCTACCGCGTGAGAACAAAAGAAACCCGTCAGGTTATCGGTACAGGTCTCGGACTTGCCATTGTAAAAGGCATCGTGGAAGCCCATCTCGGAAAAATCGAGGTAGAAAGCGAAGTAGGAAAGGGTTCAACCTTTACCGTTTATCTGCCGAAAAGGGTTTAGAAATTAACAGATCCTTGGGAATTGACTCCCCATTAAGGGTTCAAGAAGCCGATGGCCTCCTATTTTCGTCTTCAAAAGGACTCTTCCCGGGTTTTCTTCGACTACATTTCCTATAATTTTACCTTCCCTCCCAAGGGGATGTTCTCTCATTGCGGAAAGGATTCTTTCGGCCTCCTCTTCGGGGGCGATTACTATGAGCCTTCCTTCAGAGGCAAGATAATAAGGGTCAAAACCCAAAAGCTCACACAGAGCTAAGACCTCCCTTCTTACGGGGATCGATTCTTCTTCGATCACAATGCCCACTTTTGAACTTTGGGCTATCTCCCATAAACTTGTGGCTAATCCCCCTCTTGTAGGATCACGCATTACATGGACGTTCTTTGTAACCTTGAGGATGGATCTAACAAGGTCCCACAAAGGAGCACAATCGCTTTTAAGGTCTCCCTCGATGGCAAATTCCCCCCTTGCGAGAATTACAGCTGCTTCGTGATCGCCTATGGGACCACTTACTATTACCACATCCCTGGGTTTGGCTCTTGACCCGCTTAAGAAAACCCCTTCTTCTATAAGGCCAATTCCCGAGGTAATAAGGAAAAGCCCATGAGAAGTTCCCTTGGGGACTACCTTAGTATCTCCGGTCACAACCCAAACACCAACCTCCTTGGCCATTTCGCTTAAGGAAGAGGTAATCCTTTCAAGATCCTCCATGGGAAAACCTTCCTCCAGGATATAAGCCACAGCTATTCCTAACGGCTTTGCTCCCATCACCGAAAGGTCATTCACAGTTCCACATAGGGCGAGTTTTCCTATATTCCCTCCTGGGAAAAATAAGGGATAAACCACATAAGCGTCTATGGTGAAAGCCAATCTGCTTCCATCCAAACTTAAAACCGCCGCATCATCAAGGGCTTGAAGTACTTTATTGGAGAAAAACGTGAGGAAAAACTTCCTAATGAGATCATAACTTGCCCCTCCACCTGCTCCGTGGGCCAAAAGGACCTTATCATGCATAAAACTCTCCATCTCCATACCGATAATAAGCCGAACAACTGCCTTCTGAGGAGACCATACAAGGTCCTATTGGATGTTGAGGAGTACAAGTCTTTCCAAACAGGGGGCACTCGGGAGGCTTAAGAAGCCCTTGGAGGATCTCAGCGCATTTGCAATTGGGAGGATCGGGAATGGGTTCGGGTTCCTTTAGTTCAAAAACCCTTTGAGCATCCATATCCTTAAAGCTTTCCCTTAAACCCAAACCACTTAAGGGAATTAGACCAAGCCCCCTCCACCTGGAATCCCTTTCTTCAAAGACTTTTTCCATTAAAGCCCTCGCCCTGGGATTTCCTTCGGGTCTTACCGCCCTTTTGTATTGGATTTGGACTTCCGCCCTTTTTTTCCTTTTTTGCTGAAGGAGCATTAATATCCCTTCCAATATATCCTGAGGCTCAAATCCCGTTATAACACAGGGTATCCCGAAATCTCGAGGGATAAACTCATAGGGTTCCCTTCCTATTATCACGCTCACATGCCCAGGAAGGATAAACCCATCTATTAAAACCCTTCTTCCTTCAAGAAGGGCCCTTAAAGCGGGGGGTATCAATTTGTGAGCGCTCAGGAAAAAGAGGTTTTTTATATCCCTTTTTTTCGCCTCAAGGATCGTGGCTGCAACCGCTGGTGCCGTCGTTTCAAACCCCACGCTAAAAAAAACCACCCTTTTTCCCGAGTTTTCCTCGGCAATTCTTATGGCATCAAAGGGGCTTAAAATAACCCTTATATCCGTTCCTTCGGCTTTAAGGGTTTCAAAGGAACCATATTTAGTGGGAACTCTCATAAGATCCCCAAAGGTTAGAAGTAGGGTGTCCTTTTCCCTTGCTAAGTCCATGGCTTGTTTGATCTCTTCTTGAGGGGTCACACACACCGGACAACCGGGCCCGGAAAGAAGTTCAATCCCCTTGGGCAATACCACCCTTATGCCCGCCCGGGAGATGGAGACCGTATGGGTCCCACAGACCTCCATTAGACGAATTGGTCCATCATGAAGGGCCCTTATGGCCTCAATCAAGCTCTTCTCTTCCAAGGTACTCCTCAAGAAGCTTTAAGGTTTCTTTCGCCTCTTCTTCCTCAAGCTTAGTTATGGCAAAACCCACATGAACCAGCACATAATCTCCCACTTTTACCTCAGGGCAAAGAAGAAGACTAACGGTCCTTTTGACCCCCCCAAAATCTACTTCGGCCATTTCGTCCTTAATGTTCAAAACTTTACCCGGTATTCCCAAACACATCCTTAACTCCTCCACTTGCTTCCATAATAAGCCTGACCTAAGGAGATACCTCCATCATTAGGAGGGACCTTGTGGTGAGTATAGACTTTGAAGTGATTCCTTTCAAGAAGATTTGTGGTGAGTTCCAGAAGCAAAAGGTTTTGAAAACATCCACCACTTACCACCACCTCTTGAAGCCCTCGTTCTTCTCGAGCCCTCTGGGCCACTTGGAGGATCATCTTGGAGATGGTCCTATGAAATCGCATGGCTACTTGAGACCTATTAATTCCAGCTTCTAAGTCCCTCACGATCGCCCTTATCATGGGAAGAGGGTCTATCACATATCCCTCCATCTCAAAAGGATAATCCCCTTGGGCCTTGGGATCCGCAATGGCTTCAAGTTCAATGGCCGCTTGGCCTTCATAGTTAACCATATCCCTTAAACCAATTATGCTCGACACCGCATCAAAAAGCCTTCCCATGCTTGAACATAAGGGAGCGTTAAGTCCCTTCTTTACCCCCTCTCTCAAAACTTCCCATCCAAGTTCCTTATACCGATCCATGGTCCATTTGCCCTCAAAGGCCTTTTCCAAATAGATAGCCCCCATCCTCCAGGGTTCTCTTATTGCTCTTTCACCTCCTGGCATCTCTATATACTTCAAATGTCCAAGCCTTAAAAAACCATCCATTTTGACCTCTAAAAACTCACACCCCCAAACAGTACCATCCTCACCAAAGCCCGTTCCATCCATTATGATTCCCAAAACCGGACCTTCAAGCCCATATTCGGCCATACAGCTTAAGGCATGGGCGAAATGATGCTGAACAGCCAGACGGGGCATATCCCTCTCAAGGGCATAGCGGGTGGAAAGGTAATCAGGATGAAGATCGTGGACTAAAAACTCGGGTTCGACTCGAAGAAGCCTTTTGAAATGTTCTATGGCCTCCTCAAAGGATCTAAAGGTCTCATAGTTCTCAAGATCGCCTATATGATGGCTTAAAAAGGCATAAGAACCTCGGGTTATACAAAAGGTGTTTTTGAGTTCTGCTCCCAAGGCAAGGACATTTCTCTTGGCCCCTTTTAGGAATATGGGTTTAGGGACGTATCCTCGGGAACGCCGGAAAAAGAGGGGTTTACCCTTAAAAACCTTCGTCACCGAGTCATCGCACCTCATCCAAATGGGGCGATTGTGCGTTAGGAAAAAGTCAGCGATTTTCGAAAG
Organism: uncultured Thermodesulfobacteriota bacterium; assembly: GCA_964543765.1. Lineage (GTDB taxonomy): Bacteria > Desulfobacterota > B13-G15 > B13-G15 > B13-G15 > B73-G16. The sequence goes on from CAZIZI010000034.1 coordinate 3,830, forward strand.
CCGTTCCAAGGCCTCCTGATCCTTATAAGCTATGGGTTCGTCACTTATATTGCCACTTGTCATGATCAGACACCTTATTCCGTCCTCAAACAAAAGGTGATGAAGGGGAGTATAAGGCAACATGACCCCCAGGGTGTTTTGCCCTGGGGCTACCGATGGAGCGATACCTGAGGAGGGTTTCCTTTTGAGAATCACAATGGGACGTTCTTTACTCAAAAGAAGCCTTTCTGCTCCTTCTTCAAGGAAACAAAGCTCCTTCACAGCTTCAAGGTTCTTGCACATTAAGGCAAAAGGCTTATCCTCCCTCCATTTTCTCCTTCGCAACTCCCACACCACTTCTTCCCTGAAGGGATCACAGGCCAAATGAAATCCGCCAAGCCCCTTAACGGCGAGTATTTTCCCCTCTTTGAGAAGCCTTATGGCTTCGCGGATGGGATCGTCAATTTCAATTTCCCTTCCTTCGCGGTCAAGAAGAAAAACCCTGGGACCACATCGGGGACAGGCATTTGGCTGGGCATGAAATCTTCGGTCCAAAGGGTTATGGTATTCGCTTAAACAATCGGGGCACATTTTAAAGGAGGCCATTGTGGTTTTGTCTCGATCATAAGGTACATCTTTTATAATGGTGAAGCGAGGGCCACAGTTCGTGCAGTTTATAAAGGGATAACGATAACGCCGATCTTGAGGGTCAAAAAGCTCTCGCAGACAGTCCTCACAGGTGGCGATATCAGGCGAAATGAAAACTGATCGCTCCAAGGACTTTTCGCTTTCCCTTATCTCAAACGAACTATACCCCATCGGTTCAAGTTCTTCCTTTTCCACTTCTTCGATCTCGGCTCGGGGAGGAGGATTAGAGAGAAGTTCCCTTAAAAACTCCTCAAGCCTTTCCTCCTCCCCTTCTATTTCGATCTTAACCCCTTCTTCGTCGTTCAAAACCCAACCCTTAAGGTCTAAGGAAGAAGCCACCTTAAAAACCAAGGGCCTAAAACCCACTCCTTGTACTATTCCCTTTACGGTCAAGCGAAGCCTTTTCATCGGATTTCTTTTAAGCGGTTTTCAAGCCACTTGATCCACTCCTCAAGCCCCTCACCGGTTTTACAGGATATGGGAATTATCTCAAGATGGGGATTCACCTTAAGGGCAAATTCCTTGAATCGATCCAAGTTAAAGTCCACATGGGGAAGAAGGTCGATCTTGTTTAAAAGCAGAAGCCTTGAGACTTGAAACATCAGGGGATACTTAAGAGGCTTATCCTCCCCTTCGGTCACCGAAAGGATCATTACCTTATCGTCCTCTCCTATGTTGAATTCGGCAGGGCAAACCAAATTCCCCACATTTTCAACGATTAAAACTTGAAGCCCCTCAAGTGGAAGTTCCCTTAAGCCCATACGGACCATATTCCCATCCAAATGACAGGCCCCTCCGGTGTTTATCTGAACCACCGAAACTCCGTATTGAGCAATCCTTTCGGCATCCCTGCTTGTGGCAATATCCCCCTCGATAACACCCACCTTCCACCGATCCTTTATCCTTTCGATGGTCCTTTCAAGAAGCGTGGTCTTGCCGGTCCCAGGGGCCCCCATAAGGTTAAGCACGTAGAGTCCCTTCTCCTTGAAGAGCCGGCGGTTCTCTTCAGCTATAACTTCATTGGCCTCAAGAATATCCTTCACTACCTTCACTTCCATCTTCTATCTCCATTGAGTAAATCTCGAGCTCCCTTCCACTAAGGAGCTCGGCTATTTCCCCACATTTGGGACAGACCAAAAAGGGTATCCCTTCAAAGACCCCACATCTTTCACACCTTATCCTCACCGGAACTTCCTCTATTTCCAAAGTGGCTCCTTCTGCCAAATGTCCTTTACTCAAGACCTCAAAGGCAAAGGACAAAGCCTCTGGAACAACCCCACTTAGAGCACCGATCCTTAGGTTTACCCTGGTGACCCTTTTGGCCCCATAAATTTGGGCCTGTTGAGCGATTATATCAAGTAAACTCTGAGCAATACTTAACTCATGCACTTTTTATCTCCTCTAACACCAGCGAGATGACCTTTGGGAGCTTCATCTTCACTTCTTCGCTTAGTTCCATCCCCCAGTCGATCTCCTTAGGCTCAATCCCGATTATAACAACTTGAGGTTGAAACCCTAACAGTTTCCCCATCTCCATTACTTCCAAAAGCCCAACCTGATGAAGGCTCAAAGCCCGATTCAGATCCCCCTTAAGTTGTTCGGGGGTAACCTTGTAAATGGTCCCCGGTTCATGCCCTCCCTTTAAGGCATCAACAATGACGATTTTTTCGCTCTCTTCAAAAATCCCCAGAAGATCAAAACCGAGGGTCCCCCCATCAACCAGTTCAACCCCTTCGGGAAGCTTCATCGATTCCATCATCTTAACCACATGAACCCCTACGCCTTCATCCTTAAGCAAGATGTTTCCAACCCCTAATATGACCCTTTTCCCCAAAACGAAATCCCTCCTAATTTGTGAAAAATTTTACACTTTTTTCTCTTTTTTTAAAAGTTTCTTGGGTAGAAAAGAAAAAGAAAGAAGGGGAGGTAACCCTCCCCTTCTTAAGCGGTTAGATAAGGCCCGCCAATTCCAATATCTCTGGGACCTTCTTTTCCCAACCTATGGCCATTATATGGACCCCTTGACAGAGGTCCTTAACCTCCTTTATCAGCCTTGCGGCTATCTCAAGGCCCTTTTGAGCGGGTTTTTCCGCCTTTTGCATCTCTTCTATCAAGTGTTCGGGGACGAATACTCCAGCCACGTTTTTGTTCATGTACCGGGCCATACCGACGGACTTAAGGGGGATGATGCCCGCCAGAACCGGTACGCCGAACTTCTCGGCCCTTTTCATGAACCTGGCAAAGGCATCAATGTCATAAACGGCCTGGGTTTGGAAAAACTTGGCCCCTGCTTCGATTTTTTTCTCCATCTTTATCAACTGAAGTTCAAGGGCTGCTTCCGTATCGGTGATGGGAGTTACCACTGCCCCGATGAAGAAATCGGTCTTTCCTTGAAGGTCATTCCCTGCCACGTCATATCCTTGGTTAAGCCGGTTGATCATCCAAACCAATTGAACCGAATCGATATCATAAACCGCCTTCGCATCGGGATGATCACCCAAGGTAGGATAATCACCCGTTATGGCCAAAACGTTCCTTATCCCCAACACATGGGCGCTCAAAAGGTCAGATTGAATGGCAAGCCTGTTCCTGTCCCTGCAGGTTACCTGCAATATGGGATCAAGTCCTTCTTGCTTAAGAAGATAACAGGTGACCATAGAACCAAGCCGCATGACCGCACTCTGCTGATCCGTCACGTTTGTCCCGTCGACTTTGCCCTTGAGTAAATGGGCAACCTCCTTTATCTCCGTGATGTCCGTTCCTTTTAAAGGGCCGACTTCAGCCGTTACCACAAATTTTCCGCTCTCAAAGGCCTCTCTTAGACCCATCTTTCCCCTCCTCACTTCTGCTCAAGTGCCCAAAGGAAGGAAGTCAAGATCTCTCCCTTGGGCCTCATCTTATTGTAAGCTTTTGGTGGGATGAAATGCTTCAAACGTTCCAGTTGCCCGAGTTCCTTAAGCCTTAGGTAAATCTTCTCCCAACCGCAATCCTTGTTTTTGTCGACCTCGCATTTCCCATTAGAAGCCCCTCCACAGGCTCCATTGAGAAGTCCCTTCGAACAAGCCGTAAGAGGACAAATCCCCCCGGTCCAAAAGAGCACGCAATCACCACACTCAAGGCACCTTTCACTTCCCCTCCACTCTCCTCTGGTTCCACCTAAGGGAACGGTGTTACAACCAGGCACAACCGGCTTTTTGATCATAGCCGCTGATGCTTGTATCCCCAACCCACAGGTCAAAACCAAAACCGCGTCCGAACTCATCACCTCTTCTTCCAGAGGCCTCAGGTGAGAGGCCACAAGCGCTTTCTGACACAGAAAATCGACGACCATAAGCCCTGTTACTTCCTTGCCATTTTGTTCAAGTTTCTCTTTCATCTCCTTGAGCTGAGGAAGCCCTCCGGTTCCACTTGCCTGAGCACACCCATCACAGCCTAAAAGAAAGACCTTCTTGCAATCCTTTAAATATTCCAAAATCTCTTCCAATGGCTTCTGTTCAGACCTGACCATTTTGGTCCTCCCCTAACTTATAATGAACCTTCCTATCGTATTCCCCTTAGCGTTTAACAGATGAACCGCACAGGCTATGCACGGGTCGAAAGACCTTATGATCCTCACTATCTCAAACGGGTTCTTCTCATCCTTTACCTTGGTCCCGATTAAGGCCTGTTCTATCGGACCAGGATTCCCCATATCGTCCTTGGGGGAGGCATTCCAGGTGGTAGGAACAACGCATTGGTAATTATAGATCTTCTTATCTTTTATAACCACCCAGTGCCCTAAAGCTCCTCTTGCTGCATCCACTATCCCAACCCCTTCCGCTTCATCAGGAATCTCGAAGGGGATCCAAGCGGGCTCACCAGGCTTAAGTTCAAGAACCCACTGCTCAAGCTGCCTGGCGATCAAAAGGGCACATAGGGCTCTGGAAGCATGCCTTCCAAGGACTGAAAACAGTGCCTCCTTTGAAGCCTTAAAATGCCCGAGAAGCGAATCCACCAGTTCTCGAACCTTCTGGTCACCACTGGCGTACATTACGGCGATCCTTGCCAATGGCCCAACTTCATAAACCTCTCCTTTATACCTTGGGGACTTAAGCCAGGAGTAAGCTCCCTCTTTCTTCGGAAGGGGTTCCGTTTCACCTTGGAAGGGATGCCTTCCACTTGTGGAATCCTCATAAAAAGAATACTTGACGTACTCATTTATAACTCCAAGGTCAAGGGGTTCGTATTCTAATTTGGTGTTGGTTGTACCTTGCTTAAAAAATCGGGCCCTTTGGGCATAATCCGGATTGGAACCGTCCAAGTCAAAAGTCCCATAGGAAAGATACCTACCACAACCCATTCCGATCTCAAAGTAATCGCTATAATATTCGGCCACCTTTATTACATCAGGTATATAATAGTCCTCCACAAACTCCCTGAGTTCTTTTGCCCTCCAAAGAAGAGAGGTCACCTTGTCAACTGTTACTGTCTCGGTGGCTCCGCCCGGAGTAATGGTACAAGCATGCGGTACTTTCCCTGTTAAAATGGCCACCGCCTCATGTCCCTTTCGCCTCATCTCCAGGGCCTTAACATAATGGGCGCAGAGTTCCCGGTTTAATTCGGGAGGAAGCCTATAATCCCCTTCATACCGGGGTACAAAGGGCCAAAGCTCGCCTCTTTTCAAGAACTCCTTAACAGAGTTCAAAACCCGGTCATTGCCTTCATAATCGGCCACCTTCGTGACATCCACATAATCCAAAGCGGCAAGGAGATAAAAGTGAAGGATATGATCCTGCAGCTGGTGAAAGGCAAGCGTAAGATTTCGTATCCAACGGCCGTTATCGGGGATTTTATCGGCAATCCCAAAGGCACTATCAAGACAGTAAGTGGAAGCAGTTGTATGACAATGGTTACAGACCCCGCATATCCTCTGAGTTATTATCTGAGCATCTCGAGGATCACGCCCCTTAAGGATCTTCTCAAAACCCCTGAAGAGCAAACCCGAACAACGGGCCTCTTTAACCTGCCCCCCATCAACCAATACTTCGACCTTCAAATGCCCTTCAATCCGCGTTACGGGATCGATAACAATCTTTCCCATCGCTAAACCTCCTTCTTCTGCCAATATTCGCCTATTTTTGGCACATGAACATCGGTGATCTTCTCATAGAAGGGGCCAAGTTGATCAGGAAACTCCGGTTGCGTACACCCCTGACATCCCATCCCCGCGTCTATGCACCAGTTAACCCCATTGTTCC
>CAZIZI010000035.1:0-2459 GCA_964543765.1 uncultured Thermodesulfobacteriota bacterium
ATTCCACATTACATAGAGTTCAGGGATATGCTTCCTAAATCAAAAGTTGGTAAGCTTTTAAGAAGGGAAGTGAGAGAAGAAGAAAAGAGAAAATTGGAAAAGGAAAGAAAAAGGAGGAATTCTTGATATGGGATCATTTCTTTTATCCTCAAAGGGTAGTGATAATTGGGGTCTCTTCTTCCTCGAAAAAAATGGGGTATCATGTTTTAAAGAGCTTGAAAGAATGCGGTTTCAAGGGAAAAGTTTTCGTAGTGAATCCAAAGCATGAAGAGGTTTTGGGTGTTAAAGCGTATCCTTCCTTAGAAGCGATTTCTGAACCGATTGATCTGGCCATTTTAGTAATTCCTTCAAAGGAGGTGATTGAGGTTTTACGAGAATGTGGAAAAAAGAGGGTAAAATGCGTGTTGGTTATAAGTAGTGGTTTTTCTGAGTCCGATCTTTTTGAAGGGGAAGAGCTGCAAAGAAATCTCAAAAAGGTAGCCGAAGAAGAGGGAATAAGGATAATAGGGCCCAATACGTTTGGGTTTGTTAATCTCGATGGGGATTTGAATGCCAGTTTTACTCCTTCCTTTTCCCTATTAAAAAAAGGAGGGGTTTCCTTACTCAGTCAAAGTGGAGGGATATGTCATCTGATTTTGGCTTATGCCATTAGGGAAAACATAGGTCTTAATAAAATTGTTGGGCTTGGAAATCGGGTTAACACTGACTTTTGGGATCTTCTTTCCTATTTAAACCGTGATGAAAGCACAAAGAGCATAGCCCTTTACCTGGAGGGAGTTGAAGAGCCAAGAAGACTTCTTGAGGCTATAAAAGACACAATTAAATTCAAGCCCATTGTAGTCCATAAGGCGGGCAAATCCCAAAAGGCAGATAAAGCTGCAAAGTCGCATACTGGCTCGCTTGCGGGCCCTTATAAGGTTTATCAAGGCGCTTTGAAGCAATACGGAGCCATCTTGGCTAAAGATCCTCTCGAACTTATAGCCATGGCCGAGACCCTTTCCCTCCAAAGTCCGCTCCGGGGAAATAGGATAGGGGTAATAAGCCTTGTGGCTGGATTGGGGATGGTTATTTTGGACCTTTTAGAAGAAAATGGCTTTGAAGTAGCAAACTTTTCCGAACTTACTCAAAAAAGACTGTTCGAACTTATGCCTCCTTATACCATAAGGACAAACCCGGTGGATTTGGGATATATAGCCAATAATAAGGAACTATGTGGCGAAGTAATAAAAACCGTATTTGAAGATGAAAATGTAGATGGAGTCATTTTGAGCTACATTTACTCTTGGTCGGAGGATTTTTTGGAATTGCCAGTTGAAGCCATCTGTGAGGCTATAAGTAAAACGAAGAAACCTTCCGTTATGTGCTTGGATACGCCCCCTGGGATTTGGGAGGAAGAAAGAAGGCGTTTAAAAGAAGCGGGCCTTCCTATATTCACCAGACCCGATTTTGCAGTAAGAGCCCTTTTTGGGCTTTGGCAATACGGAAGGATAAGAGAAAGGTTTAAAGTATGAGCCTTCTGTTTTACCCTGAGGCGGAGAATCTGTTAAAAGAAGCAAACATCGCTCTTGTTCCAGGGAGGTTGGTCACTTCAGAAAAGGAGGCTCTTGAAGCAGCTGAGGAATTAGGTTTTCCGGTGGTTTTAAAGTTGGTCTCAACAAGAATAGTTCATAAAAACCAAATCGGAGGAGTAAGACTTAACATAGTTAATCAAAGGGAATTAAGGGAAGCTTATGGGGATCTTTCAAATAAGGCAAAAAATACCTGCCATCAAAAAGAAAAATGGGGGATTTTGGTTCAAAAAATGATATCCGAAGGGTTAGAAGTAATTGCGGGAGCTTACCGGGATAAAAGCTTTGGTCCTATTTTAATGGTCGGATTGGGAGGAATATGGGTGGAAATACTTAAGAAAATCTCTTTTAGGCTTCTTCCTTTAGAGGTTGAAGATATAAAAGAGACGTTAAAAGAAACAAAGATTGATCAACTGCTAAAAGACCCTTACTTAAAAGAAGACCTTTTCCACCTTATCCTCAACCTCTCAAGCCTCTTTCTCTCAAAACCTGAGATCAAAGAAATAGACCTTAACCCCATTTTGATAGGAAAAGCCGGATGTTTGGTAGCAGATGTTAAAATTTTCACTTCTTGTGTTTGAAATTAAAGCATTACGTTATTAATATCTTAATAGCCTCTTTGAACGTCTTCCAAACAAAACTTTAAAAAGAAGGAGCAAATGCGCATCGCGCAAGTTGCCCCTCTGCACGAAAGTATGCCTCCTAAACTTTATGGAGGCACTGAAAGAGTGGTTTCTTATCTTACCGAAGAGCTCGTAAAAATGGGACATGAGGTTCTACTTTTTGCAAGTGGAGATTCTCAAATCAAAGCCAAACTGGTTCCCATCTGTCCCCAAGGGTTAAGGCTTGATAAAAATTGTAGAGATGCTCTTGTGTGGCATCTTTATATAG